>DASZAI010000091.1:0-18468 GCA_035945295.1 Terriglobia bacterium | reverse complement strand
CCGCCGGCGCCCGTAAGGATTACGATCTTGTTCGCTCGATCTTGCGCAATCCGGTAGAAGGCATCGACGAATTCCGTGTGAGATTGCGCGGTCATAATGAATGGTCCGCCGTTGCTGTGGAACTCAGCAACCAGCACGCCTTTGTTATCTCGTGTCAGCTTTAGGTTCTGATAAGCATTGAAGTAGTCACTCTGAACTTGCATCGTATTCTCCTCTCTGTGTTGTCCTGACTGCGTTCACCGCATGTTTATTGCGAGGTCAGCACATTGCACTCAGGTGGCCACAACGAGACCGCCTGCGGCGCGAATGACCTCCCCAGTGATCCAGGCCGATTCGTCTGACGCTAGGAACACTGCCAGCGGGGCGATATCCGTGACGCGACCAAGCCGGCCGAGCGGCGTCTTCCCAGCCAGAACGGCGCCGGCACCACCCTCAAAGGTTCCCGCGGCTACATTGCCTTCGGTTTCTGTATGACCGGGAGCGATGGCGTTGACCCGTATCTTGCGCGGCGCCAGTTCGAGCGCCAATCCCCTGGTCAGCGTTTCGACGGCGCCTTTCGTGGACGCGTAGAGCAGGGCTCCCACCACCGGATGCGAGCCGACGATAGAGCTGAGGTTGATGATGCTCCCGCCGTCGGCCCCGAACCGCTTGATCGCCTCCTGCACGGTGAGAATCGCCCCGAGAACGTTGATGTTGTAGTGGAGGTGAAAGCTCTCTTCGGTGATCTCCGCGAAGGCGCCGAAGCGGAATACCCCGGCGTTGTTGACCAAAACGTCCAGCCTTCCGAACGCGGAATCCACCTCTTTGAATAGCCGCGCGACATCTGCAGCCTTGGACACGTCGGCCCCGACCGCGATCGCTTCGCCCCCGTTGCCAGTGATCGCCTGAGCGACGCGTTCGGCGCCCTCCCGGTCGGAGGAATAGTTCACGGCCACGCGCGCGCCCGCAGCTCCCAAGGCCGTTGCAATCCCACCGCCTATGCCTTTGGACGCGCCCGTCACGATTGCCACTTTATTAGACAGTCTGCTCATAATTCACCACTGTTCTTAATCCGGCTCCCCCTACCCATTTCACGTCCATCATTGTGAATTGCGCCTCGCGCGTATGAAAATCTCGATTTATGCTGCTTATGCTAAAGCTACAATGCATGGTGCAAGCGGGTCAAGCATAGCATGCGGGCGGCTTGAGAAGCCGTCGGCTGGGGAGAGAAATCTGCGTGGGGAAAGAATCGAAAGCGGACCGGCTATCAGGGTTCGGACGCCGCGAGTTCCTGACGCGGTCTTGCCGGTGGGCTTCCGCCGGGCTCGTCCTGAGGTCGTGGTCAGGTTTCGGTTATCCGAGCGCCCGCGACCAAGCGTCGCCACCGCAGCCGGCCTCCCACCCACTGGCCTACTTCGACGATCGCCTGGCGCCGCATTATCGACAACCCACGTCGATCGATGAAGTACTCCGGAAGGTTGAGCCCGGCCTCGATGCCTTCGTCACCGAGAAGTACGCTGCCGAGATCGAAGCGGTACTCGCAAAGTGGACCGCGGAGCTGTGTCGCGCCACGAATCAAGCGGCGGCGCGATTCGTGGCGGTCGAAAACTCCTTATCGGCGACTCTGCAGGCAACCAGCCTCATCCCGAACGTGCGCCAGCCCTTACGGCCGACGCCCGGACTCAGCGTGTGGAGGAGTCGATTCCCGACCGCGCTCGACCTCAACCCGGAGAAGTTCCTCGCGGAATTCAGGCATTTCGCCGGCATCTTCTCGAATTTGGTCACGGCCGAGTTCAAAGTGACTGCCATCTCCGCGTCCGGCGAAGCCGCCGATCCCGGCTCGCTTCAAACGAGCGTTCGCTACGACCTCGTCGGGACGGGCACGGATTTCTTCCGCGGCGAGCGCGTCGGCCAGTGGGATCTCGAGTGGGAGCGCGACTCCGCGGGCATTTGGCGCGTCCGCAAGTGGCAAGCGCTCGACGAAACCGAGACTCGCGCTGCCGCTCCGGTGTTCGCGGACATCACCGACCGCGCGCTCGGCGGCTGCGCTTCCTATCACCAGCAACTGGTTCCCGGCGTCGACCAGTGGCGCACGGTGCTCGATGGCGCCAGCCGCATCGACGTCTACGGCAACAACGGCATTGCCGTGGGGGACGTCGACGGCGACGGCTTCGACGATGTCTACGTCTGCCAGCCCGCGGGACTGCCCAATCGCCTGTATCGCAACCAGGGCGACGGGACGTTCGAGGATGTGACGGAGCGCGCCGGTGTCGCAGTGCTCGACAGCACGGCGAACGCGCTCTTCGCTGACCTCATGAACCGCGGGCGGCAGGACCTGATCGTTGTCACCGTCGACGGGCCACTGCTCTTCCTCAACCAGGACGACGGGCAGTTTGAGAACAAGCCGGACGCCTTTCGTTTTGCCCAACCGCCGCAAGGCACGTTCACGGGCGCCGCCCTCGCCGACTACGATGGCGACGGCCGGCTCGATATCTACTTTGGCCTCTACAGCTACTATCTCGGCCTCAATCAGTACCAGTATCCCACGCCCTATTACACCGCTGAGAATGGCCCGCCGAATTTCCTGATGCACAATCAGGGCGATGGCACGTTTGCGGACGTGACCGCGGCGTCCGGCATGAACGTGAACAATAGTCGCTACACCTTCACCTGCGGCTGGACCGACTTTGATGGCGATGGCCGGCCCGACCTCTACGTGGTCAACGATTTCGGGCGCAAGAATCTTTATCGCAACAACGGCAATGGGACGTTCACTGACGTGGCGCGTGAGGCGGGCGTGGAGGACGTGGGCGCGGGCATGAGCGTGTGCTGGTTCGACTACGACGGCGACGGCAAGCAGGACCTCTACGTCGCCGATATGTGGTCGGCGGCCGGCAAGCGCGTCAGCACGCAGGACGTGTTCCTGAAGGACGCACCCGCCGAAGTCCGCGCCCTGCTGCGCAAGCACGCTGACGGTAATTCGCTGTTTCGCAATGAGAGCAACGGCCGGTTTGCCGACCAGAGCGCGGCGGCAGGCGTCCAGATGGGACGCTGGTCGTGGTCCAGCGACGCCTGGGACTTCGACCACGATGGCTATCCCGACATCTATATCGCTAACGGGATGATTTCCGGTCCCGACCGCCGCGATCTCTCGAGCTTCTTCTGGCGGCAGGTGGTGGCGGAAACGCCGCTCAAGCCCGTCTCCTCGCCGCGCTACGAAAAAGGCTGGAACGCTATCAACGAGCTGATTCGTGCTGATGGGACGTGGTCCGGCTATGAGCGCAACAGCTTCTTCGCCAACAATCGCGACGGGACGTTCTCGGAAATCGCGGGCGCCGCAGGACTCGACTTCATCGAGGACAGCCGCGCCTTTGCGCTCACCGACCTCGATCACGACGGACGGCTGGAAGTGTTCCTGAAAAACCGCAGCGGTCCGCAGTTGCGCGTTCTGCACAACGAACTGCAGGACCTCGGCGCGTCCATCGCCTTCCGGCTGCGCGGACGGAAGAGCAACCGCGACGCCATCGGCGCCGCCATCACCGTGGAAGGCGGCGGACTCCGTCAGACCAAATTCATTCAGGCAGGCTCGGGATTTCTCTCGCAGCACACCAAGGATTTGCATTTCGGGTTGGGCAAGGCGCAGGACCCGGTCCGTGCAATAATTCACTGGCCTACCGGTCTGGTGGAGCATTTCGAAGGCTTGCCCGTGGGCCATCTTATCCAGATCGAGGAAGGTTCGGGCCAGTTCCATGCAGTGCCCTACGTACACGGCAATGCGGCTGTCTCGCCCGCCCGCCAAGAGCAAGGAGCGTCCAAGATGGCCGCGCTCCCCGCCGGCCCGCCTCCCACAACCGTCGAGACTTGGCTGATTGCTCCTGTCGTCGCGCCGGACTTTTCTTTGCCGGACGTCGCAGGTCATGAGCGGAAGCTCGCGGACTTCCGCGGTCATCCGCTCTTGCTGACATTCTGGAGAACGCCATCGTCGGCTTCTGACCGTGACCTAGCAGTCTTCGAGCAGCGCTACCAGCATTGGACTGCGCAAGGGCTGCAGTTGGTGAGTATCAATGTGAATCTTCCAGGCGAGGCGGATGAGGCGCGCAAACTCGTGAGCGGCAGGCACTACTCGTTTCCCATTCTGCTCGCCACCGAGGAAGTCGCGGCGGTCTACAACATCCTCTACCACTACCTCTTCGATCGCCGGCGCGACCTGGGTATTCCCACGTCTTTCCTGCTCGACTCGAAAGGCCTCATCGTCAGGGTTTACCAAGGCCCGGTGGATGCGGAGAGCGTCGAAGCGGACGCCCGCCAGATCCCAACCACCGCGGCGGAACGTTTGGCCAAGGGACTGCCGTTTCCAGGGAGCCTTTACGGCGGCGAGTTCCATCGCAACCAGTTCACGTACGCGCTGGTATTCATGGAACGGGGATATCTCGACCAGGCGCTCGCGAGTTGCCAGATGGTGCTCGAGCACGAGCCCGAGAACGCCGACGCACGCTACTTGCTCGGGATGATCTATCTCAAGAAGCAGATGCCGAAAGAGTCGCGCGCCAGCTTCGAGCAGACGCTGCGCAGTCGACCCAGTTACCCGGACACGTGGACCAACGCCTGGAACAACCTCGGCATGCTAGCGGCCCAGGAAGGCCGGAACGATGACGCCATCGCCGCCTTGAAGGAGGCTCTCCGGCTGAGTCCAGGTTATTCCGTGGCGCTCGAGAATCTCGGCAATGTCTATCGGCAGCAGCATCGCTGGGCGGAAGCACAGTCGACACTCGAACAGGCGCTCGCGAGTGACCCGAACGACGCCGGAATCAACTACAGCCTGGCGATGACCTTCGTCCAGGAAGGCGATACTCCGCGCGCCGAGCAATACCTCGAGGCGGCGGTCAATCTGCGCCCCGATTACCCGGAGGCGCTGAACAACCTTGGCATTCTTTATCTGCGTACCCATCGGATCGAACAGGGCGTGAAGTCGTTCGAGACCTGCATTCGTGTTGCGCCCGATTTCGACCAGGCCTATATCAATCTCGCCAAGGTGTACGCGCTCGAGGATCACAAAGACGAGGCGGTAGACACTCTGCATCAGCTTCTGAAACGGCATCCCGACCACGCCCTGGCCCAGCAGATGTTGTCGGAACTCGGCCGTTAGAGACTCGGCTGTGCTACCAAATGTGGGGGTATAATCCCGCCTGTCGTCCCAGCAGCACATTTCCCGTTCGATACAGGAGCCACGGATGGCAGGGAAAATCGTTGTGGTCGGCAGCTTGAACATGGATCTGGTGGGATGCGCGGCGCGCATTCCGGTGGTCGGGGAAACCATCACCGGCCACACGTATTTCAGCGAACCGGGTGGCAAGGGCGCCAATCAGGCCTACGCGGCGGCGAGGCTCGGCGGACGAGTGGCGATGCTGGGACGAGTGGGCAGCGATGACTTCGGCCGCGCGATGCGCTCCAACCTCGAAAAGGCCGGCTGCGACGTGAACGGCCTGCTAAGCGTTGAAGGGGCGACGAGCGGCATCGCCCTCATCTTCGTCGCCGATGACGGACACAATTCCATCATCATCGTGCCCGGCGCGAACAACCGCTTCTCACCCGGCGACGTGGAGGCCGCGCAGCCGTACTTTGAAGGCGCGGCGATTGTCATGCTCCAGCTCGAGAATCCCTTGCCCACGGTGATGGCGGCAGCGCGCGCCGGCCGTCGTGCAGGGGCCAAGGTGGTGCTCGATCCGGCTCCGGCTCGCGAGGTTCCCGAGGAACTTTTCGAGCACTGCGACATCATCACCCCGAACGAAACCGAGGCCGCAATCCTCGCCGGGCTGCCGCCCTCGAGTCTGAATCCTGACCAGGCAGCGGAGATTGCCCGGAGGCTCCAGGAGCGTAAAGCGGCCACGGTAATCGTCAAGCTGGGATCGCAGGGATGCCTGCTGGTCGACGAGGGAGTGCAACTGCTGCGCGCGCCGACCGTTAAGGCAGTGGACACGACGGCCGCCGGCGACGTCTTCAACGGCGGCCTCGCCGTCGCCTTGAGTGAAGGCTCTGATCTCGCGCCAGCGTGCAACTTTGCCAACTGGGCGGCAGCCCTCTCGGTGACTCGCCTCGGCACACAGGTGGCCACGCCATCGCACACCGAGGTCGACGCCTTCGTGGCCGGCGCCTGATATCCCGGTTCGCCCGGCAAAGCTGACCCTTTCGCGGTACCATAGCAGCATGCGGGGCAACCGATGGATACCACTGTCACTCCTACTGCTGGCCGGATTGTCATGCCATCGCGCCGGGAGGCAGATTACCGCGCAGCAGAATCCTCCCCGACAACTGAATTCCAGCCAATCGCCCGGCGGATTTGACTACTACGATAAGAGTGAGTTCAAGCCGGGCGGCGTCAGCGCCTCCGTCGATCCCGGAGGGTACAGCGCGGCCAAGGAGGTCGATAGCTATAGTCTGATGCTTGAGTACGCCGCGGCCGAAGGCGCTGCGCCCAGCAGTGGCACGGGAGCGGTCGCCGCGCCTGCTCGCGGTCAAGCAGACACCGTTTCCGCATCGCCGCCGACGGCGACCGAACTCAACAGTTGGACCGAGAGCCAGTTCCTGGCCCACGGCAGCGATAGCCTGCTGAGTCACGCTATCCAAGCTTCGGTTGAAATCTTTCAGGTGGGCGTCGCTCGCTTCCCGGATTCCGTCAAGCTGCACACTGGCCTCGGTATCGCCCTCACGGCGCGCGGCGACTACGAGAAGGCTATCGCGTCGCTGTTACGAGCCACCGACCTCGCGCCGTCTGATCCTAGGCCCTACTTTGTGCTCGCCAAGGCCTATGCGGGCTCACCCCAACCCCGCGACAAGGTCCCGAAGAGGTTGGAACGCCTGGTTACGCTCGATCCGCGCAATCCACAGGCGCTCTACTATTACGCCCTCGCGCTCGAAAAAGGAGGCGGCAAGGACCCATCGGCTCTAGCGCAGGCTGAATCGCTGCTCGAACGCTCCCTGGCGCTCGACCCCAATTTCGCCGACGCGCACCTGCAGCTTGGAGTCTTGCACGCCGCGCGGTCTCATGACGCTGACGCGATTCGCGAGTATCAAGCGGCCGTCAAACTGAAGCCCTCGCTCGCCGCGGCGCACTATCGACTGGCTCAAGCGTACGCCCGGGCCGGACAAAAGGAGGCAGCCCAGAGCGAGCTTGATTTGTACGAACGGCTGCGAAAGCCGGCACTCTCCAGTCCCCACTAGGTCAGCATCTTATATAATCCTGGTATCCGTACGGCTCGGCCGTCAGCAGGAACCTCATGGATTTCCAGTTCAGCGACAAAGTGAAGGAGCTCGAGGGGCGGCTGCGAACCTTCATGGACCAGCACATCTACCCCAACGAGCGGCGCTTCTCGGACGAGGTCGCGCGCGACCGCTGGTCCCCCACGCGGATCATCGAGGAGTTGAAGCCCAAGGCCCGGGCGGCCGGCCTGTGGAACCTGTTCCTGTCTGGCTCTGAATACGGCGCCGGCCTCACCAATCTCGAATACGCACCGCTCTGTGAAATCATGGGACGTAGCGCGATGGCGCCCGAAGTATTCAACTGCTCGGCGCCCGACACCGGTAACATGGAAGTGCTGGCGCGCTACGGAACGCCCGAGCAGAAGGAGCAATGGCTGAAGCCGCTGCTGGCGGGCGAGATCCGGTCGTGCTTCGCGATGACCGAGCCCGCCGTCGCTTCCTCGGATGCGACCAACATCGAAGCGAGCATCACTCGCGAGGGCGAGGAGTACGTCCTCTATGGCCGCAAATGGTGGTCATCAGGCACCGGCGATCCGCGCTGTAAGCTTGCCATCTTCATGGGCAAAACGGACCCCTCGGCATCGCCGTATCAACAGCAGTCGATGATCCTGGTGCCGATGGACGCGCCGGGAGCCAAGGTCGTGAGGATGCTTACGGTCTTCGGCTACGACCACGCGCCGCACGGCCACGGCGAGGTCATCTTCGAGAACGTGCGGGTGCCGGTTTCGAACATCCTGCTGGGCGAGGGACGAGGATTCGAAATCGCGCAGGGGCGGCTCGGGCCGGGACGCATCCACCACTGCATGCGCTGTATTGGCGCTGCCGAGCGGGCTCTCGAAACCATGTGCCGGCGCGTGCAGTCGCGCGTCGCCTTCGGCAAGCCGCTCGCTGCACAGGGCACCATCCGCGCTGACATCGCGGCCTCGCGTATGGAGATCGAGCAGGCGCGGCTCCTGACGCTCAAAGCCGCCTCCATGATGGACACGGTCGGCAACAAAGCGGCGCGCGCCGAGATCGCCATGATCAAAGTGGTAGCGCCGAATATGGCGTTGCGGGTGCTCGACCGCGCCATCCAGGCGCACGGCGGAGCCGGCGTCTCCGAAGACACATTTCTCGCCAGCGCCTGGGCGAACGTGCGCTCGCTGCGGCTGGCCGACGGCCCCGACGAGGTCCACATGGAGACCCTGGCCAAACTCGAGCTCAAGAAGTGGGATACGCGCCGTCCACACTCGACCCCGTCGTAACCTCAAGGGGCCGCCCAGTGCAGAAGCTGGTGATCGAAATACCGCAAGCTTTGAAGGACTACGTGGGCCGCGAAATCGCGGTGACCGAATGGCTTCTCGTCACGCAGGACCGCATCCGGCAGTTCGCCGAGGCGACCGAAGACCGCCAGTGGATTCATCTTGACCGCGAGCGTGCCGAGCGCGAATCGCCCTACCACACCACGATTGCACACGGTTTCCTGACACTCTCCTTGCTGAGCCGCTTCATGGAGCAGGCGATCGAGTTTCGCGGTGGCGTCCGCATGGCAGTCAATTATGGCTTGAATCGAGTCCGCTTCCCTTCTCCCGTGCCTGCCGGCGCGAAGATTCGAGCGCGCTTCACGCTGCTGTCACTCAAGGAACTTCCCGACGCACTCGAAGCCACGTTCTCTGTGGCGGTCGAGACCGAGGGATCCGACAAACCCTGCTGTGTCGCAGAGTGGATTGTTCGCTACCTGGCGTAGCACTGGCCCGCCTTTCGCGCGAGGACCCGGAGTGAGCGTCGCGGAGATCTAGACTGCGCCGGTTTGTGCCGAACGCCACGCCGCACGCAGGAGAATCTTCGTCACCTCGAGCAGCGAAGCAAAGCGCGGATCGCGGGTCAGTCCCCGGTGATACCTGTAGTAGATCTGCTGGACGATCACCGCCACCTTGAATTGGGCGAAGACCACGAAGAACGCGATGCCCGAGACATCGCGGCCGGTCGCCTGAGCATAGCGCTCGACAAGCTGGGCGCGCGTCAAACTTCCCGGGCAGGTTGTGGGTCCCCAGCGAATAGCTTGCAACTCGTCCGGGTCACCCGGATCCACCCAGTAGGTCAATGCCGTTCCGAGATCGCTGAGCGGATCGCCGATGGTGCTCATCTCCCAGTCCAGTACGCCGACAACTTTCGTGACATCGCTCGAATCCAGAACCACATTGTCATACTTGTAGTCATTGTGGATGAGCGCGGCTTCGCTTGTCGAGGGCAGGTTTTCGCGTAGCCATGTGGAGAGCCGCTCGACCTCAGGAAGGTCGTGGGTCGCGGAACCGTGGTAGCGCTCGATCCAGCCGCGCACCTGGCGCTCGAGATAGCCCTCCGGCCTTCCGAGATCGGCCAGGCCGATAGCCGCGTAGCCGAGGCGGTGCAACGCGGCGAGGTTGTCGATAAACGATTCGCTTAGGCGTCGCGCCGTCTCGGGCGAAAACGGCAAGCCGGCTGGCGGATCCCGGCGCAGGATGATCCCGTGGATCGGCTCCATCAGGTAAAACGGTGCGCCCAGGACTGAAAGGTCGTCGCAGTAGAGGAGCACTTGGGGCGCCGGGGGATAAACGGGATGGAGTTTCGAGAGGACACGATATTCACGACCCATATCATGTGCGGTTCTGACCTTGCTGCCGAACGGCGGACGGCGCAGCACCACTTCCCGTTCGCCGAGATGCACCAAGTAGGTCAGGTTCGAGTGCCCGCTCGGGAATTGTTCGGCGCGGAGCCCTCCACAGCTTCCTGGAATGTGGCTTCGCAAGAAGGGCTCGAGCCTGGCCAAGTCGAGTTCTTCTCCGGGCCGCACAGCACTGGGACGGTCACAAAGGTCGGTCATGCTATTGAGAATTGCAAGAAATAGTGGCACCTTCCCTTGTAGCGTTGGTCTGCGACTGTCCGCGACCGCCACCCTCTTCGCGCCCTTCCAGGGCAGGCTTCAACGAGTGCCACTACAGTGAACGTCGTCACGAGGATTTGCAACCTCATTTATAGATATAGAGCGGGAGGGTGTGCTCACCCCGGCGGCAGTCCTCGCGACGGCGATTCTGATGCTTGCCCAAAGGCCTACAGCCCCGAAGACGCTGCCCTAGGCGCCCGCAGACGCCGTACCAGCTCGAGTGGAAGTAATAATAACTGGGCGCACCAGATCTGGAAGCATCTCGACAGCGGCTGTATTCCGAGTAAATGAACGCCGCGAGGCCCACCACGATCGCGCCCGGGATGGCCAGCGTGGTCCGCTTGTTGCGCCGGGCTGGCATCTCAGCCGGAAATCCCAGTTTGGCTTACCCCGAGCCGTCGGGTCTGCCGCCTTGATAGTATCAGGCATCCGAGGTAGAGTGTGGCGCAGTCGAGGCTCTATGCCCGAAGAGAAGCCTGAAGAAAGATACGTCTTCAAGGCCAGCCGATGGACCGCCGGGAATTTCTTCTTTCCGGTGCGCATCGAGCTGACACCGCAACACGTGTCGCGCGTCAAGCCGCACCTGGTGGGCTCGGACGACGAGAGCATCGCCGTGTCGAAAGTCGCCTCGGTGAACATCCGCACCGGGCTTATCTGGTCCGAGATTCGGATCGACTCATCGGGCGGCTCCAACCCCATCGTCAGCCACGGCCATCGGAAGGAGGATGCGCGTCGCATCCGCGAACTCATCGAGCACTTTCAGTCAAAGTTACCCGGCGCGGCGGCGCCTCCGTCAACCCCGTGATGTGAATGTGGATTGGACAGCCCTCGGGAGTCAGGGTTCTACGGATACCACGTAGCTCAGTGTATGACCACGATACCGGGCCGTAAGTTCCCAACAACCGGCCGTGGGTATGTCGATCCCCGTCATCATGCCAGGTGTCGTCCGTGGAACAAAAACGGCGTTCGCGTGTTCGGTGGACACTAAGGACCCTCGGCGGTCGAGTCGTCTTGCAGTGACGACGAGTTCCGGTTCCAGCTCTCTTCGCCAATCGAAGAAGGAGCTCCAGTAAATGAGCTTTGTGGTATAGCACGTGGGGCCCACGCCGCAACGTCCTCGGAGGTCCGGGACGGTCAAGAGCGTCCACAGCGACGGCGTCCCATACCAGAAGTCCTTCTTGTCGGTGAAACTTGGAGGATACGGCAAGGGCGCAACGAATGGTGGATTGGGCGGACGCGTGACAGGGCACGTGGCAGGCGTCTCTTGACTGCCTCCGGCAGCCGCGCTTAATCCTGCGCTGGAGAACAGTACGACGGCAACGACGAGCAGGCGGGAACACCGCATAGCCCCTCCTACCTTTTCAGCGATTATACTTCCGACTCCGTGATTCTGCCAGTCCCGGGCGGGCTGCTCACCGTGGTGACCTGCGTCGCTCGGACACTGTGACCTGCGTCACTGCGCGGTTTTAGCCCTCCGGCTACCATTCCCTACATGATCGAACAAATAGAAGTGGGTTCCAAGAGCGAGTGCCGGGAGCACCCTCCCGTCGCGCGTCCGCGCGTCACGCTGGACGGCAACCAGGCCGCCGCCGAGATCGCCTATCAGACCAACGAGGTGATTGCGATTTATCCCATCACCCCGTCGTCGCCCATGGGCGAGTGGGCTGACCAGTGGGCGTCGGAAGGGCGTCCTAACATCTGGGGCAGCGTCCCGCGCGTCGTCGAGATGCAGAGTGAGGCGGGCGCGGCGGGCGCGCTGCACGGCGCGCTGCAAGCCGGATCGCTTGCGACCACGTTTACCGCGTCACAGGGCCTGCTCTTGATGATTCCCAACATGTACAAGATCGCCGGCGAACTGACAGCGGCGGTGATTCACGTGGCGGCGCGGACCGTGGCGACCCACGCGCTATCGATTTTCGGCGACCACAGTGACGTGATGGCGACGCGGGCCACCGGCTTCGCGATGCTGGCTTCGAACTCCGTTCAGGAGGCGATGGACTTCGCGCTCATCGCGCAGGCGGCCACACTCGAAGCGCGCGTCCCCTTCCTGCATTTCTTTGACGGCTTCCGCACGTCGCACGAAGTCGCGAAAGTCGAACAGCTCACCAGCGAGGACATTGCCGCGCTGCTCGACGAGCGTCTGGTGCGCGCCCAGCGCGCTCGCGCGCTCTCGCCTGACCATCCGGTGATCCGCGGGACGGCGCAGAATCCTGACGTCTTCTTCCAGGCGCGCGAAGCCGCGAACCCGTACTACTGGGCGTGCCCGACCATCGTCGAGAACGTGATGGACGTGTTCGCGCATCGCACCGGCCGGCAGTATCACCTGTTTGACTATGTGGGCGCGCCCGACGCCGAGCGCGTCATCGTGCTGATGGGCTCGGGCGCCGAGGCGGTCGAGGAAACCGTCGCGCACCTTCAGGCGCGGGGCGAGCGCGTGGGCCTGCTCAAGGTGCGCCTCTATCGCCCGTTCGCCGTCGAACACTTTGTGGCGGCGTTGCCCGCGAGCGTCAGGACGATTGCCGTGCTCGACCGCACGAAAGAGCCGGGCGCGGTCGGCGAGCCGCTTTATCTGGACATCGTGGCGGCGCTGAGCGAGGCGATCACGTCGGGGCAGAGCGAGCGTTTCGCACGCGCGCCGCGCGTCATCGGCGGGCGCTACGGCCTCTCGTCCAAGGAATTCACGCCCGCCATGATCAAGGGCGTCTTCGATGAGATGCAGGTGGCGCGCCCCGCCAGTCACTTCACGGTGGGCATTCAGGATGATGTGACCCACCTGAGCCTCGACTACGACCCGGCGTTCTCGACCGAGGATCCGGACACCGTGCGCGCCATTTTCTATGGTCTCGGGTCAGACGGGACGGTGGGCGCCAACAAGAATTCCATCAAGATTATCGGCGAGGACACGGAGAACTACGCGCAGGGCTATTTCGTCTACGACTCGAAGAAGTCAGGCTCGATGACCGTCTCGCACCTGCGGTTTGGGCCGCGTCCCATCCGCTCGACGTACCTTATCAGCCGCGCCAGTTTCGTCGCTTGCCACCAGTTCGCGTTCCTCGAGCGATTTGACGTCCTCGAAGCGGCCGAGCCGGGCGCGACGTTTCTGCTCAACAGCCCGTACGGCCCGGACGATGTCTGGGACCACCTGCCGCGCTCGCTGCAAGAGCAGATCCTCGCGAAGCGGCTGCGCTTCTTCGTGATCGATGCGGGGCGCGTGGCGCGCGAAGCGGGCATGGGCAACCGCATCAACACCGTGATGCAGACGTGCTTTTTCGCCATCAGCGGCGTGCTGCCGAGCGACGAGGCCATCCAGGCGATCAAGCGTTCGATCGAGAAGACGTACGGAAAGCGCGGTGAGGCGGTGGTCGAGAAAAACTTCGCCGCCGTCGACAGTGCGCTCGGCCACTTGGCGGAAGTGCGGGTGCCCGAACGCGTGACCAGCGTGTTTGACTTGGCCGCCGCGGTGCCCGCCGAGGCGCCGGAGTTTGTGCAACGCGTGACCGCGCCCATCATCGCGGGACACGGCGATTCACTGCCGGTGAGCGCGTTCCCGGTGGACGGCACTTTCCCGACCGCCACGGCGCGCTGGGAGAAGCGCAACATCGCCGTCGAGATTCCCGTGTGGGACGAGCCGCTCTGCATCCAATGCGGCAAGTGCGTCATGGTGTGCCCGCACTCGGTGATCCGCGCCAAGGTGTATCCCGCCGAGCGGCTGGCGGATGCGCCCGCAACCTTCAAATCCAGTCCGGCGCGCTGGAAAGACTTCAAGGAGATGCGCTACACGCTCCAAGTGTCGCCGGAGGATTGCACGGGATGCCGGCTGTGCGTGGAAGTGTGTCCGGCAAAGAGCAAGAGCGAAGTGCGGCACAAGGCCATCAACATGGCGCCGCAGCCGCCGCTGCGCGAGCCGGAGCGCGCCAACTGGGATTTCTTCCTCAAGCTGCCGGGACCGGAGCAGCAGACGCTCAGCCTCGGCCAAGTGAAGGACGTCCAACTGCTCGAGCCGCTGTTCGAGTTCTCGGGCGCGTGCGCCGGGTGCGGCGAGACGCCTTACGTCAAGCTGCTCACTCAGCTTTTCGGCGACCGCGCCATCATCGCCAACGCGACGGGCTGCTCGTCGATTTACGGCGGCAATCTGCCGACCACGCCTTACACGGTGAACGCGGAGGGCCGCGGCCCGGCGTGGTCAAACTCGCTGTTTGAGGACAACGCGGAGTTCGGACTCGGCATACGGCTGGCGCTCGACAAGCGCGCCGACTACGCGCGTCATCTGCTGCCGCAATTCGCGGGGCTGCTCGGCGAAGAACTGGTCCAGGCAATCCTCGAGGCGAAGCAAACCGAACCCGCCGAAATCAGTGCACAGCGCGAGCGCGTGAAGGTCCTGAAGGAAAAGCTCGAAGGTCTGAAGACTTTCGCGTCGCGCGAACTGCTCTCGGTCGCGGACGCCTTGGTGAAGAAAAGCGTATGGCTGGTGGGCGGCGACGGCTGGGCGTACGACATCGGCTACGGCGGGCTCGACCACGTGCTGGCCTCGGGCGCGAACGTCAACATCCTGGTGCTCGACACGGAGGTCTACTCGAACACCGGCGGACAGATGTCGAAAGCGACGCCGCGCGCCGCCGTCGCCAAGTTCGCGGCGGGCGGAAAGCAAGCGCCCAAGAAGGATCTCGCGATGATGGCCATGACCTACGGCCACGCTTACGTGGCGCGCGTCGCGATGGGCGGCAGCGACACGCAGACCCTCAAGGCGTTTTGGGAGGCGGAGGCTTACGACGGCCCGTCGCTCATCATCGCCTACAGCCACTGCATCGCGCACGGCTACGACATGGCCTACGGGATCGAGCAGCAGAAGGCGGCGACGCTTTCGGGATACTGGCCGCTCTTCCGCTATCATCCCGAGCTGGCGAAGCAAGGGAATCCGCTGCAGCTTGATTCGCGTCCGCCCTCGATTCCACTCGAGAAGTACATCTACAACGAGACGCGCTACACGATGCTGGCGCACAGCGATCCCGAGGCGGCGCGGAAGCTGCTCGAGCTGGCGCAGGAGGACGTGAACGAGCGCTGGCGGTTGTATGAAAACTGGGCCCGCATGAGCGTTGCCGGAGACGGCAAAGAGGTGAAGCCATGATCGACCTCACGACAACCTATCTTGGCCTGAACCTGAAGAGTCCGCTGGTGGCGTCGGCATCGCCGCTTTCCGAGGACCTCGGCTGCATCCGCCGCATCGAGGACGCGGGCGCCGGCGCCGTCGTGCTGCATTCGCTGTTCGAGGAGCAGATCACGCTCGAGAGTCACGAGCTCGACCGTTTTCTGGGCGCGGGCACCGAAAGCTTTCCCGAGTCGCTCACCTATCTTCCCGACTTGACGTGGTACAACCGCGGCCCGGACGGATACCTCGAACACTTGCTGCGCTCGAAGAAAGCCGTGCAGATTCCCGTCATCGGCAGTTTGAACGGCGTCTCACCCGGCGGCTGGACGAAGTACGCGCGCAAGATGGAGCAGGCGGGCGCCGACGCCCTCGAGCTCAACATCTACGACGTGGCAGTCGATGCCGGCGTCACGGCGGCAGAAATCGAAAACCGCTACGTGGAGCTGGTGCGCGAGGTGAAGGCGGCGGTGCAGATTCCGGTGGCCGTCAAGCTGAGTCCTTACTTCACCTCGATGGCCAACGTCGGCCGCAAGCTCGACCACGTGGGCGCGAACGCCCTGGTCCTCTTCAATCGCTTTTATCAACCCGACTTCGATCTCGACACGCTCGAAGTGGTGCCCAGCCTGGTCCTCAGCAGCTCCTACGAACTGCTGCTGCGCCTCCACTGGGTCGCCATCCTGTATGGGAACGTCCAGGCGGACTTGGCGGTGACGGGCGGCGTGCACACCGGCCGCGACGTGCTCAAGGCGATGATGGCGGGCGCGCGTGTCGCCATGATGACCTCGGCGCTGCTCAAGCACGGTATCGATCACCTGGTGCGGGTGCGCCAGGAAGCGGTCGACTGGATGGAAGAGCACGAATACTCGAGCATCCGCCAGATGCAAGGCAGCATGGCCCTGCGCTCGGTAAGCCAGCCTGAAACCTTCGCGCGCACCAACTACATGCGGGTGCTGAGTTCGTACGCCCTGCGCGTCCCGAACTAAAAGGCAGAAGGGACGGCCATCGCCCGCCCGGCTCAGTTGTTGATCCCAGACATCACAGTCCGCAGGATAGCCGTCCCTTATCGCCTCTATCGCCTCGCGCTTGGTTGGCGACGTGAGCCAGCGGATGACACCCGCATCGCTTACATCTCGCGCCGGGCTTTGTCGGCATCGGATGCCAGGTCCTTTACAAACTCAAAGAACTGCGGGAGAGGTTATAGAGGGCCGCCCGACGTTGGGCTTAGCAGAACCGCGCTTTGGCAGACCGTCAAGATTGCGACGCGGCCCGAGACGGCGGTTCGTCCGGCGGTGAGCCGGTCTCTAATCGTCCCCCGAAGGAGCCTCGAGGTGCGGGCTGGGCTGGCCCGCGGGACCTCGGAGAATCGATTTATACTCGTGACGATTTCCGCTACACTTCCCGAAGCAGCAGCCTGAGATGATTGCGGGCCCATAGCTCAGTTGGTTAGAGCAGCGGACTCATAATCCGTTGGTCCCAGGTTCGAGTCCTGGTGGGCCCACCGACATTTTCAATGACACCCAGCCGCTCGACGCGATCTCCCTCATCGGCTGGTTGCGTCTGGGTTGCGGATGGTTGCGACCTTGTTTCGGAGTCCAGCCGGTCGATCCAGGTGATGTCTCCACCCGGCACGAGAGACCTTAGATATCGACCGTTACTTGGATGGAGCTGTGGCCCATCTGATCCTTGACATAGTCGAGGCTGGCTCCGCGCTGGAGCAATAACAGGCAAACGTGTGGCGGAGCGCGTGGAACGTCACATGCGTCAGACTGGCAGCGCTAGGCACGGCAGAAAGTCTTGGTGATAGACGTTCACGCCAACGAGCGGCCCACCCCTCTCTGAGGAAACACGAGTACAATCCGAATGAGATGGAGCGAAGCAAGTTTGAAACATTGGTTGCGCAAGCCCTGAACGGTCTGCCTAGGACGTTTCGTGAGAAGCTTACCAATGTAGCGATTATCGTGGAAGACTTGCCGCCCCACGAAGCGGAGAGCGAAGGATTGCTGCTGGGCCTGTTTCACGGCATCCCTCGCACGGAGAAGAGCGTCTTTTCTTTCAGCCCCCCAGACCGGATTTATCTTTATCAGCGCAACATCGAGGCCGTTTGCTCCGGCGACGGGGAGGTGCGCCAGCAGATCCGCGCGACGCTGCTACATGAAGTGGGGCACTACTTTGGGCTCAGCGAGGACGAACTGCGCGGGCTATGAGCCCTGAGGGGCCGCGTTAGAGCCATTCGCGGTCCGATGAAGTATGCTGCGGTGTCGGATTCGGAGGCGACGGAAGGGGCCCAGGCCCCGCTCATGTGGCTGCTTTAGAATAAAGGGCGAAAAAGCGCTCGGTCAGAAAGACACTGACCGCGGCGGCCCGCTGGACACTTGATACGAGCGATTTGATGGTCGATCATCCGGGGGGTTGTTCATCGGGAAGGCCGGCTGGAGTGTGAATCTCTTGTCCCGGATCCCTTGAAAGCGGAATCCGAAATAGCTTGTTTCCTTCGACCCAAACAAGTTGACAAAAAGGTCTTTCCCGTTGGGATCGACCGCGACACCATCTCCGGCACGAATCTTATTTGGCATCCCGTCGTCGGCAGAGATGGACTAAACGTTCCCATCCGTCGTGTAGTAGAGAGTCTTTCCGTCGAATGAAGTTGCGGCACGTATTCGGACCTTGCCTACGGACAGCGGCTGTCAAGCCGCTGCCGCAAAGCTAAATGATGGCAAGCATCCGGGGTTTTATCCTGAGAAGCGGTGTACAAAAAACACCTGATTTTCACCTGGCTCGCTCTTAAATTATGCTTCGGTTAGTTGACAACCCGGAGTATTCGTCATTAAGTTAACGCCACATTAAGTTTCCGGGGACCAAGTAAGTCTTCACGCGCAAGGCCTTGCGCGGCTCAGCATCTTGAAGGGGGAGAGAGGGGCTAACATTGCGGACGATCGATCCGCGCCGATTCGACGTGCAAGTTTCTCTCTTTCCCTGGGATGTCTTAACAGACTCACAAAGCCGTGCTCCCAGCGACTTAAGTAACCCTTCACGTAATTGATTTTGGGGTGGTCCCCTGGGCTGAGACAAACAGCTAAGACACTGTTCGCCGTTCGCTGGAATTCGATGGTACTGCGAACGGCTTTCCCCCCAAGATGGCCGCCGGCTGGTGAAGCGGAGGCAGGCTCTGCAGGAGTGCAACCTG
>DASZAI010000090.1:0-201123 GCA_035945295.1 Terriglobia bacterium | reverse complement strand
GCCCTCGGGATTACTGGGAACTGGACGGTCGAGCGCGACGAGCGCTGAAACGTATCCGGCGTCGCCCGCGTATCCTGGCGGCCTGCTGGCAGCAATCCCGCTTGGCGCTCGGTTAAACTATATTATGCGAACATCAATAGGACGCCACCGCTGTCAAAGCCGGTTCTGTTTAGCCCGCGAACACGCTACAATCTGCTTATGCAATTCCAAGCTAGGTTTCATCAAGTCCCGCGCGGGCGCAGGTGGCGGCTGCTCGTTCCCATGATCCTGGCCGTCGTGACGGTCGCGGGGCTCGTGCCGTCGTGCGCTCGCAAAGCGCCGTCGGACCGCGAAGTCTGGGCGGAAGTGGACGGGACGCCCATCTTCCGCGACGAGGTCGAGAAGCACTACCGCAGCCGCCTGACTTCGGGGTCCGACGCGGGCAGCGAGGAGCAGGCTCTCGGATTGAAGCTGAACGTGCTCGACGAGCTGATCAATAATCAAATCCTGCTGGCTCATGCCGCGCACTCCCAGATCGCCGTTTCCGAAGCCGAGGTCGACACCAAAGTGGCGCAGCTTGAAAGCCCTTACTCCAAAGAGGAATTTCAGGGAAGGCTCAGCAACCAGGGACTTGACCTCAACGATTTCCGGCAGCAGGTGCGCGAGAGCCTGGTCATCCAGAAGCTCGTGAACAAGGAAATCGCGTCACGCGTCATCGTGACCGACGCGGAAATTGCGGCCTACTACGAGCGCAACCGCGCCACTTTCGACGTTCCCGAGACGCACTACCATCTCGCGCAGATCGCCGTCACCCCCAGGACGGAACCGCAATTGCGGAACCTCAAGAACGACGACGCTCGCGGTCCTGCCGCCGCGCGCCGCAAGATCGAACATCTCTACGCGCAGCTTCGCACCGGCGCCGATTTTGCGACGCTCGCTCAGGAGTACTCTGAAGACCCGCGAACCGCTTCAGGCGGCGGCGACATGGGCTTCGTTCCGGCGTCGTCGCTTGCTGCCAACGGTCCGCTGTTGCGCGCGCTCAGCTCGCTCAAGACCGGGGAAATCTCGCCCATCATCGAGGAGCCCGACGGCTTTCACATCATCAAGCTGTTGGGCCGCGAGGAGCCCGGCCAGCATCCCGTCAGCGATCCCCAAGTCGCGAGCAGCATCCGGCAGACGCTGATGAGTGAAAAGGAAGAACTGCTGAAGGCGGCCTACATCGAGGATCTGCGCAACCACGCCAAAGTCGTGAACTACCTGGCCGAGAAGATCGTGGCCGGAACGGGCACCGCCGCGACCAAGTAGTGCGTCGCCGGACTCGGTCCTGCTGCCGACTTCAGGCTGACGGCGCTCCGCTACGACGCCAGGCGCACCAACTTCGCGCCGGTTTCGACGCCCACCCCTGCCTCGACATAAACCTTTTCCACCCGGCCGGGACGCGGGGCGCGCAGCTCGTTCTGCATCTTCATCGCTTCGATCACCACCAGGCCCGCGCCCGCCGCGACCTGTTGATTCTCTTCTACCAGCACCTTGACGATTTTCCCCGGCATGGGCGCGAGAATCTCCTGCGGCCCTTGATGCGCGCCGGTGATGCCGCCGTGCCGCCGTTCGCGCGGGTCTTGGAGTTCGATGCTGTACTGGCGCGTGCCGACCGTAACGGAGAACTCGCGCGCCGCCGTCGCCTCGGGCGAGACGGTGACGCAAGCCTCGTACGACCGCCCGTCGAGCAGGATCGAGTAGACGCCGGGCGCGACCTCAGCCCAGTCGGCCGCGCGCATCGTAGCGTCGCCGTCGAGCGAGAATTGGAGCTGCCCGCCGCTCGCGTGGTTCGCTGTGCCGGTAGGGAGCTCGAGCCGGTGCTCGGTCGTTTCAGTCCCGGCGCGCAGCTTGATATCGAATTTCATCGTCTTCTGTACGCTCTCTGTCGAACGCCTTCCAGCGTGTCATCGTGAGCGAAGCGAAGGATCTCGCTCTGGTTCGGCACTGCGAGATTCTTCCTTCGCTCCGCTCAGGACCGCTGCGCTCCTCAGAATGACACCTGCCGCGATTCGCCATTGTCCTCTCTAATTTCGCTCGCGCCGCGGCCAGGAATCGAGCAGCGCCTCGCGGCCGGCGATTTTCCACCGACTCTCGCCCATAGCAGCTCGCTGGACACTCGCCTTCGGCTCGGTGCGCGTCGCGTGGAGCGCCGCCGCGAGCATCGCCGCGATTTCCGTTTCGCGCGAACGATCGGCTCCGGAGCCGTCGGCCAGCGCGCGGTCGACTAGTCCCGTATCGAGCCGGCCGGCGACGAAGTCAGGATGACCGAGCAAGCGGCGGAAGAACGCAAGATTGGTTTTGATGCCCTCGACGTCGTATTCTGCGAGGGCGCGCCGCATCCGGGCGATGGCTTCGTCGCGGTCGCGGCCCCACACGGCGAGCTTCGAGAGCAGCGGATCGTATTCGAGCGGTACCGTCCAGCCTTCGTAGACGCCGCTGTCGTCGCGAACCCCCGGCCCGGACGGCGTCTTGAGCCGCGTGATGAGGCCAGGCGACGGGAAGAAATTGTTCTCGGGATCTTCCGCGTACACGCGGCATTCGATCGCCGCACCGTGCATCCGCACGTCGTCCTGCGCAAGCGCGAGCCGCTCGCCCGCCGCAATCTTCAACTGCTCCCGCACCAGATCGATGCCCACCACAAGCTCCGTGATCGGATGCTCGACCTGCAGCCGCGTGTTCATCTCGAGGAAATAGAAATTGCGGTCTTGGTCGACCAGGAATTCGACCGTGCCGGCATTCACGTATCCCGCGAGCTGGGCGATGCGGACGGCAGTCTCGCCCATGCGCCGCCGCAGCGGTTCGTCGACGACGGGCGACGGGCACTCTTCCATCACCTTTTGATGGCGGCGTTGCAGCGAACACTCGCGCTCGCCAAGATGAATCAAGTGCCCGTGCTGATCGCCCAGAACCTGGATCTCGATGTGCCGCGGGCGGTCGAGATACTTCTCGAGATAGACGGAGGCGTCGCCAAAGGCGTTCTCGGCCTCGGAGCACGCGTTGCGCCAGGCCGACTCGAGTTCGCCGGGTGCGTGGACCAGCCGCAAGCCTTTGCCGCCGCCGCCCGCCGCCGCCTTCAGCATCACCGGATAGCCGATCTCCTCCGCGACGCGTCGTATTTCCTCGAAGCTTTCAAGGTTGCGGTCAACGCCGGGCACGACGGGCAGTCCGGCGGCAATCGCCGCGTGCCGCGCCGCCGTCTTCGAGCCCATCAGCTCCATGGCGGAAGCGGGTGGCCCGACGAAGAGGATTCCCGCCGCCGCGCAAGCGCGCGCGAACTCCTGGTTTTCGGAAAGAAAGCCGTAGCCGGGATGAATCGCCTCGGCGTGACAGCGCTTGGCTACGTCGAGGATGCGGTCGATGCGCAAGTAACTCTCCGTCGAGGGCGCGCGGCCAATGGGGTACGCCTCATCGGCGTAGCGTACATGCGGCGCTTTGCGGTCGACGTCCGAGTAGACGGCGACGGTCGCAAGTCCCATCTCGCGGCAGGTGCGCATCACCCGCAGAGCAATCTCACCGCGATTGGCAACGAGGATTTTTCTGAACAAAGCGGATCCCTTCGTGCTGGTTTTATTGTGGCGACGGAATTTTCAGGTCACGGCAGATCTTGCGAGCCAGATGTTCATTGATCTCTTTGTGGCGGGGTACGGTGGAAGTCGTGCTTTCCCGAGGATTATAGAAGACCGAATGTCGCGAGCCCTCGCGAAGGAGTTCACACCCATGTTCAGTAAGGTGGCGCTCAAGTTGCCGCCGTTTCATACGCGCCAGCTCAGACTTCCACGGTTATGGGCTCGCGGCGCGCCGTCTGAGAGTGTTTCGCGGCCAACTGGCGATTGGTCTCGAGAATCAATCGAAGTGCTTCCCGCAGGTTGCGCCGTGCCTCGGCGAGCGTTCGTCCTTGCGTATTCACGCCGGGAATCTCTTCAACGTAGGCAACATACCAACGCCCATGTCTCTCGAAGACGCCTGTGAATTCGCGTTCCATAGGTTGCTCTCTGTTGCATTCTAGCACGGTCAACCGACCGGTCGCGTTAAGACGAGTTGCCCGCTAACGCAGCACGTTCCCGCACCTCTTGGGCGGATTCAGGCCGCGCTTGCCCACCCCTCATCTTCGTTTGAGGAAATCGCGGATCTTCTCGAAATCCTCGCGCAGGATTTTCTCTTCGCGCGGATTGCGCAGCACGTAAGCGGGGTGGACGGTGGCAAGCGCCTTCGTGCCGCCGTAGTCGTAGAAGTGGCCGCGGATTTTGAGCATGCCCTCTTTGACGCCCAGCAGGGTGCGAACGGCGGGGGCGCCCAGGCAGCAGATCAAGCGAGGGCGGATGGCCTGGAGCTGGCGGAAGAGGAAGGGCGAGCAAGCTTCCACTTCGTCGCGTTCCGGCGTGCGATTGCCTGGAGGGCGGCACTTGACGACGTTGCAGATGTAAACGTCCTCGCGCTTGATGCCGACAAACTGCAGCATGCGGTTGAGCAGTTGTCCAGCGCGTCCCACAAAGGGCAACCCCTGCTCGTCTTCGTCAGCGCCTGGACCCTCGCCCACGAAAACCAGTTCGGCGTGCGGATTACCCTGGCCGAAGACGATGGTCTTGCGGCCCGCGGCCAAACGGCACCGGTGGCAGTCGCCCAGGTCCTCGCGAATTTGCTCGAGGGTCTCGCTCTCCGAGCGCTTGGGTGAGGGAGCTTCAAACAGGCTGAGTGCCTGCGCCGGTACGCCAGGAAGAACCGCCGTTCGGGGTTCAGAAATTGCGGGCCCGGGAGTCGGGGGTCGTGGGGCGACCTCAGACTTCACTGGCTCCTGGACTCTGGCCCCGGAATGCTGCACTTCAACTTTCGGAGTTGGCGTTGCGAGTTGCGACGACCGCGGTTGCAAGGAGAACTCCTCGATGCCGAGTTCGCGGTAGAACTCGAGCCAGGCGGCGACCTCTTGGCGCAGACGCTCGTCCACCCTAACCCCTAACTCCTGACCCCTGCCCTTCTCAGCTCGACGACCTCGTTGAGAATGCGCTGCGCGACGTCGAACTTACTCATCTTCTCGAGCGGCTTCGAGCGGCCGTCGGGGAACAGCAGGGTGACGATGTTGGTGTCGACCTCAAAGCCTGCGCCTTCCTCGGTCACATCGTTCGCCACGATCAGGTCAAGCCGCTTCGCCGCGAGTTTGGCAGCCGCTTTCTCGAGGACGTGATCTGTCTCGGCAGCAAATCCGACCACCAGTTGGCCGGCGCGGCGGCCGAGGGCGATCTCCGCCAGGATGTCGCGGGTCCTCGCCAGTTTGACCTCGGAAAGGTCGTGCTTCGAGAGCTTCTGAGTTTGAACCTCAGCCGGCCGGAAATCGGCGACAGCAGCCGCCATCACGACGATGCTCGACTCTTCAAGATGCCCGAGGACGGAAGCGGCCATCTCGTCCGCGGTGCGAACGCCCTCGACCACCACACCGTCCGGCGGATCGAGCCGCGAAGGTCCACTCACCAGAATCACGCGCGCGCCGCGGCGCCGCGCGGCTTCGGCCACCGCATATCCCATCTTCCCCGAGGACCGATTGCTGAGATAGCGGACGGCGTCGAGCGGTTCTTCGGTTGGCCCGGCCGTCACCAACACTGTCTCACCGTGCAGGTCGTCCTTCAGCCCCAGCGTCTCGACCACCGCGCGCGCGATGGCCTCAACAGATGCGAGCCGGCCCTGCCCCGTCATGCCACAGGCCAGGTATCCCGGCTCGGGGTCGACCACGCGGACCCGGCGCCGGCGCAGGACCTCGAGGTTCTCCTGCGTGGCCGCGTTTTCCCACATGTTGACGTTCATGGCCGGCGCCACAATTACCGGCGCTTTAGTGGCGAGGACCAGCGTGGTGAGGAAATCGTCGGCGATGCCGTGCGCCATCTTGGCGAGGACGTCGGCGGTGGCGGGGGCGATCACCAGCGCATCAATCGACTGCGCCACAGCGATGTGCTCGATGGCGCTCTCGACGTTGGCGCCGCCGCCCGCCGTCTCACCAAACATCTCGGTGATGACCTTGCGGCCGGAGAGCGCGGCGAAGGTGAGCGGCGCGACGAACTCGCGCGCGCTCGGAGTCATGATGACTTGCACCTCGAGGCCGCGTTCCTCGAGCAGTCGCAGCAGTTCCGCCGCCTTGTAAGCGGCAATCCCGCCCGTCACTCCCAGTGCTACGCGCATAATCAAAACCCAGGCGCCAGGTTCCAGGTGTCAGGTACGAGGTCCGCCTCTATTCCTTCTTTTTCTTGGTCCCGTTCGCTTCCGTTTCCAATTCCGGAATCTCGATGGGCACGAGTCCCGCCAGGACTTCCTGTTGCGCAACGCGAGTCGTCTTCTTGCTTTGCGTCTGGATCAACGGTCTCGCTCCAGCCTGCAATTGCCGCGCGCGCTTGGCGGCGACGAGAATATATCGGAATTTGCTGTCTAGGTTCTGGGGAAAATCCATTTCGTTTTATCCTCCAAAGGTTTCAGAAATCTTGCGGGCACGATCCTGCTGACAGAGCCGGCGATGACGCGCCGCGTGGACCACCGACTTGAGCGCTTCGGTCGCCACCGGCAAGCGATCGTTCACCACCAGATAGTCATACTCGGGCCAGTGGGTGATTTCCTGGCGCGCGTCCGCCAGGCGCTGGGCTATCACTTCCGGCGCGTCCAAATGCCGACGCCGCAGCCGCCGGTCGAGCTCCTCGAAGCTGGGCGGCAGGATGAACACGCTCACCGCCTCGGGCAGCCGCTGCTTGATCTGGCGGTGGCCCTGGACGTCGAGATCCAGCAGGATGTCGCGTCCCGTCGCTTCGGCCGCGCCCAGCTCGGCTCGGGCCGTTCCGTAGAGATGACCATGCACCTCGGCCCACTCAGCGAACTCGTTCCTCGCGATCATCTGGCCGAAGCGCGCCGGGCTGACGAAGAAATACTCGCGCCCGTTTCGCTCGCCCGCGCGCGAACGGCGCGTGGTGTGCGACACGGAGAACATCAAGCCGGGACAGCAGGCGAGCAGCCGCTTCACCAGCGTCGACTTGCCCGCTCCCGAGGGCGCCGAGATGACGATGATCGAGCCTCGCCGTGCCGGAACCCGGCGGCTTCGGCCGCCTCGAGCCGAGTTTTTCCGCCCGGCTCTCATTCGATGTTCTGGGCCTGCTCGCGTAGCTTCTCAATCTCCGTCTTCATCTCGATGGCCTGCCGGGCTATCTCCAGGCCCACCTCGGGGACGTCCGTGGTCTTCGACAGCACGGTATTGGCCTCGCGGTTCAGCTCCTGCAGCAGGAAATCGAGCTTCTTGCCCACTTCCGAACTTTCGTCGAGCAGGTGCGCCGCCTGGTCGAGATGGCTGCGGAAGCGCGTAAGCTCTTCCGTGATGTCGGAGTGGGAGGCGAGATGCGCGACCTCCTGAGCCACGCGCCCCCGGTCAAGCTCCACACCCGCCAGCATCTCCCGCACCCGCGTCTCGAGCCGTCGCTGATACAGTTGTGGGACGCGCTCCGCCAGCCGCGTGACGCCGTCCGATAGTCCGCGCAGGCGTTCCAGGCGCTTGCGCAAGTCCTGCTCGAGGGCCGCGCCTTCCCGCGCCCGCATCTCGTTCAAGTGCTCGAGGGTCTCGACGGTCAGACTCTCGAGGACTTGCTGAACGCGCTCCAGGGCCTCGGGAGATAGCGTGCCGTTCGCGGCGCCCACCATCCCCGGGATGCGCAGCAGCGTCACCGGGTCCCCCGGCGCGCTGAACCCGTACTGGTCGCGCAGCTTCTGGCAGGCGTGCGCGTAGGCGCCGAGCAGCTTCTCATCGATGTGCAGTTCGGCCGCGCCCGCCCCTTCCACGCCCACCGTGACCTCAACGTGCCCGCGCGTCACTCCATCCTTCACCAGGCGCCGCACCAGGGGATCAAAGGGCTCGAGCTCGACCGGCAGGCGCAGTTGCAAGTCGAGGAAGCGGTGGTTGGTGCTCTTGATGCCCACCGAAAGCGAGAAGTCCTTCTCCTCGCGCCGTCGTCGGCTGTAGCCGGTCATGCTGCGAATCATATCGCTTCTCTGTAGCGCCGGTCGAAGCCTGCCTGTAAGGGACCGGCGGCCTTGCCTTTTCAACGATTTCGCCGCTCATAGAGCGGCGCTACAACGGCTCACGGCTCCACATCCACGAACTGCAGCTCGTGCAGCCGCTGGTAGATACCTCCGCGGCTCACCAAATCCTCATGCGTGCCGATCTCGGAGATCGTGCCGCGGTCGAGCACCACGATGCGGTCGGCGCGGCGGACGGTCGACAGCCGGTGGGCAATCACCAACACGGTGCGTCCCACCATCAGGTTGCTCAGCGCCCGCTGCACCAGAAGTTCTGACTCCGTGTCGAGTTCCGAGGTCGCCTCATCAAGAATCAGGAGCGGCGGATTCTTGAGTAGCGCCCGGGCGATGGCGATGCGCTGGCGCTGGCCTCCCGAGAGGCGCTGCCCGCGCTCCCCGATCACCGTCAGGTAGCCGAGTGGCATCTCCATGATGAAGTCGTGGGCCAGCGCCGCCCCCGCCGCCAGCTCCACCTGCTCGGCGCGTTGCGGCGTGTGCCCGTAGCAGATGTTGTTGAACACCGTGTCGTTGAAGAGGATGGTCTCCTGCGTGACCATGCCAATCTGCGCCCGGAGCGAGCTGCAGGTGACGTCGCGGACGTCGTGCCCGTCGACCAGTATCCGCCCTGCAGTCACGTCAAAGAACCTAGGTATGAGGTTGGCGAGACTGGTCTTGCCGGCGCCGCTCGATCCCACAATGGCCACGACTTCGCCCTTGGCGATGCGCAGGTTCACGTCGCGCAACAAGGGGATGCCCGGCTCGTAGTCGAACTCCACATCGTCGAAGACGATTTCCTTCGAAAAGGGCGCCAGGACGACGGCGTTCGGCGCGTCCTGAATTTCGGAGCGCACGTCCAGGTACTTAAAGACCTGCTCGGAGGCGCCCACCGCCTGCTGGAAGGCGTTGTTGACCCCGGTCAGCCGCTTGATGGGCTCGTACATCTTGAGCAGGGCGTAGAGGAACGCCACAAAGCCGCCGGTGGTCTGCGCGTGGTGGAGGATTTGATTGCGCGCGTAAAGCAGCAGCCCCGCAATGGTGATCGCCCCCAGCAGCTCCATGAGCGGCGCGGTGGCGGCGTTGGCGCGCACCCAGCGCAAGTTGATCCTCAGCAGCCGCCGGGTGGCCTGCTTGAACTTGGCGATCTCGAACATCTCCATCCCGAAGGCCTTGACGATGCGGATGCCGCTGAAAGTCTCCTGCAGGACGTTGTTGATTTCCGCCATCTTGTCCTGGCTGCGGCGGCTCGAAATCCGGATGTACTGGCCGATCTTGGAGGACGGTAAGATGATGAACGGCACGAGTACGAGCGATACCAGCGCCAGCCGCCAGTCGAGGTAGAAGATGACCGACGCCAGGCCCACCAGCGTAAACATCTCGCGCAGCGAATCGGCTGAGGCCTGCGAAACGGCGTTCTGGACCTTCTCGATGTCGCTCGTCACGGCGGACATCAGCTTGCCAGTGGAATGCCGGGTGAAGAAGGCCATGGACTGCTCGATAATCCTCGAGTAGAGCAAGTTGCGCAGGTCGCGGACTACCGAATGGCCAACATAATTAATAAGATAGGTGGCGGAGAATTCCGAGAATCCCTTGATGATGGTCACGGCGATGACGGCTACCGCAATCACCGTCCAGACGTTGTGGAAATGATGTGGGACAAGGTCTTGCAGATAAACGGGATGTCCGCTAAAAGGCCAGTTGAAGAGAAGGATGGGCGCGTTGCCGGGGACGAACAACCGGTCAAAGACCGGCCGGATCAGCAGGGCCATCAACGCTTCCGAGGCCCCGACCACCGCCATCAGGACCACTGCCGCCGCGAAGCGCAGCGAGTAGGGTCGCATAAAGACAAGTAAACGTCGGACTTGGCTCATCACAGAGGACGCTTAAGGGTCACAAAAGAAAGGCAAGTTCAATCTGGTTCAGTCTGGCCGCGCTCTTACCGACTCCCTTCGGGACTCCCCCCGCCCTACGGTATTGGCCATGGCCTATCTTATGGGCTGAGGGGAGTCAGCGTCAAGCAAAGAGAGCGACCGCAGGTTTGACATCTTGCTGAAAACACCTCCTATGCTATTTATTATACACGACTTATATCAGATACAGAATTCTTGATTCCGGAATAACTCATAAGTAACTCCACTATTTGTAGATCCCAGGTCCGCCCTAAACGCAGTGCCCGCGATGCTTGGTGTGGACGTCAAGCATCACTCCGTTTGACACCCACGCGCGCCCATCGTTACGATGCCCCTTGACGACATCGGGCTCTCGCCACAGGCGCAATGGACAACGTTTACCAAGCTGATCCTTTTTCGCTCGAAGCCTTGGAGTTTCCGGGAATCATCGAGCTCGTGCATGGCTTTCTTTCGGGCCCGCTCAGCGAACCTTTGCTCCGGGAGCTGCGCCCCCACATCCGACTCGAGATCCTGCGCCGCGACCACCAGCGTGCAGGCGAGGCGCGCGACTTCCTGCGGGAGAGCCAGCGTCCCAGCCTGGGATCGCTCGACGACCCGCGTGTTATCTTCGAGAAGCTCGGGATCGAGGGCGATTCATGTACGGCGTTTGAAATCCTCGCCCTCGTCGACATCGCCCGGGCGGCCCGCGACCTGCGCGACCGCTTCCGCAAGACGCCCTTCGCCAGCCTCGACCTGCTGGCGGGCGGCATGGCCGACTTCCGCGACCTGGTCGCCGAGCTCGACGGCAAGATTCTGCCCGACGGCTCGGTGGATTCCTCGGCCAGCCCCGCCCTCGCCCGCATTCGCCGCTCCATCGAGCAGTTGAAGATCGATATCCAGACGACGCTCGAGAAGTTGCTCAATCGCCTGAGCCGGGCCGGGGTCCTGCAGGAGGCGGTCATCACCCTGCGCAACGACCGGTTCGTCCTGCCCATCCGCGCCGAAGAGAAGCGCCGCGTTGACGGCATCATCCACGGCGCGAGCTCCTCGGGCGCCACGCTCTACCTCGAGCCGATGGAAACCGTGCCGCTGAACAATGAACTGGTCGAGGCCGAAGACCACGAGTACGCCGAAGTCCAGCGCATCCTGGGAGAGTTCACAGAAAAGCTGCGCGCCCGCCGCGACGACCTGGCGCGCGCGACCGAAATCCTGAGCGAGCTCGATCTGGCGTTTGCCAAGGCGGAGTTCGCGCGCCAGTACGACTGCTGCCTGCCGGAGTTCGTGGACGCGCCAGGCGCGGCGCGCGAGATGATCCTGGCCGAGGTCCGCCATCCGCTGCTCGATGCCGCGTTGCGTGCGCAAGACCGCAAGTCCGTGCCGCTCTCAATCGAGCTCAAAGCGCCGAAGACGCTGATGATCGTCAGCGGACCGAACACCGGCGGGAAGACCGTGGCGCTCAAGACGGTGGGCGTCGCCGTGCTCATGGCGCAGTCCGGGCTGCCCGTCGCCGCCGGCTACGCGCGACTGGCGCTCTTCGACCGCGTTCTGGCGGACATCGGGGATCAGCAGTCGATTCAGGCGAACCTCAGCACGTTTTCCGCGCACGTCCGCAACATCCAGTCGATGGTCGAGGTGGCGGGCGCGAACGCTCTGGTGCTGATCGACGAAATCGGCTCGAGCACTGACCCGAACGAAGGCGCGGCGCTCGCCGTCGCCGTCCTCGAACATTTCCGGATGCGCGGTGCGACGACGCTCGTCACCACGCACCATTCGCGCCTGAAGGCCTACGCCGCGGAGACCTCCGAAGCCGTCAACGCCGCGATGGAGTTTGACGAAGCGACCCTCCAGCCGACTTACCGGCTGCTCGTGGGACTGCCGGGGAAGTCGAGCGGACTCGACATCGCGCAGCGCCTGGGACTCGACGCCGCGATTGTCGCCCGCGCGCGCACCTTGATCGATCCCTCGGAAGCGCAGGCGTCGGCGCTGGTCGCGTCGCTGCACGAACAGAAGTCCGAGATGGAGAAGGAACTGGCGCGCCTCGCCGAGCAGCGTCGCGAGGCGGAAGCGCGTCAGCGTGAGCTCGAACTCGAGTTCCAGCGCGAACGCCGCGCGCGGCTCAAGGAACTCGACCGCCGCCTGGAAGAGACGCTGGGCCAATACGAAGAGAAATGGCAGAAGACCGTCGCCGAGCTGCGCGCCCAGCTCGAGAAGGCCCAAGCGCAGGCGCGCGCCGGCCAGCCGGGTAAAGCGCGGCCCACGGGCGCAATCCTCGATCGCAAGGCGGCGCGTTTCGAGCGCGAGGCGCGCGAGGAGTGGGACGCGCAAGTGCTCGAAGCTTTGGGCGAGCCCGCGGCCGCGGCCGGGACGCCCGAACGCATAGTGGACAAACCTCTCGCCGTGGGCGACCCCGTGCGCGTCAGCAGCCTCTCGACGCCGGGTACCGTCACGGCGCTGCTCGATCACGATCAGGTGGAGGTTGAGGTCGGCCGCATGCGCATGCGCATCCCACGCGAAGAAGCCCACGTACTGTCGGGTAGCACGGGCGTCTCGCTCGTGTCGGCGCGAAGCATGAATACCCCGCCCCGCATCTCGCGCGCCCCAGTCTCCGGACCGGCGGACGTCGAAGCGCCCGCCGAGATCAACGTTATCGGGACGACCGCCGAGGAAGCGCGCGAGCTGGTCGACAAGTTCCTCGACCAGGCGTTTCTCGCCGGCCGCGCGCGCCTGCGCGTCATCCACGGGCACGGCAAGGGCATCCTGCGCAAGAGCCTGCATGAGATGTTCGCGTCCCACCCGCACGTGGAGAAGTTCTACCTGGCGCCGCCCAACGAAGGAGGAGCCGGCGCGACGATCGTGGAGTTAAGGACGTAGTGCGGACCTGCGTTCCTCAGGTCCGCGGTTCTTGTGAGGAATACACTGCGGGCGTAGGACAAAGGGGTAGCCACGGCACGGTTTCTGTGCCGTGGGCATTTCGCGGGCCGGGACTTTAAGAACCCACGGCATGAAAGGCATGCCGTGGGCTACCAACTCAAGGATATGTTCCAGTGAGTGGCAGGAGAGGTGCGACTTGAAAATCCGCCGCGACGCTCTGGCGGGCTCAAGCGTCCTTTTTACGTTCGCGCTCCTTATGCAGACGCCAGCTATGTTGGCGAATGTCTGGACAGTATCCCAAACTGAGCTCGACATAGCACATCATCTCGGGAGTAGCAACTACTACGCGTTCATCGGCTTTGCTTCCTTGGCAATCATCGTAATCGGTCTGATTGTCACCTGGGCTGGGTACATCAAAGGAGTTCGCTGGACGTGGTTGGTGATGTTGGTGATCGCATGGGGGTGGGTATTCCCGATTTTGATCATGCCGGAGTTCCACTGGAGGAACATGCTCCCTATCGGACAATGGCCCCCACTCCGAGCAGCGAGCAACCCCAGAGTCGATTTTGCAGAATCTGTCGTGACGTTGCTGCTCATGGTGCTCGCTCTCGCCCTTCCGGTCAAAAGATTTGTGCTAGCTGATCATCGGTGGGACTTGAAGATCCCTCGCGGAGCAGTGGCCGTCTCAGCCATCCTTTTTACATTGGCGCTCGTTACGCTCACTCCGGCTATGTTGGACGACGCCCGGACTACATATGAAACCAGGTTGCGGGACATCGCAAACGTATCGCCGTCCGCGATAGCCAATCAAGTCGTGATTCCGAACTGGTACGCGCCCGCGGGGATCACTTCCCTGGCAATTATTGCCATGGGTCTGATTGTCATATGGGCTGGGTACGTCAAAGGAGTCCGCTGGACGTGGTTGGTGATGTTTGTGATCGTATGGGTGTGGGCATTCCCAGTCTTGATTTTACCGTTCTCACCGTTCTTCAATCCCCGGGGCTGGGGGGCGAGGTTTGGCGGGATCTCTGTCACCCAAGTGCTCGCAAACACGTTCGCCAGCGCGATACATGAGAGCGGGCCTGCACGAGATTTCGTAGAAGTTGTCCTGATATTCCTGCTCATGGTGCTCGCTCTCGTCCTTCCGGTCAAAACGTTTATTCGGGGCCAGGCGGGTGGCCCAGGTAAGTCCGGGCGCACGAATTGGGATGCCGCCAGCGGGTAGCCATCCATGAAGCAATTACTTCAGGCACTTTTCATCGCCGGCCTGGCCCTCTCGACGACCATGGGGCTCGCCGCCTTGGCCGCCGATCCCGCACCCGAAGCGCTTATCGACGCCGGGCACTGGAAGCAGGCGCGCGCGGCAATCGAGCAGCGTTATCAGGCGAACCCGAATGACGCGCAGGCCGCGTATCTGCTCTCGCGCGTCAAGCTGGCTTTTGGCGATCTCGATAACGCATTGAAGCTGGCGGAAAAAGCCGTCGAGCTTGACGGCATAAAGGCCGCCTACCACTACCAGCTTGGCGTGGTTTGCGGCGAGACTGCGGAACGCGCGTCGCTCTTCAGCAAGGCGGGCTGGGCGCGACGCTTCAAGTCAGAAGCCGAGAAAGCCGCCTCACTCGACCCCCACGACCTCGACGCGCGGTTTGGCTTGCTCGAATACGACCTCGAAGCGCCGCGGCTGATGGGTGGCGGTCGAGACAAGGCGCAAGCGATGGCGGCGGAGATCGCGAAGATCGACGCGGCGCGCGGTAATCTCGCCGAGGCGCGCCTGGCTCAGCAAGACAAAGACACCGCCGCCAAGCAGGAGTCCTGGTATCTGAAGGCGCTGACGGCCGCCCCGCACAACTACGAGGTGCTGGTCGATCTCGCGCAGTTCTACGGCCCGGACGGACGCAAGCAGTTCGACTTGGCGGAGAAGTACGCCGAGCAGGCGCGGAAGCTCGAGCCGGGACGCGTGGACGCCTACGCGATGCTTGCCTACTCCGACGCGGCGCGTGGCCGCTGGCCGGAGCTCGAGCGCGATCTCAAGGCGGCGGAGAAGAACGTCCCCGACGACCTCAGTCCTTATTACCAGGCGGGCCGGGCGTTGTTCGAACGCGGCGACAACCCCGATCCCGCAGGCGCGCCCTCCGTCCTGACTCGCGCTGAGAGCTGTTTCCGCAAGTATCTCACCCAGGAACCCGAGGGTGAAGCGCCGACGCTGGCGCATGCGCACTGGCGTCTGGGATTGGTGCTCGAAAAGGAAGGCCACAAGCCCGAGGCGATTGCGGAACTCGAAACCGCCTTGCGTCTGAAACCCGACCTCGATGCCGCGAAGAAAGACCTAAAGCGCCTCAATGGCGGCTAGTGGCGCATTAGCGAAAAGAATGTCACTTTGATGATCAAATCAAAGGAGCGATCAGGCTGTCCAGCTTGTCATCCTGAGCGAAGCGAAGGATCTCGATCTGCTTCGGCACTGCGAGATTCTTCGTCGCTTCGCTCCTCAGAATGACACTTCCTAAAGCGATTCCCAACCTCAACGACCCACCGGCAGGACTCCACCGGTGCGGCGCTGTGCCAAGAGAGCCGTGAAGGCGTCCGACGGAGCGTTCTCCTGCTGGGGACCGTGATTATCACGGCGGTCGCGCGGCTTGCCCTCTTCCTTCGCAATCGAGCGTGCCAGCTTGTCAGGATTGAGCTGCACCTGGATGACGGCGGCGTCCTCCTGGTCGACGGTGGCGATGAGGAACTTCACGTACTTGCCCGCGTCACGCGCAAAAATGTAGGTGCGCTCGCCGTCCTTTCTCGACCAGACGGTGACCAGCGGCTGCCATCCCTGCCGGAGCCCGGCGCGCACCACCGAGGCGAAGTCGCGATCCTGCCTGCCCGCGACCAGGTCCTGCTCATTGAAGAGCGCCAGCTTGAAGTTCTTCACGCCGTACGGCCGCCAGCAGGTGATGACCAGGTTCCCGAAGCCACTGGCGAATCCAATGAGGAAGCGATGCTGGCGCCGGGCGTGATACTGCGACTCGATCTGATGGACGAGCAGTCCGAACTCGTGGTCGCGCGCCACAGCGGGCCGCGCCGCAACAATCAGCCACGCGAACATGATCGCGAGAAGGGTTCGCCCTCGCCCCCTTGGGGGAGAGAGCCTGCCCTGAGCGCAGCGAAGGGGTGGCCGATGGCCGGGTGAAGGGGTCGGAATCCCCACACCGAAAGGCGGCCTAGCCGTCACGTTCGACGAACTATTTCGTAGGCGCATGGTTGGCCGCCTCCTTCTTGGACTTGCCGACGCGCTCGAGGTCCAGCCGTGGGACACCCAGACGGCCCTCGAGCTCGATGAGCCGGTCAACGTCGATGGGCCCGACGATATTCACCACCGTCAGCTCCTTGGGCTCGGCGGCGATAATGGTGAGCCCGGAGATCTTATTCTCGGCGCCGCTGTTCATCAGGTAGACCTCGGCGTTCTCGCCCTCGCGCTTGCTGCGCACGTCGACGATCCTCGACCAGGGTGTGTGCAGTTGCGTCCGGATGGCTTCCACGTCGGCGGGCGAGTACTCGCCTTCTTTGTCGAACTCGAAGCTCTTCACGTAGACGCCCTTCAACTGCTTGATCAGCTCGCGCGCCTCCGCCTCGTCGGGCGATCGCTCGTCTGACATGAAGCGCGCCGCAAGCTGCAACATCGACTGGTCGAGGGTCACGTCCACCACCTCGGCGGCTTTGCTCGCCAGCTTCTCGAGGTGGTCGATGCGCAGGCGGGCTTCATCGGGCGGCGGAGTGGCGTTCGACGGCGAGGACTGGGCGAGCAGCCCGGGCGTACAGAGTCCGGCGAGTCCCGCGACGATGACCGCCAGGAGGCCGGCTCGCAGGCGTCGCAGTCGTGGCAGGTCTGAATACCTCCGACAGAGGCTAAGCGCGGTTGTTGATGTGGTCGGCGTTTTCATAAGTACTCCGTTCTTCAAATCGATTCATGCGGCTTCGATTCATCGACAAGTCATCGCGGCGGTTGCGCTTTCGAATCCGCACGGCCGCGGGCGCCTGATGGCGGGCGCCGGACTTGGTGGCCCTCCACCTGCTGTACCGGAGCCAGCGCCACGTTCAACTTGTTACTGGCGATCTCGAGCGCCAGCATCACCTGAGCACGGGCCATCTCGCCCTCCGCCCTAACGCGCCGGTAGCGTTGGTACTCGGCAATCCCGACGGCCAAGGCAATGCAGGCGACCGCTGTCGCGGCCCAGCGCAACATTGGGACGCGCCAAGCCTGGGCGAGCCACGACCACCAGGACCACCGGGCGGGTTGCTCGCGCCCCTCGGCTTCAATCCGCTGCATCACGCGCTGCGTGAAATCGGGCGAAGGCTCGGTCTTTCGCAGTGCGCTTCGAAGTTCATCATCCAGAGGATTCATACGGGCACATCTCCAAAACAACGAGTCAGTTTCTCGCGCAGGATGGCGAGCGATCGCTGGAGGCAGCTCTTCACCGTGTTGATCGGCATGTCGAGCACCTCGGCGATCTCGTGCAACTCGAGGTCCTCCTGGTAACGCAGGATCACCACCATGCGCCGTTTCTCGGGCAAAGCGCGGACCAGCAGTTGCAGCCGCTCGGCCACCGCCGGATCGTGCGCCCCATCGCGGCCTGAATCCGGAGAGGATGCGGGCGCGACCGGCTCCGGGACATCATCCAGACTCACTGGCGCATCAGGCCGGCGTCGCCGCGCGCAGTCGATCGAGCGGTGCGCCGTTACCTTGCGCAGCCAGAAGTTGAGGTGCGAACTCGACTTGATCGAGCCGAGGTTGCGGTGGAGCTGCAAGAAGACGTCCTGTGCCACCTCTTCCGCCGCCGAAGGATCACCGAGGAAATGGCGCGCCAGGCTGTAGACCATCGCCTGATGATGCCGCACAATCTCCTCGAAGGCGGTAGCATCACCGCGCGCTGATTTCGCCAGCGCGTCCTCAACGGGATGTTCCGCTTCGCCCAGTTAAGCTCTCTCCTCGCCCTGCCTACAAGCTAATACGCAGAATCGGCGACGGCGAATGCAGGAATATTACGCTCGAAAAGGGGTCGATGAAAGCAGCGGGGGCGCGGGGCGCCGGGACAAAGAGGGTGGTAGTGTCCGAATTTGAAAAGCAACACCTTAATCAGCTCTGCAGGGGGTCGGAGCTTCAGCTCCGACATAATCGGGCTGCACGCAGTTTGCGGGCTTCAGCCCCTGAAGCTTCCGGGCCTAAGGCCCGCTCGGCAGGTTTGGCTATTGTCGGACCTGAAGGTCCGACCCCCTGCCCAAAACCTACTCCCCGAGGTTAGGACACTACCCAGAGGGTGGTCCCGGTCAACGGCGGTTCGAGCGCGGAACTCGATCATCGCTCCGCGCTCGAACCACCGGAACCGGTACCGTCACTTCCTGGCAGTCTCGACTTTGGTGAGCATCTCCGACAGCGTCTCGCCGGTCTTGCCGCCGAAACGGGTGTTGAGATTGGCGGCGAGCAGAGGATCGCTGCCCGCACTGGCCATCGCGCGTCTTGCGTGTTCCAGCCGATGACTCCGCTGCTCGGCGGGGCCTTCGGTCGTGATCAGCGCCGCGGCGAACTCCATCTCGGGATCTTCTCCGCGCAGGCTGATGGCCTTCTCGACCCAGGCGTAGCCGTCGAGATTGCTCGCGGGGTTCGGGCGAATGACGGCCTCCCAGCCGCCCGAGTCGAGCTGGCGATAAGTGAGGTTCCCCTGCTTGTAGCACTCGATTAGATATCCGAGGTCAAACGAGGCGAGTGCGTCCGGGTGTCCGGTCTTTTCGGCGTCGAGGACTCGACTGCGTACCGCGATCAGCAGCCGCTTTGCGATCTCCTGATCCTGGTTGGCGTAGAGCGTGGCGCGCCGGAGCGTCTCCATACGCACGATGACGGGCGTCGCGGGCGTGAGGAGCGCGAGCGTGTCTTGGACGAGATGCGAGCGGTCGTAGTTCGTGTGGGCGTTGAGATTCCACAACGTCAGGTCAGAATTCCAGGGAAGCGAGGGCGCATTGCCGATGTCAAGCGCGTGGCAGATCAAGGGTGGCCCGGCCATCATCCACGGGGCGAAGGTGAGCAGGGCGGTGAGTGCCAATAGAACGATCTTGCTCTGTTTCATCATGGGTGCCTCCTAGGCTACGGTCTGGTCGTACGCAGGGAAAGACGCGCCCGAGGAGGCGAGTGTTAACGAGGAGCGGATAACTTGTTGTCGGGCGGCCAGGAGCGCTCGAACGTCCGCCAGAGTGAGGTGTCACCGTAGCCGAGCGAGTTCCACCAGAGGTCGAGCATGGCGCGGTCGCCCTCGAGGACGCCGTCGCGCGTCACGCCCTGGGGCGGAGGCGCGAGCGCTGCCAGTCGGGCATAGACGCGGGCGCGCGCCGCACCCTCAGTGCGCTCGAGCAGATGCCACAGCGTCAGCGCATCGCGCGGACGCGCCTGGCCGAGTACCACATCGAGCGCGGCATCGCGCTGTTCAGGAGTCAGAGTGTCGAAGTCAAACTGGGTAAGCGCGGCGCGGAACGGCTCTGAGGCGTCGTCAAAGTAAGGCGTGCCCGGCCCGATGCCGGGCCGCGTGGCGCACACCGCGCCCGCCGGGATAAACGACTCGCGGCCCTTCAGCTTGAAGCCCACCCAGCCGAGCGTGGTGCGCAACAGGCCGGCGCCCGAGTCATCGACGTGCAACGTGTACACGCAGCCGAGATCCACGGCGGTGGCCGACGGCGTATCGACCACGAACTGCCCGGGCGGCGCCCAAATCGACGCCTCGATGGTGCCGCGCTCGAGCGCCAGCCAGTCGCGCGAGTCGCGCGCCTCGACCAGCCGCAGCCGCGTGTTGGGCTCGACCTCCACCTCGCCAATCTCCGCCACGCTGATCGAGGCCTGCGAAGCGGCATCAGTCACGAGCGTCTGGCCGACGGCGAGCCGTCCGGCGGCGGTGATGCGGCTCGACCCGATGACCGGAGTACCCGAAAGCCTTGATACTTCCCATCCCGCGGGCCGCGAGGGTGTGGCAGACTCCGCTGTTGCTGAGGACGGGTGAAGGGCCGGCAGGCTCGACCGGCGTACCATCAGCCACCCGGCCACGGTGATGAGTAGCGTTGCGGCGACGGGCGCGAGACGCGGCCAGCGAGAGGATCGCAACGCCGCGAGCCATCCGCGGGATGGCTGGCTAGCCGCCTGGTCGAACTCCGCCTCGGCAAACTGCGGCTTCGGCTGAGTCGAGCGGAACTGGCTGAGCATCCGCTCGAGGTGCTCGACTTCAGGGTCAGGCTCGCCGGAGCCGTCCCACAAGTAATCGTTCTGGCGTTCGTCTTTCATGGGAGTTCTTTCTCCTCGCGCCGATCATTGGCTGTAGCGGCGCTCTCCGAGCGCCGAACAAGGCGGCCAGCGGCCGCCGCTACAGAAGAGAACGTCACTCTGCTTTGCAGCATCATTCACCCTCGACACGGGCGATTCCCAGCCGCGCGCGCAACTGCTGCATGCCGCGGTGCAGGTTGACGCGCACCGAGCCCGGCGTGAGACCCGTCCGCGTCGCGATTTCGGGGCCCGTCATGCCTTCGACGAGCCTGAGGATGAGCGTCTCGCGATAAGCTTCCGGCAACAGGCGAATCGCGGCCAGCACCGTTAGCGCCTCGGACGCCGACGCGCTCGAGCCGGCGGCACCATCGGCCACGTCGTCGGTTAGGTCGTCCGTCAGGTCGTCGACTTCCGCGGTCCGGCGATGGTAATCGTGAGCGCGGTGGCGCGCGATGGCCGCGAGCCACCCGCCGAACGCCGCGGGATCGCGCAAGGCCGAGAGGCGCTTGAGCGCCACGAGGAACACGTCGTGCACCAGGTCATCGACCTCAACCCGCGGCACACGCCCGAGCAGGATCCCGTGCACCATGTGCCCATAGCGGCCGTAAAGCTCGCCGAACGCGGCGCGGTCGCCCGCGCGCGCGGCAGCCACCAGTTGGGCGTCCTCCGAGGTTTCGCTCACGAGCAACGTGGTCACGGCCCGACGTTCGCCGATCGCCAGAGGGATGTCAACGCTCGATTCCACAGTCCCATCCACTTCATAGGACGTAAGCGGCGCGCTGAGTGTTAACACGCTCGAGCTCGCCGGCCGAGGCTGCAAGGGGCGCGCGACCCCGTGTGTTCGGTGACGATTGGAATATAATGAGAGGGTAAGCATAAGGGAGAATCCATGGGACTGATCCGCGAGGAAGACGCCGTCGAGATCCGCGAACGGCTGAAAGAGATGGCGAACCCGGTGAAGCTCATCCACTTCACCCAGGAGCTGAACCTCGAGTACGGCCTGGAAGCCAAGCAGTTGATCGAGGAGGTGGCCACGCTGTCCGACAAGCTCTCGGCCGAGGTGTACAACTTCCTGCTCGATAAAGAGAAGGTCGCCGAGTATAAGATCGACAAAGTACCGGCGACGGTGGTGCGCAACGGCAAGGACTACGGCATCCGCTTCTACGGCGTCCCGGCCGGATACGAATTCTCAGCGCTGCTCGACGCCATCCTCAGCGTCTCCCAGGGCGACTCGGGCCTGCGCGCCGAGAGCAAGGAAAAGCTGGGTAAGCTGACCGCGCCCGTGCACCTGGAAGTCTTCGTCACCCCCACCTGACCTCACTGTCCCCAGGCCGTGCGCCTGGCACACCGCTTCGCGCTCGAGAGCGACTTCGTCACCGCCGACTGCGTCGAAGCTACCGAGTTCCCCGACCTCGCGAACCGCTACCGCGTCTACGCCGTACCCAAAACGGTCATCAACGAAGGTCCGTTCGTCGAAGGCGCCTTGCCGGAGGAGTTCTTCCTGGACGGGATCCTGAAGGCGGTCGAGCCCCCGGCTGAGACCCAGCCCGGCGCTAGTGCGAGTCGAGCGTAGAGCCATCGGCGGGTGGCACATTGTGACAGGCAAGTGTCATCCAGTCTGAGACCCCAGAGACAGATGAGACGCCTGAGACAAAATAATTTCGAGAATTAGATTCAGTGAGTTGCCGTGGGATCCCGCGGCACGGAGCGGGAAAGGGTCGGAAGCGTGAGGCATTTCGCCACGGCCCCTTTCGGGCTGTAGCTGCAGCGTAGTGGAAACGCATGCACCGGCCTCAGTCTTGAGGATGGAGGGGTGGCGCATAGATCGCGCTTTTTGCGATGTGTGCGTCTCGACCAAGTGAACCGAGGAGATGTTCGCGGTGAACCGCGGGGATGTTCACGAACCGCGTGGGGTTGCCGCCGGCGCGAGCATTGAGCCGGAGTGGCTGGAATTCCGAGAAGGTGCGCGCCGATCGGGCGATGCAAGCGGCACTCCAGGGCAAGGCACTTCAAGGCTACGTCCTGAGAAGTTGGTGACCTGGCAGCATATCACCGGGCGGTTCGCCGGTTCAATCTCAGACGGCTGATGCTAGGGTGGTCCCTGCTGCCTTTTCTGGTCTGTTAATGTTGCTGAGCGTGCTGTTGCTGCTTGTTTCTGGGCTTGCGGCTGTTGATCTTTGTTTTGTTGTTGCTTGGCGTAGATAGGAGCAGTGATCCCGAGAACCAAGAGCCAAAACTCCTGTGCCGACAAATCTGATTCGTTTCGTTCGTCGCTCGTCCAACCTGCTCTCTTAACTCTACTTTTCACCTGGTGAAACTTCCCTTTTGCCTTGTCCTCAGCACTTGATTTGATGGATTGTCTCCTTAAGACCCGATCGATCTGCAAGTCCCCGCGACGACCCTTTAACCGTCAGTGCATTGGCAAACACCTTTCCCTCGCTTTCCGACCGATCCTAACAAGGTCAACGCAACCCGCCGACCAGGTATAAGATCAGCGCGATGAGCAGGACCGTCCCGACGATCCCCAGGCCCCCGCGTGTCCCCCATCTGGAATATCCGTAATAGCCGCCGCCTCCGCCGAACAACAGCAGCAGAATAATAATCAGCAGGATGAGTGACATGGGAATCTCCTTTCAGGATTACAACTTTGCCAGCGCAATCTTGAATGCATCCCGGTGGCCCATCTCGTCGTGACGAATTTCTTCAAAACGATCGGCCGCGGCTGTATCTCCGGCACCCTTCGCTTTCTGAGCGAACTCAAGGTACATGGTGTCAATCTCGTAGGCCTCGCCTTTGATCGCATCTCTCAAGTTGTCAGCATCGCTGCCAACCAAACCGGCGAGTTGCGCTTCTTCAGCGAAGTGCTCGAAACGCTCAGTATTGGCCGTCTTCTCGAACAAGTCCGCGAGTTCTTGGTTGCCACTCTTACGGGCGTTCCGCATAGAGCAGATACTTCACATAGGCAAATGCTTCGCCGTGCATCGCAGTAGAGAGATTGTCCAATGCCTTCGGGCCGAGAATTCCGTGGGTCTCCGTGGTTTTCTTAGCCGTCGCTATCGCATTCTGCTTGCCAACTCCGGTATTCATATGTGCCTCCTGGAACAGAAACTGGCCGCGCTAAACACGTTCTGTCCTTTCACTTCCTCCTGGCACGAGAACGGGTTTGGACGTGAACCCTTAGTTCACGTAGACGCTGATTGCGATTCGAACCCGGGGATACCTACGGTTGTACAGGTAATAGCCGTCCCCGGAGTAGTCGATATATACATCGTCGTTGTCGTACCAGTCGTCTGACCAGTATTCTGGCCACGGGTCAACGAGACTGAACCAAAAACCGCCGTACTGAAACCGGGGATACCCGCCAACCACCACGACGGGGTAGCTGTAGATGCGGAACGCGTCGTTCGGACCAAAGTACCTACGATAACGGTCCTCTGGAATACGGTAGCCGTTGTAGCCGCCACGTTGCTGCCAGGTGTGGTGCTCGGACTGCCAGTTACGTGCGCGATGCTGCTGCCAAACGACCCGCTGTTCAGCTGGCGGCACACGTCGCGCTTGCCGTGAAGGCCGATTGACCTGCCGCTGTGGCTGTTGCTGAGCCCGCTGCGGCTGCTGCGGCCTGTTCTGACGTTGCGGCTGTTGCTGAGCGCGCTGCGGCTGCGGCCTGTTCTGGCCTTGTGGCTGTTGCTGAACATGCTGTTGCTGGCCTTGCGGCTGTTGTTGAGCGCGTTGCTGCTGGCCCTTGGCTTGCTTCTGCTGTTGCCCCTGCTGACCCTTGCCTTGCTGCTCCTGTTTCGGGGGCTTAGCGTCTTGTTGGTGTTGCTCCTGCTGAGCATACGTGGGAGCGACGGTTCCGAGAAGAAGGAACAGAACTCCCGTGCTGATGATTCCAACTGGTTTCACGAGTGGTGCCTCCCTTACGGTGATTTCATCCGCTCCTGCTCCACGGTGTTGTGCCACTGATCCCTACTTACCGGACTTGTTCCTTGGAGACTTCTTGTTCAGAGTGGCAAGGAGCAATTTCGCCGAGGCGGGCGGGCGAATCGCACTGTTGATTACGACGTCCTTCGCGGTGGTTCCCTTTCCGTAGAGCCTCTCGTTGCCATCGTTATCAGGGCGGAGAGTTGAGCCTTCCAGCGAGATCCCGGCGAACAATCCTCGCGAACGCGAATAAGACAGAATTTCCGCTCGCATGGTGACATCCGTGGAGGCTGCAGCGCTCCGGCCCTTCGGTCCGGCTGCGGCAGCCATATCGCCGCCGAGCTTGACCTGGCTGGTGAGAATAGAACCAGCCCCGCGCGGGTTCATCAGCAACAAGACAAAGTCTGTCGCTTGGCCTCCCAACTGCAGGCCGAAGCTTCCACCTTCGAGCGCCATCATGGAAGGCGCACTCCAACGTCCGCTGAAATCCTTGCCGCTCCGGCAAGTCATCACGCCCCGACCGTAACTGCCCCCGAATCCGATCGCAAATTTCATCACCGAAGGCAAAACGATGACGCATTCCGCCTTGTCCAGAATATCCGCCGGAATATCGTCGGGAACATTGAGAATCTCAACCATCACTTTGCCGGCATTCTGAATGCGCTTGTTTTCATCCTTTTGCGCAAACGCAGGCAGCCCCGCCATGGCCATCACAACGAATAGCCAGAATATGTTTTTCATCTCCTTAATCCTCCGCGCATCAAGCGCTCCCTAAACTATTTCGCCACGGCTCATTTATAAGAGTCCCCTTGCTTTTGGGACCGTGATTAGGTCACTGCCTAAAGTGATACAAGTCACACAAACACGCTGTTTGCCTGTTCCAAGCTGCCCGAACCATTGACCTCGATACCACCGGAGAAGAGGCGGCGGGCAAGCAGCCCGACCTCACGCCCCTGCTCCATGATTGCTTCGTCAGCACCATCCGCGTGGGCTGCCAGTTCCGGCTCGTGTACCTGCAAATAAAGCCGCTTGACGCATTGGCAGCCAGCCACGAAACGAGACTTCGAAAGTATGATCGGCATGCTCCCTCAATCCTCGTGCGTCTCCAGGAACTCCTGTCGGCCGAAACTTCTTCGCAAGCACGGGACGCTCCAGCGTGGCCAGACGGTGCTGCGCTTGCAGCTACATCTGTATGTCAGGCGGCACCAGCCCGACCGACGCTGACATTGGAAGGCCAAGCCTTACCGTGCCGGTGCTTCCAGGCTTCTTCGCAGGCCCTGCAGTAGTGCCTCCAGTCCCTCTCCGTCATCGCAAGTACGTTAGCAGAACTGAGCGCGAGGGTTACCCCGTCAAAGAGCTTGAAGTCAAAGGCGATCGCGGCCTTTTGCTCCGAAGTCGAGAAGGCAGTCAATCGGATGCCTTTGGGCCACACTATAAAGGCATCCGCGTCTTGGCGGACACCGGCATCGCTGTAGGCTGCAACGCGAAACAGAAGATGGTTTCCAGTAGTTACGGAGATGTAGCGGCCATTCTTGAGCAGGCGGATCGAGCAGCGTCGGAGCACCGGTCGAGGTGTTCGCCTAAAGAGCAGCCGTACGGCCTGCTCCAGGCTTTGGCGCTCTGTCTCTTCATAGCCGCTCCGTTTAGCTCATCGGTCTGCCTGTGCCTGAGTGCGTAGGTCTGCGCCATTTTCAGCGCCGTCTCGTCGTCGATGCTCAGATTCAGAATGTTGACTTGGCTTTGCTCGCCTGAATGCTCCAACTGGAGCGTGACGCGGCCGTCAAGCCGATCGGCCATCTCGCGGTAGCAGGCAGCAATACCGCCCTTGCCGGTCATCAGGCCGAGAAACAGGTAGCGCGCCGCGACATCCGCCCAGGTGTACTTCTTGCCCAGGTGGATGTCCAGGCGCCGACGCATTCCTTCCGGTAAGACCTCAACCGGATAGACGGAGTCTGCCAGCTTCTCCAGGGCTTGTTGCATCCGCTTCTTGGGTAAGGGTCCCTTGGGGTTGCCGCTGACGCCCTTGGGCCAGGGTCTAAGATTACGCATCCGCTTCAAGATGCCTGGGGCGGATGGAGCGGGGGGAGTTGTGGACACGAGGCGTTCCTCCATGATACCGTCTGTCGCAGTACCACGGAGCGCGTGGGCTAGGCGGTCAGTTTCGCTACTTCAGCAGGCCCGATGGCGAGTCGGGCCTTTCGCCTTTTATACGCTATCGATTCGGGAAACGTCAAGCCTTCCTTCATCCCCACGCTTTTCGCCCGTAATTCCTTTCCTGTCAAGGCATCGGACGGGAACCGGCGTCAGTGGCAACTATTTCACTGCCACTTCACTGTTCATGGTGTCTCTTCAATCTCGACCCCCATTGCGCGGAGGGCTTCTAGTATCTGCGCAGTTAGGATGCACTTGACAAACCAGCGCAGGGTATTCTAAGTTGACTAGCGGTTGTCTTTCCGCACGTAGCGCTTCGACGTCATGCAGAGCAAGGGGGGGACATGGGAATAACGAATCATGGCCTCTCGAACGTCAGAGTCTCGCCCTGAGCGTACCGAAGGATCAGTTTTCTCCACCCTCCAAGCGTGTTTCTCCGCTGCAAGCCTTGGGGCCTTTGCAACCATTCGCACGATACTGTCGAGCCAAAGTCCTGCCCATCGCAGTGACTTGACGATGGCTGGCGACGATGCTCGACCGCAGGAATGTTTCCCGACGGCTGTGTCTACGCTGCTCTAAACTGGGTCGATGAAGGCAGAAACGAGGCGTGAAGATGACCGGAACGGCTTGTGAACCATTCACCTTGATGACGTACTCCCACGACGGCTACGGCTTGGGCCATCTGCGGAGGACTTCCAACATCGCGGCACGGTTCGTTCAGGACGCTCCCGGGTCCACGGCGCTGATGCTTACCGGATGCCCCATCGGGAACGTCTCGCTGCTACCCAACGGCGTCGATTTCATAAAGCTCCCTTCGCTCATCAAGGTCGACACGGGAGTGTACGCTCCGGCTGGGCTTCGCATCGGCCGGCACAAGGCCAAGGCGATTCGGGCGTCCACCATCCTGAGCGCAGCGACGGAGTTCAAGCCTCGCCTTTTCCTTGTTGACCACCTGCCGGTCGGCATCTATCGCGAACTGCTGGCCACGTTGCGCATGCTCCGTGGGCTGCAAGATCCGCCCGTGATCGTCCTTGGCCTGCGTGACATCATCGACGAGCCGCGCGTTGTCTGCGACCTTTGGCACAAGGAAATGACTTACGAAGTTATCTGCGAGTACTACGACGAAGTGTTTATCTACGGTTGCAAGGACATCTTCGATGCCGCCCGCCACTATGAGATGACTGCGCAATTGCCGGGGAAGGTCAGGTATTGCGGCTACGTTTGCTCTGAGCAGCCCATCAAGTCGAGAGAACAATTGCGAGAGGATCTGCGCCTGCAGAAGGAGAAACTGATCGTTGTTACGACGGGAGGAGGCCACGACGGCTATCCCTTGTTGCACTCCTGCATGGAAGCTGTTCAACTTGCGGGCAGGACTGCTCCGTTCGAGGCTGTCTTCATTACGGGCCCCCTAATGGACCCGGCGCAGCGCGAGCAACTCCGAGCGCAGGGGCGAGAGCTGGGAGTGCGTGTGATTACCTGGGTTGAAGACCCTCCCAGTTTCATCAACGCGGCGGATTTGGTCGTCACCATGGGCGGCTACAACTCCCTGTGCGAGGTCATCTCCCTGAGAAAGAAAGCCCTGGTTGTGCCTCGCCTCGGGCCGAGAGCTGAACAACGAATGCGGGCACGACGCTTTGAGGACAAAGGACTGATCGACATGCTTGACCCAAGCGAGGTCTCTGCAGGGAGACTGGCAGAGCGAATCCTGGCGGACTTAGAGAGGACGGACTTTCCTTCGGCAGCTGTCACAATCGATACGGCCGGTTCCACCAATGTAGCCGCACGCCTCATGGATCTGGCGGTTCGGAGACCAGGCCTTCGGCGCGTGGCACTCGCGAGCGCTGTCGGCTCGCACAGCGAGTCGCGTCCATCTACGACTACCTCGATGGGTGCACGTCAAACCTGGAGTTCGCCAGGGAAGTGAGCTGGCTGCTATCGCCAATCGGATAGGCCATAAGGCCAAATTCGGTGGGTTTCAAGTCTTTGACCCCGAGGCAGGTTCATGGGTAACCCGTTCGTATTCATCGTAGGATGTCCGCGTTCCGGAACGACTTTGCTGCAACGCATGGTCAACGCGCATCCGCAGATCGCGATTACGCCAGAGTCGCACTGGATTCCTCACCTCTACCAGAAGCTATGGGCGGTAACGTCGGCCGGCGTGATCGAGCACAAGCTGGTCCGCGAGCTAGGCAAGCATCCAAAATTCGCACGGCTCGGTATCGGCCGGGAGGAGCTGAAGAAGCTGGAAAGGCTGTCAAGAAACGGCCATCCGCTGACTTACTCGTCCTTCGTGACGGCAATCTTCGATCTCTACGGGAAGGCCCAGGGTAAGCCCTTGGCCGGTGACAAGACCCCGGACTACGTGCGGAGGATTGACGTTCTGCACGAACTTTGGCCCGAGGCGCGGTTTGTGCATGTGATTCGGGACGGACGCGACGTCTGCCTGTCGATGAGAGAGTGGCCCAAGGTTCATCCGAAGCCGGGAGATTTCGTGACCTGGAAGGACGATCCTGTCTCGACAGCCGCCTGGTGGTGGGGATTCAACGTGCGACTCGGCCGGGATGCAGGCAGGCCGCTTGGATCGGGACAGTACTACGAATTACGCTACGAGGCCCTCGTTACGCGCCCCCGAGAGGAAGTCCAGCAGCTCTGCGCTTTTCTAGGCTTGCCATTCGACGAGGCCATGGTTCGCTTTCACGAAGATCGGGCGAAACCTGACCCGGGGCTAGAGCCAAAACGAGCCGGGCTTCCAGTCACTCCGGGCTTGCGCGATTGGCAATCGCAAATGGCTGCCGGGGAGGTTGAGCTTTTCGAGGCAGCGGCGGGTGAGGTTCTCGATGAGCTGAATTACCCGCGTGCCGTCCACAGTCTCCGGCCTGAGGTTTTGGACCGTGTAGCGAGGGTTCGCCACTTGCTGGCCGAGGACCCTCGTACACATGACCGATGAATTGGGCTCCTCGATTGTGACCATAGAGCATCGACCATGAATCCTTATGTCTTTATCGTAGGATGTCCCCGGTCGGGAACGACGTTGTTGCAGGGTCTGGTGAATGCCCATCCCCAGATTGCGATTACGCCTGAGACTCACTGGATACCGCGGATCTTCGAAGGACGAAAGGGATTGACGCGCGAGGGCATGGTTACTCCAAAGCTGATCTCGTTGTTGCTTGAACAACCCAGGTTTACCCGCTTGGGTGTTGGCCATGACGAGGTGTCAGAGATGATTGCGGGCAACCGGCGTGTCTCCTATTCCTCTCTCGTTACGGCTGTTTTCGACTCCTACGGAAAGGCACAGGGGAAGCCCCTGGTGGGGGACAAGACGCCGGGTTATGTGCGCAGAATCCACACTCTCCACACCCTTTGGTCTGAGGCTCGGTTCGTTCATCTGATCCGGGATGGCCGGGACGTTTATCTCTCCATGAAATACCGGCCCTTGCATCGCCTCAAGGCTGGAGTTTTTGACACTTGGGCCGGCGAGCCGGGCCTCACCGCCGCCCTCTGGTGGGAGCTCAACGTGCGAGCCGGGCGCAGGGCGGCTAGTTCACTCGGACCTGGACTGTATCACGAGGTACGTTACGAATCGCTGGTCGCTCGTCCGCGCGAGGAATGTGAAGCACTTTGTGCGTTCCTGGGTGTGCCGTGTGACGACGCGATGTTCAGCTTCCACAAGACGGAAAAGAATAAGAAAGCATGGCGGCCCGTCACTCCCGGTCTGCGAGATTGGAGAACACAAATGCCGGAGGAGGATCTCGAGCGTTTTGAGGCGGCAGCAGGCGAACTCCTCGATGAGCTGCGGTACGAGCGTGCTGTCCGGCGGCCGCGGCCCGAAAGCCTGGATAGGGCGTTAAGGATGCGCGATCGCCTAGCGCGCGACCCGCGCACCCACTACGCGAGCGAACGAAAGGAGATGGCCGGGTGATGGTGAATCGTACTGACGGGGCCGCGAACTCATGACAACGAATGGACAGCAGAGGAAAGCAAGGCCCGAGTTAGACCGCATCAAGGTTTTGGCGATCGACCTCATCGGAACGCTGGCCAACAAAGCCGAAAAGGCTTTCGTAGCCCGCAGTTCAGAGTACCTCGTCCAGAATGGTTGTGACATTTTGCCCGCCAGGTTTCGGACTCTCTTTCGAAAGCGATACCTGGAATACTCGATGGGAAACTACGCCAACGACTCGGAGTTTTACGCGGCGTTTTCCGCCGATCTCTCATACGAAGCACCCCAGCCTTGGCTAGAGGCTGTTACCGACCTCCGGCTCCAGTGCAGTCCGCCATTTGACGATGCTCAGCCCTTCCTCGAACAAGCGAGTCGCACACACAGGTTGATCCTATCGTCGAACTACGTGGGCCAATGGGCCCGGCGGATGCTGGCAAACAACCATTGGGAACCGTACTTTCAGGGGCTTGTCATCTCCTCAGAGTGCCGTGTCAGGAAGCCTTCGCCCCGGTTTTTTCTTGAACTCGTGAGGGTTTCGGGAGTGGCCTCCCGTGATGAAATACTCGTCCTCGGTGATTCGCTGACTGACGACGTATATGGAGCAGCTCGCGCGGGTCTTCGCGCCCTTATGATAGACCGGAACAGCGCGGCCGACGGTCATGAAGCTCCAAGAACGACGCCTTTCGTTCGATCGCTCGATGAACTCATGAAATGCTTCACTCGTCAATCAGGTGATTGCAACACGGAACCTCAACCAAGAGACCGTACGGCATAGAGAGTAGAAGAAACTGCGAACTGCGTCTCACGTTCCTCACGCACGATCACATCGGGAGTCTCGGGGGTGCGCGATGACCAATCCGGTCGTGTTTATCGTTGGATGCCCCAGGTCGGGGACCACCTTATTGCGGCGCATCCTTGATGCGCACCCGCAGATCGCGGTCACGAAGGAGACCCAATGGTTCGATGAAAGCTGGCTTGCCCTATGGTTCGAGCAGCGAAGGGGGCTCACGCCGGACGGCAACGTCACCCCAGAGCTTGTTGCCTTCATGCTGGAGCATCCCAAGTTCAGCCGCTTGAAGATGCCCCGTCAGCAGTTTTTGGATCTCGCAGGAAATGGAGCTTCAGTACATTTTTCAGCCTTCGTCACAAGAATTTTCGATCACTACGGACAAATAAAAGGCAAGGCTAGGGTAGGTAACAAGGACCCAGTTTACGTTCGGAAACTGAGTCTCCTTCACAGCCTCTGGCCCGAAGCCCGGTTTGTTCACCTGATCCGGGATGGCAGAGACGTGTCTCTTTCGGTCATACATTGGCCTGATAAGGGGCCGATCAGCAAAAGAACCTACGCAACTTCGAACGATGACCCCGTCTCAACCGCTGCCCTGTGGTGGGAGTGCAACGTGCGCTGTGGACGCGAGGAGAGATCTCGGCTCGGACCGCAGTTGTATTACGAAATGCGCTATGAGTCACTGGTCACGCACCCTGCCAGCGAATGCGAAAGACTCTGCGATTTCTTAGGGCTGCCGTTCGACGAGGCGATGGTCCGCTTCTATGAAAGCGGGCGCAAAGCGCCTTCTGATGCCGGTAAGGATCACCCTTGGATGCCGATCACTCCCGGTCTCCGAAATTGGACCACGCAAATGGTCCCGGAGGATGTCGAGCGATTCGAGGCCGCGGCTGGTGGACTATTGGATGAACTCGGTTACCCACGCGCCGTTCCACATCCCCGGGCCCCACTTCTGGTGCACGCGGCGCAGATTCGTGAGTTGTTGGCTGGAGATAGGAAGTGGATCAAGCATTTCGGTTCAAAAGGCGCCAAGGCCGTCGGCGAGAAGGTCCTGGCGTGATGGATCGATACCGAGTACAGGGATACGCTTGCCGTAAACCGCTCTCGGCGCAGGGCAGTGCGGCTACGGCAGGTTGTATGGCCGCACCGCGGCAAGCCTTGAGGGGTCCACTATGATTAATCCGTACCTCTTTATCGTTGGGTGTCCGCGGTCGGGAACAACGTTGCTGAAGCGCATGGTCGATGCGCATCCCAAGATCGCGATGATCGAGGAATCGCATTGGATACCGAGAATGCATCACAAGCGCAAACTCACGCCGGGCAATCTCGTTACTCGCGAGTTGCTTTCTCAATTACTGGAGAATCCCCGGTTTGTTGCTCTGGGGATTGGCCATGATGAGCTCGTGAAGCTCGCGGGAAATGGCCAGCCTGTGCCTTATTCCGAATTCGTCACCCGCATCTTCGACTTCTGTGGCAGAACTCACGGTAAAGAGTTCGTGGGCGACAAGACGCCGGATCATGTCCGCTGGCTGGACACCTTGCACGCCCTGTGGCCAGCGGCTCGCGTCGTGCATCTGATCCGGGACGGGCGTGATGTTTGCCTCTCGATCGCGAATTGGCCCAAAGGTCAACGAAAGAACCCAGGAACCTTTCCCACCTGGAAGGAAGACCCGGTATCGACCACCGCTCTCTGGTGGGAACTGAACGTCAGGCTGGGGCGGCAGTTTGCGGGCTCACTCGGGCCCGAACGGTACTACGAGATGCGCTACGAGTCTCTGGTTAGCCATCCCGAAACAGAGTGTGCGGCCCTCTGCTCGTTTCTAGGTCTACAGTATCACGATGCCATGCTGCGCTTTCACGAGGGGAAAACGCAAACTGGGCCGGGGTTGAGCTCGAAGGATGCGTGGCTCCCTGTCACTCCCGGTCTGCGAGATTGGAAGTCGCAAATGTCGCGCGAGGACATCCAGCGGTTCGAAGCGGAAGCGGGCACACTTCTCGATGAGCTGGGATATTCACGGGACCTACCAGAGCCTGGGCAGCAGCTGCTTGAGAACGCGTCCAGAATTCGTGAGTCGTTTACCCGTGATCCCAGGTGGTTCCGCTTTTGAACGAAGAGCGAAGTTATGACTGAGACGAATCATCAGCCTATGATCGCCTACATCGTCAAGGTTTGGCCGCGACTTTCGGAAACGTTCATTCTGAACGAAATTATCTCCCTCGAACAGCGCGGCGTAACCATACGCATCTTTTCGGTTAAAGAGCCTGACAGCGGCCCGTCCCACAATAAGGTCGCGCAAGTTCGAGCCAAGGTTACATATATCGCTTTGCGACCACGTTGGAAACAGGCGATGGCAGCCAATCTCCGTTTCTTTTCTCGGCGCCCCGGGCCGTACCTGCGCGTTTTGCTCCAGGTCTTGACCGGAAAGCTCCTGATGCGTCACTTCAATCCGCCCCGTCTGTTTTTTCAGGCCGGTTACTTGGCGGACATATTGTCTCGCGTGCCGATAGATCATCTCCACGCGCATTTTGCCTCAACACCTGCCCGGGTCACCAATCTTGCCTCCCGGCTGACCGGCATTCCGTATACTTTTACGGCGCACGCCAAGGACCTCTACCTCAGCGACCCGCAAGCGTTTCGCGTCAAGCTCGAGGCAGCTCGTGCCGTGGTTACGTGCACGCAATACAACCGCGACTTTCTTTCAGAGCGATACGGCCCGCTTTGCGACGGCAAGGTCCAGTGCATTTATCATGGCATCGACACCTCACAATTCAAGTTCACATCGCCGCGGAGCACAGAGAGAGCCGAACCGATGATCATCCTTTCAGTGGCCAGGCTGGTCGAAAAAAAAGGGCTGGGCGATTTGATTGCAGCTGCCGAGATTCTTCGCCGCCGCGGCCGCGTTTTCCAGATGGAGATTGTCGGGAGCGGCCCTCTGCGTGAAACCCTCAAAGCTCAAGTGAAACGACTGGAACTCGCGGATCGTGTCCGGCTGCTGGGCGCCCAAGCTCACGAGGCGGTCTGCCTTGCCTACCAGCGTGCCTCGGTTTTTGCCCTTCCCTGCGTGATCGCCTCGAACGGTGATCGAGATGGCATTCCGAATGTGCTGCTCGAAGCCATGGCGAGTGGGGTTCCAGTCGTCTCAACCCCCGTGTCTGGTATCCCGGAGCTGATTGAGTCGGGAGTGAATGGCCTGCTCGTTGCGCCCAACGACCCGGCGGCTCTCGCGGATGCGATCGACAGTCTGTTAGCGTCGCGCGAGTTGCGTGAACAGCTCGCGCGTGTGGCACGAGCTAAGGTCGAATCGTCATTCTCACTCGACGCCAGCGCCGAGCGGCTGGTTGCACTCTTCAGGGGAGGGGAACAAGAGCGTCCCTCAGTCAGCCGGTCTGTCAGTCATTCAGTTCCTGGGTCGACGCGTACCATTGAATGCGGGACTGAGAACCTGGGAGACGGAGCAACTGTAGAGACTGAGGGTTAGAGAATCAGGGATTCTACGATGGGGTGTCGGTACGTTATGAGGAGCCTTTACCTGTGCTCCGACCATGGCATCGACTTGACCGGCCTCAAGGGCGGGTCGATTCATGTCCGCTCGTTCGTTCGGGCGCTGACCGGTCTCGGTCACGAGGTCACCGCGATCGGCACCAGGGTGAGTTCGCCGGAATCTTTCGGAGGGGCAACCGGGGCGGCTGTTGTCTCGGCTCCTCTGACGCCGCGGAACCGGGCTTTGCTGCGCGCCATCAAGTCCGGAAATCGATTCTTGGGTCGAAGCTCCGGGCGTGGCCGCAATTTGGTCCGGGTTTTTCACAATGCGGAGTTCTTCAGAGTAGCGGATGAACGCGCAAGGCGCTGGCCGCCGAGTTTCATTTACGAGCGCTACAGTTTGTGGGGAACCGCGGGCCAGCGCCTGGCGCGCAAATACTCGATCCCTCTGGTACTGGAAGTGAACTCGCCGCTGGCCTACGAGGAGGAGAAATATCGCGAGGGCTCCGGCTTTCCTTCGCTCACCCGATGGGCCGAGCGCCGCATCTGGTGTAGAGCTGACTTGTTGATCGCCGTTTCTGAGGCCCTCTTGAGCCACATTGAGAGAGCCGGAGTAAAGCCCGGTAAGATCCAAATTCTACCGAACGCCGTCGATACGAGCCTTTTTCGACCGGGATTGGACGACGGTTCGCTTCGCAGTCAATTAAAGCTCGACGGCCGGTTTGTGGTCGGCTTTGTGGGCAGTTTCAAGGCCTGGCACGGAGCGGATTTTCTGGTCAGCACGTTTGCCCGGCTGTTGAGGGAGAACGCCTACTGTCATCTGCTCCTGGTCGGTGACGGGCCCATGCGGCCGGTGCTCGAGGAAGAGGTTCGGCGGCTGGGTATTCAGCGGGCGGTGACCCTGGTTGGCAACGTGCCGCATGAAGAGGTCCCGCGGTACTTGGCGCTGATGGACGTTGCCGTGGCTCCCTACCCGGCGCTCGAGGATTTCTACTTCTCGCCCTTGAAGCTCTACGAGTACATGGCCGCGACTCGAGCCATCGTGGCGAGCAGGATCGGGCAGGTGGCAGAAGTCCTTTCCAACGGCTCGACGGGGTTGCTCTATGAACCCGGCAACGGAGAAGAGTTGATAGAGTGCCTTCGACGGCTGCAAGCTGACGGAACCCTTAGAAAGGAGTTGGGACGAAATGCTCACGCGGCGTGCTCTAAGAACACCTGGAGGCAGAACGCCGAGCGCGTCGTCGCTTGGGTTGAGCCCTTGCTCGACCGCAAGGACTTCACCACAAGGGCTACCCCAAAAGCGCCACTTTTGTTCGATTAGGCGCCTTGGCATGAAGGTAGTGTACTGAGGTCTCTTTAGGAGAGAATTCGACAGTCCGATATGGTTTGGTCTTCTAAAATCCCGAAATCGCTGAAGGACTGGGCTTATTTCCTTCCGCTTCTCCGCCCGTACTGGAAGCAAATCTCGGTGGCCGTACTGGCGATGCTGCTCGAGGCCCTCCTCACGGTTTTCCAGCCGTGGCCGCTCAAGGTGGTCATTGACCGTGTCCTTTCGCACAAGCCGAGTCGCGTGCCCTTCATCCACGCCTGGTTGGACAAGGCGCCGTTTACGCGTTTGGAGATTCTCTATGGATGCTGCCTTACGGTGCTGTTGATCGCCGTGGCGACGGGTCTTCTCACCTATTATTTTACCCACGTCGTCGGCCAAGTCGGACAGCGTTTCGTGTATGAGCTGCGGCGCAATCTTTTCGCGCACATGCAGCGCCTTTCGCTCAGCTTTCATAATCGCCAGCGGACCGGCAGTTTAACCTCCCGCTTAACCTCGGAAGTGCAAGCCGTTCAGGACGTGATTGCCAGCGGCCTGATGATGTTGGCGAGTAATTTCTTTCTGCTGACGGGCATGCTGACGCTGATGCTCTGGCTCAATTGGCGAATGGCATTGGCGACCCTATCGGTCACCCCCCTATTGTTCTTCGTTGCTCTTCGATATACGCGCCGGCTCAAGATCGCGGCGCGCAATGCCCGCCTCAGCACGAGGAGAATGGCGTCGTTGGCTCATGAAACGCTGGCTTCCATCCGGATCGTGCAGGGCCTCGCGCAGGAGGAGCGGCAGGACGCGCGATTCCAGGAGCGTAGTGAAAGCAATTTGCAAGCCTACCTCCAGACAGTCCGGTATCAGGCGCAAATTACACCTCTGGTGGATGCTCTGGCCGCCGTCGGGCTGGTAATCGTCATCTGGTACGGGGCAAACGAAGTCCTTCGAGGAGCCATGACGACGGGTGACGTGATCATTTTTTTTGCTTACGTTAATAAATTCTATTCACCTTTGAAAGGGTTGGCGCGCTTTGCCTTCTTGTTCAATCGAGCAAGTGTGGGCATGGAAGCCGTCGTAGAGGTGATGAATCTCCGCAGCGAACTGGCCGACCGAAAAGGGGCGCGTCCCGCTCCCAAGCTTCAAGGCACCATTGAGTTTCGCCATGTTTGGTTTGAGTACGAGCCCGGGCGGCCGGTGCTCTACGACATAAACCTTTCGATGGCCCCGGGCGAGAAGATCGCAATTGTCGGAGCCACCGGGGCGGGTAAGAGCACCTTGGTGAGCCTCGTGCCGCGCTTTTATGACCCAACCGAGGGAGCGGTTTGCATCGACGGCAGGGACATCCGCGACTACACTTTGCTTTCGCTGCGCGAACAAGTTAGCCTGGTCCTCCAGGACTCCCTGCTCTTCAGCGGCACCATTCGTGAAAACATCTCTTTTGGCTGCCCGGGCGCCAGCGACGCCGAGATTTTTGCCGCGGCGCAACTCGCCAACGCCGATGAGTTCATACAAAGGATGCCGGACGGATACGACAGCGTTATTGCGGAGAGGGGCAAAACACTATCCGGCGGGCAGAAGCAACGAATTGAGATCGCCCGGGCGATCCTGCGTGACGCGCCCATTCTCATATTGGACGAGCCTACCAGCAGTCTGGACGCGGCGGCAGAACAGGTGGTGATGGAAGCCCTCGGCCGCGCCGCCGCCACGCGCACCACCCTGATCATCGCCCACCGCCTCTCGACCGCGCGCCTCGCCGACCGCATTGTCGTCCTTGAACATGGCCGCATGATTGAGGAAGGTACTCACCAGGAGCTGTTGACACTGAACGGCAGATACGCCCATCTGTATCGTCTACAGATGTCAACCGAGGCAAAGAAATCTCGTGTAAAAGCCAACGAAGCGCCTTCTGTTCTTTGAGCCGGTCATCATGGATTGGGATCACGGAGATTACGTTTCCACGGCGCCTGCGATCTTTCTCGGCGGGTGCGGGAGAAGTGGTACAACGCTGCTTCGAGTCATTCTGGATTCCCATCCATCAATTTGTTGCGGGCCCGAGTCGCGCCTGGTTTTTCTCCTCCGAAGGAAACTCGAGTCGGCGGTCCTGGCGCATCGGTTCGATCTCGACGTATGCACCGTAACCAGCCTCTTGACCCAGGCATCTTCGCGAGCGGAATTCATAGACAGGTTTTTCGCAACTTACGCGTTATCGGTTGGAAAACGACGGTGGGCAGAGAAATCGCCGCGCAATGTTCAGGCGATTGGTTACATCTTCAAGCATTTTCCAAAGGCCCACTTCATCCATGTGATCCGGGACGGTCGAGACGTCGCTTGTTCGCTGCGAACGCACCCTCGGCATGCAGTCAAAGAGGGTCGTCTCGTACCAGTTTCGTGCCAAAAACCCATGACGGAATGTATCGACCGCTGGATCAAAGATGTCCGAGCGGGACTGGCGCATTCTGCGGACCCGCGTGTCACTGTCGTGCGCTACGAGCACCTGATACACGATACAGAAGGCACGCTGCGCCGCCTGTTTGCTTCGCTGGAAGAGCCCTGGTGTGACGAGGTGCTGCGCTTTCACCAAGTCGCCTCCTCCTCCCGTGACATTACAAAGTTCCCGCAGAATCCCGAAGCCCGGCGGCCCATATACTCTTCCGCTGTGGGCCGCTGGCGGCGGGATCTGAGCCACGAGGAATCGGTCTACATTCAGAGTGTGGCGGGCGATCTTCTCAAGCAACTCGGATACCTTTGAGCGCTCGGTGATCGCGTGCCTATGGGGATCGTCGAACTGAAGCTATGTTAAGCCCTCCAAAAAGTCGCCAGTCTCGAGAGGTCTGCCCCGCGCCGAGCAAGCTCGTCCTTCTCGTATTTATTGCACCGTTGGCTGGCGTTGGACAGCAACAATCTGCCCCACCCATCGTAGTCGAGCAGAAGATCGTCTCCACAACTGGCATGGTTGTGGCGGCTGTGCGTGGTCCCGGCGACGTTTCTGTACCCGGAGCCACCGTAACCCTGACGGAGAGCACGACCGGCGAAAGAAAGCAGACCTGGACGGACCAAGCCGGAAACTGCACATTGACCGGGGTCAAGCCCGGCGTCTACAAGGTCGAAGCCTCCTTGGTAGGCTTTCAAACTGAAGTACGCGAATCCGTTACCGTGACGGCGGGTGAGACGAATCGAGTGAGTCTCGTGCTACGGATGGCCACGCCGACGGAAGCCAGCCAAAAGGCTCGCACAGAGAAGACTCAGGCTCCGCCAAAGCCTGAGGCATCGGCCGAGCCGGGTCAAACTGACACGCACAACCTGCCTTCGGAGAGTGCCATGGCGGCTGGAGAGGTGGGCGAAGAGTCGGCCGCCAGTGGCGGAAGTGTGCGGTTCTCCGAGGGTGCCGGGAACACTGGTGCGTCGCAGGAGGACAACTCCGGTGGTGACAGCGAGTCTGCGGACTCCAGTGCCAGCGCGGAGAACTCCTTCCTGCTTGCTGGCGGTGTCGGGCAGGCTCCGACTCCGGGCGAGCCGGGGCGTCGAACGCAGGAGCCCAAGGAGCTTCGAAAAGCTGTGAAGCGAACGCCCGGCGCGGGTGGCTTCGGCGGTCGCAATGAATTCGGCGGCGAGGGTGGCGGATTCGGAACCGCGGGCGCCAAGTACCTCCAGATTAACCGGGTGCGGGGGAACATCGTCGAACAGTATTCCAATTCTGCATATAACGCGCGCCCGTACGCGCTCAATGCATCGCCTGCGCCGCAGATTGCCTATGATCAGGAACGGGTCGCCGCATCAATCGGAGGTCCGCTTTCTATCCCCGGGATTTCCAGCGGCAAGGACAAGACGAGTTTCTTCCTTCATTACCAATTGCAACGGGGCCGCAATCCTTTCTCCAGCTATTCTACGGTGCCGACGCTGGCCGAGCGTTCCGGAGACTTCTCCCAAGCGGTCATTCCTTCAGGGCCGAATGCGGGGACTGTACCTACGATCTATGACCCGATGTCGAATTCCGCCGGTCCGCGCACGCCTTTTTCCGGCAACATGATTCCCACTACCAGATTCAGCAGTGCCGCTACGGGCTTGCTGCAGTACCTCCCCACGCCCAACCTGACGGGCTCGGTCCAGAACTTCCGCCTTCAGGAGTCGCTCCCTGCGAACAACGATCGCGCGATCGCACGAATCGACCGCAGGATCTCAGGCAAAGACAACCTGACGGGTTCTTACTACTTCAATTCCGCTCGTTCGATAGCGGTCTCGAATTTCGCGGAACTCACGCAATCGAACTCGACGCGAAGCCAGAACCTGAATCTGGGTGAGACCCACACGTTCAGTCCTCACGTCGTCAACACCCTGACGGCGATCTTTAACCGGCAGCGCGCGCAACTCTTGAATCCCTTTGCCTTTAAGCAGAATATCTCGAACCAGCTTGGCATCCAGGGGGTCTCTGGGGACCCATTTGACTGGGGCTTGCCGCTCATCGCGTTCACCAACTACACCGGGCTCAATGACGCGATCCCGTCGCTCACCCGGAACCAGACGCTGCGCATCCTGGATTCGATCCTCTGGAGCCGCGGCAAGCACAACGTCCGGTTCGGCGGTGAGCTGCGGCGCGTTCAAATCAACACCTCAACTGATCCGGACGCGCGCGGCACGTTTAACTTCACTGGCTACAGCACGAGCGACTTCACAGCCAAGGGCCGGCCCGTCGCGGGTACCGGCCTAGACTTTGCCGACTTCCTGTTGGGCCTGCCGCAGGTGACGTCCGAGCGCTTCGGCATCAGGAGCAACTATCTGCGCTCCGGGGTTTACGCCGGTTTTGTGCAGGACGACTGGCGGGCAGGGTCGCGCCTCACTTTCAACTTCGGGTTGCGCTACGAGTACTTCCCGCGCTTCGTCGAGAAGTACGGCCATCTGTCCGACTACTTGCTGGGTCCGGGGTTCTCGTCGGTAAGTGTGGTGACGAGCCAGTCACCGGACGGCCTGCCTGCACCACTAATCAAGAGCGATCCCTACCTCTTTGCGCCGCGTTTCGGAGCAGCCTTCCGGCCATGGTCGCAGCATAGTTTCGTGATGCGTGCCGGCTACGGCATCTTTTATGACGGCTCGATCTATCGGCGGCTGGTCCCGAATCTTGTTGATCAGCCACCGTTTGCACAGGCCGCGACGCTTATCACCAGCCCGGCAGAAGTGCTGACCTTGGAGAACGGCTTTCCGAGCGTCGCGCCTCGCAGCGGCAAGAACACCTACGCCGTGGATCCGAACTTCCGGGTACCCTACGGTCAGACCTGGAACCTGACGCTGGAAGACCAGATCTTCCACAACGTGATCCTTTCGGTGGGCTATGTCGGCACCAAGGGAACCAAGCTCGACCTGCTGCTCGCGCCTAACGAGGCTATCACCGGCCAGCCCGCTCTCAAGGGTCTGCAGTTCCGCTACGAAACCGACGGCGCTACGTCCGTGTACCAGGGCATGCAGGTGAACCTGCGGCGCCAGCTCAATCATGGGTTGGGATTCGGCGTCTACTACGCCTATTCGAAATCAATTGACAACGCGTCCACCATCGGAGGCGTCGGTGGAGCGGTCGCCCAGGACTTGTACAACCTGGAAGCGGAACGCGGTCTCTCGGTTTTTGATACGCGGCACCGCCTGCTCGTCAACTGGACCTATGAATTCCCGTTCGGCGGCCGGCGGCGCTGGCTGAATCGGGGCGGAGCGCTGGCGGGCATGCTGGGCGACTGGCAGATATCGGGCTACGGGCAAGTACAGTCCGGTACGCCTTTCACGGCTCAACTGCTCGGCAACCAGGGCATCAACGCGAGCGGCGCCGCCTTCTTCTCCGAGCGCGCTGATGCGACCGGAGCGCCGGCAGCCCTGCCCTCCGTGGACCGGACGACTTTGCAGTATTTCAACACCGCTGCGTTCATTCTCCCTCCGTCGGGAACGTTCGGCAATGCAGGGCGGAACACAATTCCCGGGCCCGGCCTGACCAACTTCAATATGTCGCTCGACCGGTTTGTGACACTCTCGCGCGAGAAGGGTCGGCGCCTCGACTTTCGCGTTTCAGCCAACAACGTGTTCAACACGCCGAATTTCAGCGGCCTTTGGACGGTAGTGAACGCCGTCACGTTCGGCCGAGTGACCAGTGTTAAGTCGATGCGCGCGCTCGACTTTTCCGTACGGCTGCGGTTCTGACAACAAGCACAGGCAGGGAGTGGATCCGGCACCACAGCGAGGACTCGAATGAGCTTGGCCGCCGTTTTACTGGGATTCGCGATCGGATGCCTGGTCGGTTTGACAGGTATGGGCGGCGGTGCGCTGATGACCCCGGCGTTGATCCTCTTGGGCTGGTGCCGGCCAATCGTTGCCGTGGGAACTGATCTCGCCTGTGGGGCGATTACCCGGGCCGTGGGAGCCTGTGTCCATTACCGTCAGGGGAATGTCGATTTCACGATCGTTCGACGGTTGGCGCTAGGCAGCGTTCCAGGCGCGCTCGCGGGAGTGGCCATTCTTGGCACCTTCCGCCATTGGGCCGGCGCGGCTGCCGTCGATCGGATCGTGCTGCGGATGCTGGGCGTTGTACTGATCTGTGTAGCGGCGACCTTGCTCGCCCGATCACTGCGCGCAAGCCCGAAGTCCGAGCCTCACATTCCAACGGAATCTCGTCGTCAGGCATGGCTGACGACGGTACTGGGCGCGGTGATCGGGATGGTGGTCGGTATGACCACTGTGGGGAGCGGAAGCTTGATTGTCGCCTGCCTGGTGGTTTTGTATCCGGGGATTCCTTTGAGGCGGATCGTCGGGTCAGACATATCTCACGCGCTGTTTCTGCTGGCGGTCGCCAGCTTGGGACATGTGGGGTTGGGAAGCATCAACTTGCGGCTGCTGATCGGGCTTTCGGCGGGCTCGTTACCTGGCGTATGGCTGGGTAGCCGCTTGAGCGTCATTCTGCCAGAAAAGGTGTCGCGCGCCGTCCTGGCTACGACGCTGGTTGTCTTGGGCTACAAGCTCCTGTGAGCTTTGGGATCCCACCAAGTAGCCCGAGTCAAGAAGAATTCCATGACAAGCTCAGCCTATGCCGAATCTCCGGCGACCTCGTGCGCGCTCAGCTTCCTCCCCCGTCTAGCGCTCAGACCCTCCAGCATTTGATCCGCGTCAACTTCGTCGGTGAAGCCCATGCCCAGGTCGATTCCGGGCTTGGTGGCGCCGTGAAAGTCAGAACCCATCGTCGCAACCAGGTTGTACCGCGAGGCGAGACACCCGTACGCAGCTCTCTCGCCCGCGGTATGCTTGGCCCAGTAGATCTCGATCCCCGCCAAGCCCTCGCTTACCAGCCCCTCGAGACAGGTTTCCAATTGCGAATCTGCCAGCTTAAGAGTCGCTGGATGGGCGAGGACGGGAACGCCACCAGAACTGCGAATCAGTTGCATAGCCCCGCGGGGCGTGAACTCGACCTTCTCGAGGTAGGCCGGAGCTCCGGGGCTCAGGTATAGGCTGAATGCCTCCGAGATCGTCCTCACATGGCCCGACTCGAGAAGCGCTCTCGCCACGTGTGGCCGTCCGATCGAGCCGCTCCCGGCAAGTTCTTCTACTCGCTCCCACGAAACCGAAACGCCCAACTCGTTGAGTCGGTCGACCATCCTCTGGGCGCGTTCGCGCCGCCGCCCTCGCAGCCAGGACAGTTGATCCAGGAGCCGGCGATCCTGCCAATCGATGTGGTAACCGAGGATGTGCATCTGGCCTGCGTCGTTCCACTTTGCACCCAGCTCGATACCTGGAATGATCTCGACGCCTTCTTCTTCGCCGCGCTCTAAAGCTCCAGGGATTCCGGCGACCGTATCGTGGTCAGTAACACCTAGGACGCCGACACCTTTGACGGCCGCCAGATCCACCAACTCCCAGGGTGTTAGTGTTCCGTCTGACGCCGTCGTATGCGCGTGCAGGTCAACCATCAATACGCACCATAAATAATCAGCTTGTGCTATTTGGAAACGAGGGAAACGTTGGTTCGCGTCGCCTGCGCTGCGAGCTTTTCTTCGGACAACCGGAGCTTCTCCGACAGATAGCCAGAGGCCGCGAGCAGGCCCAGGACTTTGCGGGCACTCTCCTCGGGAGTTTCCTGATGCGTGAATAGAACCAAGTCGGGGGTCAGTGGCGCTTCATAAGGGTCGGAGACTCCCGTGAAGTGCGCCAATTCGCCGGCCAGAGCCTTCTTGTACATTCCTTTGACGTCGCGCTGGATGCAAACCTCCAGCGGGCATTCGACGTGGACTTCCAAGAAAGACCCGATCAGCCGCCGCACCTCGTCGCGAATTGCCCGGTAGGGCGAGATGGCGGCTGCGATAGCGATCACCCCGTTGCGCGTCAAAAGGTGACACACAAACCCGATGCGCCGGATGTTCTCGTCGCGGTCTTCCTTGCTGAAACCCAGCCCCTTGGTCAGGTGCTGACGCACTACGTCGCCATCCAGCAGTTCCACCTTGCGGCCCTGGCTGCGCAATGCTTCAGCTACCCGACGAGACACCGTGCTCTTGCCGGAGCAGGGCAATCCGGTGAACCACAGCGTGACTCCCTGGTTGTGCTTCTCACTTCCACTTGCGCTCATCATGATCACCACCCAGATGTCGGAATGTCCCAGGATTAGAGCCGAGACTCATAGCCGTAGTGCAAGCAACTGAGCACTGCCGCCACTGAGGGTTCACACGTATGAAGTCGCCGCGAGCCTTGTGAACCCGGGTGCTTGTTTCGGCTCTCGAGGTCGCGGGGCGACGACACGATGAACGATAATCGCAAGAAAGAAGGGGGTGATTCTTGGGGGCAATGCAGGTCCCAACTTTCGTCCACCACCGCTAGACCTTCTATCTCCCCCAACGTACAAAACGCGGAGCGGTGTAAGTTCGTAGTGCCCAACGACTTCCCAGTGTAATCAGCTTAAGCTAGCACGGCGCGCTAAGTCACGTCAACTGAAGTGGTGCTGGGGTGCTGGCTGTCAGCCAGTACCGGTGCTGGTTGTCCCGGCGAATTTATTGCTATTTCCTAACCCGGCGTAGCCGGAACCAAACAGGGAAGTTGGACCGATTTCCAATTGCCCTCAAAGCCGCGTAAACACGGGCCGAAACTGAGGTGGTCGAAAATATTCTGCCAGAAAGTGTCAGAATCCAACTCCAAAGGTACTAATTTGTCCTTAACGTGCCCACTAATCTGTACCGTCCGGTAGTATGCTAACGGTTATATAAAGACTTGTCAACACTGCGTTAACTGGGTATTGAAGCGCTTGCAGCTAGCGCTTCTAGCGTGCACGTCGAGAGCAACACGTTCAACCGAGAGGTCGCTGCACAGGATACTCACGGCACATCTTGCCGTCTAGTCCGGTCCTGCCATTTCACTACGAGCTTCGGGCGGGCCTCTACGCCGGCGTGTCCACGCACGACCAGCGGACCATTCCGCTGCAGATCCGAGCGATGCGGGATTGTGTCGTGAGGCGGGGTTGGGCCATTGTCGCGCAGGTCACAGAGGTCGGCTTCAGAGCATCATGTTCTTTCGACAACCGTCTGGCGCTGTCTCAGTCATCTGCCACAGTTGCGGTCAAAAAATCGCGATGGGATTGAACGGCGAGCCAGTCGCGCGGGGGATGCGTAACGGCGCGGCGACTACCATGCACTCCCATCGGTCTTCTTCCTCACAAACCTTGACCATGTCTTCGAACTGAAGGCTGTCCGCACAGGCCATCCCCATCGCGGCGATTTGCAAAGCGTGGACGGGATAGGCAACTCCCTCGACGTTGCTGGGGACGGTTTCGCCATCGCCATCGGGCAGGAACGCCGCCACTTTCCGCTCGTGCAGCATCCGCATGGTGGTTGCATGAAGTCCAGCCTGGCCTTCGCCATCGTAGTCGACGTTCCAGGCGCCCAACTCCAGTCGTCGACGGTGGTGTCCCGTGCGGAACAAGAAGATGTCTCCTTCGCCCAATCGCACGCCTTGCGCCTTCTCTGCCTTTTCCAACTGTTCGCTGGTCGCCGCGTGGCCGGGTTCGAGCCACTTGACTCCGAACAGCCGCGGCAGATCGAGCAACACGCCGCGACCCACGATGCCGTGAACGTATGCCGTGACGTCGCATCGGAGCGCCCCGCGAGAAGTCACCAGGCTGGTCGATTGTCCGTTGTACACTTTGCCCCGGTAGGCTACATGGCAGAGCGCATCGACGTGGGTCCGGCTGTCGCCGTGTATTTCCGTGCCGAGAAAGTCTCTGACAAACTGGGGCTCGCCCCGCTCGGGCGCAACGTCGTACATCTTGACCATGTGGTGGATCGAAGGGCGGGGATTGTCCGGACCCGCAACCGTATTGATCGGCAACGAAAGGGAGACGGTACGGCCGGAGCGAACCAGCGCCGCCGCAGCGCGCACATGCGCCGGGGTGATGTAGTTCAGGGTCCCGCGCTCGTCTTCCGGCCCCCAGCGTCCCCAGTTGCCGACCTCGCGAAAAAGCTGTTCGAATTCCACCGCGGTCAGTGCCCCGGCAGGCCGCCTGCTCCCCATCAACAATTCCTCCAGCGAAGCCTAAGAGTGTTGGGTGTCGGCCCAACGCAGATCACAGAAGGCGCGCCGGCCCGCCTGAAGGTCGGCCTTCAGACCTACCGTTCAATTCTCAATACTTTCTCCACGGTCCCGCCACGAATTCCGTACATGCGATCGTGGAGCGCAATCGTGCCGTCGTGATACTGGACCCAGAGCTCGATTTTGTCGCCCACGTGCACCCCAACCCCAGGATCCAGGATTTCAGCAATGCCATGCTCGGCGTGCATGGCCTTGATGCAAAGGCCGGTGATTCCTTTGATCTCGGGTAGGCCGCGATCGCGACTCATCACCTTGACGCCCGCGTCCAGCACGATTCTCTCCCCCGGCGTCTTGCTGATCACCGTAGTGAGGAGAGTAAGGGCCCGCGCGAACTCCGGGGCGAAGGAGAGATACCATGTGTCCATCAGTAAGTACGAGCCGGGCTGAATTTCGGTGACGCCGCGAACTGCGGCCGCTGCGCGGTAATCGCTGGTGCCGCCGCAACTGACAATTTCGACTGGGATTCCGGCGGCTTCGATCATCGCTTTGCTATCGATCAAGCCCTGGAGAGCGGACGCTACGATGTTCCATTTTTCGGGACCACGAGGCAGAGGTACGTGGCCCTCGTAGCCCATCAAACCACGGAAAGTTAGTCCCTTTTCCACTACCGCTTGGGCGAGCGAAAACGCAGCTTCTCCAGGAGGTACGCCGCAGCGCTTCAGCCTGATGTCCACGTCGACGACCACGTTCATCTGATGGGCACGCGCGCCCGCAATCCGAGCCAAGTCGGAAATAACCTTGGGATTGTCGACCACGACCATCACCGGCGCTGTCTCGGACAGCTCGACGAAACGCCGGATCATGCTTTCGCCGGCGAGCTCTCTGGCAATTAGCACGCTTTGGATACCCGCCTTGACCAGCGCTTCGGCGTGACTCAGCCGAGCGCAAGTGATACCGATCGCGCCAGCTTCCACTTGTGCGGTGGCTAGCACGACAACCTGATGATTCTTGAAGTGCGGCCGTACTCTCACGGGTCGGTCACGGAAGAAGTCTGCCATTCGGAACAGATTGCTCGCCATGACGTCCAGGTCGAGCAACAGGGCCGGCGTCGCCAGGTCGCAGATCTTCATTGGGAACCCAGTCCGTTTGGAATTGCGCCTCGGGCAACTTTCAGCAAATTAAGCTTGCCCAGCCAAGAGTGTAGTTCAGATCACGAGCTCCATACAGTGCGAAAGCGCTCTTTTCCAGTCATAAATCTATCAGGAGGTCCTCGATGCCTTCCGGCGCGTTGACAGGATCGCCCGGCTTCGTGCGCCAGTGTTATTCTGGCGAGTTCAACCGAACCGGATTGTAAGAGCCTCTAGCGAACTTCTCTCGCTACTGGAGCAACGGTCCTGCTGCTGTAGCCAGCGCCTCGCTGTTATCGGCATCGGTTGCGGTTTATACTAACGTGCTTCGGCCATTTGTTGGAAGAAACTCGACCCTGGATTGAGCGCAGCGTCTCGCTGCAACCCATTTGAGTAAGTCGTACGCGCCGGGATCGGCGCCGCTGGATTCCAAGCCATGAGGCACGACCGATTCCCTTGGAAAAACGGTTACCTGTTCGTAGAGCCCGGAATCAACGCCGATGGTGTGCGCATTTATCCTTTCGACGCCTCGTTCCCCATCGACGTGAGTTTCGTCACCGTGTCAGGCCGCCGCCACACACGCATGAACCGGCACGAATTCTTCGAGGTCCTTTACATTCACAGCGGCAGTCCTGACGTGCAAGTCCTCAACCGGACGTTCCGCGTGAAGAAAGGCGATCTCGTAGTGATCGGCCCGAACCTCTATCACCGCATCATGAACCGGCCGCAGTCAGAAGTACGGCTTATTTCGCTGAACTTCCAGCCCGACATACTTCGCGCCGGTGAACCGGAGGGGGAAGAAGAGCCCTACTTTACACCCTTTGTCTGCCAGGACTCCAAGTTCCCCCACGTCATCCCCGCGTCCGGCGTCTTGCCGCGCGAGGCGCTGCAACTGATCCTGCGCGTACACGCCGAGCTGCCGGCCTCGACCCGGCTGCGGCGCTTGGCGGTAAAGACCTATATGAAGATGCTGCTGCTCCTGCTGCTCAAGTACTACACGGACTACCTGGGCACGCGCGATATCGTGGAGCGCAAGCAGCGCGACATCCAGCGTTTGCAGCCGCTTTTTCGTCTGCTCGAGGAGAGGTACGGCGAACACCTCGAGGTCGCCGACGCCGCGCGCGGCTGCGCCATGAGCAGCTCGCATTTCATGCGGTTCTTCAAGCAGACGACCGGACAATCCTTTCGCGCCTACCTCACCAGCTTCCGGATCGCCAAAGCACAAGTGATGCTTTCGAACACCGATAAGCCCATCGCGGAAATCAGCGAACGGGTTGCGTTCTGTAGTCAAAGCTATTTTGGCGAGGTGTTCCGGACTCTGGTGGGGATGACGCCGCTCGCCTACCGGCGCCGCCTAGGAGCGGCAGCAGGAGCCGGCGTTCCCGCCCAGGCCACAGGCACCCGCCTCCTGAGCTAGGCGGCGTTGTCGGCGCCGCCGTCCGCCATGTAGATTCCCCCCATACAAAAGTCCGCGTCATCGCTGGCGAGGAAGGTCGCGAGACCCGCGAGATCCTCGCCCACACCCAGGCGGCCGGCCGGAATCTTCGCCGCGGATTTCCTCCTCGCCTCGGGATCGGAGAATTCCTCCGCGTTCATCGGCGTATCCATCGTGCCCGGGACGATGGCATTGACTCGAATCCGGTCGGACGCATAGTCGACAGCCATCGAGCGCATGAGCGCGAACACGCCTCCCTTGCTCGCGCTGTACGCGGCCAGGCGCGTGAACCCCCGGATGCCCGTCCGCGAAGCGACGAAGATGATCGCGCCACCTCCCTGCTTCAGCATGGAAGGGATCACATACTTTGCGCACAACCAGTAGCCGCGCAGGTTCACGTTCATGGTTTGGTCCCACACTTCGTTCGTGATCTCGTGGGCTCGAGCTTCTCCACGCGCCAGCAAAACCGCCGCGTTGTTCACCAGGATATCGATCCGGTGGAAGCGCGCGAGCGCCGCATCGGCCAGGCGTTTAACCTGCTCTTCCGAAGCAACGTCGGTCTGGACAAAGAACGCTTCGCCGCCTGCCTGTTGGATGGCCTTGGCGGTCGTCTCGCCCCGCTCGGGAAGAATCTCGGCGACGACGACCTGCGCGCCTTCCCGCGCGTACCGCTGCGCGATCGCTTGTCCGATTCCAGCACCGCCTCCAGTCACAATGGCAACTTTGTCCTTCAGTTGCATCGATTCCTCCCCAAGACTGCTTGCCGCCTTCGCTCTTAGCAGCGGTCATGCCCAGCACACAGCTAGGTTGCGGCGTCATTCGGTCGGCGTCAAGTGCCACTGTCTGCCTCAGTCCAGCTTTTAGAACAAAAGTCCATCCACATCTATCAACAAGCCGCTTTTTTTTACAAAAGCCTACCGTGAAACGGATTCCAGTATCATAGCCTTATAGCAAAAATAAATCGGCGGCTGATATATAGAGTTGGCGATCTGCGCTATGAGTGTGACGCTTGGCATGGCCGTGAGTGCTCGCGACTGGATCTTCGTCGTGCAAATCAGGGGCGCGCCTGAGCGGCCACCGAGTGCCTCGGCGTTCCCTTGTTGTAACCGTAGACGCGCCGATCGGACTCGACCAGGCGGTGATCACCCGGTTCGACGCCTAGGGGCGAGGATGTGAAGTAGGAATGAAGTACTTAATCGCGACCTGTGCCGTGGCGCTGGTCGTCGCCTTGTGGCTTTGGCGCGGAAGAGCGCAGACCGACGGTTTGACGCTGACGATTTGGAGCCACGAGGCCGACGAGCCCGCCAAGGTCGCGTTGCGCGAGTACGTGGCGCGCCAGCTCGAGAAAGCGCACCCGGCACTGCGCGTCAAAATCACCTGGTATGAAATTGACGGGCTCTCGACGGCGCTCAAAACGGCGCTCCCCGCCGGGCAAGGTCCGGACGTGTTCTACATCCAGTCCGACCAGACCGACTACATCACTAACGGCTACGTGGCGCCGCTGGACGATTTGATCGACTGGAGCAATATCTACGACTGGGCGCGGCAAGCCTGGTTGATCGACGGAAAGACCTGGGCCGTGCCGCAGGAGGTCTACACCGACGAACTCTATTACAACAAGCGGCTGCTCGCGCAGCTTGGTTTCACCCTGCCAGCCGACGCTCAGTTCACCCAGGACGAATTTTTCGAGCTGGTGGAAAAAGCGCGCGCCGCCGGAATCACTCCCATTGCTCAAGGCGCCGGCGATCGCGACTTTCCCGGCGCCTATATCCTGACGCAGGCGCTCCTGCGCAAGTTGGGGCCGGAGGACTACGGCAAGTTGTTCGACGGCACGCTGTCCTTCAGCGATCCGCGCGTGGCGGACGTATTCCGCTGGGTCAAGTCGCTGGTGGACGCGGGCGCCTATCCCAAAAACTTCATGACCATGAAGCTCGCCGAAGCGCACTATTACTTTTATCAGCGGCCCGGCGCCGTCATGCTGCCCATGGGAAGCTGGTATACTGGCCGCGCTTTTGTGCCGGTTGACGACGGCGGCCAGCCTCCGGACTTTCCGCTGGGCATCATGCAATTCCCCGCGATGAATGGCGGCGCGTGCAATGAGTGCAAGACGCGCGCCGTCGGGGCCAGCTTCGCCATCAACGCGGCGAGCCGCCACAAAGAGCTGGCGGCCGAGTATCTCAACCGCATGTCCACGCCGGAGATCGGTAAGCGCTGGATCGAAACTGTCTACCTACAATCTGCGGTCAAGACGGATGTCAGTTCCATCGGCGGATCCTACGGCGCCTACTATAAAGAACTGATGGATCGACAGCGCGGCGCGAAGTACTTTCCCGGCGACCCCAGCGACTTCATCCACGGCCAGTGTCTGGATACCTTCACCCAAGTCATGAACACGAGTTTCCCCGGCGGACTGCTCTCCGTGGAACGCGCCATCGAGCTGATGAACCAAGGCTGCTACACGGCAGGGGACCGGGGAGCAGGCTCGGCGATGAATCCTTAGATGCGCCAGGCGGAGGTAGCGATGGCGACAACGACCGTCGCAAAACAACTCGAAGTTCGCAGCGCCAATGAGGCTCCCTGGGAGACTCTCTTCCTGTTTCTCGGCCCGGCGCTTCTCATCTACGTTGCCTTTACGCTCTATCCCGTCTGGAAAACGTTTTACAACAGCCTCTACGTGATGACGCCGCCGCACAACGTGCAGAAATACGTCGGCCTCGGGAATTTCGTCAGCCTGCTGACCCAGGACCAGATCTTCCGCCAGGCGGTGAGGAACACCGCCGTCTTCTCGGTGGTTGGCACGCTCGCCGACGTCGGGGGCGGATTGCTGCTCGCGCTCTGCCTCTTCGCCAAGGTGCCGCTGGCGCGGCTGTGGCGCGTGGTCTGGTTCACGCCGGTGCTGATTTCCTACGTGGTGGTAGGCATCATCTGGGTTTGGATTTATGACTATGACTGGGGCGTGCTCAACACCGTCTTGCGCGGGATCGGCCTCGGGTCGCTGGCCCATTCCTGGCTGGGCGATCCGTCGACGGCGCTCTGGGCGGTGCTGCTGGCGCAAGTCTGGAAGTGGACCGGCTTCAACATGATCGTCTTTCTGGCCGCGCTCTACGCGCTACCTGCCGACGTGCTGGGCGCCGCCGAACTCGACCATTGCGGCTGGACCGCGAAGCTCGTTCACATCATTCTGCCCATGATGCGGCCTACCGTCGTCACTCTGCTGGTGCTTTCCTTCATCGGCAAAATGATGATCTTCGATGTGGTGTGGATCATGACCCACGGAGGGCCGCTCTGGTCGACCGAAACGGTCTCGACCTATGTCTACAAGCGCGCCTTCGATTGGAACACGTTCGACCTTGGCTATCCCTCTGCGATCGCGGTAGTGTGGTTCATCCTGATTCTTGGCTTCGTCGCGCTCATGACGCGCCTGCTCAGCCAGCGCGGCAAGCTCGAGCTCTACTAGAGGACGGCAAAACTTTGCGACGCTTGCTGGCCTACACGCGAAAGATTCCGCGGCTCGCTTTTATTCTGGCGTGCACCGTCGTGACCGGCGGCCCGTTCCTGTGGGTCACGGCGATGTCGGTGCGCACGACACCCGAGATTCTGGATCATCCCTACGCGCTGCCCAAGCGGTTGCACTGGGAGAAATTCGTCCGCGCCTGGACCACGGCAAACTACGGCTCTTATTTCTGGAACAGCACGGTCGTGGTGGTCATCGCCGTAGCGCTCGTAGTGGTCATCGGCGCCATGGCGGCGCACGCCCTGGCACGCTACCGCTTCTGCGGCAGCGGCCTGGTCCGCTTTCTGATTCTTTCCAGCATGATGCTGCCTCCCCAGATGCTGATCCTCTCGCTCTTCCAGATGATGTTTCGCTATGGGCTCTACAACTCGCTCAGCGGTCTGATCATCGTCTACGTCGCGACCCAGTTGCCGCTGACCGTCTACCTGCTCGAAAGTTTCTTCGCACAGATTCCCCAGGACCTGTTTGACGCCGCTCGCCTGGATGGCTATTCGGACTTCGAGATCTTCTGGCGGATCACGCTGCCCATTGCGCTGCCCGCCGTCTTCACCACCGTCACGCTGAACTTCATCCTGCTCTGGAACGAATTTCTTTACGCCGTCGTACTCCTGACGGACAACAGCAAGCGGACCTTGCCGCTGGGCATCATGCAGTTCATGGGCGGCCACCAACTCGATATCGGCATGGTGGCCACCGGATTGATGATCGCGATCCTGCCGGTGATTTTGCTCTACGCGTTTTTCTCCGAGACCATCATCCGCGGCATGACCGCAGGGGCGGTGCGCTAGGGCGGCGTCGCCCAGGCGAACATTGAAATATGGCGACCGTGGCACTCGACAAAGTCACCAAGCGCTACGCGAGCGGCGATGAGCCTGCCTGCCGCGAGGTGAGTTTCTCGGTCGCGGAGGGCGAGTTCATGGTGCTGCTCGGCCCTTCCGGCTGCGGCAAGACGACGGTGCTGCGTATGATCGCCGGACTCGAGCCCCTCAGCTCGGGAACGGTGTCTATTGACGGACGGGTGATGAACGAGGTGCCGGCCAAGGACCGCGACATCGCCATGGTGTTTCAGTCCTATGCGCTCTATCCGCACATGCACGTTTACGACAACCTGGCTTTCGGACTTCGCCGGCGCGGCATCGAGCCGTCAGAAACCAACCGGCGCGTCCGCGCGGTCGCCGCGAAGCTCGGCCTGGGGACGATGCTTCAGCGCAAGCCCTACGAACTCTCGGGCGGCCAGCGGCAGCGCGTGGCGCTGGGCCGCGCGATGGTCCGCGAACCCAAAGTGTTTCTGTTCGACGAGCCCTTATCGAATCTCGACGCCGCACTGCGCGTGACCACCCGCAACGAACTGATCCGGCAGCAGAAGGAACTCGGCACGACGACCGTCTACGTGACCCACGACCAGGTGGAAGCGATGACCATGGGCCACCGCATCTGCATCATGAACCGCGGCGAGGTGGTCCAGATCGGTGCGCCACTCGAGGTCTATCGGCGGCCGGCAGACACTTTTGTCGCGCGCTTTCTGGGCAACCCACAGATGAACTTGCTTTCCGGCAAGCTCGAGGCCAGCGGTGACTGCGCCGTTTTGCGCGTCTCGAGTTCGACCATCCATCTTCCTGGCCGATTATCACCAGCACTCGCCAGCTATGTGGGCCGCTCCGTGATGATCGGCATACGGCCGGAAGACTTGTACGAATCCGAGCCGCCGGCACTTGGGGGCCGCGCTGCGCGGCTGCCCGTGCGCGTGATCGCGGTCGAGCCGTTGGGCGCTGAAACGCTGCTGATGCTGTCGCTCGACGGCTCCAACGAAGAGTTGGTCGCGCGAATCGGGCGCGACACCGCGCTGCGAAGCGGCGACCAAACGACAGTCGTGCTCGACACTCGCGCCCTTCACCTTTTTGACCCGGAGTCCACCCGAGCCATTGCTTGGGCATGACAGATTGAGGAGACGAAATGGATGCGTTTATGAAGAAACCAGTTCACGGACTTTTGTTTTGCGCGACGCTGGCGCTGCTCAGTTCTGGTACTTCGATCGCACGGGCACAGTTATCCTCGACCGCGCCTGGGCCATTGCGGGTCAGCAAGGCCAATCCTCGCTACTTCGCCGGCCCCAGCGGGAAGATAGTCTATCTCACCGGCTCGCACACCTGGGACGACGGCATGGAAGACCGTGGCACCATCGACCCGCCGCCTCCCTTCGATTACACCCGTTTCCTCAAGTTCCTCGCGGCGCACAACCACAATTGGTTCCGGATGTGGACGGCGGAGCTGGCCAACCTCGACACGGGAAATCACGATCCCTACGAGGACATCATCGTGCCGCCCTTCAAGTGGATGCGCACCGGGCCGGGCAAGGCGAACGACAAGTTGAAGTTCGACTTCACGCGGCTCGACCAGAACTACTTCGATCGCATGCGCGCGCGCGTCATCCAGGCGGGGCAGAACGGCCTTTACGTCTCGGTGATGCTGTTCGACGGCTATGAGTGGCAGTTCGAGACCGGCCCCAGTGACGGCAATGCTTTCGCGGCCGCGAACAACGTGAACGGCGTGAATTGTCCCGTCACTTGCCCCAGTGACAGCTCGGCGATGTCTCCCGCCGTGTGGGACATCGAGAAGGCTTACCTTCACAAAGTGGTCGACACAGTGAACGACCTCGACAACGTGATGTACGAAGTGTCGAACGAGGCGGGACCTTACTCGACCGAGTGGCAGGCGCGCGTCATCGCGGAAGTGCACCACTACGAAGCCGGAAAACCGAAGCAGCACCCCGTGGGGATGACTTTCCAGTGGAAAGGCGGATCGGAATCCACGCTCTACGCGAGCGAGGCCGATTGGGTTTCGCCGGGCGAGCCCTATCCGGGAGACAAGGACGGAATCAAGGTCGTCATCAACGACACGGACCATTCTTACGGCTGGGTCAGGTTGAAAAACGACGGGCAGGCAGCACAGCAGGCCTGGGTGTGGAAGAACCTCACCAGCGGCAACAACGTCGCGTTCATGGATCCTTACCTCGTCGCTTGGGGTATCGACCGGAACGAGGCTAACGCGCCGAAGCCGCCGCGGTATCGCAATCAGCCGATCGGACGCACCTCCGATCCGTACATCGGCGCCGAGGTCGACCCTTATTGGGAAGTGTTGCGCAACGCGATGGGCCGGGCGAGGACCTACGCCGACAAGATCGACCTGCGGCACATGACGCCACATGCCGAAACCAGTTCAACGGGCTTCTGCCTGGCTTACGCCGGACACCAGTATCTGGTCTATCAGCCGGCGAGCCGGTCTGCCTTTACGGTGAATCTGGCAGCGGGAACGTACACGGCGGAGTGGTACGATCCAAGCCAGGGAGCGATTGCCCAGACAACTTCGGTCACGGCTGGCGGAGGAAACGAGTCATTCACGCCGCCCTCGAGCATCACGGCAGACGCTGTGTTGTGGCTGCACCGATGATCTTCCAGTCGTGCGTAATCTAAGAACGCGGCGCGCTCACGCGATGGTCATCCCTGAGCGCAGTGAAGAATCTCTCTGGTCTTTCAAATCCGCAGGCGAGCCGACAGCCTCGAGCGCTTTGAGCAGGCGCGCATTCAGTTCGTCGACGTAGCGAACGGTCGAGGGATCCGGAGCGAGGGTCGCGTCGCGGCAACGGGCGTTCGGAAGGAGTCCCCTGGCTGCGAGCAGGCGCTTCTCGCAGTAGAGCCACAACTCGATGTTCTGCAAGCCGAAGACCAGCCGCGGCAGCAGCTTCTCGTACAACTGAAACGCCTCAGCAGATTTGCTCGCCGCCCGCAGCTTGAAGACCAGGTCCACCGCGTCCGCCAGCGCCAAGCTCGGCATGACGCCGCAGAGCCCGTCCGGAATCAGTTCCATGAGGTAGAGTCCGCCGGTGCCGTCCAAGATTCCGATTCTGCCAGCGGTAGCCTTTTGGATGGCGTTCAGCTTGGGGCTGAGCATCGGCTCCTCGAACTTTATGTAGCGGAAGTTAGGACATTCGGCCACCAGCCGCGCGACGAAATTTGCGCTGATGACTCCACCCGGGTAGAAATCCTGTACGAGACATGGAACCTGGACTCCATTGAAAACCGAAGTCAGGTATCGCAACAGGTCGTCCTCGCTCAAGGCGAACACACGCGGCACGGCAATCGAAATCAACGAAGCGCCGTTTTCGATGTGCGACCGCGCTGTCGCCAAGGCGACGTGCGCTGACCCGTGGTTGCTCTGCGCTATCACCGGCAAGCGGCCGGCGGCCTGCTGGAACGCCACCCGCACCACACGCAGCCGTTCCTGATCCGAGAGCTTGTAGAACTCACCGCCATAAGCGGGAAGGCAGATCGCCTTGAATCCCCAGGTGGCGCAGTATTCCACCATCCCGCGGAGCGCGTCTTCGTCAATCTCATCGTGGGCGTCGAAAGGCGTGGGAATGATCGGCACCGCGCCTGAAATTATTGTTGCCGTGGTCTCGCTCACAAAGCATCTCCTTGAAGTTTGGCGTCCCTCGGGTCGCCAGGTTTACGATCGGCCGACGACGGGTGGAACGAAGCGCACCGCCTGCTTCGACGTGGGACGCAGAAAGTCAAAGTCGCACCCTTCGTCCGCTTGCAGGACATGATCGATGTAGAGCCGCGGGAAACCGCGCAGGTGTTCGCTGGCCGGAGGCGCCCAACGCTCGAAGCGGGCCCGCATCTCGGCGTCTGAAATCAGCAGGTCGAGGCGCCGTTCCTTGGCGTTGAGCCGGATGAGGTCCCCGTTCCTGACGATGGCCAGCGGTCCGCCCACCGCCGATTCCGGCGCGGCGTGCAGCACTACCGTCCCGTAACTTGTGCCGCTCATCCTCGAGTCGCTGATGCGCACGGCGTCGCGCACACCCTGCTTCAGCAGCTTGACGGGAATCGGGATCGCGCCCCACTCCGGCATTCCCGGAACGCCGCGCGGCCCGGTGTTCCGCATCACGAGGACACTGTCGGGGGAAACGTCCAGGCTTTCGGAGTCGATTCTGGCCAGCATGTCCTCGTAGTTCTCGAAGACAACCGCCGGCCCGGTGTGGTCCAGCAATTGTTCCGAGGCGGCCGACACCTTCAGAATCGCTCCCGAGGGCACAAGATTTCCCTTCAGAACGGCCAAAGCTCCCGAGGCGACGATCGGCTCCGTCAGCGGCTTGATGACGTTCCGGTCGAAACACGGCGCGCCTTCGACGTGCTCGCGCAGCTTCTTGCCTGAAACGGTGAGCGCGTCCAAATTGAGCAGGCCGGCGATCTCCCGCATCACGGCGGGAAGGCCGCCGGCGCGGTGCAGGTGCTCGATCAGGAAGCGGCCGGAGGGTTTGACGTTGACGATCATGGGTGTGGACTGCGAGAGCTCGTCGAACCGGCTCAGGGGTAAAGCGATGCCCAGCCGTCCGGCGATGGCGACGAGATGAATCACGGCATTGGTCGAGCCGCCGATGGCGTTGAGCACGCGGATGGCGTTCTCGAACGCCTCCGGAGTCATGATCCGGCTCGGGCGCAGGTCTTCCTCCACCATTTCGACAATGCGCCAGCCAACGCGCTCCGCGGCCACGCGGCGTCGCGAATCGTTGGCGGGGATGCTGGAAGCGCCGGAGGGCATCATGCCCAGCGCTTCCGACAGCGCCGCCATCGTGGACGCCGTCCCCATCTCATTGCACGTGCCGTAAGAGCAGGAAATGCACTGTTCGAGCTCGCGCCAATCCGCTTCCGGCAGCTTGCCCATGCGGTAGTCGTCCCAGTAGCGCCACATGTCGGTGGCGGCGCTCACTTCCTGCCCGCGCCAATAGCCGCTGCTCTTGGGACCAGCCGACAACTGAATCGCGGGAATCTCGCAACTTGCCGCGGCCATCAACTGAGCCGGCGTGGTCTTGTCGCAGCCGGAGAGCAGAACCAGTCCGTCGACCGGATTGGCACGCACGGTCTCTTCAATGTCCATCGAAACCAGGTTGCGGTAGGGCAGGTCCGAGGGTTTGAGGAGCTCGCCGCCCAGAGCCATGGTCGGGAACTCGAGGGGAATGCCTCCCGCCTGGGTGACACCGCGCTTCACGATCCGGGCCAGCTCGGCCAAGCCCATTTCGCAGTTGTTGAATTCGCTCACCGGGTTGCAGATGGCAATCAGTGGTTTGCCGGCCACGCGTTGCGAATCAAAGCCAAGCGTCACCAGGACGCTTCGGTGCCGCAAACCCACTTCATCGCTACGGGCAAACCACTGTTCACTGCGGAGCGCGCGCTTCATCGCCTATCCTCGTAGTTCAAACTACTGTCGGATTGTCCCAATGCTAGGCCCGTCCGCGCCTTGTAGCGAAACGAGTCTGCACTCGGTCATCTCAACCTCGCGCCAGGTAAGCCTGCTTCACGGGCAGCACAATCGATTCCAGCATATTGATGTGCGGCGGCAGACAAGCCATCAGCACAGCAACCTCAGCGATCTCCGGCACCTCCATCTTCGGCTCGGCCTCGTAGCTCGGGATACCGGAAACCACGCCCACCTCCTCCGCGGTGCTCTGGACATCGACGTTGCCCGGATGCAGGCAGCAAGCCGAAATCCCGTGCTCGCGGCCTTCGAGCGCGGTCACGATGGTAAGCCCCCAGATGCCGAATTTGCTAGCAGCATACGGCCCGGCGTTGAAGCGGGGGCGCTGAGCGGAGATGCTGCCGATATTCAGGATGCGACCGCTGCCCTGGCGCTTCATGATCTGCATCGCGGAGCGCGTGCAGAGGAACGGACCCCTTAGGTTGACAGCAATCACCTTGTCCCAGGTCTCGACCGGCAGCTCGTCCAGAGGGCCGCCGTCGACGGCGCCGGCGTTGTTGACCAGAATATCCACCCGCCGAAGAAGTTCCAGGGTGCGCTCGAACAGCGCCTTCACTTGCGACTCGCTCGTGACGTCGGTTGGGATGGCGACTGATGTTCCGCCCAGCGCTCTGATTTCCTTCGCAGCCTCGTTCAGTCTCTTTTCGCCGCGCGCGGCAAGCACGGTGCTTGCGCCTTCGAGAGCGAGCCCGCGCGCGATCCCCTTGCCGATGCCACTACCGCCACCCGTGACAATGGCCACTTTGCCATCCAGCTTGCCCATCTTCGTGTTTCTCCCCTCGTGATGTTATCGCGGTCAGAAGGCTCGGCGGAAGTCCCTCGCGCTTACAGCAGTTCTGAATGGTGAGACTGACGCTCGAGATTGCGGAGCGACCTGCGCGGCTGCCCTGGCGTGCTTGCCAACAGCCGCTCACCGGAACGTGCGCGCAGAACGTCAGCGGACGATCTGAAAAACTTCCTCGACTTCGCCGTTTCTGACGCCGTAGATGCAGCTATGAAGAGCCAAGGTCGGCTCGAGATAGTTCACCCAGAACTCAATCGTGTCGCCGACCTCCGGAGAAACTGACGTGCCTTCGATCTCGAGCAAGGCGTGCTCAACGTGCAGCGTTCTGACGCGCAATCCCGGATTTCCCTTGATCCGTGGCAGGCCGTTCTCCGTGTCGATGGCCTTGACTCCCGCATCGGCCACGAGCCGCTTGCCCGAAGGCTTGCTGATCACCGTGGCGAGAACGGTCAACGTCGGCTTGAAGTCGGGCGCGAACTGTTCGTACCAGGTATCCATCAGCAGGTAGGAGCCGGCTTGAACCTCAGTGACTCCCGGGAAGCTGGCGGCGATGGAATAGTCGCTGGTGCCGCCGCAGCTCACGATTTCGACCGGGATGCCTTCGCGTTCGAGCAGTGCCTTGGTATCGGTGAGCCGCCGGAGAGCTTCGTGCACCACGCGTTGCTTTTCAGCTCCGGGAGGAAGCGGAATGTGGCCCTCGTATCCCATCAGTCCGCGGAATCGCAGTCCCTTCGCCAGGACCAGCCTAGCGAGTGAGAGCGCCGCTTCGCCGGGCGACACTCCGCAGCGGCCCAGACGCACATCGAGGTCCACCAGGACGTTGAGTTCGTGGACACGGCCGCCCGCCGCGGTGGCCATGTCCGCAACGACCAGCGGATTGTCGACCGCCACGATGACCGGCGCCCGTCGTGACAAGTCGACGTAGCGCTCAATCATGCCGCGGCCGGCGATTTCATTGGCGATCAGGACATCGCGAAAACCCTGATCGACCAGGGTCTCAGCCTGGCAGAGTCGGGCGCAGGTCAGTCCCGCTGCACCGGTCTGGATTTGCCGATCGGCGAGTTCCATCACTTGATGCGCCTTGAAATGCGGACGCAGCTTCGCCGGCTGGTCGTTGAAAAAAACGGCCATCCGGGTGAGGTTGCTCTCAAGGCCGAGCAAATCAACCAGCAGCGCCGGGGTGCGAAGGTCCCGCGCCTTCGTCCCGGGCGCAAAGGACTTGTCATCCCGCGCCGCGCCCAGGACCTCCACCGCATCCTCGGTCCACGCTCTCGATCTTTCCGACAACGCGAAGGCCTGTGATTCCTTCTTCTTCGCTTCCTTCATTGGGCTTGCTCACCCGGTCAGCGGGAATGGGACCGTGACTGCCAGACCGCCGCAGTATAAGCCAGCCTGAGAATCGCCTCTATTGTCCGACCACTTTTTTTTGTCATAACCCTATCCAAATGCCCTGGCCGACAAGGGTGTGATTTAACGGCCCGCGGCCCGCCTGCGGAGCGCTTTGCGGCCGCAAGGCGGCATCCGTCGATAGTCTTGTTACAAAAAATTGTGGGTAAGTTATAGACACTCGCGCCTGGCAAAGGCATAGTCTGCCCCAACACGGCTGCGTGTGGACGGGTCGCTGGGTCTAACCGGTCTCGGGTAGAGGAGGAACGTCATGAAGTTCAGGTGTCTTCTGATGGCCTGCGCGTTGATCGCGCTGTCATCCCCCTTGTCGGCGCAGCAACTGGCGACGATCGTCGGCACCGTGCAGGACCCCTCGGGAGCCGCGATTCCGGGTGTCAACATTACGGTGGCGAATCGCGCCGAAGGTTTCACGCGCAAGTATGTGTCGAATTCCGCGGGGGAGTACGCCGCCGCCAACATTCCCATCGGCGACTACTTTGTGACCGCTGAGGCTCCTGGGTTTCAGCAGCTCACCCGCAGCGGCATCACGCTGGACGCAGGCCAGACGCTACGCGTGGATCTTCAGTTGACGCTGGGCGCCGCGCAGCAGCACGTCGACGTGGTGGGCAACGTGCCCAAGGTGGAAACGGAAACGGGCGCCATCTCCGGCGTTATCACGGGCTCGCAGGTGAGCGAGCTGAGCATACCATCGAGGAACTTCGTCAATCTCGCCACGCTTATCCCGGGAGCTGCGCCCATCGGAGGCGGATTTGACCCCAATACGGTCGGCGATATTGCCACCGATACCCTCCCTATTAATGGGCTGCCCGGAAACATGAACAATTGGGAGATTGACGGGACAAACAATGTAGACCAGGGTTCCGGAAGCGATTCTCTTCAGGTGTACCCGAGCCTGGAGTCCATCGCGGAGTTCCGAATCTCAACTTCAAATTACAGCGCCGAGTTTGCCAAATCCGGCGCCGCAATGATTGAAGTTGCAACCAAATCCGGCACCAGCCAGTTTCACGGTTCTGCGTTCGAGTTCCTGCGCAACGACGTGCTCGATTCCAACAATTGGTTTCTGAACCGAGAGATTGCGCCGCCCGGAGGGAACGCCCCCAAGCAGCCTATCAAGCACAACGATTTCGGCTTCACGATTGGCGGACCCTTCTATATTCCGGGCCATTACAACACCAACAAGCAGAAAACGTTCTTCTTCGTTTCGGAAGAGTGGCGGCGATTGCGCGACGGCACTGTCCTTAACGCCGGCGTTCCCTCCTTGCGGGAACGCCAGGGCGATTTCAGCGAATGTGATCCGACGTCGCCCAACTACAACGTCGTGGTCGCTTCGGGCTGCCAGATACCCAACAATCCGGCCACCGGTACTCCATTCGCAGGAGACGCCGTGCCGGTTGATCCCACCGCGGCCACGCTGCTCGGTTCGTTGGTGCCGTTGCCCAATAACGGCGCAGTCGGCTACACAAAAGCTCCTGACCTGCCGACCGACTTCCGCGAGGACATGATCCGGGTCGACCAGAACATCAACGACAAGACGCGCCTGTTCGTGCGCTATACGCAGGAAGGTTTCGCGCAGCAGTACATACCTACGCTTTGGACGGCAGCCCAGTTCCCAACCGTAAAGACCCCCCTCAACATCCCAGAGAAGAATATGGTCGTGAATCTCACAAGTTCACTCCGACCTAACCTGATGAATGAGTTTATTGCAGGCTATTCCGCGGACGTTTGGAAAGCCAGCTCGGTGGTGGGGGTTGATTCTCCCTCCGGCTCGATCTTCCGGCCCGCGGGCTTCGTGTCCCCCACCATTTTCCCCGCAGCTTCGTTAGGTCCGTTATTGCCGGGCATTGCCGTATCGGGCGGCGGCCCCTCGTTCGCCGAAGATACCGGGTACCCCTACTCGTATTGGAACCCCGCCTATTCGATCAAGGACAACCTCGTATGGACGCGAGGGAAACACACGCTTAAATTCGGAGTCTACTTCCTCTACGACTGGCTCAATCACGTTGTTCCGAACGGTGGAAACGAGTCGCAAGGATTTGTCAGCTTCAGCAGTTCCTCGGCCGTCAGCACAGGAAACGGCCTGGCTGACATGTACTTGGGCAGGATCGCGAATTATTCGCAAATCGGAGAAACCGTGAATGGCCAGCTGGTGGGCGGATTTGCACACGGACACTACCGGCAACAGGACTATGAACCCTATTTCCAGGACGATTGGCGCGCTACTCCCCGGCTCACTCTAAACCTCGGGGTCCGCTACTATTACGTTACCCCCTGGAAAGACTATACGACGCCGACCGTGACATCGATCTTTGTGCCCGGCCAGTACAACGCCGCCGACCAGGCGCAGCTCGACGCAGCCGGTAATATTGTCCCTGGAACCGGCGCCAACTGGCTGAGCTACGGCAACGGGCTGGCTGAGTGCGGCGCGGAATCGATCCCCAGAGGTTGCGTCGTAGTGAATCATACAACGCCCTCGCCGCGTGTTGGTTTTGCCTGGGACCCCACCGGGTCAGGCAAGACCGTGATCCGGGGTGGTTACGCTTTCACCTGGGACACCAGCAACGCGCATATGACTGCGTCGGGACGCAATGGAAACCCGCCGGTCATCGGCACGCTGAACGCTTACAACATCCTGGGTTACGCCAATGTGGTGCCGGGACCGATTGTGCCGGTGTCCATGTCGAGCCAGCCACTGTTCCAGAACTTGCCAGAGATCGACCAGTACAGCTTGGGCGTCCAACACGAGTTTCCGGGTAACAGCATCTTGAGCGTCAGCTACGTCGGCACGCTCGCACGCCACCTGCAGCGGAGGCGCAACATCGATCAGGTCCCGGTCGGCGCGGGAGTGGAGAATGTCCCGGAACTCGCCGGGACCCCCGGCTGTGACGCTTCCGGAGACTGCAATGTGCAACAAATTTTGATTAACTCATTAGAGCCCTCGATATTCTTTGCCCCCTATCGTGGCTACTCGTCTATCGGCCAGATGGAGGCTACGGCGATTTCTAACTACAATTCCTTACAGGTCGATTTCCGTCACAACGTGGGCCATGGTCTGACCTTCCAAGGCATCTATACCTGGGCACACACGTTGGACGACGTCCTGGGAGGCGGCGGGACCGGGGAATACTCGAACGGAGTCAATGACTATAACCAGCGCCGATGGTATGGCACTTCCGGTCTGAACCAGGCGCAGGTTCTGGTGCTGAATTACGTTTACAAGTTGCCGTTCTTTGCGCACGCTAGCAGCGCTTTGGTGCGCGGCGCCTTAGGAGGCTGGCAGGTTGCCGGGATCACAACCTTCAGCACGGGAACTCCCCTCGGTTTGACATGCGGTGTTTCAGGATTGGCCAGCGGGGTGGGCGGAAACGTGCTGTGCAATTCGTTGGGTAAGGTCGGGGTGCTGAAAGGCGTAACCAACGATCCTCAGTTCGGTCCTACGCCGACCTGGTTCGACCCGTCAACCATCGGCCAGATCACGATCCCGCAACTGGCCGCCGACAACGAACCCGGCATGTTCGGTTACATGGGGAAGTACGCCATGACTGGCCCCGGCCGCAACAATTGGGACATGGGCCTTACCAAGAACTTTGAACTTCCCTGGTTCCGCGGCGAGCATTCTACCATGCAATTCCGTTGGGAGACGTTCAACACGTTTAACCATCCGCAATGGAGCGGCATCAGCCTGTTCTGCAGCGGATTGACCGCTCCCGGCGCGCCGTGCAATGGTGCGAATAACATCGGCAATGCGGAAGTATCGGCCGCATACAATCCACGGATCATGCAAGTGGGATTGCGGTTTGTATTCTAGCGAGGCATAGCGGTTTGGGGTTCGGAGCTTCGGCTCCGACATCAGTAGTGCGCTTTCAAGTGAGGTTTTTGGCTCCTAAAGTTTCAGGGCCTGAAAGCCCCGTTGGGCAACGGCACCCCAAAACGAGGGGAACATCTAAGGGAACAAAACCGGCCAAAAACCCTACAAAACCGTGGTGCAAGACCGAAGAAAAAGCTAAGCGAGCCAACAAGATGGCGTTTCTACGCTTATTTTGCAACCAGGGGGTCGGGAGTTCGAACCTCCCCAGGTCCACCAATCTTTTCAAACAGATAAACGCGGTTTCTGGTTTTTCAGCCACGGCGCTGTGGGCGATTTTGTAGACAGACGAGCCTCAGAGTTCAACAAACGTGGAATGCAACGGAACGCACGCGCCGGTGTGGGTGATGGACTCGCCAGAGTTGCCGCTACCGCCGATTAACAACAAGATATGAGCGGTTGTCCAACAATCTGGAATTCATGAGGAGTCTGTCCATGGCTGAAGAAACCAAACTGATGGATTAGGGGCTCACACAGAACTCTCCTTTTTCTCTAACGCAAGTTACAGTCCCCACTGTATTCACGCAGCCCGCAGGTGTCACCGCTAGAGCACCTGCCAACGCGGGATATTCAACATCATCAAGGTTTGCCTGCAGTGCGTAGCTTCTTCCGTCCGATGTAAAGCAGTAGGGATAGGCGGCGTGCAGCTGTCCGACGACGAACTGGAACTATTTGAAGAATTGGTCAGTGAGACCGCGACGAGATGGAACTTAAAACCAAACTGCTGATAATTCCATGCAGTCAGGCAAAGCACGGGACTGGACAAACGATAAAACTGCATTCGATCACTGACTTTATCGGCATGGAATCCGCCACTCTCCTCCGACAATCGCGTGACGAAGCCTTTCAGAGGCGTCACTTCGATCGACTTGCGCTCCCAACACTGTCCGGCTTTGTCTCTGGAACGATGTACCTCGTTGAAGGCCTCAGAGACGAAATAAAACATGCGATCGAACGCGGAATGCACGTGCTCGTCGAAAGCGGCGGCTACGGCCTCATTCGAGCTGAAGAACCGATCCACAAGTACGGAGCCCAGATGAATCGAACGGCCCCGGTCTGGCGTCGTGTACTACCAGCGGTGCTCGATGACTATGTAAGGAGGAACCAAATAGACGAAGCGTTCATAGCAGGATCAAAGCAGTACGCGTCGCTCCTGAGGCGTCCGCAGTGTTGGAACAGGGCCAAATGTCACTGGTTCATTGCCTACGCTGGGCGCGAGAACGGCAATCCCTGCGAAATCGTCCCGCGGGAAATCGGTGTCACGGTCAGAGACTTGCTTCGAACTGACTGCCGTCCTGGCGTAAAGTGGTCCTCCAACTAAGGGCAAGCGGCAGCGCAGAGTCTCGCTGTCCAGAGACTCGGCGGCTTCTTGTCAGATGCGTGCGCGCTCGTCTGCGGGTAGCAAAAGGCGATCGATGCTCAGAATCGGATGGACGGCCCGCGGGGCTGCGTCCGGCGAAATCGTCGTGGGGCAAACCGGCGCGCAGATGGCATGCCTGTGGTCAGGGAAGAAACGCAGGCTGCAAGATAGAAGGGATGCAGCGCGCGACGACACGCCGATAAATACGACGCCGTGAGCTCGAACACCAGAGAAGAGCCGCGGACCGCAACGCCGGTCCCGCTACTTGCTCAACTCAGTTTTTTGTCTGGTCCTGGGCTTGACGCAATTGGCACCGTTTCCCTTCCGAATTGTGTCCCCTCCTCATGCACATCAGGTGATAATACTCCCTGGAGAGGCAAGGATGCTCCTCGACGACATAATCGAAACTGCTGTTGATAGTAGTAAACACCTGTCTGACTTGCTGCGTAAGTGTTTGCTGTTGGCATATGAACTGAAAAATGACCGACTGAAGGCTTGGGCGAACCAGGAATTGAACGGCTACACGTCACACGAAAACCTCCCTCCGTACAGGCTCGTCTCGGTCGCGTCGTACGGAGATTTTACGGGGCCTTTAGGAGCGGCAGTCCGGAATTACCCTATACCGCCCGCGGCGCTGGAAGGGAACCATCAGGACTGGGCCTTGTTCCAATCGGTCAGCGCCTATGAGGATGCTGTCACATCGGGAACCTTCGATCTCCAGCTCCTTTGGCCTGGCAATATGGTTCTTTATTACCAGCAAAGGCTGATGGACGGCTACGTTCTAGTCTCGGCATGGCAGAGCGTGCCCAAGTCGAGTATCATCGACCTGCTCGACACGATTCGGAACCGTACACTGAACATGGCTCTGGAGATCAAGAGCGAACTGGGCGCTGCCACCGCGAACCTTGGCAGCGTGGGCTCCTCCGAAATGGGCCGAATCGAACAGACAATTGTGAACAACATTTACGGAGGAACGAATTACTTTGCCTCTGGGCAGTCTCAGATCACCCAGAGCGCCACCATTCAGACGACGATCTCCGTCGGCAGTAGGCCGGAACTGGATGCCGTTCTCTTGAGGTCCGGTCTGACGTCGGCGGATTTGGAAGAACTCGGGAAGGCCGAGGAGGCGGACCGTGACCAAAAGCTTGGATCGAAGGTGACCGCCTGGATCAAAGCGTGACAGCACGGCGGGAGAGATTGACGGTTCTCAAGGAGCGATTCGCGGCCGCAGCTATGGGAGCCAGGAACAGGCACGAGATCACTCGAGTAGACGCGTTTCCGCTGCGTGAGCCCATCTCGGGGCGGGCCTACACGCTGGTTCGAATCCGCACCAAGTCGGGCCTCACGGGGCATGGCGAGTGCTCGGTCGTCTCCGGGGCAGATTTGGAGCACGCGAGGCAAGTGCTTATCGGCCGCGCCGCGACCTCTTACGTCGGGTCGGTAGTTGGCTTACCGATGCACCCTGCCGTAATCACGGCCATGCTCGACATCATTGGGCAAGCGTGCGCCGCCCCGCTCTATAGGGTGCTGGGCGGTCCGACGAGGAATAAGATTCGGGTGATGACCTCGCTCGATGGGTCAGAGAGTGCAGAGCTCGAGGCTTCGCTATCGTCGGGCCTGAAGGCAGGCTTCCGTGCTTTTCGAGTTCGGACTCCGGCGACCGGAGCGAGAATCCGCGGCCAAGCCTATGTGCGGAGCGTCCGGGCACGGCTTCAAGCACTGCGTCCTCCCGCGGGAGATAACGTCGATTTCGTGCTGGACGCTGACGGACGACTCTCTCCAGGAGATGCGGCGAGTTTGGCTGCTGATTTGGAGGACTTCCACTTACTTTGGTTTGATGAACCTTGCCCTCTGAGCGATCTGCCGCGCGTTCGGAGAATTGCTGAAACGACCGTAATGCCGCTAGGCTTCGGGCGCAGTGTCAATCAGCCACACACCTTCCAGGATTTGCTGCGCGAGGGGATTTTGGATGTTGCTCGCCCCGATCTTTTGCGAGAGAGCGCGGTGGATATTCGCCGAATCGCAGCTTTGGCAGAGACGTATTACGTGGCCGTGGCACCTCACCATGAGGGAGGTCCGGTTGCCACCGCCACAGCCATTCACCTGGCCGCCAGCCTCCCTAATTTTTTCATCCAGCATATTCCCTTGCCCAGCTCGGAGGCGGACCAGTCGATGCGGGGCGAACTACTATCGCATCCCGTAGAGATATCGAGCGACGGGTTCGCGGCATTAATCTCTGGTCCGGGGCTGGGGATTGCCGTAAACGAGAGGGCTCTCGAGAAGTACAAGGACACCGAATCATGAGACGCCGACAATTCCTCAGTCAGACCTTGCTGGGCGGAGCACTCGCGCCGCATCTGGGTGCTTCGGACGTTTGCCGCTGCATGTCGCCCGGTTGGCAGGCCAACGTGACGGCGGAAGACCCTTTGGCGAACGTCGCCTCTGGATTGAAGATCACCAACCTGAAGGTGTTTGGCGTTTCTCTGAGCCTCCAATCCGACCGGCCTTACGTTTTCGTCAAGCTGGAAACCAACCAAGGCGTCATCGGGTGGGGAGAAGCTACGCTGGAAGGCAAGGCCGGCGCAGTGCTCGCCTGTGTCGAGGACTTTCGCGAGTTCTTGATCGGGTATGATCCGATGCCAGTGGAACATATCTGGCAATCCATGTACGTGCACAGCTTTTATCGCGCCGGGCCGGTCATCGGCTCAGCGATTTCCGGAATCGACCAAGCTCTCTGGGACATTCGCGGCAAAGTGCTGGGGATGCCGGTGTACGAGTTACTCGGCGGTCCCTTGGATACGCGTGGCGTCCGGGGCTACTATCATGCCCAAGCAGAAACGCGCGAAGAACTCTTGAAATTACGGGAGACGGCGGTCCGGGACGGAGTATCGTGCTTCAAGGCGGGACTTCCGCAATACTACGAGTGGATCGAACGCCGTGCCAAAATCAAACGCGCTCTGGAATCCATGCAATTGTTGCGCGAGGGGCTCGGACCGGACATCGATATAGCGGTGGACTTCCACGCTAAGACCAGTCCCAGTGTGGCGTCCATTCTTGTAAAAGAAGTTGAGCCACTAAACCTGCTCTTTATCGAGGAACCCTGCCCGCCTGAAAATGTGATGGCCATGGCACGTATCTCCCGCCGCTCCACGACCCCGATTGCCACCGGTGAGCGGCTCATCGCGTCATACGGGGTCCGCGAACTAGTTGAAATGGGGGCGGTGGACATCCTGCAGACGGACATTAATCATGTGGGCGGGATCACCGGCCTCTGGAAAGTAGCTTCACTGGCCGGTATCTCAGACGTCTCAATGGCTCCCCACGCCTGCGAAGGACCCATCGGCGGAGTCGCCACCCTGCACGTGGATGCGGCGATTCCGAACTTCTTGATCCAAGAGGTCTGCAGCGGCGCTGTGCCAGATGAGAAGGATCGAATCTGGGAAGAGTGGTTGGGATTCCCCGCCATGCGGATGGTGAACGGGTGGTTCCCACTGCCCGAGAAGCCCGGGCTGGGGTTAGAACTGAGCGAGGATTCACTCACCCGATTCCCGTTTGCAGGGACACGTCCGATGGCCCGAGTCTTTCACGAAGATGGGTCAGTTGCGGAGTGGTGACTCCCTGCGAGGCGAATCGCAAGCAGTCTTGATCGAATAGTAGGGCGCGGATATGGCGGAGATATCCAGCGACTATTCCATGACGACTCTCAATCGCCCGGTCAAACACTTTGGGCGGCTAGGAGCTGCTGTGCTTGTGCCATTTCGCGAGCGTCACGACCGCAACTCCGAATCCGCCGAGCTTAAAGCTGGAACCCGTTACAGACTCTGAGGCTGGCGGATTTGAGCCGGTCGTCAGATCAATCATTTCGATATTGGCTCCTCCAGCCTCTGCCAGGTTGATCTCGAATTCTCGATCGCGCTTGTTGACCAGCAGGAGCTTTCGTTCTCCGCTAGGAGTCACAAACGCCTGCGTCATGACGTATCCCGAGTCGCTGGAAGTCTCCACCATCTTGTCGCCGGGCCGGAAGTTATCGAGGAGCAATTTAAGAACCCAGTATCGCGCATTCGGTTGGGCTGTTTCCCAGTCGAGCATGGCGATACTCGCCCATAGTCCGGGAGCACAGGGGATTGCAGATTCACCGGCCACATCAACCCCAAGCCGTGCCAGTCCCACGAAGACATAAGCATAAATCGCTGCCGAGAGATTCCAGTAGGAGGATCTGATGGGTTTGAAGACGTAATCCGGGCTCGACTGCGACCAATCCTCCGGAAGCATCGTCCCGATCTCATTCACCATTGTACCTGTCGTGGGTGAAAGCATCTGCCGAATGGTTTCAATATAACCGACGACCTCCAGAAACTTGTCGGCTTGGTTGAAAAACGTGAACTGTTGAACTTCCGGGGGTTCGTCCCCGTTCGGAACGGCGTAGAAGTGGTAAGAGATCATATCGAGCGGAATGCCGGGTCTGTGATTCTTGGGGTTGAGGAAATAAGTCAGGTACTCCGGATGTCCAACGAGATAGGAATGTGAGATGCCTACAAACTTCGTCTGGGGTGAGACTTTGTGGATGGCTTCCACGATCACGTCGTAAAGCTTCGTGTAGGTTCTTGAACTAAACCCGTGTTCGAGGTCCGGTTCATTAAACACTTCCCAATAGTCCACTTTGTAGTGATGTCCTGATTCGTGCCATTTCCCGAACTCGTCAGTAAAGCCGCCGTTCACATGCCAAGCGACGACGCGCGCAAAGTAATCGGCGACTTCACGAAAAGTGGGATCGCGCAGTTCCGTACCCTGGGTGTAATGCCATGCTTCTTTCCTAGGATCCACCGGGTACCGGACCGGTTTAGTCGTCTTGAACATCCATGCCGGGATGGTGGTGAAGTTCAGCACCAGAGGATGCCCCTGCAGCGCTTTCAAGGCGTCCTCGGTCAGCGGATCGATGTGAGAGAAGTCCCATGACGTAGTGTTCGCACTGGGTGGTTCCAGTTCTGCGACGCCGAGACGGGGATAGACGTATCCGGTTCCGGTGTAGCGCACATCGTCAGCACCGAGGTCTTTGACCCGCTGAAGGAGTTGATCGTGAAGTGGAGCGCCACGCATTAAAGCCGGTGACGCGCCTAACAATAGAGTTGGCTTTGTTTTCGAAACACGAGTGACCCGGTCCCAGCGAACCCGAACCTTGACCGCCTGTTCTGCCGCACTACCACTAAGAACACTCCCGGACAGAACGAGCACAAAAAATAAATACACGACGCTTATGCGACGGTGCACTATCCAATCTCCATAAAGGTCCAGCATTTACGACCGAACTGTTTTTGACTGGAATGGCCAAGCGGCAGATTATACGTACTCGGTGGGATCGGCGTCAACAACGTGGCCGTCTGGAGCAATATTCGCGTCTTTGGCAAGCTCTCGCCGCGGGAACAAGGCAAGGAGCCATCCCTCCCGCCTGGAAGAATACGATGGCTTCCGCACTGGCCATTGAAACGCCGCCATCCGAGACGCTCATAGAATTCCCTGCTGCGCTTTAGATCCGCGGCGCCAAGCGTGACGATGCTCACGCGCTGTTCCATCGCTCCTCCTCGCTCAGCGAGTCTACATGAAATGAGTGGCTGCCGACAAAGGCCGCCATCGCTCAAGCCTTAGCTGTCTTCTGCTGGCGCAGTTTTGCCCAGCGTGCTTTCTGGGCTTGCGAGATCCTCCCCGGCGCAGCGGCACTCACTTTCGCTTTTTCCCCGTCCCATTCTCTTGTGCTTGCCCCAGGGATTCCCACCCAACTTTCCAACCGCAGCAATCACTTCTCTCTAAACGGCGCACCTCTTTCCGTACGCGGCTTCGCTCCGCTCGCAAGCCTTTGATCACCTGAGCCAGATTAATCATGCTCCTCCTCTGTTCGGAATAAGTTGCTCGACCAACACGATACCGTAATCGTATTCAGCCTTGAGCTAACTCCTGCTACTCTGTGACCTCGCAACCTCTTAGATCCGTCGCAAAGTAACAACCTGACGGAAACGCTGGTGGCATCCCGGTTGATTTTCCTGCCGCCGACCCCTAAGATGGCTTGCACCCCAGAACCACTCTTCCGAGCTCCGTTCGTGGACGTGCAAACATGATCGGCAAGACCATCTCCCACTACCGTGTTCTCGAAAAGCTCGGTGGTGGCGGCATGGGAGTGGTCTACAAGGCCGAGGACATTCGGCTCGGCCGCCTCGTCGCTCTTAAGTTTCTCCCCGTGGATCTGTCAAAGGATCATCAGGCGCTCGAGCGATTCCAGCGCGAGGCGCACGCCGCATCGGTACTGAATCATCCCAACATCTGCACAATCTACGAGGTTGATGAGGCTGGAGGCCAGCCCTTCATCGTCATGGAGCTGCTGGAAGGGCACACGCTCCGGACCCGCATCGAGGGCAAGCCGCTCAGGATCGACACACTGCTCGACCTGGCCATTCAGATTGCGGACGCCCTGGACGCGGCGCACGCGAAGGGCATCATCCACCGGGACATCAAGCCCGCGAATATCTTTGTGACGCAGCGTGGCCAGGCCAAGATTTTGGACTTCGGTCTCGCCAAGCTGTCCCCTGTCGCGCCGGTCTATGATCCGCGGCCGGAAAGCGCCGCTCCCGGAGCGGCGCCCCAGATGCCACAAGACACACCGACGAGCTCGATCGATCCCGCCCACCTCACTAGTCCGGGCGTGGCGATGGGAACGGTCGCGTACATGTCGCCCGAGCAGGCCCGCGGCGAGGAGCTCGACGCGCGCACGGACCTGTTTAGCTTCGGCGCGGTGCTCTACGAGATGGCGACGGGCCGGCAAGCCTTCTACGGGACCACCACGGCCGTCATTCATGATGCGATTCTGAATCGCGCGCCGGTGTCGTCCATCAGCCTGAATGCACACCTGCCGCCGGAATTGGAGCGAATCATCAACAAGGGGCTGGAGAAGGACCGCGACCTGCGTTGCCAGACTGCCGCCGAAATGCGCACCGATCTGAAGCGCCTGAAGCGTGACACGGAGTCGGGGCGGGCCGTGCAAGCGTCGGGAGCGGTGTCGGGCGCCGCGTCGGGGCCGGTTCCGATCGAGCCTGCGTCGGGTGCAATTCAACCCCCAGGCGTTGGATCGAGCCGGAAGTACGTGCTCGCGGGCGCTTCGGTGGCGGTGCTCCTGGTCGCGGCGGCGCTGGCTTATCGTTACTGGCTCACTCCCAAGGCTCCGAGCGGCCCCGGGAAGATCACCCAGATCAGCCATTGGAACAAACAGATGGAAGCCGCGAGGCTTTCACCGGACGGACACACAGTGGCGTTCAGTTCGACCGTCGGAGGCGCCGAACAGATTCTCGTCATGCTCACCTCGGGCGGCGAACCCCTTCAGTTGACGCGCGACGAAGGCGACAAGACCGTGGACAGCTTTTCGCCGGATGGCACCGAGATTTATTACGAGCGCTCCCTGGGCCTGGACGAAGTCTGGGCTGTGCCCACGCTCGGCGGTCCCGCTCACCGTGTCGTTTCGGGTCTAAACCTCAAGCCGTCTCCGGACGGCAGCGCGTACTACTACGCGAAGACGGACAGCCGCTCGATCTTTCGCGCTCAGAAATCCGGACTGAATGAAGAACCGGTCTACAGCTTCGAGAATCCTCCCCTCACCCCGCAGGCAATCCTGCCTTTTCCCAACGGCAACGACTTGCTCGTCGCCGCCGCAGCGGTCGAACTCGTCGAGTCATCTCATCTCTACAAGGTAAATGTGAAGGGCCACACGACCACCGATTTGGGCACACTCTCCGGGTATCCCAATGATCTGGTATGGGCTGAGCCCGGAAGCGCCTTGCTGCTGAGTCGCACCCTCAACGGACTCACCAACCTTTGGAAGTACAACCTGGCTGATCGAAAATTAACGCAAGTTACCTTCGGCGCTGGCCCTGACGTCTCACCCATGCCGGACCCCGCCACGAAGGGAGTTTATTACGTCAACGGCAAGGCTTCCGGGTTTCTGACCGTCTACCATCCCCGCACCAAGCAGTCCGTCGACATCGTGTCGGAAAACGTGTCGCAACCCATCGTCTCTTCCGACGGGAAGCGGGTGACATACATCAAGCTTTTAGGATTGGACAAAAGCGAGCTCTGGGTCTCCGACCTTGATGGCGAGAACCGTCTCAAACTTTTTTCATCAGGATTATTGAATACCGGCTACTGGTCACCCGACAGTTCCCAACTGAGCTTTTTTGAGGAGGACAAGAATTATGTCATCGGTGCGGACGGGCGCGGCTTGCGCCAAGTCGAGCGAGCGGCAGGGGGCATAGGCTGGATGACCTGGTCGCACAATGGGAAATCGCTCTACCTCAGCGTCTCGACTGGGGAAAAGCCAACCGTCTGGATTGCCAACGCCGACGGCTCGAACGTCCGAAAGTTCCTGGACAACGCCTGCTTGGTGGCGGATGCTGCGCCCGACGGAAAGTACTTGCTCGGCCTGTTGTTTCAGGGGGAGGGGGTAGGCATCTACGAGGTTTCCATCGCCGACCGGAAGCTTGTCCCGCTGCTCCCCGGCGTCGTAACGTTTGGGCTCCGGTTTGCTCCGGATGGCAAGTCGTTTCTATACGCCGTGGCCTCAGGCGGACAGGTCACGTTCTACCGTCAAGCCTGGTCGGAGGGCAAGCTCATCGGCAAACCGCAGGTCGCACTCAAGCTTCCCTTTGCGTTCAGGCTGGCCTCCTCCAACGGCAATGCTTTCGATTTCTCCCGCGATCTCTCCTCCATCGTTTACGCCCGCCCCGGCGGCCAGGCTGACCTCTACCTGCTGAGCCCACCGCAATAAAGCGCCGCAGTTGCAACCGCACGATCAGATTGAGCGCTCAGCTGCGACGAGAATTAAACCGCTACGCGTTTGAGCACTCGCCGAGGCACGGGATACTCCCGGTACTGCCGCCCGTCCAGGGTCGTGCCCATCTCGGTTCTGAAGGCTGCGCTCCGCTTGAAGAAGAAGGCGATGCCGCGCCGCCGGCACAAGTCCCTGATGTTCCTAGCCCACTGATGAGGCATGGGCCGGAAGTTATTCGAGCCGTTGCCGCTCTCACCACCACAAACTACCCAGCTGAATCCCTCGATGTGTTCGTCCAGTTCCGGCGTGACGTCTTGCAGCAATGGTTCAGCCGAGATGAACCGGACCACTGCCGGGATCTTCCGCAGGGTGTCCATCCGAGTCAAGAAGCGCTTGTTCTCGACCGAGCAGCCTAGCCAGACGTTCGGGTATCCCTCGCCCCAGTCAGGCGGGAGCCGGTCGGCGATGAGCTCCGGGCGCTTGGTCAGATTCGGCGTGCGCTTGGTGACTGCCCACGCTTCTGGCCGCCATGCGTCCGCCTCCTCGATGAAGAAGTCCGACCACGAGCAGGTGAAGACCATCTCCTGCTTGCCGAGCTTTGCACACTCGCGCTGCCAGCGGTCGGGATCGGCCCACGTTTTCGTTCGGACAACAACTTCAGGATTCAGGCCGATGCGGTACTGCTGAGCGAACATGTAGCAGTTAGCGCAGCCCGGCGAAATGCGTTTGCAACCGCGCCAGGGGTTCCAGGTGTGCTGGGTCCAGGAGATTGCCGTCTTGTCACCCATTGGCATCCTCCCCCCTAGGCTTCTTATGCCCGCGCCCGCCCTGCTTGCCGATATTGCTGTAGTAGTTCGGGTCGAGCTTCGTGCGTTTTGCCTTGGTCCGCAGGCCGCCAGCCTTACCAAGCGCCTTCATACGCTTTCCCTGCTCTTGTTTGAGCCAGTCGGCGATGCGCCTGGCCAGTCTCTCCGCCTCCGGGTCAGGCAGACTTGTTTCCGATCGAATGACCTCTGCCAGGGCCTTGCGGTCTACTTGCATGACACCTCCTCCATGAGTCTCTCGCGGATTCTGGCCTCTCTGGTCGCCACAGCCTTGGCTGCCCTCTCCTGATAGACCGTCTTGGCCTCGGGCTTGGGCTTGCGCTCAGCCTTAGGCTCAGCCGCTAATACTCCGTCACCGCATTCAGCAGGTTGTACGCAGTGCCGCGAATCTCAGGGATCGCGTTCCCGTCGTTCAGTTCGTACAGCCTGAGGATTTCGTCCAGGATGTTCTGCCGCCGGGTCGTCGAGGCAACCACCGCTGCGAGAGACGCAGCGTTCTTCTGGTCGCCCGCTTTCGGCTTGGGGTATAGCTCGTCGAGCACCGCCGTCAGGCTGTCCGGAGTCATCCGGCGCTGTGCCAGGGTGTTCAGCTTCTCTTCCAGGGACTTCACGCTCTGGGCCACTCCCTGCATGAGGTCGCGGGCCTCCTCCAGTCTACGGGTCGCGTTACGGGTGTGGAGGACCCCGATAAACTTCCCTGCCGAGCCCAGCGCCATGTTCAGGGTGTTCTGGCAAACCACCCGGACGGTAGTCAGCTTGCAAGTTGCTGCCAGTGAGCCGTCGTGCGAAGTGGCAAACATCAGGTAGGTCTGGTGCTTGTCATCCGGTGAGGCGACCGTGAAGTCGTGCGGAATCCGTGCCAGGCACCAGACCCGTTCGCCGTTCCCCAGCGCCCCGGCGCTCTCGTAATGTGCGTCCTCTTCGGCTTCCAGGAGGAAATCCACAAAATCAAACGCCTGCCGGTTCTGGATCGGCGTGTAGGTGTCGCCCACCGGGCCAAGGAATTGACCGTCCGTGGTCCTGAAGATGCCCCAAGCCTCAACCGGCCCCCGTGGGCCGGAGAGTTGAATTTTCTCCACTGTCCAGTCGAGTCCCGCCAGCCCCATGGCTTCCTGCCAGGTCACCGCCGAATCCGTTCGCTGCCCCAGCTTGTGCCAAGCCGCTTCCCGAGATCCCACGCAGAACATCGCGCGCTTGCCGTCGATCACTGCCAGATTGTGAGCCATTTGAAACCCCTCCCGCTGTTAGGGCCGCCGCCCGTTTTCGGCTTACGGGGAAATTATAAAGCAAGCGCGCTAGCTTAGTCAAGTCTTTTTTTATCAGATACTTATACCAAAGCATTTGAAGGAGTTGAGCCCCGAAGCAGCCGCGATTAGGGAATCGTGGAACACGCTTTGGGATGTGAAGCGAGTCACGGCTCCGGGGCACGAGGATGGGCTAGCTTTTTCTTAGGCTAGCAGAATGGGCTAGAGAATTCGACGGGGTTCGCCCTCGGCTCTCGAAGAGGCCGGTCTCGAGAACTATGGATTACACTCTGGGAGAGGAGCCAAGTTTAGTTGGGGTGTCGGCCACACAGCGACCTGTTCCAGCCTAGCCCGTAGACGGCAGACTGTTATTGGGGCGGGTTGGCGTCAGCAGCCGTGGGGACTTGAGTGGCGCTGCCACCGATCTTCACTTCAGCCCAAGGGTCGCCATAGAAGCAGTAGGCTGCGTAAGTGTCGACACCCGTTTTCTTATCGTAAGCGCGCTTCCTCAAGTCACGGAAGAACTCAGCGCAACACAGGCTCCTTGTTTCCGTCAGTCGCTTGTAGAACGATTGGGCGATCTTCGAGGCGATGGTGTCTTTGACACTCCAAAGCGCGGCAATGACGCCGCTCGCTTCGAGCTGGATGAAGGAGTCCGCGAAACCGCCAGTCCCGCGCAGCGCCGGGATTGGCCGCCCTACCTCGCAGGCATTCAGGAAGACCAGGGGATGACTCTGCCGGCACGCTTTCTTAAAGCCGTCGAGCCCTCGAATTTCCTTGGCACTAAGCGGCTTGTCATTATCAAGAATGATCGACTGGTCCGTAGTGTCCAGGGCATCGGGATCGCCAGGCCGTGCCGTCTCGCCGTGACAGATGAAGTGCAGGAGTGTCTTGCCTTGAGCCCAAAGCCGGTCGTCGATCGTATCGATGTCCGGGGGATCGATTTGCTCGCAGTGGGCGGCTGAGAGACACGCTTCCAAAGTCTGGATTTCCTTGCCGGCTGACTTCAGCTCTCGCTCACCGACGTACTTCGGGGCGATCACGTAGGCATCCGACAGGCCAAGGACCTGCCGCGGTGCTTCGTTGGTATGCGTTATCCAGCGTCCCATCCGGAATCTCGCGCCCAGCGGATAGTCCCACTCATCTTTGTTATTGTGGTTCGGAATCATGAGCTCCCAGGGGAACGTCATTTCCTCCGAAACAATGAGGATCGTCTCGAGCGTTTTCTTGCCGTCAACGAGCTTCCAAAACACGTCCTTGAACGCGTCGGGGGCAGCATCGAAAAGCTCCGTCCCGGCGACACGGAGCGCGGCCACTCGTTGTCGCGGTGCCACACCCTGGTCCCGACCTCTTTGGATGGCACCGTTCACGATGTCTGGGGCCGTTTGCTTGATGTTCCAATCTCCAGAGACTCCGTCTTTGTAGTCAGCCAGGTGCGGCGTGAAGACGCAGCATCGAAACTGGCGGTCGTCGTTGATGGCTTTCGCGACAACTTCTACCGTCAGGTCCACGGGGCGGGCCGTCAGCGGAAAGCGAATCGCATTCTTGGGGAGTTCTGGTCCACCCGTGACCTTTCCGAGCTGAAGCGTCACCCGGCCGCAAGGTCGTCCATCGTAAGTGAAGATAGCCGTCATCACGCTGGCGTCTTTCGGCGGGCCATCCTGCTCCAGTTTGACCTGAAACTTGGCCTCAGTAGAGCGCTCGACGGCTGCCGTGATAGTGAGCGGTTGCGGCTCCGGGACCACTACGGACATCCCAAAGGGCACGGCGAGGAACACGCAAAGGTCGTATTTATCTTTGCCACCTTCGAGGTCGATGCTGTCCGACTTCTCACCAGGTCTCTCCGATTGCTTGTCCGCATAGACGGTAACTGGGAATGTGTCGCCCGCCTTCCGCGGTATCCCCTTAGGCAGGTCGATGTGCGGGATACGATGAATCTGCTCCGGCGGACTGCCGCCGGCGGACACTGCCTCTGACCCAGTGTCAGGCGGAGGTGGCTTCCTTCCTTGAGCCGGCGGCCGTCCTTCGCCGGAGTCAGGCGGACGCCCTTTCCCCGGGCCGTGGGGCCCGACCCTACCTCCTCCGCCACTCGGCACCCGTTCCGCTCCTTGCTCTGCCCCCGTAGAGCCTGCATCACTAAGGCCACCCGTAATGTCGTAAGCCGTGAGAACCTGGGTCAGCCTCACCGATTCAGGCAAGACTACGTTGTACGCGTCACGAAGAATGGTGCGGACCTCTTTCCCTCGGCGCTTCGCCTCCTTGCGAGCCTTTGCCCCCTCCAAAGCCTCGAAAGAGAGCCGCAGAACTTCCACGACGGTCGGGAGTCCGGCCGTAATACCCTGACCGCTCGCCGCGATTGAGAAGAGGTCCAGAAAACAGCGCGCGGCCTTCACCCGCACCCCCGGCGTTTGCAGCAACTCGCTGAACAGATCGAGCGATTTCTGGAAATCGCTCGCTTCGAACAGCGCTTGTGCGCTGCCCAACTTCGACATCAGGTCAGAAAAGCTGCTCATCGTAGAGTGCCTTGGGATTGTAGTGTCGCTTGCCGTTCTCGTTGATGTAGCGGACGTTGATTTTCGGCCCGTCGAAGTCGAGCACGGCAAATCCCATGTATGCCCAGGGCTCAAGTTTTCGCGCCAGACGATCTCGGTACTCGTAGAAGGCGGGTGCGGGGTACGCCGCATTCTTGCCGTGCCACATATAAACCGGGACACCGCCATGGCCTACGCAACGTGCAAACTCGACGTGAAGATAGGGTTTATAAAAGACGCAGCGATGTTCGTGACCCCAGAACCACACGCGGACGCGGTCCGTGGCCAGCGTGCCTTCCAGCTTTTGCTCCAACTTGGGACCGCCCTTCTCGTACGAGCTGAAAAGCTGGTGATGACTCAAGAACATCAGCTTGTGATCGGACTGTGTGAGCTGCTGCTGAATCCAACCCGTCTGATCTTTGAGGTCGTGGTCATAGTAGGCTGTGTCGAGGCCGAGGATTTGCCACTTGGAATTCTGCAGGCTGAAAACGCTTGATCCATTCTGACGGCGGAACCTCTTGTCTTGCAGGAGAACCTCGTAATATCCATGACCTCCCGAGTACATGTCGTGGTTGCCGTTCAGGGACCAGGAGCCGATGGAATCGGCTTCCCAATCATCTACGGGCCAGTACGGCAGAAACCGCCGCTGGTACTCTTCGCCCCAGCCCGCGTAGTAGGTGTCGCCAAGATGGACAACGTGTTGCTCGAGTCCGTCGCGCTTGCCTTGGTCAAGTTCGGCGCGAATGGCGGCGGCAACCTGCCGGGCGCGTGGAATGCCCGTTGCCCAGTCTCCCACTAGGATCAGCCGCACGCGGTCCGAGACCGGCACCGATTGCCTCGGCTCAGGTACAAAGTGATGTGGACCATTGCGTTTCCGCCAGCGTTCAGCGGTCTTGCACGCCACCCAGCCCGCGTCGAGGGTCGAAAACCGGTTGAACAGCCGACGGCCGTCGCTAGTCCGTCGCGGCTGCCAGCGGACAATGGTCTGGTCTGTAACAACCGGCGCGCGTCCCCCACGACGGTCATCCTGGACCCCGGTGGCCGCCAATCGGTTAGGCTCCTTCTCGACAAAGTAGGTCTCCAGCGCCGATTGGAGATTGCTGACCAGCGGATCACGGCTCACAAAGGAAAAGTCATCGATCGGGGCTGCGCCAGACCGCAATTCGCTGGCGTCCCCAGGTTGTCCACTCGATTCTTCTTGCTCGCGCTCAATAGCTGCGGTCGCCGCCTCGTGCAACGCGGTAATCGATTGGTCGTCTACTTCCGGGAAATCCTTGCGCAGCGGTGCTCCGCGTTTCGTCTTGAGCGTACCAAGCTCCTTCACAACGTCGTCGAGCTGTTGCAAAACGAATTCGCGGTTCAAAATCTGCGCAATCATTTTTCTCGACCGAGTTTGGTTTCAGTGACGGAATCTCGGATGGGCTCGCTGAACCCGAGCGCGGGCCCGGATTCTTTCGACAAGGGAGATCGACGCCCCGGAAATCGTGCGCGTCGCCCAGCGTCGGAGCGGTGCTTCTAAAGCTCGCCTGTGGCCACAATCCGAAAACTGCCGACCTGTGCCTCGACGGATAACATACACCTCAGCTCCCCTGGACACAATTGTCAGTCGAAAGTGAGTCGGCTTTGCGCCGGGTGTCTCCACGGCGCGCCTAAGGTGCTAACTTTGCCCCTGCCAGGAGGAGACCGTAGTAGGTCACTCGGGCGTGCTCGATATGGAGGGCGTTCCTGACCTGGAAGGGCTGGAGCGTCGAAAGCAGGAAGTCGCTGCCTAGCCTCCTGGCTAGGCTAGTGTCCTTCGGGATGTCCCAGTTGAGGGGTATGCCGGAGGCGGCCCGCAGAAACTTCGAGATCATCGTCGAAGAGCGGCTCACGTGGCCGTGCGTCAGAAACACCGCCGTCTCACCAGTGATCATCTTGGCCAGCTCGCCCCAGACTTCCCAAGGCTCGCCGTAGCAATCGAGATCGACCACGTTGAACTGGGACAAGTCAAAGCCTCGCACAGTCCTGGCCGAGACGGTCATCTTGATGACGCCGGACATTCGCGGTTACTCACCTTTGACCACGATCTCGGAGCGGGCCTCCAGCGTCTTGAGAAGCTTCTGGACTTTGCCAAACGAACTGATGGGGATTCCGAGCAGCGCCCACACCATCGCCGCGATGGCCAGTTCGGCTTTCTGCTTCTTGGTCAGCCCACGCCGCACCACGGCGATGATCTCGTTGCCGTCCGCCTCAACGGGCCGAACCTTCTCGATGCCCACGTTGGCGGCGGCCTCCACCACGCCGTGACCCGCGATGATCTGGCCTTCCTCATCGACCACGATGCTACGGGCTGCGCCGTACTGCTCCAGGCTTCGCTCCAGCATGGCGACGTTTCGCTCGCCGTGACGCCGGGCATTCATCGGATCGGGCTTCAGGTCCGCCAGGGTCTCGATCGTGCTTCTGTGTTCCGCTGCCGGTTTGGGCTTAGCGGTTCTGCTCATTTCGCTGCCTTCTCTGCTCGACTTCCGCTATATTTCTCCCATCGGACTCATCCTGACGAAAGAGCGCACTCACATCAGTTGCGATGGGCAAATTTCCTCCGGGGCGAAGAACGATACTCGATCTGCGCGGTCCAGTAGCACACTAGCCCGGTCGGTGAAAACCTGGACTAACCGCCCGGTGCCCCGTGGCGTTCGGACTTGAGTGCCGAGCAAAGGATACAGTCGTGCAGAATAGTGGCCGAATCTCCGTTCGGCCTCCAGACTTGCTCGCGGCCATTGCCGCTCTCGCTCTCGAAGAAGGGTTCCGACGTCGTCACGGTGCCGTCGAAGCTCGGCGACGAGAGCGTCGACGTCCGCTCTATCCTTCGGCACTCGATAGCGGATGGCGTCGCCCTCTAGTGTCAGAGAGCCGCCAACTTGCTCAAGCTCGCGGATGGCCTTGAGCGCAGCGCTCACAAGAAACCCTCCAGGAATGGCTTCGGCTCGCTGTTACCCTCTGTCTCAGCGCCCATGCCCGGCGTCAAATCTGCAACACCGCCACAAATCCCGTCTTTATTAGGTGTTTCGCATTCTGCGGCCGCCACATCACCTTCCGTGTTGCGTTTCGAAAAGTGGGCGGAAGCCGCTTCAGTACTGTCGTGTGGCGGTGTGGCGCTTTGAGCGGAGACGGCAGCGCCTGAGTCTCCGACCGGCACATAACGCTGGAAGGCGTCCTGAAATTGCTCGAGCAAGTAACCTTTCGGGGTGTTCTCCCCGATACGGATGCTGCGGGGAGAGATTTCGAACGGGCGAAGCAGCTTCGCCAACCCGGTCTGACTTAGGGGCTTCCCCTTTGCCCACTCGCCCCAGGGCGACGTTTCGATCTTTCCCAGAGCCTCCACGAGGTCAATAGACGCAAGCCGATCCGTCTTGTGCTGCTCGAAAATTTGGCGGATATCAGCCAGGAGTCGTGCGCCCACCGAGTCGTCCTCCACCTGACCCTCTGCGCAGAGCTTTATCAGGGCAGCTCTCGCAGCCTCGGGCCAAGCGCCGCCTGCCATCTCCGCGATGGAGAGCAGGGGCTCCGCGCCGTCTTGCTGCCGGTCGGTCAACTCATCGGGAAGGACGGGCTCGCTATCGCGCAGTCCCTCGGTCGCTCCTGTCGCCCAAATCTGAAGTTCTGCCCTCAGCCAGTCGGCTTCAGCCTTAACCTTGCGCGGGCGGAATCGCTCGCGACGCTCCGCCGGGCACTCAGATTGGCCCAGGAATGGAGACTAATAGACCGCGTTCCCCGAATCCGATTACTGCCAGGCGAGCGGGTCCGGGAGTTTGTCCTAAGCGATGCGGAGGAGCTGCTTTACTTGAACGCTGCCCCCCAGCCGTTGCATGATGTTGCCCTTCTGGCGCTCGACAGCGGGATGCGACCCGGTGAAGAACTTGCCCTGCGGTGGGCCGACGTGCACTTCGACCTGGTCAAGGGCGCAAAGTTTGGCTATGTCCACGTGGCGCGCGGCAAGAGCCGGAATGCCAAGCGTAACCTGAGTCTGACTCCGCGTGTGCGGGCCATGTTGGAAGGTCGGGAAAAGCAGAAGACTTCAGCGTGGGTTTTCACGGATGAGACCGGCTGGCGTCCGCTGTCACGGTTCACGCTCCGAGATCAGCATGATGCGGTCCGGCAGGCCATCAAGCGGCCCGCGGAGTTCGTCATCTACTGCTTGCGGCACACGTTCGGAACCCGGCTGGGCGAGTCAGGCGAGAATGCCTTTACGATTATGAAGATCATGGGGCATAGCAGCGTGACGGTTTCTCAGCGGTACGTGCACCCGACGCCCGAAACCCTGGAGAGGGCTTTCGAACGGCTTGAAGAGCGGAACCAGAGAGCAGCCGCCGAACTTTTGGAAGGACAAAAACGCCAGCTACCTGCTACACTTTCCGCTACAGGCTGGATCGCGAAAGTTGATGCTCAGCGGGAAGTTGCTTAGAATCAACGCGGAAGTGCATGCGGGCTGGTGTTCGCCCAGGACTTCAAATCCTGTGGGTCCGCCTTAGGTGGACCGGTCGGTTCGATTCCGACTCACTTCCGCCAACCGCGCGCTAGCGCCGAGTGTTTTGTAACTCTGCGGCTCGTAATTTCTGAAGAAAAAAGCCGCAGACACTTTGGAAAACAAGTCGGCGCTACACTTGCTCCACTTTTTGCTTTTTGCTTCGGTGAATAAGGTAGTCGAGCGAAAATCGGCCCGCGCCCGTCGTGGCCAGCGTCAGCGCGGCCAATCCCAGTACCAGCGGCAGTTCGTATTCCGGTACGGCGTAAACGCCCTCACTAAAATTGTATTTCCAGATCGCCCCGCACATATCGAGCAGCAAGAGGAGACCCGCCACGGACGTATACAGTCCCACGAGCACCATCAGGCCGCCGACCACCTCAATCGCGCCGGCAATATACACAAAGTACCCTGGTAACCCGATGCGCTCGAACGCCGAGACAAACACCGCCGTCTTTCCGAAAAACTTTGGGTAACCGTGAAAGAGAAACACCAGCGCCAAGCCGCATCGCAACAGCAGCAGCGCCACGGGCCGCAACTTTTCCAGAAACCTCAGATCCATCTCTTGCCGCCGGGTTGTATTCGTCGCCCTACCGCGCGGTTATTCTAGCAGAGCAGCACCCTGCGGCGTCCTAAAATCGCGCCGCTGATGCTCTTCTAAACGCTGGAGTATTTCCGGCAGAGCGACTTCATCCGCGCGATGAGTTTGGGGACGCCAGTCGAGGCGTCTTCCTCGCCCTCGTACTCTGCCGACATGTATCCCTTATAGCCGCCTTCGGCGAACAGCCGCCACACGCGGTCGAGGTCGATAGGCTCCTGGGAGTTCGAGAAGCGGTCGCGGACGTGGCTATGCGTGGCGTAGGGGACGCACGCTTTGATCTGGGCGTACTGCTCCTCAGTCGACTTGGCGTTGAAGTTCGAGATGTCGAGATTGATGCCGGCGTAAGGCGAATCCACACGGTGCAGTATTTCGAGCGCCGTCTCGGCGCGCTCGGTGATGCCCTCGTGGTCCTCGAGCCCGAGCGTGATGCCACGCGCGCCGGCGTAGTCCGAGGCAGGCTTCATCACCTCGACCGACCACGCGACGCCCTGATCCACGGTCGCGCCGGCGGGCAGGCGTCCGGCAAAGATGCGGAGATGCGAAGCGCCGAGCCGGTCGGTTGCGTCCACCCAGTGCTTGATTTGCTCGAGCACCTCGGCGCGCTTCGCCTTGTCGGCCTGGACCATGCTCGCGCCGCACCCCGTGCCCGAGAACGGCATGCCGTTTTTGAACGCCAGGTGGCGCAAGCTCGTGAGATAAGCCGGGTCAGTCGACTTCAGGTAATACACCGTGAGGTCGACGCCGTTGAGTCCGAGCTCGACGCCCTTGCGGATGAAGTCCTCCATGGTCATGGGACCGTGCTCGAGGTACTTGCGGTAGGAGTAGGCGCAGCAGCCAGCCAGGAGTCGCGGCTCCGCCGAAGCAGCCGGCGCGCCGGAGTCGGCCGCTAGAGCATCGGCAGCGCAGCTCGCAGGATCAATCGCGGCGCGATTGGCCGTCAGAGTATCGGCGGCGCGGATACGGCGGGCAGGGTCGATCAAAACGGGGCCCGCAACCGCCGCGGCTCCCGCCGTCTTCAAAAACGTGCGGCGTGGAATTCTCATTCAGTCCTCCTCGCTGTAGTCCCGGAAGCACCGCCGCCCTGGCGGGGTAAACCCGCCGCTACGGCCACCACGTGATCTTCGCCGAATCCGGGGAGACAGGCAATCATCCGTGCGCCTCATCGTTCGTGAGTATACACCCCACCACCCCCTAACCCCCTCCTCATCGAGGAGGGGAGATATTACTGGGAGTACAATAACCGGTGCTTGTCGCAAGTGATGGGTGCTCGGGGCAAGTAATGCGTGCGCGCGCCGAGAACCATGGCGAGCGGCAAAATCCCCTCCTATTTTAGGAGGGGGCCAGGGGGTGGTAATGGGAAGAATCCACAACCGGAAGGCACTCAAGCCGCTACGGCGGGACCTGCGTAACTCGCTGACCAGCGCTGAAGTGGTTCTGTGGAAGAACCTGCAGCGGTCGCAGTTGGCAGGCAGGAAGTTCCGCCGCCAGCACAGCATCGGCAATTACGTGGTGGACTTCTACTGTCCGCAGTATAGGCTAGCCGTCGAGCTGGACGGCCAGAAGCACTTCAACTCGATGGCCGCCGAGCGGGACCTGGTGCGCACCCGGTTCCTCGAGGGACTTCACATGCGGGTGTTGCGGTTCGAGAATCGCGCCGTGTTCGAGAATCTCGGAGCGGTGCTCGAGACCATCAAGCAGCATTTGACAATCACCCCACCACCACTCCCTAACCCCCTCCTGAACCAGGAGGGGGGTTTTTGTTGATAGCACTGCCCCTGGCCCCCTCCGCGTCAGGAGATGACTCCACTAGCCTAGCCCGTCCTCAACGGAGAAGGGGACGAGTGGTGACGAGCACTGCGGCTCAGGACAGGTCTTCGCCCAGTTCAGTGCAAGATGCTTGGCTGGCGCTCAGCATGACACGCTGCGCGACCGGTTCCCATTAACAGCCTCTGGCTCCCTCCTAAATCAGCTTTTGCACCACCCCCTAACCCCCTCCTCACCGAGGAGGGGAATCCAAGAGCACCCTCCTGAATCAGGAGGGGAATCGGTATGCCGTAAAGTGTCAATCGACCACTTCTCAACCGTCGCGAGTAGGCTATCCTACTCATTCTGCGTGGTTTGTGTGGCGCCACGCGGAGTGACAATTTTTGTCAACTAGCCGGTGGGAAGCCACGCACGCTGCGAAAGACACGATCCCTTGTTTTCATGGAGTTACGGAGGCCGCGAGGCGTCAATTGTCGAGGAAATCGCCAAAATGAGACAAATGAGACGCGTGAGACACCCTGCGCCGACTGAGACGTTCCGCCATTGAACGGTAGTTTGTCTCGTTCCGGCGGATGGCGATTCGTCTCATCTCAGTGGGCGGCCAGCGGCTGGACGGCGACTTCCTTGAAGTAGACCACGTCTTTGTCGCTGTGGTTCTGCAAGCCGATATAGCCCTCGTCGGGCCGTCGCCCACGGCTGGGTTCGTAGCTCTTATGCTTGGGCGGGACGGGCTGGCCCTCGGTATAGTCAGTGACCTTGACGCCGTTGACGGTCACGACCGTGTGGGGGCCATCTAGCTTAATTTCCATAGTGTTCCACTCGCCCGGCTTCTCAGGACGCGCCAGTGCCTTGGTCAGCGAGTAGAGTACGCCAGTGCAGTGGTACTCGTCATCGCTGTTGTCGATCTGCACTTCGTAGCCGCGATTCACCGGCATCCAAGGCTCGGTGGGCTTCTCCGGGATACGTATGAAAACGCCGGAGTTCGAGCTGTTCTCGACAGGCTTGAAGACGACGCGGATCACGACGTCGCCGAACTTCTGGCCGGTATACCAGAGTAAACCCATGCCACCGTGTGGTTTAAGCATGCCGTCCTCCACGGTGAAGCCTCCAGGCCCCACGTGTTCCCAACCGGTCATGTCCTTGCCGTTGAAGAGTTGCTTCCACGCAGTGGATTGCGCCTGCGCGGGCAGCACGCTCAGTGAGAAAAGGATGAGACAAAGGATTGAATAAGCGCACATGGTGAGCAAGCCTCCTAAGGTGCGTCGACGCCTGGACTTAATCGAGCGACGCAGTGTGTAAGTTCATTGTACACGAAACGGCTGCTGGTCGCGGTCGTCCGCGACGAATCAGTTGGCAGGCGCAAAGAATCCGATTATGATGGTCGCTCCGCCATCATCAGGAGCCACGCTTCCACGGCTCAAGGGGGGTATCGCCGTGATCGACGACCGTACTGCCGCCTGGAACAAGCGTTACGAGCAGTGCCTTCGCTACGTCCAAGGCGTAGTGCGCGCTGTGGATGCGGGCAAAAGCCTTCCGCTCGGGCCGTCGGCTGAGGCGCTGGTGCGTCCAGTAGCGGCGGCGAGCGAAGCGGAGCCATCGTCGAAGGGCCAGCATCCGGCCAAAGTAGTGTACTGCGCGCCTCACCCTGACGACGAGTCGCTCAGCGGCGTTCTGGCGCTGCGGCTCAGCGTCGAGTCGGGGGCGCGGGTCACCAACGTCGCGATCACCCTCGGCTCGGACGTCGGCCAGCGGGGCCGGCGTCTCGGCGAACTCGAATCGGCCTGCCGCGCGCTGGGGTTCAAGCTGGTGGTTCCGACGGAGCCCGTGGGACATAGTCCCGCGTCCTCAGGATTCGAAAATGTCAACCTGACGACGCTGCACGAGCGTCCTGCGGAATGGGCTGCCAAAGTCGACGTTTTAAAGGAAATCTTCGATCGTGAACAGCCTGACGTGGTGTTCGCGCCGCACGCCGAGGACTTCAACACCACGCATATCGGAACCCATTGGCTGGTGGTCGCCGCCCTCGGCTTGCATTTGGAGCAATCAGGACGCGGCCCGGTCACCTTCGTTCAAACCGAATTCTGGCATCAGCTCGCCGCGCCCAACCTGATGGTGGGCGTGACGCCGGAGACGGTCGCCACGCTGTTGATTGCCGCCTGCGAGCACGGCGGCGAGATGACTCGGAATCCTTATCACCTGTTGGCGCCCGCCCGCATGATGGACAACGTGCGCCGCGGGTCGGAGGTGGTGGGCGGACAGGGAGCCGCAGCGCAGCACTTTACCTTTGCCGAAATCTACCGCGTAGCTTTCGTGAGCGGGAAAGAAATCGTCGAGCCGCTGCCGGGCGGCGCCTTCGTGGGTCCGACGGAGAAGGTCGACGCGGCCACACTAGCGAAGCTCTTCCGGCCGAAGGTAGATTGAATCCGCAGGTTGATTTGGGCGCACGCTGACGCTCACCAGTCCAACCCGGCGCCCCGCCACTGGGATTCTCGTTGGGATTCTCAGCCTTCGTACCGGTCGCGACGACCCCAGTCGATTTGACAACCAAGACGCCGCAGGTTAGCGTGAGGCGCGAGCGTCCTGTGGGCCTATCCCTCAAACTCGTGTTGTCGAGTGACCCGCGTCTGTTGGGCGCGGTGCGGGGCGCCGTACGCGAGCTGGCGAGCGGCGCTGGATTTGCCGAGGAGGATTGCCGCGCCATCACTCTGGCAGTCGACGAGGCGCTGACCAATATCATCCGTCACGCCTACGACAACCGTCCCGACGAGTCCGTGGAACTGACATGCCGGAGTCTCGAGAATGGTTTGGAGTTCATCCTGCGGGATCGAGGACGCCCGGTGGACCCGGCAAAGGTCTGCGCTCGTTCGCTCGAGGCGGTTACACCCGGCGGCCTCGGGACGCATATCATCCGGCAGATTATGGACCAGGTCTGTTACGAGCCGCTGCCGGACGGCAACCAGTTGCGACTGGTGAAATACGTGAACAAGAGTTAGAGCAGGGTTGCTGAAAGACCCGCCCAGGCTGCCATTCCGAGGAGCCGCAGGCGACGAGGAATCTCTTAGCTTCCCTACTTTCAGAGCGAGATTCCTCACTTCGCCCGGAATGACAGGATCCCGGGCCGTCTTTCAACAACCGGTTAAACGGACTTTCCATGGGAGCAAGGATCATGCAGACATCGCTGCGGCGCTCAGGCAATATCGTGATTGTAGACGTGGTCGGCGACATCGATCTCCACAATTCTCCGCGTCTTCGCAAGACGCTGCTTCAGACATTGCAGGAAGCGCAGCGCGTGGTGGTGAACCTCGAGCAGGTGCGCTATATCGACAGCTCGGGCATCGCTTCACTGGTCGAGGGACTCAAGGAGTCTCAGAGCCTCAAGAGCCGTTTCATCCTGTTTGGCTTGAGTAAGGCGGCGCGCGAAGTGCTGCGGCTGACGCGCCTCATCAACGTCTTCGAGGTGTACGAGACGGAGAAGCAGGCGCTCGACGCCTGAGGCGCGGGCAATCTCGAGGATACGGAAGTGGGACTCACGGACACCATCGGTCGCGGCACGCTCAAGGGTCTCGCCTACCTCGGTGGTCTCGCACAGCTCGGCGGCCGCGCCGCCTACGCGACTTTCGCTCCGGCGGCGAAGGCGAGAAGGGTGCGTCCCGCGCGCGCCATCCACCAGGCGATGGCGGTGGGCGTGGAAGCGATCCCGATCCTCTCGCTCATCACTTTCTTCATCGGCGTGATCATGGCGCTGCAAGGCGCCTACGAGCTGCGCCAGTTCGGCGCCATCCAGTTTGTGGCCAGCGCCGTCGCCATTTCGATCACTCGCGAGCTTGGTCCCTTCGTTACGGCGATTGTAGTGATCGGGCGTTCGGGGTCCGCCTTCGCCGCCGAAATCGGCACCATGAAGGTGACGGAGGAGATCGACGCGCTCGAGACGATGGCGCTGCCGCCCGTCCCTTTTCTGGTGGCGCCCAAGTTTCTGGCGATGCTGATCATGATGCCGTGCCTCAGCATCTGGGCGGACTTTATGGGGATTCTGGGCGGCCTGCTGTTCGGCGTCACCAGCGCCGACTTCACCGTGGCCAGTTATCTTGCGGCGACGCGCGACGCTCTGGTGATGCGCGACATCGTCACCGGGCTCGTCAAGGCGCTGATGTTCGGCATCGTGATCACGGCGGTCGGCTGTTACGAAGGATTCTCCACCGGAGCGGGCGCCGAAGAGGTCGGCCGTTCGACGACCGCGGCCGTGGTAAAGTCGATTTTCCTGGTCACCTGCGTCGACCTGGTGTTCACGGCGTTATTCTATTTCACGACCGCAAAGTAAGCGCGCCGGCGACTGGCGACTTGATAGACCATGGACCAATCAACAGCGGCGGCCAAGCTCGAGTCGATCATCTCTGTGCGTAACCTCCACGTCGGCTACGGCGCGACCGAGGTGCTGCACGGCATCAGCTTCGACATCTGCGCGGGTGAGACGATGGTCATTCTGGGCGGCTCGGGCTCCGGCAAGAGCACCCTGCTCAGGACCATGGTGGGCCTCGAGAAACCCTGCACGGGCGAGATCTGGATCAAGGGGCGCAACATCGAACGGCTTTCGGACCAGGAGTGGGACGATCTGCGCAAGAAGATGGGCATGTCGTTCCAGGGTGGCGCGCTGTTTGGATCGATGACCGTCGGTGAGAATGTGGCCTTGCCGCTCTACGAGCACACGGAACTCGAGCCCTCCACGGTCGAGATCGTAGTGCGGATGAAACTGGAGCAGGTGGGCCTCGCCGGTTTCGAGGATTACATGCCGTCGCAGTTGAGCGGCGGCATGAAGAAGCGGGCGGCGGTGGCGCGGGCCATGGCCATGGACCCTGAAATCCTCTTCTTCGACGAGCCCTCGGCGGGCCTCGATCCGATCATAGCGGCGGGCATCGATAATCTCATCCTGAAGTTGAAAGAAGCCTTTCGCATGACTATCGTCGTGGTCACGCACGAGCTGGCGAGCGCTTTCCTCATCGCCGATCGCATGGTGCTGATCGACAAGGGCAACATCGTCGCCCTCGGAACCAAGGAGGAGCTGCGCTCGAGCACTCAGGCTCGCGTCCGCCAGTTTCTCGACCGGGTACCGGAGCCGGAAGTCTCTGAAGAACTCGATTACCTGCAGATGCTGACCGGGGACCGCCCGAAGGGCCGCAAGTAGGGAGCCGAGAGACGCGAGTAGGGAGCGGCAGACAGGGGGCAGGGAGATGGAAGCAAAACGAGAGCAGGCGCTGGTCGGCCTGTTCGTCCTGGTGGCGGCAGGACTGCTGCTCGGGACGGTGTTTGCGATTAGCGGCACGTTCTCCCACAAAGGAGTGAGCCACCGCGTCTACTTCAAGTTCGCGGGTGGACTCCAGCCAGGCGGCGCCGTGCGCTACGGAGGGATGCGGGCGGGCCGTATCGAGCGGGTGCGCGTGGACCCCGCGGATTCGACGCGCATCGAAGTCGATTTCACGGTGCGGCACGATATCCCGGTGAAGACCGACAGCGTAGTGAAGATTTCGAGCCTGAGCGCCCTGGGCGATAACTACCTCGAGATCACGACGGGCACCAAGGATTCGCCGCTGGCGCCCCCGGGAAGCGTGCTGAAGTCGGCCGAGCTGGTCGGCTTCGCTGAGCTCACCGAGTCGCTCAACGCGCTGGCGCCTACGGCGCAGCAGACGCTTTTGACCATCAATGCCCGGCTCGGCGAGCTGCAGGTGACCATCGCGCGCGTCAACGAGCTGCTGAACGATAGGAATCGCGCTCACATCAGCTCAACCCTGGCCAATCTCGACGGGATGCTCGCCGAGGACCGTCCCAAGCTCTCGGCCACTCTGACCAACCTCCAGGACGTGAGCGCCAAAGCGAGTCCGCTCCTCGACGATTTCAAGAAGACGGTCGCGAATGCCGACAAGGCGCTGGATCACGTCGACTCGATGGTCCAGGAGAATCGCCAGGATGTGCACCAGGCGGTACTCGAGCTGCGTCAGACCTTGCAGACCGCCTCCGCAACCGTCGACCAGCTCAATCGCACCCTGGATGCGAATTCTGACAATCTCGACCAGACGATCGAGAATATCCGCGTGACCACCGAAAACCTGCGCGAGCTCACCGACGAGGTCAAGCGGCGGCCCTACATGCTGGTGCGCGGGGTCCACGTGAAGGAGCGCCAGCCGGGTGAGATTGGCAAGTAGGGTTCAGATGAGAGGCTTTGTGAAAACGCGTCCGCTCTCTGCTAACTCCGCTCGCTCCCTTGGGGGAGAGGGTGGCGCGCTAGCGCCGGGTGAGGGGGCGAGTGCGCCGTTTTCGAAACAGCGAAGAGGAGCCGCTCCTTTTCGCATCCTCATCCTTCTCGCCGCCCTGATGCTGGCGGGCTGCGGCGGCGCCTCGCATCCCATCAAATACTACACCGTCGATCTGCCGGCGGCGCCCGACGCGTCCCGCACCCCTTATCCTGTCACGCTACTGGTGGCGCGCGTCACCGCGCCGATGATCCTGCGCGACGACCGTATCGTGTATCGCAGTGGCGCGAACGAGCTCGGCACCTACGAATATCAGCGCTGGGCTGAGCCGCCGGCGATGATGTTCGAAACCAGCCTGCTCCGGTTGCTGCGCTCCTCGGGCCGGTATCAGTCTGTTTCGGAGATGAGCAGCAGGGCGCGCGGCGACTTCCTCCTGCGCGGCAGGCTCTACGACTTTGAGGAAGTCGATTCAAGCGCCATCGCGGCGCGCGTCGCCATGGAAGTCGAGTTGGTGGACGAAAAAGCCGGCAAGGTCGCTTGGTCCCACTTCTATTCGCACGATGAGCCGGTCAGCGAGGACGACGTCGCGTCCGTGGTCGCCGCTTTGAACAGGAATCTGGTGCGCGGGCTCAATGAAGTCGCCGCCGGCCTTGACGAGTATTTCGCCAAGACGCCGCCCAAGCCCTAGACCGATTTGACTCGTACCGCTCCCATCTCTTTCGGGCGAGAGGGGGCGTCCGTTTGCTCTTGCGTTTCCATTGTGGTTCCCTTCTCTCCCTTCGCATTGCGAAGGCCAGCCCCCATCCGGTACAGGTGCTGAAAAACTTCGCGATAGCAGCGAGCCACACTGGTTTCGTAGTAAGGCAGTCCTCTCTCCTGGCAGTAAGCTTTGACCACGATCGCCACGTCCCGCAGATTCTTCCGGGGGACGGTCGGAAACAAATGATGCTCGATCTGGCAAGACAGGGCGCCAAATAGAAAGTCGGTAATAGGGTGGGCCTCGAGATTACGCGCCGTGAGTAACTGGCGACGCAGGAAGTCCATTTGATCGTCCTTACGCAGCATCGGCATACCGGTATGATTCGTGGCGAAGGTCATGCCCAGATACGCACCGAACAACCCCCGATGCACCACCAGGAACAGCACCGCGGACATCGGATTTAACAGAGAAAATACCAGAACAGAGTAGAAGACGTAGTGGCAAGCCACCAGGAGCATTTCGGTCCGCCGATTCGTGGTTTGCCCGCGGGCAAAAAAGCGGATGCTCTGGAACGTCAGGTTCCAGGCTTCCAGCAACAGGAGCGGGGTGAACAAGAAGGCCTGATACCTCATCACCAGCCGGCGGAAACTTCGTCCGTTCTCGGCTTGTTCGGTGGTGAAAGCCAACACCGGAATCTCCACATCGGGATCGCGGCCGACTTGATTAGGGTTGGCGTGATGCAGGTTGTGCGAGTACATCCACCACTTTCTGCTGACGCCCAAGAGCAGGTTGCTGAAAATCAGCGCCAGCAAATCGTTGCGCGCCGGGGTGCGGCAAATCTGCCGGTGGCACGCGTCGTGAACCATGAAGGAGAGCTGCGCCGAGCTGAACGCCAGGAGTGCAGCGTCCAGCAGCACGAGCCAGAGGTTGTGGAGTGCCGCTAAGACAGCAAGACTGAACGTCAGAAGGCCCAGAATGAAGATTAGCCGGATGGCGTAATAAGCAGGCGTCTTCTCGAACAGTCCTCGCCTCTCGAGCAGGTGTTTCAGCTCAGCGTACTCATTGGGGGCTTCTGAGGCGAGGCAGGTTTTCTTGGTCATTTGTACCATCGGACCGAACGAAACTTCGTCGGTCCATGCCGGCTAACCGCAAGGCGAGCCTTGTTTGAACCGAATTCATTATCAACCTCCGGGCCGGCCGATTAAGATACACCTGACCGCCGCTGAACGCAATTGTCCAGCGAGAGCTTGCTGTCAAGGTGCTTCCACAGGCCACGCAAGCTTAGAGCGCGGCCAGCCGCAGCCTCAAGCCAGAGGAATACCAAGCAGCCACAGCGCTCGCGATCATGACCACCATGGCCCATCCCTCCGGTTGAACTCGCGCGCGTCGCGGTCTACTTGCGGCCGGCAGCCTTCTGGAGCTGCTCGGTCAGCGGAGCGTACATCTCGGGCCGACGCGCCGCGATGCGATCGAATTCCCACTCGCCGGGGACGCGCACCACCCGGTTGTGGTCGGCGGCGGCGGGATCGACTTCACCATATATGATGGTTTCCTCGGTATCACCTGCCTCCGCCAGCACCTCGCCGGTGAAATCGACGATCTGGGAATGGCCGGAAAAGCGGAAGCCACGTTCCTCGCCGACGCGGTCGGCCGCCACTACCACGATGTGGTTCTCGCTGGCGCGTACCTTGGGCGTGTGCTGCCAGGAGTCCGAGCCCACGGGCCAGTTGGTGGGGATGGCGAGCAGTTGGGCGCCTTTCAGTTTCAACACGCGGCCTGACTCGGGGAAACTGCAGTCGTAGCAGATATTGACGCCGAGGCGGGCGTGCGACGATTCGAATACGGGGAACGGCTTGTCGCCCTGGGCGTCGAAGCGGTCAATGCCGAGGTGGAGCAGATGGATCTTGCGGTGCGTGCCGAGGACGCGCTCGCGGCTGATGACCGCGGCGGCGTTGTATACCTGCTCGCCCTCGCGCTCCAGCATCCCGACCACCGCCGTCACGTCCCGTTGTTTCGCCAGCGCGGCGATCTTCTCCGTGCTCGGACCAGGGACGGTCTCAGCGAGCGGCGCAGCCTCTTCGCGGCTCGTGAAGCAGTATCCGGTGAGCGCACACTCGGGAAATACGATAACCTTGGCGCCGGCGCGCGCGGCGGCCTCCAGATTCTGAAGGACCTTCTGAAGGTTGCGCTCCTTCTCGAGAATCTTGACGTCCATCTGCACGGCGGCAACTCTCATGGGTTTTCCCCGCAACTCCGTTTTCCAGTCTGGCCAAACCATTCTATCAGCGAAATACGGTTCCCACGCGGCATCATTTCTCCTTGACGCGACTCCCTGCCGGTAGTATTTGTTCTCGCCCAGGCAAGCGCAATAATTTGATTGATTGCCACCCGCCGGCCGTTTTCGAGGGTAGGCCCAAAGGAAGGAGCGCCTGAATGCCAGCAAATCCGCCGCACATCGAGGGTGCGAGAGATACTAGCACCGAACTCACGCCTTACCGGATCATGGAGACCAGCTTCGGGTTTGCCAGCGCCAAAACGTTGTTGAGCGCCATCGAGTTGGGCGTGTTCACCGAGCTCGGGAGAGGCGCTCTGGACGCCGAGAGCTTGATCCAGCGTCTTGGACTCCACCCGCGCGCCGCACGTGACTTCTTTGACGCTCTCGTCGCCCTGGGCATGCTCGAGCGCCACGACGGGCGGTACTCGAACGCTCCTGAACCCGGCTACTATCTCGACCGCGCCAAACCTTCCTACATCGGCGGCTTGCTCGAGATGGCCAATATGCGGCTGTACTCGTTCTGGGGCTCGCTCACCCAAGGTCTGCGCACCGGCAAGCCGCAGAACGAAATCAAAGGCGGCCAGAATATCTTCGACGCCATCTACCCGAACCCGTTCCTGCTTCGACTGTTCCTCTCTGCCATGACCGGGTTTACGCTGACGACGGCGAAGGTGCTCGCCAGGAAGTTCCCGTGGCGTGATTACCAGACGTTCCTCGATGTGGGGACCGCCCAAGGCGCGGTGCCCGTCGAGATGGCGCTCGCGCACCCGCATCTGACGGGAGGTGGATTCGACCTTGCGCCGGTTGGCCCGCTCTTCGACGAATACGTCGCCTCCTTCGGACTCAGCGAGCGCCTGCGGTTCTGCCCCGGCGACTTTTTCAAGGACCCGCTGCCCTCCGCCGACGTCGCGATCACCGGGCGAATCCTCCACGACTGGAATCTGGAAGAGAAGCGGGCGCTGATCTCGAAGATCTACCAGACGCTCCCGCAGGGAGGAGCCTACATCGTGTGCGAGATGCTGATCGACGACGACCGTCGCGAAAACGTGATGGCGCTGCTCATGAGCCTCAATATGCTGATTGAAACTCCAGGCGGTTTTGACTTTACCGGCCACGATTGTTGTGGCTGGATGCGCGACGCCGGGTTCCGCGAGACTCGCGTGGAGCACCTGATCGGCGCCGATTGGATGGTGGTCGGAATCAAGTAGCTTCCCATCCGGGCCCATCGCCCACTCGTCAGTTCCGATTCCCCTCAAGGTTCGTGGCGCCCCTGATAAGAACTGACCGCCACGCGCGTCCTGCCGAATGACGGAAGCCGGTGGTCTGTTCGGGGGCGGAGCGTCGCGAATGGGTTCGTTTTGGCCCGTTTCCGGATGATTCTTGTTGATTCTACAGGACATAAGTGGCTTCGTTTTTCAGAAAGAAATCCTCCCATTTCCGCTCTCACTCCGGTCTGCCGTCCGCACGGAAGGACTCGCAAGGACCCGAGACCTGGAAAGCGAGAGTCGGGTAAACCGGAGAAGCAGAGCTCTCAGCCTGCCAAGAAGAACGACGCGCCGCTGATATTTTTCTGTATGAGTTAATATACACATAGTAGACGAGTCGACCAGAACTGTCAAGTTAAATTCTTTAGCTTGCTGGTTCCCTAATATGGTGGAGCGAATTCTAGTAGGGGTGCCGGACCTTCAGCTCCGACTTCTTCACCTTGCCGCACTTGGTAGCAGAAGCAGATCAGCGCGTTTCAGAGATAAAAGCGTCGCCCGGCCCGGCAGACGGCCGGCTGCCCGGCTTGACGGCGGGGACACCGGACCGGCAGAGAGGACATTTGGCCGTGTCGTAGCTCTCGACCTTGAGGGTGACCAGGGCGGCATGAGGTACTCCGAGTTTGGCGGCGCCGCCGCTGCGATCGATGAGCGCGCCCACGCCCATGACGTTGGCGCCAGCCTTGGTAACGCAATCGATGGTCTCGAGCGTCGAGCGCCCCGTGGTGATGACGTCCTCGACCACGAGCGTCGGCTCACCCGGCGCGAATCCGAATCCCCGCCGAAGCGCCATCACATTGTACTGCCGCTCCGTGAATACGGCGCGAGCCCCGAGCGCCCGCGCCACCTCGTGCGCCACGATGACCCCTCCGAGCGCCGGCGCAGCCACGGCTCCGACCGCGCTGCTGCCCATCTCGCGGAGCTTCGCCCCAAGCTGCGCGCACAATTGCTCGGCGATGTGAGGATATTGCAGCACCAGCGCGCACTGGATGTAGCGGTCGCTGTGCAGTCCCGAGGAAAGGACGAAGTGTCCCTCGAGCAGGGCTCCGTGCCGGCGAAAGATATTCAGGATCTCGTCTTCGGTCATCGGTTCGAAACCGCCCTCTGCGAAGATGCCTTGGCGAGCGCGGCCTGCATCTCAGCGACGATCGAGTCGGCCGCCGCCACCGGGTCAGGCGCTTCGGTGATGGGCCGGCCGACCACCAGGAAATCGGCGCCGGCTCGCATGGCCGACTCGGGCGTGGTCACGCGCGATTGATCGTTCGAGGCGGCCGCTGCCGGACGGATCCCAGGCGTTACGACGATGAAACGCGGTCCGCAGGCACGGCGTAGCGCGGCGATCTCTCGGGGCGAGGCGATGACGCCGTCGAGCCCGGCGCGCTCGGCAAGCTGCGCCATGCGGACCACCGCGTCCACGGGAGCGCCCGTCACCCCGAGTTCTTCGAGATCGGGTGCGGCGAGACTGGTTAGCACGGTAACGGCCAGCACCAGCGGTCGCGGGGCGCTCGAACGGAGCCGGGTCTGAGCCGCGCGTGCGCCTTCGAGCGCCGCTTCCATCATCTTCCTGCCTCCCGAAGCGTGAACGTCCACGATGCTCACGCCGAGCTGCGCCGCTTCCCGCACCGCGGCTCGCACCGTGTTGGGAATGTCATGGAACTTGAGATCCAGGAAGACGCGCTCTCCCGAGGCGACCAGATACCGCGCCAGCACGGGCCCTTCGGCGGTAAACAACTCGGAGCCCACCTTGAACATACCTACGTGGCCGTGCAGCTTCTCGGCCAGGCGCGCCGCCGCGTCGGCGCTCGGCAGGTCGAGCGCGACAATCAGCTTGCCTCGTGCTGCGGACTCCGCGGGCTCAGCCATGGCGGTCATTGTAGTCCAAGGCGGCGGCAACGTGAACCAGAAAGAAGCTGACCCGCTCGCGACCGGGGGCCTGGTGTCGAGGTAGCGAAGAAGGCGATACCTCTCGGCAGGTGTCATTCTGAGGAGCGCAGCGACGAAGAATCTCGCGGTTCATCACTGTTCTTCGCGAACGTGGCTCGGAATTCTTCGGACTGTTTGCGTAGCTCGAGCCAATCGAAAAACAGGTTTGGCGCTTCAAGCCAGACGCGGAACCAAACAGCGATCTCCTGCTTCTCGTGCCGTTTTTCCGGACTCACCCGAGGATTCCTCGCCAGGCTCTCGGCTCGCTGCTTCCCTTTGACCATCAGCGAGCGGACGAGGCTCGTGCCGTGGCGATCCGACGCGCTGCGATACTCGCGATAGAACCCGTCCAGCTTCCGAATCGCCCTCTCGGCTGCTTCGAGATCCCCGAACTCGAGCGCGCCGTGGAGCCGGCTGGCATAAGGCTCATCCATCTCCGGGTCGAGGTAGCGATCATCGAAACGCCGGGGCAGTTCTACACGAGTGCCGGCCTCGCCCAGCACGCTCGCGATATAGGAGGGCGACGTCTTCGACTCCGGCCCGAGCTGTCGCCGAAGCTCTGCCTCGATCGCGCGTATTTCTCCGGGCCCTGCACGCTCAAGGTTGTGCGTGGCTCGATACTCGAGAATGAGCTCTTTCTTTCTTGCGATTCTTGGGTTGGATGCGCGGCTTTTGCCGGACACGGCCGTGAACCTTGTGTTCCGCAGAACTCCGGTTGGCGGTGCGCTTCGCGACCGGCGACTCCTCGCCAGTGGACTGACGAAGCTCCGCCACTCGACGGCGGTATCGTGCCACGTTGTGCTGGTGCTCCGCAAGCGTGCTCGCGAACACGTGTCCGCCATGATTGTTGCTGACGAAGTAGAGAGCCTTGCCGGGGGCAGGGTCGAGCGCTGCGCGCAGCGAAACTTCACCCGGCGAGCAGATCGGCCCCGGCGGCAGGCCGGGATTTCGGTAGGTGTTGTAAGGCGAGTCGAGCGCGAGTTCGTCCTCAGTAATCGGCCCAGGACCGGACTGGTGATCGAGGCGAGCGGCGTAGACAACCGTGGGGTCGCACTGCAGCGGCATCCGCGCTGCGAGACGCCGCGTGAATACTCCGGCAATCATCGGCCGTTCCTGGGTGGCGGGAGTTTCCTTCTCGACCAGCGAGGCCAGAGTCAGCACTTGGTGCAGCCGCTCGGGCGATTGTCGAAGTTCCGGCGGAAAACGCGCCTCGAGCACGTGGCGGAAGCGCAGCATCATAGCCAGCGCCACCGCCGCCGGACTCGCGCCGCGCGCGAACCGGTAGGTATCAGGAAACAGAAAGCCTTCGAGCGACGGCGCCTGCGGGTCGAGGTCGTGCACGGCCTGCGGTTGACTGGTGACGTCGAGAAAAGCCGGCGCATCCATGCCGATTTGCTGGTGGAGGATGCGCGCCATGTCAAACCGGTCCGAGCCCTCGGGAATGACGACCGGGTGGAGATAGACGTCGCCGTGGATCAGTTTGCGATAGATCTGGATGGGAGTGAGCGGGCCGTCGAACAGGTATTCGCCGGCCTTGAGCGAGCGATGGCGAAGCCGGCCTGCCACATGCAGCAAAAGAAACGGGATTCGGTGGGCGAGTACGCCGCGCGAGACCAGAAGTCCGGCGACCTGGGGAGACGACGTACCTGGCTGGATTTCGAGGAGCACGCTCTCGCCGTAACCGCGATAGGAACGCACGAGTTCTCGATAAAGCAGAGCAGCACCGCCAGCGAGGAGGATCAGTGCGAAGGCGAGCAGCCACTTCTTCATTCGTCGGCTCCCGAGTCATTGCCGGGTTCAGATTCATGGCCGGGCTCGTGCTCTGCGCCGGAAGTTTCACCCTTCTGGACGCGCGCCTGTTCGTTGGCGTGGTATTCAAGATACCCCTCGAGCAGCAGCGTGGCCGCGACGCGATCGACCGCGCGCCGGCGCTTCTCGATCCCCATGCCGGATTCTCGAAGCATGCGGCCCGCTTGGGCGCTGGTCAGCCGCTCGTCCCACAGTTCGACCGGGCAGTCGAGCCGCCGCCGCAGCTTCCCGGCAAATTCGGCCACGCGTCGCGACATGCTGGTTTCGTTCCCGCTGTGGCCGATCGGATGGCCGAGGACGACGCGTTCCACCGCGTACTCGCGCGCCAGTTCCGCGATGCGCTCGAGGTCGCCGTCGATGCGCGTACGCTCGAGTGTGGGCAGTCCCTGGGCCGTGATGCCCAGCGCGTCCGACACCGCGAGGCCCATGCGCTTCGTGCCGAAATCAACGGCCAGCACTCGTCGGGACACCGTTCTTCTCGCTCCTATCATCGATGATACACCGGACGCGAGGTGTGAAGCGGGTCGCGGGCTGGATGGCGGTTGGAGCGAACTGGAAGCGGCTCGCTCGAGGAGAGTGCGCGGCGATCTAGACCGTGACTTCGCTCGTATCGGCGCGGGACCCGGTTTCGCCCGGGCGTTCGACAGGCAGGTCAATGACCATGGTTTTCTCGTCGCAGTGGAAGTACTTGTCACAGCGCAGGCAGTCGCGCCAGATTTTCATCGGGAAGCGCTCGCGGGCCATTTCGCGAAAACCGCACTTGGCAAAGAACTCGGGCGAGGTGGTGAGCGCGAAGACCGTTTTGAGCTGATAGTGCTCCGCCTCGCTGAGCAATTGCTCGGTGAGTGCGCTGCCCACTCCACGATGGCCGAGCCCGGGAGTAACACACAGCGAGCGGATCTCCGCGAGGTCGGCAGCATAGAACTTGAGCGCGCCGCAGCCCGCTACCTTGCCGTCCTCTTCCGCAACCAGGAATTCGCGCACGCACTCGTAGAGTTCGGTAAGGGTGCGGCGCAGCATCACGCCCTCGGCCGCGTAATGATTGATCATCTCAAACAGCGCCGGTACGTCCACGAGTTCGGCTTTGCGGATATTCAGCAACCCTCTCCTTACCCTTCCCTTGCGAAAGCACCGGCCTCAGACGCGATCCGGCGCGGTCTATTGCCCGACCAGAGCCGGAGCGCCAATCGATTCTACCTGAGTCTGCGCCTGCTTTCGACGCTCGAGCTTCGCAGCGCGATGACGTCCGTCTTCGAGCAGCAGAAGCAGCAGCGCTTTCTCCACGTGCAAGCGGTTCTCCGCCTGATCGTAGACAATCGACTGCGGCGCATCGATCACCTCGTCCACGACTTCCTGGCCGCGGTGAGCGGGAAGACAGTGCATGAAGAGAGCCGCAGAGTCGGCGGCCGCCATCAGGTCCGCCGTGACTCGGTAAGGAGCGAAAATCTGCGCCCGCAAGTGTGCGGCGTGCTCCTGGCCCATGCTCGCCCACACGTCCGTGTAGACGGTTTGGGCGCCGCGGACTGCTTCCAGCGGATCGTTCGTCACTTCGATCGAGGCGCCGGTCGAGGACGCGAACGCGCCTGCGTCCTGGAGGATCCCGGGCTTGGGCTCGAACCCTGGCGGCGTCGCGACACTCATCCGCACGCCCAGCTTCGCAGCGAGCAGCATGAGCGAGTGGCACATGTTGTTCCCGTCGCCTACAAACGCCAGCTTCAGACCGTCCAGCGCGCCGAACTTCTCGCGCAGGGTGAAGAAATCGCTCAACGCCTGGCAGGGATGCAACAGGTCAGTGAGCGCGTTGATCACCGGAATCGACGCGTACCCGGCGAGTTCTGCAACCGAAGAGTGCGAGAAGGTGCGCGCCGCGATACCGTCCACCCAGCGCTCGAGGTTCAGCGCCACGTCCTTGATGGATTCACGTTCCCCGAGGCGGGGCTTCGCGTGGTCGAGGTACACCGCAAATCCGCCCATACCGGTCATGCCGACCTCGAAGCTCACGCGCGTGCGCAGCGACGGCTTTTCGAAAATCAGCGCCAGTTGCTTGCCCTCCAGGGCATGCGCGAACGCGCGAGGCGAGGTCTTCACCCGCGCCGCCAGTGTGAAGATCAGGTTCAAGTCCTGAAGGGTCAGGTCGTGCTCCGCGACCAGATCGTGAACGCTCAGCGATGCCTCTTTGCCGGGAACCCGAGCCGGCCCTCGCACGGAGGCCCTCACGTTGGTGCGGCTGCTGGATTCGCGATCGGTCCCGCGGACCAGAACGCTGGACGGTGATGTGGTCAGTGCTGAATTCATGCGTGCACCTCTTTCTTCTCTTCCCGGTGTTGTTCCTTGGAAAGAGCCGCTAGAATCGGCCGTAAGGCCGCAATCAGTTCGTCCACGTGATGCCGTTCGATAATCAAAGGAGGCAGAAAACGCAGAACCTTTTCCTGAGTGCAATTGAACAGCACCCCGGCTTCGAGCCCCTGCTGCACGGCGGGCTTGCCCGGCACGCTCAGTTCGGCGGCAAGCATCAGCCCCTCGCCGCGCACCTCGCAGATGAGAGCGAACTCGCGCTGGAGCCGTTCAAGCTGGGCGCGGAAGTAGTCGCCGACTTCGCGTACGTGTTCGACGAAGCCGCGCCGCTCCAGGATCTCCATGAACTTCAGCGCCAGCCGGCACTGAAGCGGACCGCCGCCGAACGTCGTACCGTGCATCCCCGGCGAGAACGCCTGCGCTACCGCCTCGCGAGCGATGATGGCCGCGAGCGGTAGACCGGCCGCGAGCGGCTTGGCCACCACGACAACGTCCGGCTCGAGCCCGTATTTCTGGAAGGCAAAGAACCGTCCCGTGCGGCCCAGTCCGCACTGAATCTCGTCCGCGATGAACAGCGCGTCATAGGAGCGGCAGAGCTCCTGCGCCGCCTTCAGGAAGCGCTCGTCGACCGGAACCACGCCGCCTTCACCCTGCACGGTTTCGATCAGGATCGCGGCCACGCGTGTCGTAAAGCTCTCGCGCAAATGAGCGAGGTCGTTCAGCCGTACGAACTTTACCCCCGGCACCAGCGGCTCGAACGGCTTCCGATACTTCTCGGGCCAGGTCGCCGAGAGCGCGCCGAAGGTTCGTCCGTGGAAGGAGTTCTCGAGTGCCAGGATTTCGATGCGGTCGAACGCGCTCGAAGAACCCGAGCTCGCGTGCCGCTTGCGGGCGTAAGCACGCGCCAGCTTCATGGCGCCTTCCGTCACTTCGGTTCCGGAGTTGGCGAAGAACACGCGGTCGAGCCCGGCCAGTGCCGCGAGCTTCGAAGCCAGAGGCGCCTGATAGGGGTGATAGATGAGGTTCGAAACATGCAACAGCGACTCCGACGCGTCTCGCAGCACGGCGAGGATCTCAGGATGGGCGTAGCCGAGCGCGTTGACCGCCAGGCCGCCCAGGAAGTCGAGGTACTTCCGCCCGCGGTCGTCGTAGAGGTAGCAGCCCTCGCCGCGCACCGCCAGGATGGGCAGCCGTTCGTAAGTCGGCACCAGCGCCTTCTTTTCGAGTTGCGCGATTTCTTCGAAGTGCATGTCTCTTCCGGCTCAGGCGGCTTTCACGATTCGTGTCCCGCCGCGCGCCACGTTGTCGAGCGCCCCCAGGAGAACGTTCGGCACGTCGGGCGAAAGAATGTCGATCTCGTCCACAGCCTGGCGGAGGGTCCGCGCGCAGGACTCCAGCTTAGGAATCATCCCGTCGCGCACGATTCCCCCCTCGATGAGGCTTCGAATCTCGCTAAGCTTCACCACGGGCAGCAAGCGCCGTTCAGCGTCCCAGACGCCTCCCGACTCCGTGAGGTAGAACAGCCGGTCGGCTTCCAGTGCGATGGCCAGCGCCGCCGCAAACTCGTCAGCGTTCACGTTCAAATACTCACCCTTGTTGCCGAGCGCGAGGCTCGCGACCACCGGCACCACTCCCTCGCGAAAGGCGACCTCCAGGATGCGGGTATCAACCTTGCGCGGCCGGCCCACGAATCCCAGGTCATCGGAGCGGCCCTTGGTTCGGCCGCGAATCTTGCGCGCGGCAATCAATCCTGCATCGCCGCCGCAAATCCCCAACGCCGGCACGCCCTGGCGAGTGAGTTCGGCCACCCACTGCTTGTTGACGATGCCGGCGAGCACCATGAGCGCCACGTCGCGGGTGGCGGCGTCGGTCACTCGCAGTCCCTGGGCGAACCGCGTTGGGATGCCCAGGCGTTCGAGCGTCGCCGTCAGAAGCTTGCCACCGCCGTGTACCACCACCAGCCGATGGCCGCGCCGCCGCAGCTCGGCGATCTGCCGGGCGAGCGCGCGCCGCTGGCGGGGTTCCTCGAGCGCCTGTCCGCCGATTTTGATGACCAGAGTCACTGGAGCGCCAACTCCTGCGGAAATCCGAACATCAGGTTCATGTTCTCGACGGCCTGTCCCGCCGCGCCTTTGCCCAGGTTATCGAGGCACGAAACCACGACGAGGCGGCGAGTGCGCGGTTCGAGCGCGAAGCCCAGGTCGGCGTAGTTGGTATGGGCTACCGCCTGAATCTCGGGAAGTCCCGATTCCCAGACGCGCACCAGCGGCGCAGCAAAATAGAAGTCCTGGTAGAGCGCGCGAACCTGCTCAACTTCATCGACGCCGCTCGATTCGCTCAGGCGGACGTAGACCGTACTCAAGATGCCGCGCGTGATGGGCAGCAGGTGCGGCGTAAACGTTAAATCGCGTTCCTCAAGGCCGAGCGTCTGGAGCATCTCCGGAACGTGGCGATGGGTGAAAAGCCCGTAAGCGCGGCAATTCTCATTGACTTCGGCAAAATGCAGCTTCTCGGTCGGAACCCGGCCAGCGCCGCTGGCGCCCGACTTCGCGTCGCAGATGATTCCCGCTTTGGCGTCAACCCATCCAGCTTTGAGGAGCGGCAGAAGTGCGAGGATGATCGAGGTCGCATAGCAGCCCGGGTTCGAGACCAACTGCGCCTGACGAATCTCTGCCGCATTGAGTTCGGGCAGCCCGTAGACGGCTTCGGCCAGTCCGTCCCCAGCGCGATGCTCGAAGCCGTACCAGCGCGGATAAGCGCCCGCCGACTTCAATCGGAAGGCGCCGCTCAGGTCGATAATCTTCATGCCGCGCTCGAAGAGCGCCGGCACCACGTCGTGAGAAGTCTCGTGCGGCGTGGCCAGGAAGACGAGGTCAACGTCCGAAGGGACAAGTTGTTCGACGTCCAGCGGCTCACAGCGGAGGGCTGCCCGGCCGCGCCCCGCTTGAGGCCCAGTCTTCGAGCCGTGGGGCTGCGCGCTCCGGAGGCGGGGATGCGACTGCTCGATGGGAAGAGATGTTGCGCCGCTCGCGTGTTTCATCTGCCGCCCGGACGACATCAGCCGGACGATGCGGGCTTTCGGATGGCGGCCGAGGATCTGGATCAGTTCGCGCCCGGCGTACCCTGTCGCCCCGGCGATCGCCACGCGGACCGCTCTCCGCTCGAGAGCCTGCCCGCTTGTTTCCACCAATGCCTCGCTTTCGACGCTTGTGCCGAAGTTTCCCAACTCACCAAACCCTTTCCTGGATTCCCTTGCCGAACCGACCGCATTCCAGCCCGGAGAATAATTATACAGGACATGTATAATTATGCTTTTTTATAACCCGCGGTTGCCTGGGCTGTCAAGGAAAAATATCAGGCGGACGGCCGCTCTCTAGAGGTAAGTCTTGTCGATGTAGCACCACGACCAGTCATCGCCCGGCTCGACGGACTTCATGATAGGGTGGCCGGTCACGTGGAAATGCCCGGTGGCGTGCCGGCCCGGCGAAGAGTCGCAGCAGCCGACGTGGCCGCAGACCAGGCACATCCTGAGCGCCACCCAGCGTCCGCCGGTCTTGAGGCATTCCTCGCAGCCCGCGGTCTGGGGCTTCACGTCCTGTTTTTGAGCCAGATGAGTGCATTTTCCGGCCATGGTCATTCTCCGAGATCTCAAATTCCCAGTACGGCTTTCACCTACGAGCAGCACAGGGCGGGCGTCATGGGTTTGCCTCGGCCCTTGTCCTTCGGCGCGGCGCTCGTGCGGATTCGCTCGGCAAGTTGCAGCCGGGCGCGGTGCAGGCGTGATTTGAGCGTGTTCTCAGGAACGCCGAGGGTTTGCGCGGCTTCCTGAGTCGAGAGTCCCTCCACGTCGCGCAGCAGCACGGCGGTGCGCATGTCGGGCGAAAGCTCGGCAAGCTTCTCTTCGAGCGTATCCCGCAATTCGGCGCGGGCGTAGAGCTCCTCGGGGCCGGGCGCCGCATCGCTAAACTGGTCGGCGAGCGTCAGGTCCGTCTCGCCCAGCGGCTCATCCATCGAAACCGTCTGGCGGGCGCGCTGGCTGCGCAGGCGCATGAGCGCCGCGTTGATGACGATACGAGTGAGCCAGCTCGAGAACTTGGAGCGTCCCTCGAACCGGCCGAGGTTCTTGAAAGCCGCGAGCATCCCTTCCTGCAGGGCATCCTCGGCGTCTTCGGGGTTGCCGAGCAGCTTCAGCGCGCTCTGGTAGAGCGCGCCCGCGTGGCGCGCGAACAGCGCGTCGAGCGCGTTCTGGTTGCCGTTCAGGCCAAGCTGGATCAAGCGGGCTTCGTCATGAACCGTTCTTTCAGTCGCTGGATTTTGCACTGTAGCCCTCCGTCACGTCGTCAACAATCCGGTTAGTCTTGCGCCTGCCTCCTAATGCGCGGCCGCGCCCCCTCCGCCGCCGCCCGCGGGGCGCTCCATGATCAGAATGAAAGGCACGATGGCGATGAACAGGATCGCCAGCAGCCAGAAGGCAGAGTTGAAGGAAAGCATCGCCGACTGCCGCTCGACCATGCCGAAAGCGGCGGCGTAAGCGCGGCGCGTGGCGGTCGCGACGTCCGAGCCGCTGGCGATGAAAGCGTTGCGCAGGCGCTCGATCATCATGGTGCTACCGAGGTTGTAGGGATTGATGTGCGCGCCGAGCGTCTTGGTGAAAGTCTGCCGCCGGCGCGCGACCATGGTGGTGACCGCCGCAATACCGGCGCTACCCCCGATGTTCCGCATCAGATTGAAGATGCTGGTGGCGTTGCCCATGTTCTCCTTGGAGATGGGGTCCATGGTCACGGTGGTGAGCGGCACAAACAGCAGAGAGAGCGAAACACCCTGGATGAACTGCGGCCAGAAGACGTCCCAGTAACCGGCGGCGAGGTTGAGCGAGCCGAGCATGACCAGGGTATAAGCGGCGATGATCAGCCCGAGCGCCAGGAGCTTTCGCGAATCGAATTTCGCCACAATCACCCCGATGATGGGCATGGCGACGAAGGCGCCCAGGCCGCGCGGCGCCATGGCGAGCCCGGCCTCGAGTGCCGGATAGCCCAGCAACGTCTGCAGCAGAATGGGCAGCAGCACCAGGCTGCCGTAGAGGACGAATCCCAGCAGGGTCATGAGAAACACGCCGGTGGCGTAGGTGCGCAGCTTGAAGACGCGCAAATCCACGACCGGGTGTTTAATCACCAGTTCATAGATTACGAAAGCGGTAAGCGCCACGAGCGCGACGGCGCCCAGGCCGGTGATCCAGTGCGAGCTGAACCAATCTTCCTCCTGGCCCTTGTCGAGCACGATCTGCAGCGCTCCGACGCCGACCGCCAGCATGCCGATACCCCAGTAATCCACACCTCCCTCGCGCCGCCGGATGTAAGGCGGGTCGAAGATGAAAAGCCGGGTCATGATGATCGACGCAACTCCCACCGGGATGTTGATGTAGAACACCCAGCGCCAGCTATAGCTGTCAGTGAGCCATCCGCCCAGCACCGGACCGAGCATCGGCGCTACGACGATCCCGAGTCCCCAGAAGGCCATCGCCTTGCCGCGGTCTTGGGGCGGGAACGCCTCGAGCAGGACAGCCTGCGACAGCGGCTGCAGCGCGCCGCCGCACGCCCCCTGGATGATGCGGAAGACGATGAGAAACGGCAGGTTGGGTGCGAGGCCACAAAGGAATGAGGCCGCGGTGAACCCCACCACCGACATCATCAGCAGCCGTTTCCGCCCGAAGTGGTTGGCAAGCCATCCGGTGATGGGAAGGATGATCGCGTTGGCTACCAGATAAGAGGTGAGCGCCCAAGTGGCCTCGTCCACGGTCGATGAAAGGTTGCCGGCGATGTGCGGCAGCGACACGTTCACCACCGTGGTGTCGAGAATCTCCATGAAGGTGGCGAACATCACCGAGGTGGCAACAATCCACGGGTTGATCTGCGGATGCACCGCTGGAGTCTGGTCTGCCATGTTCGAACTCGTCGTCGATCTGATCGGGGCCGGTTCACCCCTCGCTAGTTCGTCCTGACCTTCGGCTCGACGGACATACCGAGCCGCAGCAAGTGCTGCGGGTCCTGTCCCTTGTCAAAGCGGATCCGCACCGGGACGCGTTGCACCACCTTGACGTAGTTGCCGGTGGCGTTCTCGGGCGGCAACAGGCTGAAGTCCGCACCGGTCGCGCCGGCAAGGCTCTCGACGTAGCCGTCATAATCGTGGTCGTAAGCGTCGACATGGATTTTGACGTGCTGACCCGGTCGCATGTTGCGGAGCTGCGTCTCCTTGAAATTCGCCGTAACCCAGATGTCGTCGAGCGGCACAAGCGCCATGAGAGCCTGTCCAAGCATCACGTTCTGGCCGACTTCGACGGACTTCTTCCCGACCAGGCCGCTCAGGGGAGCGGTAATCGTCGTGTACTGCAAGTTCAGCTCAGCCTGCTCGAGCGCCGCCTTGGCCATCTGGACGGCGGCATCGGCGGCGGCAGCGCGCGAGCGCGTCATCGAGACCTGCTGGGGCCCGGTACGAGCCGAGCGAAGTTCGGCCTCGGCCTGAGCGAGCCGGCCGCGCGCTTCGGACACCTGCTGGGCAGCGGCCTGGGCCTGCGCCTGGTCCGCCGTGACCGTCGCTTCGCTGGCCTTCGCAGCGGCGATCGCCTGGTCATATTGCTGCCCGGAGATCTCCTGCTTGCCGACCAGCTGCCGGTAGCGATTGAGGTCCGCCTGCGCCTTGGTATTGTGGGCTTGGGCCTCGGCGACCCGCGCTTCGGCGGCCTGGGCTTGCTGCTCAGCCGCCGCCAGCGCGGCGCGTGCATTCTCGACCCCGGACTCCGAGGTCGAGACCTGGCTCGTGGTACTGACGGAAGTAATCGGCACGCCCGCGTGAGCGGCCGCGGCGCTGGCGACGGCATTGGCGTATTCCGCTCGGGCGCGATCGACCGCCACTTGGTAGTCCCTGGGATCGAGCTCCACCACCACCGTGCCCGCGTCGACGTACTCGTTCTCGTGCACCTTCACCGAGGTGACGTGCCCTCCCACGCGTGCGCTGATGGGGTTGATATGTCCCTCGATCTGGGCATCGTCGGTGGACTCCCAGCCGGTATAGTGTCGCCAGAGCAGCACGGCCACGGCGACCAGCACGAGGCCCAACGCCAGGGCCATCCACCTGGCGCGGGAACTCCGATGAAACGACGGTCCGGCGCCTTCTCCGTTCGAGATGCGAATGCGCTCTTCCGCCGTTATGGGGTCGGCGCTGCTGGGCGAAGGGTTCATCTCAGCGACCCTCCCCTCGGGTTCGAATTCTGTTTGTCGCGCCATATTCACCTGACCTTCAGATATTGGATTACGGCCTGCTCCGCGATACCCTCCGCGCGCGCCAGATTCGCCTTGGCAACGTTGTGGGCGTAGACGCTGGAGATGTAAGCCTCGTTGGCGCCAGCGACGGCCTCCTGTGCCTGGACCACCTCGATGTTGTCGGTGACGCCTGCTGCGAAACGGTCTTGCGCCTGCTCGAGCGTCTGATTGGCGAGCTCGACGGAGCTCTTGGCGACCGCGACCTGGTCAGCGGCGGAGTCGAGATCGAGCAGCGCGGAGCGCACCTGGTAATCAATGCGCCCGCGCAGGTCCGCCAGCTCCGACTCCCGCTGCCGGAGGGCCGCGTCAGCCAGGAGGATGTCGCCGCGCACTTTTCCGCCCTGGAAGACCGGGATGGTCAGCGTGCCTACAGCCGTGAAGGTACCGTGCGATGCGCCGGGCGACAGGCCGATGTCGCCGTAGTCGCCGTTGAAAGCCAGCGTCGGCAGGCGCTCGGCAGCAGCAGCCTTGCGGGCTCGCTGGGCAGCGCGCACTCGCGCCAGCGCGGCCTGATAGTCGGAGCGCGAGGCGAAGGCGCGTTCGAGCGCGCGCTCCAGTGTCGAAGGAGCGAGCGGCCGGAAGGGGATTCGGTCAGTGGCGACAAACTGCTGTCCCTCCGCCAGCCCGATGGCCCGAGCGAGATCCAGTTTGCGCTTGGCGAATTGGTTCTGAGCGGCAATCAACTGCTGCTGGCGCGCCTGCAGCTCTACTTTGGCACGCAGTTCGTCGATGGCCGGCGTCAGGCCAGCTTGGCGCATGTCGGCGGCCTTCTGATAGAGCGACTGAGAGGTTTTCACCTGGGCTTGCGCCGTCTCGACGCGCGCCTCGGCGGCGTTCACTAGCAAATAGGCATTGCCCACAACCAGCAGAACCAGGTCGCGCGCGTCCTTATAGGAGTATTCCGCCGCGCGGATGTTTTCCTCACTCGCCCTCGCGTTCTCGAGCGCTTTGAGATTGAACACGGGCTGCGATAGAAAAGCGCGTGTGTCAAAGTAGCTGAAGGGCCCTACGATGGCCGGGGCATGAAACGCTGCTAACGCCGCCGGGCTGAAGCCGAACACCTCCAGGTTGAGTTGCTCAGCAGTCTCGCTGGTGCGCGTCGTAACATTCGGCAGCAGGTCGCTCAGGGCCTTCCAACGCTGGCCTCGCGCACCGCGCGTTGTTTGTTCGTCGAGCAGGAGCGCCAGGTTGTATCTGAGACCCCGCCGGAACGCGTCCTCGATTGAGAGCTGCAGAACCTCGCCAGTGGCTTTGCCCGAGGATACGCTGCCGAAGAACGGACTCTGATTTTCCGAGGAGGCCGCGGTGGAGATGTTGATCGGGACTGAAGAACCCGACATCTCTCCCATTCGACCTCCGCCCTGCTCAGGCGTCTGCGCCTTCGCCAAACCTGCAACAGACAGCGTCAGCAGAGCGGCAGCCAGGGTACTGTACGCCCCGCGGCCAGTGCGCTCAGTTCGCGTCATCGGGCCCCTCCGCTGGGCAAGCGTTCTGCGCGGGCCCGACGCTCGAGCTGGATTTCCTCAACGATGCCCTTGGTCATGCAGCCCGTGCAGCGGAATTGCGCTCCTTGCTCGTACATCCAGCTCAAGAGCTTCTTCCCCTCGACGTCAATGAAGGTCACCTCGGCGAGATCCACGAGGATTCGTCCGCCCTCGGCGGCTTCCGACGCCGCGTACCAACTCCGCTCGAGCTCGTCGACCCACGGCCCCGCGAGCTTTCCCTCCAGCTTGAAGCGAACACCGCCTGAATCACGCTCCGTCGTTATCTTCAGCATTGCGCGTCCTCCTGACGTCCTTGAGTCGGCACGCGGATGGCCAAATTCCATCGTCATAATGTGCTGCAAATCGTTGACTCGATTGACGATGGGTTTCAATTGCGGGGCTGGTCAAGTACGAGTTACCAGAGCGAGCCGAAATGCCAGCACTGTGCCGACATATGGGCGCAGCAACAGGCGATTCACGAGCCTGTCTGTGCAGTTCGGGCCGGTTGCCAGTTGGAGATTCCCAGCTTGCGCATTCTCGACTGGAGCGTGGTCCGCTTCATCCCCAGCAACGCGGCGGCGCCACGCGGACCGCCGATCACGCCGCGCGTCTCACGCAGCGCCCGCAGAATGTGGTCGCGCTCGGCCGTCTCGAGCGTCTGGACGCCGCCCGCAGCAGCCGGAGTTTCTGCCGCCGGCTTCAACTCCGCCAGGGGCACGCGCAGAACCGGTCCTTGCGAGAGAATCGCGGAGCGCTCGATGAGGTTCTCAAGCTCGCGAACATTCCCCGGCCACTGCGATTGCTGGAGCGCTTCCATTGCCTCGGTGGGAATCGTTTCAATGGTCTTGTTCATGCGCCGGGCGTACTTCTGCGCGAAGTAACGCACCAGCGCTGGAATGTCCTCCGGGCGCTCGCGCAACGGTGGAACGACAACGGGAAAGACGTTTACCCGATAATACAAATCGCTGCGAAATTCCCGATCCGCGACCATCTGGGCCAGATCGCGATTGGTTGCCGCCACCAGCCGCACGTCGACCCGGGTGGTCCGCGTGCTGCCCAACCGCTCGAACTCGCGCTCCTGCAGGACGCGCAGCAGCTTCGGCTGAAGCTCCAGCGGGATGTCGCCGATTTCGTCGAGGAAGAGCGTACCGCGGTGCGCGAGTTCGAACCGGCCGATCTTCTGCGCGATGGCGCCGGTAAACGCGCCCTTTTCGTGGCCGAACAGCTCGCTTTCGAGCAGCCCCGAGGGAATGGCGGCGCAGTTGACCTTGACGAACGTCGCATCGCGGCGCCGACTCAGGTTGTGGATGGCGCGCGCGATCACCTCTTTGCCCGTGCCCGTTTCACCCTGGATGAGCACGGTCGAATCGGTGGGCGCCACGGTCTCGACTTTTTTCAGAACGCGCTTGAGCGCTTCGCTCTCGCCGACGATTTCCTCGAAGTCGTGCTCGGTGCGGATTTCGTCCTCGAGGTAAAGCTTTTCCTCGGCCAGCTTGGCCTGGAGTTCGGCAATCTGGTTGAAGGCGAGCGCGTTGTCGACGGCGATCGAGACCTGGTTCGCGACCTGCGTGAGCAGTTCGACGTCGTCTTCGGTGAAGGCGTCTTCCCTGAGACTGCCCACGTTGAGCGTGCCCAGCGCGCGATCGCGATTGACGAGCGGAACGATGCACGCCGACTTCAGCCCCTCTTCGAGATGCCGGCGCGCCATTTCCGACTGTTGCGCCGCCTCGCTCGCGGCAATCCTGTTCAACACCACCGGCCGCCGCGACTCGATGGCCTGGGCGGGCACCGAACCTTCGAGCGGTCCGACCATCTCCTCCTGTACGATGCCTTTGCCCTGGGGAAAATCGAGAGCGTGCAGACGCACCTGGTTCTCGCCTTCAATCAGGGTCAGGCTGGTGTAATCATGGTGGATCACTCGGCGCAGGCTGGAGGAAATGGCGCTGAAGAGCTGCCGCAGGTCGAGGTTCGCGACCAGCGCGTTGTTGATTTCGAGCAGCAGGCGAAGCCGGTCGCGCTCGCGTCCCAGTTGCTGCTGGTACGACTGCGCGTCCCGATGACTCAGCGCGTTGTCGACCGCGACGGCGACCTGGCGGGCCACGCGCTCGAGGAAATCCACGTCGGATTGGGCGTAAACGCCGGCGCGCAAGCTGCCCACGCCCATCGCGCCCAAACGCCGCTGCGCGGTGGTGAGTGGCAGCATGCACAGCGACCTCACGCCATGCTCGCGTACCATCTGCATGACGCGCGGGAAGCGGGTTTCCTCGCCGGCGTCAGCGACCACGAAGGGCTGCTGCGTTCGCCACACCAGGCCGCCCGCCGACTCGTCGACGGGCAGCTCGCTGCCGGCAACGATGGCCGTGGGCACGCGGCTCTCGAGAATGTGCAGGCGCATCGTGTCGTGCGCCGCATCGTGCAGCAGCAGCACGAGGAAGTCGAAACTGATCACGCGCGGCAGACGTTGAGCGAGTTCGTGAAACAGCCCCGGCAGGTCGCGATGCGAGGCGATCGCCTCCGCGACGTCGAGCAGCGCCCGGAAGCGTTCGAGCGCCGGAGGGGTGAGGATAGGCTCGGTCGCGCTCATAACATTCCAGAATAGCATCAGCCGACGATCCGGCTCAACGCGAGGTCGAGCCTCGCCGCGTCACGCCTTACACAAGACTCGCCACTTCGCCGCTCCGCGGCGAGGTAATCCCAGACGCCTAGGGGGCTGCACCGGTCGTGGCGCCCCGCCGGAAAGGCAGAACCTTTCCGCACAGTTACACATGATTGGATCCTCCCCCAGGCATGAAAATACCCTCGCCCCCTTGGTTGGGGGAGAGGGTGGCGCGCCAACGCCGGGTGAGGGGGTGCCACCGGATTTTCGAAACAACCGGGCGGCAAAGCCGCTCGAGCCGGACCGAGACCCTGCACTGCTACAGCGATACTTTGACCGGCGCGGTGAGCACGAGAGTTCCCCAGGCGACTCGGAGCGTCACGTTCTTGATGTCTTCCTTGGGGTAGGACAGGGTGATGGTCAGCTTGTCGGCCTTGGTCTCGGATTTTGCTTCCGTCATCGGCGCGTCGAAGCGCACCGCCACTTTGCGGATGTCAAAGGCGTCGATGCGGGCCTTGCGCACCGCAACCGGATCGATGAAGGCGAGCGACCAGTTGGCGCCGTCGGCCGAACGCTTGAGGCCGAGATAGTAGATGCCAGGCGCGACGCGCTTGCCGGAAATCTCGAGCGGCACGTCGGTGACAAGGGTGGTCCAGAAGTTCGAGCCCATGCGCCAGACTTTGCCGTCGGTCATTTTGTCGAACTGGGCGCGGTCCTCATAGACCGGCTTCCAGACAGGGCGTCCGTAGTCGATGGCAAACTGTCCGGCGGCGGTGTTGGCGTCCTGATCCCAATAGAGCACGCGCGCCGAGGCCCGATCGTCGGGGTCCCCGCCTTCGGCCGCGATGCCCTTTTTCTTCTCCTGCGCGGTGGCGGAGAGGGCGAGCAAAACCATGGAGCCGATCAACATCAAGCGGATCTTCATTTGTGTGACTCCCTATGTGTGATGGGCGGCCGGGAGGGACATTCTAGCACGAGGCACCGTCAGGCGTAGCCTGAACTACGCTTTGGGCGGAGGTGCAGTTTCCGAGTGGGCGATCCGGGAGTTGACCGATCTTGCTCGAAGGCGGCGGCAGTTCAAGTACACAGTGCAAGTTCTAAGTGTCGCCGTACAGATGGATTCGGTTCAGGTGATTACGAACAAAGCTTGCGCAACAGGTGGGGGACTTCTCACTTTGATGGACCAGGCTATTTGCATCGACCAGCCACTCCCTAGCAGGGTCCGGTCTGACCAACTGAACGATCGAGACGGCGCGAGGTCGTCTAACGTCAGTCCGCCCGGAGAACGCTCATGAGGTCGACGGAAGCTGCACGCCGCGCGGGCAGCAACGAAGCCAACCCAGCCAACAGCAGTACGAAAACTGCGGCCAACGTCAACACCAACGGATCGAAGGGGCTCACGCCAAACAGGAAAGAGCCCAGCAGCCGGGAAGCCGCTGCCGCGCCCAGCAGCCCAATCACACAGCCGGCGATAGCCAGCTTCGCCGCCGATACAAAGACAAGGCCCAGAATGCCGGCCCGTTGCGACCCTAAAGCGATGCGGATAGCCATCTCTTGTACGCGCAGAGCAGTCGAGAAGGCGATGACACTGTACATCCCGAGGGCCGCCAGCAGCACCGCCGCCGTGGCAAAGGCAGAGATGACTGTAGTGTTAAAGCGACGCGGAGCTTCGCTATCGGAAACCGTACGCTCCATGGTTTGAACTTGAGCAAGCGGCAACTGGGCGTCAATCGAGCGGACTGTCGCACGCAGAACATTTGCCATTTGCTCGGGCTCTACTGCCGTGCGCACGACGATGGAGCCTCCATTTCCGTTCAGGTCCGTGGGAGAGGCGAAGTCCCCTATGGACTTCTCAGCCTGTTCGACCGGCTCGTAGTACTGTTCTTTGTTGGGTACGTCGGGCGACGACTCCTTCACGTCCGCAACTTCCCCCACAATTGTTATCCACGGCGTCTTCGTTTCTTGCATCCCCATGCGGAGGCGCTTGCCGAGCGGGTTCGAGCCGGGCCAATAGTGCTCGGCGAGCTTGTGGTTCACAATTGCGACCAGTGGGGTATCCGCTGTGTCCGCTGCCGTGAAAAAGCGCCCGGATAGCAGTGGAACACCGATCGCCTGCATATAATCACCCTCCACCGTCACTATGGTGGCGAGGTTCATTCCGGCGCCTATGGGCGCGACATAGCCTTCCGCGACGAATGTACTATTACTGTTGCCGCCAGAAGCCGGGAGAAACGAGGTGAGTCCCGCGAACTTCACGCCGGGAAGCTGCTGCAGGCGGCGAATCAACTCGTGGTTGAATTCATCCACCGCGGCTTGCGTTGTGTATTGTTTTTGCGGCAGCGAGTAGGAGGCCGTAAGCACATGGTCCGGACGAAAGCCGAGATCGACGGCGCGCATCTTTTCAAAACTCCGCAGCAACAAACCGGAAGCCGCCAGCAGCACCAGTGCGATAGCGATTTCACCCACCACCAACGCAGAGCGCAGCCAGGCATGCCCTCCGCCCGCCGCGCCGGCGCGCCCACCTTCCTTAAGGGTCTCGCTGATGTTCGTCCGCAAGGCGGCGAAGGTCGGAGCCAGTCCGCAAACGACCCCTGTCAGCACCGAGAGCACGATCGCGAACAGAACAACCTTCCCATCGAGGCCGACTTCCTGAATACGAGGCAGCGTCTCGGGCAGCAGGCGCACGCCCACTCGCAGGGCGATCGCCGCCAAGCCCAGACCGAGCACCCCTCCGGTAACGCTCAACACCAGACTTTCGAGTAGTGCCTCGCCAAGCAGCGCACCTGCGGGTGCGCCCAGGGCCATCTGTACCGCGATCTGGCGCCGACGACGGACAGCGCGGACCAACAGCAGCCCGGCAAGATTGGCGCACGCGATCAGCAACACAACCATAGTGGCCAGAAAAAGCGTGCGGACCAGTTGACGAGCCTGCTCAACCGTCTCCTCATGGAGCGAATGCACCACCGCCCGAATGTGCAGACTCGACATGAAAGGGGGATAGCTGCGCATCGTCGCCTGGGCTACGCGCTCCGCATCGCTCTCGGCCTGAGCTGGAGTGATACCCGCCTTAAGCCGTCCCACCATGTTGAAGTTCCAGGATGCGGCTCCGGTCGTGAGTTCCTGTTGGGTGAAGCTCATCGGGACCCAGAGCTCACTGTTGTTGAGGTGTCCTGGCACCAGCGGGAACTCGAAATCTCGCGGCATTACGCCAATCACGATATAGGGCTTGCGATCGAGTAGAATCTTGCTTCCCAATACGTGCGGATCGCCGTGCAAGCGGTTTTGCCAGAGCCCGTAACTGACTACCGTTACCTGCTCGTTTCTATCATCCTCCTGCTGCGTAAAGAATCGGCCCATCAGAGGAGCGACCCCAAGGGCTGGTAACACTCCGCCCGACAGCCGAGCCGCATTCACCTGCGCCGGCTCTCCAATCCCGGACAGCTCGTAACTCAGCTGCAGATACCCTCCAAGATCCTCGAAGCTGTGCGTATCCCGCGTGTAGGCGCGGATATCGGGAGCCGTGACCCCGGCCTCGCCATTACCTCCTAGTTCAGCGCCTTGCAAAATGTCAGAAAGCGCTACCAGCCTTTCGGAATGCGGGAATGGCAACGGACGCAACAGCACGCCTTCCACGAGAGAGAAGATGGCGGTCGTGGCCCCGATTCCCAGCGCAAGCATCAGCACGGCCGTCGTCGTGAACCCCGGCGACCTCAGCAAGTGGCGAATTGCGATTCGTAGGTCATGGAAAGGCATTCTGCGCTCCTTACGAGATAGGCAGGACGGCTCGAACAGCACCCCCTTACCCACAATACGGGTCAGGCTAAGTGATTGTTCCGCCATAATTCCACTGGATCAGATGGCCTTTCCTGGCACCAACCTCGGTGGTATATTTTCCTCGCCGCCTTCGGTGGGCGCGTGCCTGTCATACAGTAAGAAATCGAGTCGGACGCTCTCCCTGGCGGCGGGAATCAAACATCGCTGTGACAAAAAGGGAATCCCCATGTTCCGTCTGAAGAGCATCGGGGTTTTGGTCGGTCTAATGGGTGGCGTGGGCCTGGCAATGGCCCAGGCACCGAACGCGACGCGCCCGACGCCGCCCACCCGCGATCCCCACACGCCTGGCTATGTCACGGCCAGTGAGTTACCCGACGGCAGCAATCCTCCGGCGAATGCGGACGGAAACTTTATCATCGGGCCCACTCACCAGGCCGCCACCGAGATGTCGGCACACGAAGGCGTGCCGCAGGGAACGGTGTATGAGTTCACCATGAACTCGGCTGAAAGCAAGATTTATCCTGGCATCGCGCGGGATGCCCACAGGTTTGGTACGCCGGATCCCGCCGATCCCGCCAAATTGGTGGTGACCACCAGCCACCCCGCTCCCTACACGCGCCGAGTTGCGGTTTACGTCCCCAAACAATATGTCCCAGGCAAAGCTGCTCCATTCATTGTCGGCGCGGACGGACCCGACCGAGGGTTGTTCACGGCCCTGGATAATCTGATCGCCGAGCACCAGGTGCCTGTGATGATCGCCATCTCCATTGGCAATGGCAGTGGCGACGCTCAGGGCAGCGAACGCGGCCTGGAATATGACACGATGTCGGGCCGGTATGCGGAGTTCGTGGAGAATGAGGTGCTGCCTCTGGTGGAAACGAAATACAACGTAAGACTCACCAAGGATCCGGAGGGCCGGGCGACGATGGGCGGCAGTTCGGGCGGCTCCTGCGCATTGATCATGGCCTGGTATCAACCTGAGCTCTACCACCGCGTGCTGACCTATTCGGGCACTTACGTCAATCAGCAATGGCCGTACAGCGCCGAGACCCCGCACGGCGCGTGGGAATTTCATGAACACCTTATCCCGAACAGTCCACACAAGCCGCTTCGAATCTGGATGGAGGTGGGCGACAGAGACCTTTTCAATCCGAATATCATGCGCGACGGAATGCACGATTGGGTCGTCGCCAATGAGAAGATGGCCAAAGTACTCGCGGCCAAGGGCTATCATTACCAATTCGTTTTTGCCCGCAACGCCGGACATGTTGATCGCGCGGTGAAACAACAAACCCTGCCCGAAGCCCTCGAATATGTCTGGCAAGGCTATCCCATCGACGGCGCGAGCCAGAGCAAACGTCCCACCATGGCCGAGACGCCGAACACGGACGGCTTCTACCGGCTCGCACCGGATGCGCTGGTGCAGGATGGAGTTCCCCAGGGAGAGATTCGTGGACCGTTCACGCTGCCCAGCCAAGTCTATCCTGGCACCCAGCACACCTACTGGGTCTACGTGCCTGCGCAGTACGACCCCAAGGTTCCCGCCAGTTTGATGATTTACAACGATGGGCAGGCCTTTAAAGCACCGGACGGCGACGTTCGCGCCCAGGTGGTGATGGACAGCTTGATCTACCGCCGCGAGATTCCCGTGATGATTGGAGTTTTCATCAATCCGGGCCGCCGCCCCGACCAGCCGGAACCGACTCCCAATGATTGGGGTGATCGTGACACGAACCGGCCTACCGAGTACAACACCCTGGACGATAAATACGCTCGGGTAATCGTGGATGAATTGCTGCCGGTGCTTTACAAGGAGTACAACATCTCGAAGGATCCCGAGCAGCATGGAATTGGCGGGTCAAGTTCGGGCGCCATTGCCGCGTTCACCGTGGCGTGGGAACGTCCAGACTACTTCCGTAAAGTGCTAAGCAATGTCGGAAGCTTTACCAACATTCGCGGGGGAAATGCTTATCCGGACATCATTCGCAATAGCGAGAAGAAGCCCCTGCGAGTCTTCCTCGTGGATGGCCGCAACGACAATCGAGGACTGCGAGCTGACGGAACATACGATCAAAGTCGCGATTGGTTTTATCAGAACGTCCGGATGGAGCAGGCCCTCACCGAGAAAGGTTACGACGTGAACTACTCGTGGGGTATTCAGCGGCACGGCCAGAAAATGCTGCAAACGGTTTTCCCGGAAATGATGCGCTGGCTGTGGCGTGACCACGACGTTTCAACGGATGTTCACGATATGGTCGAGCGGTCGTTCAACACACCTAAGAAAAAAGACTAGTCGTTCTTCCGTCCGCCGGCTTGTTGCCCTCCGATCAGCTCCGCAACACCACCATCACTCCTACGCCCCTCAACGGCGCGGCATAACTTTTGGTTGGGCGCCGCTCTTGATAATCAGGTCATGCAGAAGCTTGACGGCTTTATCAATGGGTGGAAGCTTGGCGTAGAAGAGCGGCGTTCTGCCGTGGCTATCGGTTTCATCGAGGGGCGCCCCGTGCGCGGCCAGGAAGCGGATCACCTCGCAGATTTGGTCCTGGGTGGCCACCGCCGCAGTGCCGAGGACGGCGGCGTGCATGAGGGTGGCGCCAGTGACGGCGGAGGTGACCTTGACGTCGGGATTCAGCTCGTAGGCGTATTGCACCGCGTCCAAGTGACCGCTGCCGGCCGCGGCGCTGAGGATGGTTGTGCCGTCCTGGGCTTTGAGTTTTGCATCGGCGCCAGCGGCCACCAGCGCCCGCATGACGTCCACATGATCCGCCTTGGCAGCGAGCATGAGCGGAGTCTGCTCACCGGCAACGAAGCGAACCATCGCAAACACATCGGCGCCCCCGGGCCCGCCCTTAGGTGCAGGTGTATCCGGCGTGCGTGCGTTGACAAGGGCGCCCTTGGCGATTAGTTTTTCAACCAACGAGAGATCTCCGGAGCGGGCGGCGAGGTGCAACGGAGTGTTGCCTTGGCGGTCCGGAACGTTTGGGTCAGCGCCGCGGTCGGTAAGCAGGATAGCCACCGCCGTGCTTCGATAGGAAGCCGCAACGTTCAGGACAGTTGGGCCGTTGGGCAGCGTGTAATTGGGGTCGGCGCCCGCATCGAGCAGCGCCTGGGCAGATTGGCTGTCATTCTTAGCCGCGGCAAATACCAGGGCCGTGAAACCACGCTTCGATGCCGCACGGACAGCAGCGCCGTGCGCGATGAGGGTCTGGACAACTTCCGGGTGGTGTTCCGCGGTCGCCCACATGAGGGCGGTCTGCCCTTGGCGCGATTCCGCCGCGTTCACGCTCGCGCCATGGCCGATCAGCAGGTTGACGGTTTTGACGTTGCCCACTCCGGCTGCAATCATGAGCGCCGTCTCGCCATCCCAGCGCGCGGCGTTAGCCTCCGCCCCTGCTGCGAGCAGTTTGTCCACCAGCACCGCATCGCCGTTGGCGCAGGCCAGCGTGAGGGGTGTTTCGCCATACTCGTCGGCGGTATTTGGTTTGGCGCCGGCAGCGAGCAACTTCACGGCGGTGTCCTCCTCGTCGAGGTAGGCCGCCCAAGCCAGCGCGGTGGCCCCATCGGGCTGCGCCGCGTTCACATTCACTTTAGCTGCAAGCAGTGCAAGAACGGCTTGGTGGTCGCGGCGCTTCACCGCCTCCAGCAATCGAAGATCGGTGGCGGCGAGGGCGGAGAGCGTGAAAAGAAGTGTGGCCGCTGCAGCTCGCGCCAGGGGTCGTGACATCGGCTCTGAGCTCCCTACACGTTCGTGAGGTGCTCAATGAACCCATTGCTGTCGCCCAGCTTCGACGACGGATGCAGGCCCGCTTTGAAAAGCAGCGTGAGCAGCAGATTGTTCATGGGCGTTTCTTTGGGGAAGCGGAGATGACGGCCGCCCTTGATCTTCGCGCAGCCGCCGCCCACCAGCACCAGAGGAAGCTCGTCATGCGTGTGCCGGTTCCCGTCGCTGAGGCTGCTGCCGTAGAGAATCATGGAGTGATCGAGCAGCGATCCGTCGCCGTCCGGCGTGGACCGCATCTTCTCCACAAGATAAGCGAAAGTCTGCGCGTGCAGATGGTTGATCTTGACCACCTTTTCGATCTTCACCGGATCACCATCGTGGTGCGTCATGGAATGGTGGCCGTCGGGCACGCCGATGGAGCGATAACTGCGGTTGCTGCCCTCGCGCGCGATCATGCAACTGATGACGCGGGTCATGTCGGTTTGATACGCGATCACCATCAGGTCCATCATCAGCCGCGCGTGGTCGCTGAACGCTTCCGGGATGGACGTGGGCCGCTCCATGATGGGTAGTTTGATGGCGGCATTCTGCTCTTCTGCCTTCTGGATTCGGCGCTCAATATCGCGGATGGCGTCCAGGTACTCGCTCAACTTGCTGCGGTCGGACGCGCCCAATCCGCCTTCCAGCCGGTCAACATCCCCGGCCACATAATCGAGAATGCTGCGTTGCTCATCCAGGCTGGCCAGGCGGGCGGCCGGGTCGGTGCTGTCGCCGTCGCCGAACAGGCGCTCGAAGACGGCGCGCGGGCTGATCTCCATGGGGTTGGGCGTGGTGGGGCTGCGCCAGGAAATGGTGTTGGTATAGGCGCAACTATAACCGGAATCGCAGTCGCCGGCCAGCGTAGGCGATTCAAGGCCGATCTCGAGCGATCCCAGTTGGGTCGTCTTGCCGAGCTCGCGAGCGGCAATCTGGTCCACGGAAACGCCGGCGTGGATGTCAGCACCCTCGGTTTTTTTGGGATGGACGCCCGTGAGCCAGGTGGCGCCGGCGCGCGCGTGGTCTCCGGGGCCGTCGCCGAGAGCATTGCCGTTCGCCTGCGCCAGGCCGCTCAGCACCAACATGTGATCGCGGAGAGGCTCGAGCGGCTGCATGGTGGGGGCAAACTTGAATCCAGCGCCTTCGCCCATGGGAGTCCAGCGCTCCATGATGATCCCGTTCGGCACGTACACAAAACCCAGGCGCACTGGAGGGTTCGCCGCCGTGTCCTTAGCTGCCGACAGCGCGGGGACCATGGCGTCGAGCAGCGGCAGAGCCAGCGTGGTGCTGAGGCCGCGCAGAAACGTGCGGCGCGGTAACGATTTCCTGGTGATGATCATTTTCCGGGGTCCTCCTCATCTCAAATGGAACGCTGGTTGCAATCGCGGTAATCAGTGACGATAGCCGATAGTTGTCGGGCGTAGCCTGGCGCACGATGGCGCGCACCGCGGGCTTGTCGTAATACTCCAGACCGCGGCCCAGCGCATACGTCAGCAGCTTCTCCGTGACGGTCTGGAGATACTCGTCGCGGTGGCCGTTGAGCAGCGCCTGTTTGAGCCCGGAGGGGCCGGTAAACTGGGTCCCATCGGGCAACTTGCCTGAGGCGTCGATGACGGCGCCGGCATCCTTCACCCGCCACTTCCCCACACCGTCAAAATTCTCCAGCGCGAAGCCCAGCGGATCCATTCGGGCGTGACAGGAAGCGCACACTGGGTCAGTCCGGTGCTGTTCCATCTGCTCGCGGCTGGTGAGGAGTTTGCCGTCATGGTTCTGCGGTTTCAATTGCGGAACATTGGGCGGCGGAGGCGGAGGCGGGGTGCCGAGCAGGTTCTCCAGGATCCACTTGCCGCGCTGTACCACTGAAGTGCGGTTGGGGTACGACGTGACCGTGAGAATGCTGCCTTGCCCCAGCAGCCCGCCCCGGTTCGGATCGGTAAGAGTGACGCGGCGGAATTGCGATCCGTAAATGTTCGGGATGCCGTAGTGCTCAGCCAGCCGCTGGTTGAGATAAGTGTAATCAGCGCCCAGCAGGTCGAGCACGCTGCGGTCCTCGCGCAGCACGCTCCCAAAGAACAGGTTTGTTTCCTCAAGGAACGACTGGCGCAGGGCCTCATCGAATTCGGGGAACACACCCGGGTCAGGCTTGGCAAGGGCCAGGTTGCGGAGGTATAGCCACTGCCCGGCAAAGTTATCGACGAATGCCTGCGAACGTGGATCGGCGAGCATGCGCCGCACCTGCTGATGCATCACGGCGGGGTAATGCAGACGGCGGTGCTCGGCCAAGGAGAGCAACTCCTCGTCAGGGATGCTGCTCCAAAGAAAGAACGAGAGCCTTGAGGCGAGTTCCACATCGCTCAAGCGATAAACGGCGCCCGGCGCGGCGCCGGGCGGATCGCGCTCAATGCGGAACAGGAAGTCCGGGGAAACCAAGATGGCTCGCAAAGCCCTTTCGACGCCCTGGTCGAAATCGCCTTCGCGGCGACCGGCATGATAGAAGGCCATGAGCGGACGGATGTCGGCATCAGTAACCGGGCGGCGGAAAGCGCGACGACTTACCGTGGCCAGAATCCTACGCGCGCACGGCTCTTCGTCACGCGGTTTGGCCGGGCGGCACACAAACAGCCGGGCGCGGCTGGGCGTTTCGCCGCGGCCAGTGGCGTTGTACGGGCCGGCGACGAAGACGTCATTCACTTGCGGCGGCAGGTTGCCCGTGTGCGGCACTTCAAAACGTTTCAACCGGACGCCATCCAAGCGCACATCCATCTCCGCCGGCAACGACGGAATGGGAGCGGGCGGCGGCGCGAAGCGATTGAGTGATGGCGGGGTTGGCATTTCAAGTTCGGCGGATTCCCGAAGATAAGTGACGCCCACCGTGCGCAATCCGGCTTTGACCGGAACGCGCACTTCGTAACGCGGGGGCGCACCATCACCTGTGGCACCCGTGGCCCCGCCGCCCAGCTTCACGCGCAAAATGTATTCGGCATCCAGCGGGAAGTAATAAGAAAACGACATGCCACCGCTCGAGTCGAACGGGAGATCATCGTTCACGCGTTCATTGCGCGGCTTGCGCGCGCCGCCGGCGCGGTGGGCTTCGGCGGGAGTGAAGTCTTCTTCATCGGGTTTCATGGCGGGGTCGCCAACGGCCAGGCGGCTCACCATCCGCGACACGAACAAATAGCGTTCCAGCAGGGTTGGCGAAACGGAGAGCACCGCGCCCACATTGTCGAAGCCGTACCCCGAGTCGTCCACGGGCAGCAAGTCGCCGGCATGAATATCCAGGGCCAGGAGATCACGCACGGCATTGCTGTACTCGGAACGATTCAGCCGGTGCACGGTTGTCCTGCCGGGATTCGGATGCCTGGCGGCGTTGCGGTCGAGGGCGTCCACCAGCCAGTTCGCAAAGGTGGTGTACGTAGCATGGTCCGGCCGCGGCATTCCGGCCGGGGGCATTTCTCCCGTGCGTACCTTACGCAACACGCGTTCCAGCAACGGCGCGTTGGGGCCGACTTGGGAAAAATCCAGGCCTTCGAGCACGACGCCCGCGGTCTTCAGTTCCTTGCTGTGGCAAAATACACAGTACTGATTGACCACCGTGCTTGGCGAAAAGCCACCCGGGGAATGTGAAGTTTGAACAGCGGAATGCAAGGATGGAGCGGCGGCCGCGATGATACCTAGCGTCACGACAAATACAGTCGCAAACACCCGAGGCATTCCTTCCTCCGTGCATCCTGTCGATTTTACGCTGCCCATATCAGCGGACGCAAGCCATTTAACCGGACTTATGCCTCTGACAGAACCCCCGCAACCCAGCAGAATGGCAACAATAGCCTGATCGCGCTTACCTTTCAGTGTTTGTGTACTTGGCGACTGCCAGAGGCGACGAGCCTCCTCCGCAGTCAGCCAATTCCCAAGTCGAACACCGAGTTTCTTCGCCCCCTCAACACGCTGTATGCCAGCGGCAAGTTCCGGGCTCGGTAGTCCGGAGTCGGCAGCCTCATGCGCGCGGCGCGCACAGCGGCAAGCCGCACGTTGATTGTGCCTGGCGCCAATTGGCGATTCATCCTCGAAACGTATCCTTTGCGGATAGGCTACGAACCGCATGAAACGGGAATCACAATTTTGGTGGAGTTTCGGAGAATCTGGCAAGAACTTCAGAGAACTAGCCAAAGGTCCGAAGTGCGAGCAGACTATACTTGACGCTAAAGGAGGAACAATGCAGAAGCGCAAACTTGGAAAAAGCAATCTGGAAGTCTCGGCTCTCGGGCTCGGCTGCATGGGAATGAGCTTTTCTTACGGTCCGCCCAAAGACAAGCAGGAGATGACCACTCTTCTCCATGCCGCAGTGGAACGCGGCATCACATTCTTCGACACCGCGGAGGTATACGGTCCGTTCTTGAACGAAGAGCTGGTGGGCGAAGCCCTCACTCCCTTCCGCGGGCAAGTGGTGATCGCCACCAAGTTCGGGTTCGACCTCAGCGGCAGCGATAATCGGCCGGGAGCGGCAGGTCTGAATAGCCGGCCGGAGCACATCAAGCAGGCCGTCGAAGGCTCGCTCAAGCGGCTGAAGGTCGAGACAATCGACCTGCTCTATCAGCACCGGGTTGATCCCAACGTGCCGATCGAAGACGTCGCCGGCGTTGTGAAGGAGCTGATTCAAGCAGGCAAGGTCAAGCACTTCGGCCTTTCTGAGGCAGGCGCGAAGACGATTCGTCGCGCCCACGCGGTCCAGCCGGTCACCGCGCTCCAAAGCGAGTATTCGCTGTGGTGGCGCAAACCCGAAGCCGAGGTGATCCCGACGCTTGAGGAGCTTGGCATCGGCCTGGTTCCGTATAGCCCGCTGGGTAAGGGCTTCCTGACGGGCAAGATCGGCGAAAACGCGAAGTTCGACAGCTCCGACTTCCGCAGCACTCTCCCTCGCTTTACGCCGGAGGCTCTCAAGGCGAATCAGGCCCTGATCGATTTGCTCGGCAGCATCTCGAAACGTAAACGCGCCACACCCGCCCAGATCGCGCTGGCCTGGTTGCTCGCCCAAAAGCCGTGGATCGTTCCCATCCCCGGCACGACCAAGCTGAACCGCCTGGAAGAAAACATCGGAGCAGCGGCAATCGAATTGACGGCCGACGACCTCCGCGACATCGATAGCGCTGCATCAAAAATCAAGGTGGAAGGAGCTCGCTACCCGGAAAGGCTGGAGCGAATGACTGGTCTGTGAGTGGCAAGCGGTTAACGAAACGAGGTAGAGCCGTATGCGAGTTGGCATTCTCGGTTACGGATTGATGGGCGGGAAGCTCGGAACGATCTTGGCGCGTGCTGGACATGAGGTGGTATTCAGCTACGCGCGCAGCGAGCAGAAGCTAAAGAAGCTCGCGCGGGACGCCAAGGGCAAGGCGCGGGCCGGCACACCGCGCGAGGCCGCGAAAGAGGCAGACGCCCTCCTGCTCGCCGTACACTGGTCGCGAATCGACGATGTGCTGAATCAGACAGGCGATTTATCCGGCAGGGTGATCGTAACCTGCTCCCTCCCGATGAATGATGACAACACCGAACTCGTTGTGGCCCACACCTCGTCGGGCTCGGAGGAACTTGCAAAGATGATTCCGAAGGCTCGGGTCGTGGTCGCATTCAATACCGTTCCCAGCGAAGTGCTTTTCGGCGTATACGCAGCCAGGCGCAAGGCCGCGCGACCGAGTCTGGTGTACTGCGGCGATGACAAGAGCGGCAAGGCTGTGGCCGCGGAGTTGATCCGCGACGTGGGATTCGATCCCGTAGATGTTGGACCGTTGCGGATCGCCCGCTACACCGAGCCGTTCGCGCTGCTGGTCGCCCAGCTCGCTTACGAGGGAAGAGGAGGTCCGGAACTGGCGTATCGGTTCGAGCGGTTTAGGAAATAGGATAACCCAATAGAAAGACATCAAGAGAGGAATACAAGAAAATGGAAATCAAAAGAATTGGCTCGCAACCTTCCGTCAAGGGACCGTCAGAGTGGTTCACGGGCACGGTACGGATCGATCCGCTGTTTCAGGCACCCGATCCGGCTCTTGTTCAAGGTGCCAGCGTAACCTTCGAGCCAGACGCGCGGACTGCATGGCATACGCATCCACTCGGTCAGACCCTGATCGTAACGGCCGGTTGCGGCTGGGCACAGCGTTGGGGCGGGCCGGTCGAGGAAATCCGCCCAGGTGATGTGATTTGGTTTGCGCCGGGAGAGAAGCACTGGCATGGGGCCACGCCGACCACGGCCATGACGCACATCGCCATTCAGGAAAAGCTCGACGGTAAGGTTGTCGACTGGATGGAAAAAGTAAGCGCCGAACAGTACCAGGGCTGACCGAAGAAGCACCATCTCGACTGTGGGTCGGAACCAACGCGCGCAGTGTCTGGATTATCCACGGAAGACCAGGTGACGACATGACACAACTTGCCGGGTGGGAGAACTTTTACGTAATCGTCGGGTCCTCTGCCGGCGCCTTGATCGGATTGCAGTTCGTCGTCATAACCCTCCTCGCCGACATGCCCATCGGACACGGTGCGGCGCAGGCCGGCGGCGCGTTTGCTACGCCGACCATCGTTCATTTTGGAGCCGTGCTGCTGTTGGCAGCAATCCTCAGCGCTCCTTGGCATGGGTTCGCCACCGCCGCAGTTTTTTGGGGCCTACTGGGCCTCAGCGGGATCGTGTACGAGATTATCGTGGCTCGGCGTATGCGACTGCAAACCGCCTACCGGCCCGAGTTCGAGGACTGGTTGTTTCACCTTCTGCTGCCCTTCGCCGCATATGCCACGCTGGCTGGATCGGCGTACGCGGCTCGCTCGAAGGTTGGCGACGCACTGTTTGGCGTTGCCGCGGCGGCGCTGTTGCTGCTCTTCATCGGCATTCATAACGCCTGGGACGCGGTCACGTACCACGTGTTTGTCATGAAACGGGAACAACAGGAGGCTGAGCGGCATCGCTGAGCAGGCGATCGAGCACGGCATTACGTTCGCCGCCAGGCCATCCACCCGCGCAACAATTAAAGACGAAAACAGCCCTTCTCCCACCCTATCCGGAAACACCGCTTCTCGCCGAGTAAATTGTGTCCGGATGAAGGCGTACTCGGAGACCGCGCCACAACCACGCTTTGTGCAAGCTGGTATTCCACCCTGCGCCGGGCTAGAATTGTGGTCGGCATGACTCCCCTGCGCGATCTTAAAGTCGACAGTCCTACCGTGGTTCTCACCGCCGCTACCAGCCTGCGGATCATCGCCGCCGCGGTGGTTTTCGCCTGCGTCTACTACGCGAGCTCCGTACTGATTACGCTGATCTGCGCGCTGCTGATCGCCTTCGTGCTCGACCCGGGCGTTGTGCTGATGGAGCGCCTGCGGATTCCGCGCTGGCTGGGCGCGCTGATCATGGTGCTGCTGGGACTGGCGGCGGTCTATCTCGTGGTTTATCTGGTCTACGACCGCGCCGTGGCTTTCGTCGAGGAATTGCCGCAGCTCACCGTCCCCATTCAACGGATCGTCTCCCGTCTGGAAGACTGGGGACGGCACGTCTGGCAAAGTACGATGGGCGGGGTGCCGCAAGCGCCAGCTGAACTGAGCGTGCCGACGGTGCGCGTGCAGCCGGAATCGCAGCAATGGGTGCAGTATCTGGCGCACGGCTTTGGGTCGGTCTACGCCTTCGCGGTGACAGTGATGTTCATTCCGTTTCTCGTCTTCTTCATGCTGACGTCGAAGCACCGGCTTTGGGCGTCGACGCTGAATCTGTTTCACGTCGAGCGCCGGCAGCAGGTAGAAGACGTGATTGCGGGCATCGGGCACATGGCGCGCCAGTATGTGCTGGGGAACGCGTTGGTGGCGCTGATTTCGGCGGCCTTGCTGACGCCCGCCTTCTTCGCCATCGGCCTGCCGTACGCGCTGGTGGTGGCCGTGATCGCCGCCGTCCTGACCCTCATCCCTTACCTCGGTGTGGCGCTCAGCCTGGGGCCGCCCCTGCTCATCGGGCTGGTGCAGTTCGACCGCCCTGGACCTTTGATCGCCATCCTGGTCGCGGTGGTGGTGGTGCACGTGGTCGCCATTAATGTGCTCACCCCGAAGCTGGTGGGCGGAAGCGTCAAGCTGAACGCGCTCGCCGTCACCATCGCCATGATGTTCTGGGGGTGGCTATGGGGCGCGATCGGCCTGGTCCTCGCGGTTCCCATCACGGCGGGGTTCAAGGCCGTGTGCGACAAGGTGCCCTCGCTCCGAGCTTACGGCCGCTGGCTGGGCGACGATTAAGCTGCGTTTGTGTTCCAACCCGCCTTCGGATAACATACCACGACAACTGGAAGCGGAAACCACTGGGGCGACAAGATGGCAGGCTCGCAAGATGAATCCGCGGGCGTGCGTGCCGCCGAAGACCTGAGCGGCAGCGTCGTCGGCAGGTTCGAGATTCAGACGCGGCTCGGTACGGGCGGCATGGGTGAGGTCTATCGCGCCGTGGACACCCGTCTGAAGCGCACCGTGGCGCTCAAGCGCGTGGCCCCGCGTCTCGGTTCCGATCCCGTCTACCGGGAACGCTTCCTCAAGGAGGCCGAACGCGCCTCCGCTCTGAACCATCCGCACATCGCCGATGTCTACGACTTCTTTGAGGAAAAAGGTGAGCTCTACCTGGTGATGGAGTACGTGGAAGGGCACACGCTGCGCGAGCGCTTGCAGCAGCCCATGAGCATCCAGGAACTATTGCCCGTGGTGCGCCAGTGTGCGGCGGCGCTCGGTGCGGCGCACGAGAAGGGGATCCTGCACGGCGACGTCAAGCCCGAGAACATCATGCTGACGCCCAGCGGCGGTGTGAAGATCCTCGACTTCGGCGTGGCCAAGCGCCTGCCGCGCCGGCAGGAAGGCGCCGCCAAGACGGAGAGCCTGCCCACCGCGGGAGGCTTGTCGGGCACGCCCGCCTACATGGCGCCGGAAGTGGTGCTGGAGAAGAAGGCCGACGGACGCGCCGACCTCTTCTCGCTGGGCGTGGTCTGCTACGAGGCGCTCGCAGGATGCCATCCTTTTCTCGCCGACAGCTTTGTGGGCACCACGGATCGCATTCTGCATGACGAGCCCCCGCCCCTCGCGAAGGTCAATCGCAGTGTGTCTCCTGAATTCGAGCGCGTTGTCGCCAGGATGATGGCGAAAGAACCCGGCAAGCGCTACGCGAACGCAGCCGAGCTGCTCGCGGACCTGCCCCTGCCTCGGTCTACCGCGACCGGGATCCGCTTGCCGCCCGACCGCCGCCGTGGAACCGTGGAGGATGGCAGGCGCCGGGCGTGGCTCGGGATCGATCTCTTCGCCGGACTGGCGCTTGTCGTGCTGGCTGGCATCTTCGTTGCCGCTCCCGCCCTGAGCGCTCGCCTCCAACGCTGGCTGACTGGATCTCCATCGCGGACTCAGGCGCTGGCCGTCCTGCCCTTCGAGGCGATCGGCGGCGACGCCGACGCTCAGGCGTTCGGCCAGGGCTTGAGCGAGACGCTGAGCGCCAAGCTCAGTCAGCTCACCGCCACCCATTCGCTCGAGGTCGTACCGTCGAACGAAGTGCGCACCCAGAGCGTCCGGACGGTGGAGCAGGCTCGACGCGCGCTCGGCGTCAACCTGGTGCTCGAGGGGAGCCTGCAACGTTCGGGAGACCTGACCCGCGTGACTTACTCGCTGGTTGACGCGAAGACGCATCGGCAGCTTACTGCCGACGCCATCACCGTCGAGGCCGCGAACGCCTTCGCCGTCGAAGACCGCGTGGTTGACCGGGTGCTCGCACAACTCGCGATTCAGCTCGAGCCGCCCGAGCAGCGGACGCTGGCGCAGCGCGGCACGAGCCTCCCCGCGGCGTACGACGATTACGTGCGTGGACGCGGGTACCTCGAAGAGGACTACCACAAGATCGAGAACGTCGAGAGCGCCATCACGGAGTTCCGCCGTGCCCTCGATCTCGATCCCAACTACGCCGCCACCCAGGCGGGACTCGGCATGGCTTACTGGTACAAGTTCCAGATCACTCAGAATGGCGATTGGGTGTCGCAGGCCAAAGCGGCTTGCGAGCGCGCCGTAACCCTCTCGAGCTCGCTCGCCGACGGCCACATCTGCTTGGGCAACGTCGCCAAGGGCCAGGGCCGTTACCAGGATGCAGTTGGCAAGTTCCGGCGCGCCGTCGAACTCTCGCCGACCAGCGACGATGCTTACGTTGGCCTCGCCTCGGCCTTCCAGGGCGCGGGCAAGCTTCAGGACGCCGAGAACACCTATCGCCAGGCAATTCGCCTGCGTCCGCAGCACTGGCTGGGATACATCTGGCTCGGCTACTTCTATTACAACCAGGCGCGCTATGCCGACGCGGCGGAGATGTTCAAGCGGGTGGTGGCGCTCGCCCCCGATAGCTTTCAGGGATACTCCGACCTGGGCGGAACCTACGCCGCGGAAGGCCGCTACACCGAGGCCATTCCGCTGCTCGAGAAATCGGTCGCCATCTATCCTTCGGCCTATGGCTACGCGAATCTGGGTACGGCTTATTTCTACCAGCGGCGCTTCGTGGACGAGGTCCACGCAGCGGAGCAGGCGGTGAAGCTCGCCGAAGGCGATTACTCGATGTGGGGCGACTTGGGCGACGCTTACTGGTTCGCGCCCGGGAAACGCGGCGAATCGGCCGAGGCCTACCGCAAGGCGATCGAACTCGCGAGCGAGCGATTACAGCTTAATCCTCATGACGCGACCGCGCTCGCCTCGGCAGCCCTCTATCACGCCATGCGGAGCGAGAATGCGGCGGCGCTCGCGAGTATCACGCAGGCGCTTGTCCTCGCTCCCAACGACGCGAACGTTCTGCTGTTTGCGGCGCTCGCCGACAATCAGCTCGGCAGAAGCGACGCTGCGCTGCGAGACCTGGAGAAGGCGCGAGCCGCCGGCCTCTCGGTGTCCCTGGTGCGCGACGACCCGCGGTTCGACAACTTGCGCACCGAGCCGCGCTTTCAGGCGCTGATCCGCAAGCCGTAGGCGAGCGTGTCCTAGAGACCGGAGGCCGGCAGTCACCGACCGCCGCGACCAGAGTTGACCCCGCCGCGGGGCGGCATCTCAGATAAGGAGCAAACCCATGAGTCCAGAAAGGGGAAAAACCAAGGCCGAGCGGAAGAAAAAGCCACCCAAAAGGAAAAAGAAACTGGTGGATCTCAAGGACATTCTGCTGTGCAACTGTGTTGCGGGCCCCAACACGCGCGAATTGAGCAAGAAAAAACGCGATCAGGCACTATGGAAGTCCGGCGATGGCCAGGGCTACACCATCACTTTCGACGTCAGCCCGTTCAAGAAAGGACCTCAATTTACAGTCAAACCAAACGGGACTACGGCCTCCGGGCCGATCCGAGACGATGCTTCGTACGATGACTACGAGTACACCGTGGACGGCGACAACGGGTGCCATCAGGATCCGGTGATCCACATCGGACCCTGAGCTGTCTCATTAGCGAACGAACTGCGCGCGTAACTCTCGCGCCCGCTCGGCGAGTGACGGCGCGGTCTGGAAAATGGAGATGCCGGCGATCCCTGTGGCGCCTGCCTCGAGGCATGGCTTCACGCGCTCGACGGTAATACCGCCCAGCGCCAATACGGGGATCTTCACACGCTGCGCGACATCAGCGAGCTTGGCGATTCCCAGCGGCGGGCCATAGCGCAGCTTCGACGCCGTTGCGAAGATCGGACCCAGCAGGATGTAGTTCGCGCCTGCCGATTCCGCCGCGAGCGCGTCTTCGAGCGAGTGGCACGAAACGCCGATCAGGAAATCGCAACGCGCGCGCGACCCCAGGATCCGGCGCACGACTTCGGCAGGTAACGACTGGGAGCCCAGGTGGACCCCGGCCGCGCCCAGGCTCAGCGCGACGTCCAGCCGGTCGTTGACCACGATCCGCGCGGGCGTACCGTGCGCCGCGGCCACCGCCGATTCCACCAATCGCATCAGTTCTCGCGTGGCCAAGTCCTTTTCCCGGATCTGGACCAGGTCGACGCCCGCCGCGATGGCCTCAGGAATGCAGTCGTCAAGCGTCGTGCTGCCCAGCGCGTGCCGGTCGGTGATGTAGCAGAGCTGAAGGTTGGAAGGCATGGTAAACCAGCGAGTGCGAAGGTGAGGAGTCGTCCTCTGGAGACGTAGCTCCGGCCTTTCCAGTGTGCTGCGTGCGGCTAGCCCCGAGCCTTCGCCTCGCGCTGCCGCCGCAACCGGAACCAGATTTCGTAGAAGCCCAGCCAGATGTCCGCCACTCCAATCCCCGATATCGCGCCGCGGATGAAGTAGTTCCGGGTCAGGAGAGCGATCCAGGGAAAGCGGGCGACGAAGTAGTTCTGACCCCAGAGAGTGATCCACGGCACGATGACCAGGCACACTCCAACCTCGAAGCAGAAGAGGATGTAAAGGGCGGTCAGCAGGCGATTGATCACGTGCGGCAGGGCCTCTTGGCGCGATGGCGCGGCTCGTAGGTCAAGGGTACAAGATTGTAGCATAACTGCGTCCGGCTTCCCGGTTATTGAGGGTGGTCCCGGCACTGAGCGCCGGCGGTAAGCGTCGCCCACGTGCGGCGCCCGGGCTATGGAAAAGTTGATGACGAACTGGTACAATCATTCCCAGGTACAGGTAATAGCCGGCCCGCAGCGATGCAGGCTGTCTTGAGGTAAACCGAACGGCGGAGGTTCTTCCATGACCGGTTCTCGTTCGCGTTCCGCAGTCGCGCGGATTCTGGAATCACACCGTTGGACGAGACTCGTCTCGCTGTTGACCGTGGGGCTGGTTTCCGCCGCCGGCGCGCTGTGGGCCGTGCCCCGTCCACAACAGGCTCCTCAGCAGGCAGCGGGTCAGGCTGCGCCGTCGAACGCCCAGCAGGATAAATCGCAGAAGCCGGCTTCGGACAAGAAGCAGGACACTGCCGCGAAGCCCGCGGTGCCCGAGTCCAGCCGCCGCGTCTACTCGGTGCGCGACGGGACGGAAGTCTACTACCGGAGCGAGGAAACCGACCGCAAGCCTACCAAAGATGGCGAGGTCGAGACTCAGACGATACGCCAGCCGAGCTTCAATGGGGACAACCGCGTCCTGCTGCAGAACGAAGTTCGCACCAAGAACCTGCCCGACGGTACCGTCGAGAAGGAGTACGTGACCAAGAATACCGATGGAGCGAACCACCTCGAGCCCACCGAAATGGTGCGCGAGCGCATCAAGAAGTCCGGCGACAAGACCACCGTCGAGCGCGAGACCCTGACTTCGGACGGCGAAGGCCACTGGAACACCGTCCGCAAGGAGCAGGTCAACGAATCCGGTACGGACGCCGCGCGCAAGAGCGTGAAAGAGGTCATGCTTCCTGACGCCAGTGGCGGCTGGAGCGTCGTCGACCGCGAGGTCACGTCGGAGAAGAAGACTAAGCAAGGCGACGAGTCCCACACAGTGCGGCAGATCCCGGATGCTTACGGTCACATGTCGGACTTCGAGGTGAAGGACGAGAGCACCACCTCGAAGGACGGCAAAGAGACTCATCAGGTCTCCCTGAGCCGCCGCGACTCGCAGGATACCGACCATCCCAAGCTCCAACTCGTCGATAAGACCACGCAGGTGAAGACCACTTCTCCCGACGGCAAACAAGTCACGATTCACACCACCAAGGAGTCGGACCTGCTGGACGGTGGCACCACTCGCAACCCCGAGTCCAGCCACCCACAGGTTGTCGAGGACTCGACAGAGACCGTCACCAAGACGGCGAATGGCGGCGAGAAGAAGGTCGTGAACGTTAAAGAGCGCACCGCCGGCAATCCCAACAGTGTTCGCCCCAGCTATCAAGTGACCACTGAAACGGACAAGGACGGCAACGTCCGCCAGGTGTTCCTTCCTTCGAGCGACCATTAACTGAAGAAGCCTTGACATCCTGCGGCTCCTTTCGGCAGACTTATTCCGTCGCGCCGGAGGAAATCCCTGCAACTGAATAGCGCGAATCTGAGGGCTTGGCGGGCGGGCATGTGGGTTTCAGCAGCGAGGAACACTCTGCGTGCTTGAAGGCGCATGCGTTTGTCCTTGAGGACATCGACACCTCGAGGGCTGAAGATTTCAGCGATGAGGAGGGTCTTATGAGCAAGGGCACGAAGTCTTACGGTACGGGAAGGTACGGCTTACGGATGGCGCTCGGCGCCCTGTTGATGGCCGCCGTCGGTCAGTTGGCTTCGGCTGCGACGTGGTGCGTCAATCCAGGGGGCAGCGGCGGCTGCCAATCCACCATCGGAGGCGCCGTCGCTCTAGCGTCACCCGGCGATACGATTCAGGTGGCGCCGGGCACCTACGCCGGAGGGGTGGTCATCGGCATACCCGTTTCCATCGTGGGCGCGGGCAGCGCCAACACGATCATCAATGCCAACGGCCTCTCAACCGGCATCTATATCGACGGGCTCGACAACCCCGGACTGGCGAATGTGGCGGTGACGGGCTTCAGCATTGTCAACGCCAACTTCGAGGGCATCCTGGTCACCAACGCGTGGTACGTGACCCTCTCGAGCAACACGCTGTTCAATAACAACAAGAGCCTGAATGCCACGACCGCTACGTGTCCCGGCCAGCCGGACTTCGAGACTGCCGAAGGCTTCGATTGCGGTGAGGCCATCCACCTGAGCGGAGCGGCTTATTCGACGGTTGCGAACAACACGATCTACAACAACGCCGGCGGGATCCTCTTGAGCGACGACACGGGCCAAACGACCCACAACCTGATCACCGGCAACGTGGTCACCAACAACCCATTCGATTGCGGCATCACGCTCGCCTCGCATCCACCGGCCGCCATCACGGGCGCGTCGGCGCCGTTTGGCGTCACCCACAACACCATCGCCGCCAACCAGTCGTCGAACAACGGACTGGGTGTCCACGGCGCCGGCGCCGGAGTCGGCATGTTCACCTTCCTGCCGGGCGGAACGGTCTCCGGCAACGCGGTGATCGCCAACCGGCTGACGGGCAATGGTCTGCCGGGAGTCGCCATCCACGGACATTCCCCGGGCGAAAACCTCAGCGGGAACATGATCGTCGGGAACCACATCTCGGGTAACAGCGCCGACACCGAGGATGCCGCCACCCCGGGGCCGACCGGCATCAACGCCTTCGGGGTCTCGCCTCTCACCGGACTGATCATCTCGCAGAACGTGATTCAGAGTGAGACGGACGACATCGTGGTCAACAATCCGGCCTCGATCGACATCCACTTCAACGACCTGCGCGACGGCGTCGGCGTCGCCAACATTGGGCCCGGCACTGCCAACGCTACCCAGAACTGGTGGGGATGCTCAGGCGGCCCTGGCGCTCCCGGCTGCGGCAACGTCAGTGGCACAGGAGTGGCCTGGACGCCTTGGTTGTCAGGTCCGTTCTTGCCGCGGCGATTCTAAGAATGCGCTCGACGCGCTCGCAGGTGACGCGAACACAGCAGCCTCCGATACAGGGCCCGCATCGCCGCGGCGAGCAATCGCCAAGCGGTGCGGGGAATCCCTCCTATTCTGGGTCGAAAATCTCGAAAGTTGAGAATAGCGTACGTCACTATTTTATGACTAAGAATAAATTCGGATAACCGAGCCGGTACTTGACAGCACCGGCCGCCTCAAGCACACTCCGCACGGCACCGCAAAGGTGCGAGCTAAATCCGTATCAACTGGATAGCAACGATACGTGGGGGAGCATCGTGTCGCATGCGAACTCTCGGCGCAGCGCCGCGCCGTTTTCAGAGGGTCGGGATGCAAAAGGAAAGGCCGCGACGATTGCACGTGGCTGACTGAGTAGCGCTCGGAAACAGCATCGCGCGCGGGGATCAACCCGCGACGGGAAAGACTGAATTCTGCCCAAGGAGACGGAGGAAACTATGAAGATGAGCAAGCGCTTAGTGAGTTTGCTACTTTTCGGATGGCTGGCGATTTCCCTAGAGGCCTGGGGTCAAGCACTGTCTGGGCCTCCCCTTTACGTTTCGACATTCGCTGGTCACCAAATCCTAGTCGTGGATGGGACGACCGGAGCGACGAGTGTGCTCTTCACCGACCCGAATTCAGACACCTTAGAGGGTCTCGCCATCGGGCCTGACAATCTGATCTACGCCTGCGCGCCGGAAAACAACAGCATCATACGCGTTGACCAAACCGGGAATAACTTCGCGTCGGTTTTGACCTCGGACACGCTTCAGCCCGAGGGCCCAAGCTTCAACACTGCTGGGAAGCTTTTTTTCAACACCAGAGGGCAGCGCGGCGTTTGGGATATCAGTTTCGATGCTTCCGACACTCCCAGCGCTCCCACCCAAGTGATTCCGGCTGCTAACGGTGCAACGGACGGCGAGGGCACCACATTTGGAGCCCTGGAACAACTGCTCATCGTAGACCGGGGCAGCAATCTTGTCCTCCAATCGACCGCACCTCCCGCGACGAGTACCCTGATCAGCAGCAGCCTCAGCACTCCCATCGGTATTGCCGTCAGCGCTGCCGGTGAGAATTTTGTGGCCAGCGTCGGGACACAGACCATCGAGCGCTTCAGTTCGACCGGAACACACCTCGGTACTTATGCCGACTTTACCTTCGACGGCACGGATACTAGCGACCATCCGTTCTATCTGCAGTTCGACGCCTCAGGCGTGCTGTATGTGGTGACGGCAGCCGTTGACGGGACGGCAGGAAAGGTGTGGCGCGTCGATCCCGACCCCGAAGTCTCGGGTTTGGGCGACCCCAGCTGCCTGGTTGATTTAGGTGCGGCCTACGCTGGCCAAATCGCTGCACCAACACCACAGTCCAGCGTTACTTGCTTGCAGACAACCGTCACGGGCACGCTTAACAGCGGTGACGCCACCGGTCTGGCCGTGCCCCCGACCAGCATCACCACGCCGGACCAGGGGGTCACCGCGGGCACGTTGGCCATCTTCCCCTTCGGCAATTCCACGACGGAAAAAATGAAGGTCCTCTACCCCGCCGGCAGCTTTCCCGGCACCATCCAGATGTTTGCCAAGTTTACGGAGATTTCTCCCGCAACCTTCTTCGGTGATACTAGCAACTTAGAGTCTCCCGCGAGCTTGTCCGCTAATCCTAGTGGTAAGGTCTGCATCCCGTGGGCGAACACGGGCGGCAACTGCATCATCGCCGAGCTCGAATGCGATCCTGCCCCTTGTCCGACCACGAGCGGCTTCGACCCCAACACAACCGGGTCTACCCATAACAGTCAGGACATCCAGATTTCCGCCACATTCGTCACGAACTTCCCGATCTCCAACCCCGACCTGGTGACCGCAGACGACAACACGTTTAACTACGTGAGCATTTTCACCGATTTCTACCCGGTGAGTATCGACCCGACCATCAGGGGCGGAACGAACGGATTCAACTCGGACTTTGTTACCACCGATGACGAAATCACCGCCTCGAGCTCGCCGACGACCGCGGCGAACTTCCTCGGCTTCCAGACCCCTTTGGCCCCGAAGAATGCGCGCGTCTTCAAGTCTGGAGACACGCTCGCGGTGAGATTTACGCTCAGCGGCCTGGTGCCCGGTCAGTTCGATCCCACCCAGGTCGTAGCGCGGATTTCCGTGGAGATGCTGAGCTCGGCGCAAAACACCAACGGGGCCAATTTCAAGTCGATCCCCAACAACCAGTTCGTCTACAATTCGAGCAAGAACAATTACCAATTCTATCTGAGTCTCGCCGGGTACGCGTCCGGCAACTATAATCTGCTGGTCACCTCGAATTCGTTCCCGGTGCAGCAGGTCACGTTCAGCGTTCATTAGATCCACGCACCGCCGTAAGTCTGCGCGTCAAGGGAGCCAGGTCCGTGGGCCTGGCTCTTTCTTTCTCCTCTGCTTCACCGATGCTTCACCGACCGCCAGCGCCCGCTTGCGCCTCTCCCACAATTCCTATATAGGCTAGCACCTAGGCTATCTCGGCTTATCTCACGCGAATCGCTTTCGTTTTTGAGGCGGAGTTTGCAGGTCGAAGGCCGACCCATTCCCCTGACGTGCGTGCGCCGGCGCGAAAGCGGGTTCTCGCGCGGCCTGGGCTCGCCCCGTGAATCATCCATTTGTGGCGTATCACATTGAGACAGCGGCAGTTGCCATCTTCGTCGACGCGTCGACAACGTGAATTTGACGCCTCGGTTACAATAATCCACGGCGATGATCAGCGAAGCGGAAGTTCACAACTTGTTGATTCCATTTGGACTTGATCTGAAGGTGGATCAAATCTCTCAGCTCCTCGCATATCTTGATTTGCTCCTGCGCTGGAATCGCAGCATCAACCTGACTGCCGTTCGCACACCAGAGGAGTGCGTGACGCGGCATTTCGGCGAGAGCCTGTATCTCGCGCGGTGGCTGGAGCTCAAGGGAACAAGCTTGGATGTAGGGAGTGGCGCGGGATTTCCCGGGCTGGCGCTCAAGATCGTGTTCCCCGCGCTCGAGTCCGCGCTGCTCGAACCAGTGGCCAAGAAGCGGGCCTTTCTCAAGGAAGTGATCCGCACCTGTGAATTCGAATCGGTTGAAGTGCGCCCGGAGCGCCTTGAGGAACTGGTCGGGCATGGCGGGCGTGACATCGATGAGCTGCGTCCTGCCGGGCGGCGCTGCTTCGACTCCATCACCATGCGAGCGGTCGGCAGACTCCCGAGTTTGGTAGGGACCGCAGCCTGCTGCCTGAAGTCCGGCGGGCGGCTGTGTCTGTGGGTGGGCCGGGAGCAAGCGAGCGAGCTTATTGAGGCGGAGGAATCGCCCCTGGTTTGGCAGGCTCCGATCGCCGTCCCGCTCGCGGCGCAGCGCCAGATCCTGGTGGGGGTGAAGCTGGTGCCGGCTCGTGTCGATGCAGAGAATGGATCGTGACGGGATCCTTGGTGTCGGTTAGTATTGCAAGTATTTGATTCTTAGTAAGTTAAGTAAACTGAGGGGTGTGACAATTTTTGTCACTTTCAGCCATGCAGTTGTTAGAAATGCGGTCCTTTGGTTTCAATTGTTTACAGAACCTGTTCAGCGAGAATGAGACGCATGAGAGGGATGAGACAGGGCCGTCGGCGGTGGAACGGCTGTCTGAGAGGCGACTTGAGGTCGCCCGCTTGGACAGTTGTTTCACGTGAAACATCGGCCTGCGTTTAGGCTTGCAGAAAGCCCTCGCCTCTGTTAGATTGCCCAAAACTCGGGAAGGTCAGGTCAAGGTGGCGCGGGTTATCGCGATTGCCAATCGGAAGGGCGGGGTGGGTAAGACGACCACTGCCATTAATCTCGGCGCTTCGCTCGCTGCCCAGGGAGTCCCAACCCTCATTGTTGACTGCGACCCGCAGGCAAATACCACAGCCGGATTAGGTTTTTCCAGGGACCCAACTCGCCGTGCGCTTTATCACGGGCTGATGCTCGATGTACCGCTTAACCAATTGATTCTAAAGTGCGAAGTAGAGGGGCTGTACCTGATTCCCTCGGATAAGGACTTGGTGGGCGCAACGATAGAGCTGGTCGATCACCCAGATCGCGAGTACACTCTTCGTCGCAAGCTCGAGCCGCTGCGCGAGCAATACCCATTTATCCTGCTCGACAGTCCTCCTGCACTGGACCTCTTGACCCTCAACACGCTGGTCGCAGCCGACTCGGTCCTGGTTCCGGTCCAGTGCGAGTACCTGGCCCTGGAAGGAGTGTCGGAACTGCTCGAGGCGCTGATCCGCATCCGGCGCTCCCACAATGCGACGCTGGCGATGGAGGGCATCCTGCTCACCATGTTCGACGAGCGCACCAATCTGTCGCATCAGGTGCGCGACGACCTGCGCGACTTTTTCGGGGACCAGGTTTTCCAGGCCATCATCCCACGCAACGTGCGGCTGGCCGAGGCGCCAAGCCACGGCAAACCTATTCTGCTCTATGACCCCCAGTGTCGCGGGGCGACCAGTTACCTAGAACTAGCCAAGGAGGTCATCAGTCATGACCAGAAAGGCGTTGGGGCGCGGACTGAGCGCCCTGTTGCAGGAAGTTGAGACGCGTCCGAGCGGTGCCGAGGAAGTCGACCTTGAACTGATCGACCCGAATCCCCTTCAGCCGCGACGCGACTTTGCCGACGCCACCCTGAAGGAGCTTGCTGATTCGGTCCGCACGAGTGGGATCGTTCAGCCGGTGCTGCTCCGCAGAGCGGACGCGCGTTATCAGCTTGTGGCCGGCGAACGCCGTTGGCGAGCCGCTCGGCTTGCCGGGCTCAAGTCGATCCCCGCAGTCGTCCGGGACCTCAACGACCGCGATGCGCTGGAGCTTGCTCTAACTGAGAACCTCCAGCGCGAGGATCTGAACCCCATTGAGGTGGCCCATGCTTACGAGGCGCTGCAAAGCAAGTTCAGCTTGACCCACGAGGAAATCGCGGGGCGCCTTGGAACCAACCGGTCCACGGTCACCAACACCCTGCGCTTGCTGCGACTGCCGCCTGACGTACAAAGCATGGTCGCGAGCTCGGCGCTTTCTCCTGGGCATGCTCGGGCCCTACTGAGTCTTGATTCCGGCACCGCACAACTGCATCTCGCCCAACTCATCGCGAAACGAGGTCTTTCGGTGCGACAGGTCGAGGCAATGGTCGCCCTGGGCGAATCTTCAAAGGCAGTCGCGAGCAAAGGCGAGACAAAGCCGGAGGTTGACCCCAATACACGAGCTGCAGTCCTGGAGATGGAACGAGCTCTTGGAACCCGTGTTAAGATCCTGGGGGACGAGCATCGCGGCCGGATTGAGATCAGCTACTTCTCGGCGGATGACCTTAACCGAATCTACACTCACATCGCAAGGGAAACATGAAACTATATTAGTAGTATACCCTGACACCGTAGTGTGTCGAGGCAAGACACCGAGCTCGGAGCCCAACACCGAGGAGGTCTTTACAATGGCCCTTAATATTTTGAAAGAACGCCACGTTGACACAATCCTTCCATCTGGTTCCGAGTGGATCGGTGCTTTCGAGCCCGGGATCGAGCTTGAAGGACGGCTAACGATCTCCACCGGCATGGTGCGATTGAACTGTCGGGTCAAAGGCGAGATCGTGTCAGAAGGGACCGTCGCAATAGGAGAGCGTGGCGACGTGGAAGCGACGATTCAGGCGAAGGTTGTGAGCATCGCCGGGAAAGTGAAGGGAAATGTCCAAGCCTCGGAGCGCCTCGAAATCAAGGAGCACGGCGTTGTGCTGGGAGACATCCACACGCCGGTCCTCATCGTCGAACCAGGCGGCTACCTCGATGGCCAATGCAAGATGCCATCCCCCGAATCACTCAAAACGGCACAGGTCAGCGAGCAACACTCGCCCGCGCCGACCGATCCACGAGACCTACAGTTATAGTATATCCTCTGATAGAACCACTAGGACCTGACCAGCGCGGACGTCAACGGTGATGCGTCACAGCGCAGACGGACCGCAGTTAGTCGGCTTAAGCCCCCACGCAAAGCCATTCCCCCTGTTATTACTAATAGTATAGTGTAGGGCTGTTGGCGCCGAACGCCGTTCGGCGAGACGGGCAGGAGGATACGAAGGGAGCTACTCGCCGCCATCGTAGATGGTCTGCAGAGAACGGACCTCGAATTCGCGGCTACCGTTAGGAGTGGAAATCTTGACCGTGTCCCCCACGCGCTTGCCCATCAGCCCGCGTCCGATGGGTGAGGTCGTGGAAATCATTCCTTTGCTTAGGTCGGCCTCTTCGGTCGTCACCAGCTTATACTCGACTTCGGCGTCGCGATCGAGGTCGTAGAGAACCACCCTGGACCCGAAAGCCACCCGGTCCTTGGGAATGTTATTGAAATTGATGAGCGACAGATCCGCGAGCCTCCGCTTGAGCTGCACCAGGCGAGCGCCCACAATATCCTGCCGCTGTTTGGCCATGTGGAACTCAGCGTTCTCGCTCAAGTCACCCAGGGCTCGCGCCCGTTGCAATTCCTTAGGCAGCTCGAAGTTCAATTCGCGTTCAAGGGCTTGGATCTCCTCTTGCAGTTTCTTCACTATATCGATAGACATAACAGAAGCCTGATCGTCATCCTGACGGTGAACTCTATTATAGAAAACAAGAGGTGGGAGGCGCAAGCCGGGCGGGAATGCACTTCAGCAGCGGGCCTCGACGCCTGACTGCGGGCCGCGCCTGCAGGAGGTCTTGAAAGAAGGCGATGACGTCTTACCGCCCGCCAACCGCCCGTGCGTGTCACGAGGAGACACAAGGACTACGGACAGGAACCGGTCTGAGGCACAAAGGGACTCGGTGGATTTGTCGTGCCAAACAGCACGTCCAGGGTACAGGCAGTGGGGTTGGCGGTCTGACTCGAGTTGGTGTTGCTGTTCCCCCCGACCTCGTAGAGTGCGAGGCCCGCGAGCACCGCGGCAGCAGACGCTCCGCCCGCCGCAACCCACTCGAGGCTCGAGCGTCCAGACGAACCCCTGCCTAACTGCGCGGATCGCCTGGGACTGTGAACCAATCTGATCCATTTCCCTTTCGGCAAGTCCATCGTTGATCCGCCTTCTTCCAACCGCAGCAGGCCTTGTTTGGTCGTGATGTAGAGGCTTCCGTCACTCACGGCCACTTCTCCGAGGGTTTCATCGCCCGCCGCCGGAGCAAGGAACAGGTCATCCACCTTGACGCGCAGATGCACGGCCTCGTTGTGGGGTTGATAGAGCGTGACGTTACCTCGAGCCACGACGGCCGTGACTTCATCAGAGGTTCGCTCGAAGGAGGCCGCGGTATCCGGGCCAAACAACATATGACTGCCCGAGCCGATGGCGACCAGAGCGGTACCCTCTTGCACTTGAAGGTCGTCACCGCTCACGATGGTACGGCCCGATTGGAGGGCTGCCCCATCGATACTGGAGTTTGAGACGGCCACAGCAACGCCCACCACCGTTGAGTTCGCCCGCGTGGACGAGGAGGGTAAGCCGAGCGCGGCGACAACGATGAGCGCCCTATACACGGTGTGCCTTGCGTGACCCATAAGGTCCTCCTGCATGTCGTCCGGGAAAGCGTCTCTTTCACCGGCGGCTCAGCGCCAACGACGCGACTTATACACTTCTCGCGATAACGTGTCAAGCAGTAAATTTAGAGTCGTTATACGTTATTATACTATTGTTCGGAGTACGAAGGCTCGACGCCAGTCGACGGCTCTGATGCTGGATAGCCGAGAGGTCTCCAGAAACGGTCCATTCCAGGGACCGAGGACTAGCTACCCTCTAGGGTCTCCACTAGCCGACCTCAGTAGTTTACTCTATTTACATCAACGTACTAGTACAATAGAATTCCTCCGTTTCCGCCTCTGATCCGGCCAATCATTTGAAGGTCGATCGAGAGTCAACCAATGACTATTGCGTCACAGAGAAAACTCAATGAATGTTGCACTCGCCGGGTCCCGGCTCTTGATAAGAAAAAGCCTCTCCGCTTTGCTTTCGAACATGGAGGGCGTCCAAATTGTCGTCGAAGTTGATAACCCGCTCAACGACTTGGAGCAGCTTCAGAAGGCGCACCCTGACGTCCTGCTGATGGAGGCTGCTGGCTCGGTCAAGGACTTTGAACTGCTCTCGCAACTGCGGGCCCTTATTCCTGAAACGAAAATCCTGCTGCTCGCCGATCATGTCGATGAAGACTTCCAATTTCGGACGATTCAGGCGGGCGCTCGCGGCTTCATCTCCAAAGACTCCGACCCTGCTCTGCTCGAGAAAACTCTAAAGCGGGTGGTGCGAGGTGAGATCTGGGTAAGCCACCAGGCAGCCAGCATGATTATCGGCAAACTGGTTCGCTCTCAGGGGCCGGCCAGGCGGAACGGCGCGGAGTTGAGCCGGCGCGAGAAGCAAATCGTGGCGCTACTCGCTGACGGCTACCGCAACAAGGAAATTGCCAGCCTGCTAGGTGTGTCCGAGAACACAGTGCGCGCGCACCTCGTGACGTTGTACAAGAAAATTCGCGTCACCAGCCGCCTGGGCGCTGCCCTCTATTACTTCGAACACTCCGGACACGAAAGCAATGAAACACCGCACCTGCCCTCCGACACTCACCTGGTTGTCCCGCAAGACTCCCTCTCGATAAGACCGGCGGTCGCTGCCGACAAAGCAGTGTGAACGAACGATCACCCTGCTCGAGGTAAAGTCCCGCCCTTCGGCGTTCACGTGCCATCGTCTAGTCGACCCGTCGCGGCCAAAGCCCTCATTGTCAGGTGCGTGGGTGCAATAGGTCCGGCATTCCGACCCGAGCCAACGGTACCCAGCACCGCGATGAACTAAGCCAAACGGACGACTTTGGACGTAGGCCACCCATGCAAAGAACAGTGCCCGCTCACGCACTTGTGCGATTGCGCCGCTGGCAGCTACAAGCCAGAATGCGCACGCAGCGGGAAACCTTCGAGAGGAGGGATGAGCCATGGCAGGCGGACTGAAGGTTGCTACCGGAAGGATGCACGACCGGATGTCGATCACGGGTGCGATGCTCGGCCTGCTGGCGCTCGCCGCGCTCGCGATCTACTTTCTGGTTCGCTTTGTGGCTTCGACCATTCTTTTCACGGTTCCCAAGTCCTGAGTGCGAACTTCGATACCCGCCGGGTGCACAAGCTGGGCGCAGGAGCAACTTCCGGAAAGGGGGAGACGCCTAGGGCTCGGGAAGGGATGGCGCTTGTGATCGTTTCCATGAACGGCGACCGCCGGTGTTCAGAGCGATTTCATATCGAATGCGCGGTGACGGCCTCGATTCTCGGGCGGGGCAAGGGGCACGATCTCAAATCCGGTACCCTGCGCGACATCGGGGTCGGTGGCGCCTGTTTCTACCTGGGCGAACCGCTCGAAGTTGGAACTCTCTTACGGTTGCAGGTGCACTTCGTCAACCCCAGCCGCGGCATCGCCACGATGCTGTTTGAAGGCAACGTGATGCGTGCCGGCGGCGAACCGCGGTACGAGATTGCCTTGCAGTTCCGGCGCAGCGGCCGCTTTCTGCGAGGGAGCCCGCACGCGCTACGGGAAAAGCAGGAAGCTCCTCAGATCGGCACGGCATAGGAAACGGTCGATCTTGGTGCGACCACTGTCTCGCGGACTGCGCGGCCGAAGACTATGCGGCTTATCCGCGTTCGACACGACGCGAATGGATTAGCCGGGGCTCACAAGGGAGGAATGCCTTTGTGAGTCAGGGGGCGAAGCTTTATGCACAGGGCAGACGATCGGAGACTCGGTCTTGAGGGGCAAGATACCAGCCTCGATCCAGTCGAGGCTGTTCTGGAACCTGCTTGGTATGCCATCCATACGTCTCACCAGCATGAAAAGTCGGTCTCCAGCCTCCTGACCCAGAAGGGATTTGACGTATTTCTTCCGCTCTATCGAGCCGCCCACCGCTGGAAGGATCGCACTCAGCAGGTCTCGCTCCCCCTGTTCCCTGGCTATTTGTTCCTGCACGGCGGATTCGATCGGCGGCTGGCAGTCCTGACCACGCCGGGAATCCATGGTCTGGTCAGCTTCGGGCAGAGACCCGCTCCCATCCCTCAATCCGAAATCGACGCGGTGCGGCGTATGGTGGCTGGAAACGCACATTGCGAGCCCCATCCCTTCTTGAAGTGCGGCGACTGGATCAGGGTCAAGTCAGGGCCGCTCGTGGGTCTGGAAGGCATCCTGGTCCGCAAGAAAAACCTTTTCAGGCTGGTCTTGTCCGTCGAACTGCTCCAGCAATCGGTGGCCGTCGAAGTGGACGCGCACCTCGTCGAACGGGTGGCGCGTCCGCCCGTCCTCCGGACGCCGGGCTGGATGCGTGCGAGTGCATTCGGCTTCGCCTCTAGAGGACTCCATTCAGCGCGGCGGCGGCAAGCGCCGCCCTCCCAATGAGTGAAAACGACAGACTCGATCGGCGCGCATCGGCTCCGCTGGTGCAGAATCGGGATCGAAGTGCCGGTCCCGTCATCGATCTGGGAGCCGGCGACGCCGAGTCTTACCCCTCATTGCGGGCCTACTACAACCTCCTGTCGAGGCGTCGATGGGAAGTGCTCAGCACTCTTATCGTCGTCCTCGTGCCGGTCGCCATCTACTCGTTTAAGGTCACTCCCGTTTATCGAGCGACGGCGCGCATGGAGATCGAAGCGGACACCGCGCAGATTCGGTCCCTGAATGACTACGATCGCGATCCTCCAACCAACGAGGCGTTCCTGAAGACTCAAGTGAAGGTCCTCGAAAGCGACGATCTTGCCTGGGGGGTGATTCAGCGGACCGGTCTCGCCCAGAGCCCTGGCTTTGCAGTGCGGGCGGCCGTCGTGCCGGGAAAAACCGCCAATGCCCGCGCCGTGCAGGCCCGGCTGATTGCGATGTTTCTCGACCGGCTGATGGTGCAGTTGGATCCGGGCACCCACATGATGGAAGTGAGCTTTGACAGCACCGATCCCGACCAGGCGGCGCAGGTAGCCAATGCGCTGGTCAAGGATTACGTCGAGTACAGCTTCCACGAGAAGTACGACGCGACGCGACAGGCCAGCCAGTGGATGGAGCAACAGCTCGACGAGCTAAAAGCCAAGGTCGAAAGCTCACAGCAGGCGCTCGTAGACTATGAGAGAACCAACGCCATCGTCAACGTCAGCGACAAGCAGAGCGTGGCCGAAGGAACGCTGGGGGACCTGAGCAAGGACCTGACCGCCGCGGAGAGCGACCGCGCCGAAAAGGAATCCCGCTACAATACCGTGAAGTCTGATCCCACGCATGCCGCCCTGCTGGCAGATAACTCACTGCTCGAACAGCTCGAGACCAAGTATGCCGACGCCCAGGCCGAGTACATCGAGGCTCAAGACACCTATGGACCCAACTTCCCCAAGGTGATCCGTCTCCGCGATCGCGCCACCGAACTCCAGCACCTCATCGAGCGCGAGCGTAAGCAGGTCATCGAACGAGTCCAGAGCAGCTACCAAGCGGCGCTGGATCGCGAGCGGCTTCTGCGCGAGACGGTGGCGCGCCAGAAGGTCGAGGTCGGGAATTTCAACCAGTTGCTGATCCAGCACAACCTGTTGAAGCGCGAGTTCGAGACCAACGAGCAGCTCTATGAAAGCCTGCTTCAACGCCTGAAGGACGCCACGGTTTCCGCCGGCCTGCGGGCCACCAACATTCACATTGTCGACTCGGCGCGTCCTCCCGCCGAGCCCGTTCGCCCGCGCAAGATTCGCACCCTGGCCGTCGGCTTCATGGTCGGATTGCTGCTTGGCATCGCGGTGGCGTTCGCGCGCGAGAACCTCGAACACCAAACGGTGAAGACGGCCGAAGACGTGGAGCGGCTCATCCACGCTCCCTCCTTGGCCCTTATCCCGGCCGTTTCGAGCCGTTCTTATCCCGAGCCCCCGGCCAAGCATCGTGGCTCAACGGAGTCGAAGGATGGCATCGTCGCACTGGCCTTGCTGGATCGGCCGACCTCGCCGCTGGCGGAGTCCTACCGCGCCTTACGCAGCGCTGTGCTCTTCTCCACGGTGCCGGCTCCCCAAATTCTGCTGGTCACGAGTTCGCGTCCGAGCGAGGGCAAGACCTCGACAGCCGTCAATTTGGGGCTGGCCTTTGCACAGAATGGCGCGCGCGTGCTCCTCATCGACAGCGATTTGCGGGCCTTCGGCGTCACCCGCGCGCTGGGACTGGCGAACGACCGAGGTCTCAGTGGCGTTCTCACGGGCACCTACAGCCTCGACGAGGCCATTGAACAACTCGATTCCCACGGCGACCTGTGGGTGCTCCCGGCAGGTCCGCGAACGCGCAATCCTGCCGAGTTGCTGTCCTCTTCCATCATGGAGAGACTTCTGGAGGAACTGCGACCGCGCTTCGATCACGTCGTCTTCGACTCCCCTCCTTTGCTCCTGGTGACTGATGCGACCATTCTGTCGACCCTGACCGACGGTGTGATCCTGGTGGTGGAAAGCGGCGTGACCACACCCGACGCGCTGGTGCAGGCTCACCGCACCCTCAAGTCCGCCGGAGCCAAGGTGCTGGGCGTGGCAGTGAACAAGGTCGACACGGGGCGTGATGGCTGCTACTACACCTACTACGAGCGCGTCTACGGCAGTGACTCCGGCTCGTCCGACGAGAGGGTCCCCTGGTCATAATCTCGATTCTCAGCGTTCGCCCGATCGCTTGGTCCGTTCGCCCGCGCTGGCGGGCGAGCTTGTTCCTGCTCGTCGTCCTGGCGCCGAGCTTGTGGCTGGTGATAGCAAAGGTAAAGATCGCCCGAGCCGCGCGGCTGGCGCAGACGGGCCGCGCCGAAGATCTGCGAAGCGCTTTGGCTCTCGACCCCGGGAGTCCTGAGCTCCATCGCCGCCTCGGCCTGGTTCTGGTGTACATGGCAGCGCCGCCTCGCGCCGCCGAAGGCCTCGTCGAACTGCGGCGTGCCACCGAGCTGAGTCCTTATCGAGCGCAGTCTTGGCTGGACCTCGCGACTGCGTGTGAATCGATAAGTGACTTAAGTTGTGCCGACCGAGCTTACGAGCGGGCCGCGCTCCTCAGCCCTACGACGCCTCGGTTTCAGTGGGCGCTGGCCAACCGCGACTTGCGCGCCGGTCGCGACGCTGTCGCCTTGGCGGGCTTCCGCCGCCTGCTGTCACTCGACAAGGAGTACGGTCCGGATACCTTCCGGCTCTGTTTCGATGTGCTTCGCGATCCGGAGCAAATCTTCGACGCAGTCCTGCCGGCCAGCCACGACCCGCATCTCCGGCTGACTTATGTGGACTTTCTCAGCCAGAACGGGCAGATCGATCTGGCCCATCGATACTGGACGAGAACCGTCGCGGAAGGATTCAGTTTTCCCGTTCAACTCGCTCTCCCTTATCTCGATCGCCTGCTCGATTTGGGCCGTAGCGAAAAGGCTGCCAGCGCCTGGCAGGACCTGGAAAAACTCGGCGTTGTGACCTCGCCGCCAAGCGCTGAGAGTGAAGGGCAACAACACAATCTGGTCTTTAATGGGGACTTCGAACAGACACCGCTCGACCTTGGGCTTGACTGGCGGATGCGCGACGCGCCTTCGGTGCTCGTTGATTTCTCGGACTCGAGGCCGTATCACGGTGCGCGTTGCCTGCGGCTGGACTTCACCATGAGCAGCAACGACGAGACTATGCCGGTCTACCAGTTTGTTCCCGTCTCACCCAACCGTTCGTATCGCCTCACGGCTTACGTCCGCACAGAGAGCATCAGCTCGAACAGCGGTCCTCGGCTCCGTGTTCTCGATCCACTGTGTCCGAGCTGCCTCAGCGTTGTTGGCGACAACACGGTTGGATCCACTCCCTGGCATCCTGTAACGCTGACTTTTTCGACGGGGCCGCGCACGCACCTCATCCACCTGTCGGTGGTGCGTCTGAAGAGCCGCACGTTTCCCCCGGAGATTACTGGGAGCTTCTGGCTGGACAACGTTCAGCTCGAGCCCTTCGAGTCAGGTTCGCTGGCGCAGCCCGAAGGCTTGGAGTCCGGACGATGAGCGTCGTGGTCCAGCCGATCATCGAGCGTGCCACCGCGGCGCCCCGCGTGCCGGCAAGACAACGCACCAGCGCTCGGGCAGCTTCGGGATTACATCCTACTGCCCAGGTGCTCCTCGTCGCGACCCTGATGGCGGCGGCGCTCGCCTTTGGGGCGGTCGAAGCCTGGGCTTCCACCGCGCTCGCCATCCTCACGCTGGGCGGGCTCGTTCTGTGGGCGATCGCAAGCCTTCGACAGGGCGTTGTTCGAGCCCTCTGGTCACCAATCTATATTCCCGCATTGCTCTTCCTGCTTTTGGTGGCGGTTCAGTACTTCGCGCGGCTGACCGCTGACCGCGACGCAACGCGCGAGGCGCTGCTCGATTTCGCCGTCGCGCTCGTCATCTTCGGTCTGGCTGGCCAACTCTTCCAAGGCGGCTCAGTGACGGCGACACGGCGCTTGGGACTCGCGGTCGCGGTCTTCACCTCCGCGCTGAGTTTGTTCGCCATTCTGCAGTCTCTTTCGAGGACAAGCCTCATCTACTGGACGGTGAAATCGCCCGGCGAGACGTTCGGACCTTATGTCAATCGGAACCACTATGCGGGACTAATGGAGATGCTGATTCCCCTCACAGCGTCGTACGCCTTCTCGCGAGATCGGAGTCACCTGCCGCGCTTGATGCGGGCGGCGGCGGTTCTGCTTCCCATCGCGTCCGTGTTGCTCTCAGGCTCGCGAGGAGGCCTGGTAGCGCTGGTAGTGGAGACTGCACTCGTCGTCATCGGCTTTTTGGCGCTCCCCGCCAACGGGGTTGGGTTCCCCGGCAGTCGGCGTGGCCGGCGTAGCGCAGCTATCTGGTTCGGGGCCGTCGTGACGGCGGCTGTCGCGCTCTTTTTCTGGATCAATCCCAGCGGGTTCTCCACCCGCCTGTGGACGGTCGCAAGCACGAAGCAGTACCACGAAGTGACGGCCACCGACCGGGTCGGGGTGATGCGGGATTCGATGCACATGCTCAAAGACCACCTTTGGCTGGGCGTCGGGCTCGGCAGCTTCGAAACCGTCTATCCGCAATACCAGAGTAAGCCCAGCAACCTTACCTGGGACCACGCCCATAACGACTACGTGGAAGCGGCGGTGGAAACCGGACTCGCGGGCGTGGCGCTGATCGTCATCACGCTTGTGATGTTCTTCGGGCTAGGGTTCCGTAATCTGCCCGTGCGCCTGGGCCGCGAGCCGGAATGGGTTCAACTGGGCGCGACGCTCGGGTGCTGCGGGCTGCTGATCCACAGCTTCGTGGACTTCAACCTCCACGTTCCTGCGAACGCGGCGTGGTTCGCATTTTGTGCCGGGCTGGCGACCCTCCCGAGAGCGAGGCTGTTGGACGGACGGGCGGTGACACGATGAACTGGTCCGAAACAGCCGTGCTCGTGACCGGAGGGACGGGTAGCTTCGGCCGCAAGCTCGCCGAAATCATGCTTCGCGAGTACCATCCGCGGAAGCTCATTATTCTCAGCCGCGACGAACTCAAGCAGCAGACGATGCGAGAAAGCGGCTTCGACGGTCCCAACGTCCGTTACTTTCTCGGCGACGTGCGCGACAAGGAGCGGCTCGAACGGGCGTTCGACGGTGTCGACGTCGTCGTGCATACCGCGGCTCTCAAACAAGTGACCACGGCCGAATACAATCCCTTCGAGGCGATCAAGACCAACGTGCTCGGCGCCGCCAACATCATCGACGCGGCAATCGACCGTGGAGTGCAGCGGGTCATCGCCCTGAGCACAGACAAGGCCGCCAACCCCATCAATCTTTATGGCGCCACCAAGCTGTGTTCGGACAAGCTTTTCATCGCCGGCAACGCCTACTCGGGAGCGCGGCCCACCCGCATGAGTGTGGTTCGCTACGGCAACGTTCTCGGCAGTCGCGGCAGCGTCATACCTCATTTCCTCGCGCAGCGCCCGACCAGAGTCCTCACCCTGACCGACCCGCGAATGACGCGCTTCTGGATTACCCTCGAGCAGGGTGTCCGGTTTGTGATCGCCGGCCTCGAACACATGCATGGCGGCGAGACGTTCGTCCCCAAGATTCCGAGCATGAAGATCTCCGACCTCGCTGAGGTCATTGCCCCAGGCTGCAGAATCGAGACGACTGGTATCCGGCCGGGCGAGAAGCTGCACGAGGTGATGATCCCAGCCGACGTCTCGCGCCAGACGGTCGAATTCGACGATTTCTTCGTTATCAAGCCCCACTTCCGGTGGTGGGATACCGGCAACTGGAAAGAAGGCAGGCCGTGCCCCGAGGGTTTTGAGTACAGCAGCCATACTAACGACCGCTGGCTGACCAAAGGGGAGATGCGCGACCTTATCAGCCGGCTCGAAATAGACCTGGAGGAACAGGAAAAGGCGTCACGGAATGAACATTCCTTACGGACGTCAGTGGATTCAGGAAGACGACATCGCGGCCGTGCTCAAAGTGCTGCGGTCGGACTGGCTGACCACTGGTCCCGCAGTGCAGGAGTTTGAAGCAGCACTGGCGGAGAAGACGGGCGCCGGCTACGCGGTCGTCGTCTCGAATGGGACGGCTGCACTCCACTTGGCCTGCCTTGCGGCGGCCGTCGGACCCGGCGACGTCGCTATCTCTTCGCCTAATACCTTTGTCGCGTCGATGAACTGCGCGCTTTACTGCGGCGCCCGCCCCGCCTTCGTCGACATCGATCCCGGCACCTACAACCTCGATCCCGAAGCGCTCGTCTCGTTTCTGGAACGCTACCACGGCGAAGGAAAACTTAAGGCGTTGATTCCAGTGCATTTCGCAGGACAGCCTTGCGACATCGAGCGGATCTCCCGTGCCGCACGGAAGGCCAAGCTGACGGTCATCGAGGATGCCAGTCACGCACTGGGCGCTCAGTGGAAGGACTCGCGAGGCGGCTGGCATACGGTCGGAAGCTGTTCCCATTCGGATATGACCACCTTCAGCTTCCATCCCGTCAAACACATTACGACGGGCGAAGGGGGAGCGATCCTGACCAATCGTTCCGACTTACACGAGAAGCTCAAACAGCTTCGCAACCATGGAATTGTACGGAACCCCCGTCCATCGTCCAATGGTCACGGCGCCCGGTATTACGAGATGCAGGAACTGGGCTTCAACTACCGCCTTACTGACATGCAATGCGCGCTGGGGATCAGCCAACTCCGCAAAATTGAGGGGTGGGTGGCCCGCCGCAGGGAAATTGCGTCGCTTTATGACCGGCTGCTCGCCGGATCTGACAAGGTCACGATTCCTCACCAGCGTCCGAACATGCGGTCGTCGTACCACCTGTACGTAATCCAGGTGCCGTCCCGCTGCAAGGTCTATCAAGCCCTGCAGGCGAGGGGTATTGGCGTCCAGATCCATTACTTGCCCGTCCACCTGCATCCCTTGTACCGGGCTCGCTTCGGTTTCAAACCGGGGGACTTTCCGGCGGCAGAGGCGTATTACGAGCGCACCCTCACCCTGCCGATTTTCCCTCGCCTGAGCGACGATGAAGTGAAGCAGGTTGTCCACGAACTGGAGGAGTGTCTTCAAAACTGATGAAAGCACTGGTAGTAGGCTGCGGATCGATCGGCCGCCGGCATACCGAAAACCTTCGCCGGCTGGGAGTGGAAGAAATCCTAGCCTTCGATCCCGACCGGTCACGCTCGACCTCGGCGGCGAGCGAATACGGAGTTCAAGCGGTCGAAACGCTCGACGCCGGCTACGACCAGGAGCCGCAGATTGTCCTCATCTGCGCCCCGACCAGCCTGCATCTCGAGCTCGCTTATCAGGCCCTCGAACACAGGTGCCACGTGTTCGTCGAAAAGCCGCTATCCCACCAGCTCGACGGCACAGAATCGCTCATTGCCTCAGCTCGTGAACGGGGACGCGTGCTGATGGTGGGCTATAACCTCAGGTTTCATTCGTGTGTGTGCAAGATGCGCGGATGGTTGGAAGAGAAGCGGATCGGACACGTGGCAAGCGCGCGACTACACGCCGGCTCTTACTTGCCGGCGCGTCATCCATGGGAGGACTACCGGTGCGGATACGGCGCGAAAAAGAATCTGGGCGGGGGCGTCATCTTGGACTCCATCCACGAGATCGATTACGCTCTCTTGTTTTTCGGAATGCCGGAGACCGTCAACTGCCTCGCCGGGAAGTTTAGCAACCTCGAAATCGACGTGGAGGACGTCGCCGAAATTCTGCTCGATTATCCTGACCGCAAAGTTGTAAGCATTCACCTCGACTACCTCGATCGGCCGCCGCAGCGTTACGCCGAGATCATCGGTGACGGCGGCGTGATCCGCTCGAACCTCGTCGACAGCACAGCGCAGCTCTTCGAGGGAGAGAAAAACGAATGGACCAGGTTCAGAAGTCGAGGCGGTCTGAACGACGCTTATGTGTCGGAGATGAAGCATTTCTTGGAATGCGTTTCAAACGCCACTACGCCCCTAGTCGACGGCGAAGCGGCGTGCCGATCGCTGGCGGTGGCTGAAGCCGCCAAGCGCTCGGCCCGCGAGCATCATCCGGTGACCCTATTATCACATCGGGTCGCAACAACATAAGAAGGTGGAGGGCGATGCATCATCCCTTTCTGATAGGCGAGAAGGTTTATCTCCGCGCGGTGGAGCGCACCGACCTGACGGGTCCTATGTTCGATTGGGCGCACGATCCGGAAGTGACCGAGTACATGTTGATGGGCTTCGTGCCGAACACCGTGGAGGCGCTCGAGCGCGAATTCAGCGTGCTGACCGAGAACGGCACGGCCGGCCTGCTGCAACTTCCTGAGCATCCGTCCAACATCGTCTTGGCCATCGTCGATCGGCGGACCGATGTCCACATTGGAAACATCGGTTTGTTTGGAATCAACTGGCTGATGCGCGTCGCTGAAATCCGGCACGTTGTCGGAAACCGGCAATACTGGGGCGGCGGGTACGGTTTTGAGAGCTATCGCCTGATCCTCCACTATGCTTTTGACCGTCTCAATCTGCGTCGCATCGCGGCGGGAACTCGCGCTGATAACGTCAGGACGCGTACTCTGATGAAGAAGGTGGGGTTTGTCGACGAAGGCTGTGCGCGAGAACATTATCTGCGAAACGAGCAAGCGTACGACATCACGATGGTTGGGCTTCTGCGGCGCGACTTCTACGCTCTATTCCCATCCGAAGCCCGTGAAGCAGCGCAGGAACCATCTCACCAGGAAACAGAGGTCGAGTGCAACGCCAAGGGATGACCTACCGAGCTGGCATTGTCGGCTGCGGACGCATCGGCTGTGCGTTCGACGATGATCCGCGCCGGGGATACGTGAGCACTCACGCAGGCGCCTACCAGCGTATGCCCGGTGTGGAACTGGTCGCGCTCTGTGACCTCGACAAGGAAAAGATCGAGCGGTACGGAGAGAAGTTCCAGGTCTCAGATCGATATACGCGCCTCGAAACGATGCTCGACGACGCCTGCCTCGACATCCTTTCGGTCTGCACCTGGAGCCCCACGCACCTCGAGATCGTCCGCGCCGCGGCCGAGCACGGTATCAAGGCCATCTTCTGCGAGAAACCCATGACAGATAGCCTCACCGCCTCCGAGGAAATGATTCGAGTGTGTGCCGACCACAACGTGATCCTGATGATCGATCATCAGCGCCGCTTCGATCCGTTTCACCAACAGATCGCGGCCTTGATTCGCCACGGAGGTCTGGGGCGCGTCCAGCAGGTGACCTGCTACTACACGGCGGGCGCCGCCAACACGGGCTCCCACCTTTTCGACCTTCTCCGGTTCTATCTGGGCGATGCGGTCTGGGTGGAGGGCCGCTGGAGCATGAACGCCTCTCCCGATCCCGCAGACCCCAACCTCGACGGCTGGATCGGTTTTGCCGACGGGAGCGTCGCCGCTGTTCAAGCCTGCGAAGTCGAGGCGTACCTCATCTTCGAGATTGTTTTGTTGGGGACGAAAGGCCGGTTGCGAATCACCTCGAGTGGATTGACTGCCGAGTTCGAGGAGGCTCGTGAGAGCGAGCGTTTTGCGGGATATCGGGAACTGGGGCCTGCACCGCTTCCGGTCATGTCTGACGGCGGCCGCGAGGTAATGCTGCTCGGCCTTGCCCACCTGCTGGAGTGTTTGAAAACGGGCGAGCCGCCCATCTCGAGCGGTGAGGACGGGCGCGCAGCGCTCGAGATCATCTGCGGATTGCAGCAGTCCGCCCGCGAAAAGGGGCGCATGGTGCACCTACCGCTCATTGACAGCCCGGTCACAGTTCAATCGCGATGATCGCCACGAGGACTACATTAGCGATTCGCGGTGGCAAGCCGATCCGGTCGAAGCCGTTTCCTCCTCATCCCATCATCGGAGAGGAGGAGAAACAGGCGGTGCTCAAGGTACTTGCCAGCGGCCGGCTGTCGACGTTTCTGGCGGCGCCGGGTGAGTATTTCCTGGGTGGAGAGAACATCAGAGAGTTTGAGAGGCGGTTCGCCGAGTACCACGGCATCCGGTATGCGGTCGCGTTCAACTCCGCCACCGCAGCGTTACACGCTGCCATCGTGGCGGTGGGAGTGAAACCGGGCGAGGAAGTCATCGTTCCGGCCATGACCTTCACTTCGACGGCCACCTGCGCGCTCATGCACAACGCCATTCCTGTCTTCGCCGACGTTGACGGCGAAGTCTTCGGCCTCGATCCCCAATCCGTCGAGCGCGCGCTCTCTCCTTTGACCAAGGCCGTGATAGCGGTTCATCTCTTCGGTCATCCGGCAAACCTCGACGCCCTGGTGGACATCGCGCGCCGTAAGGGGCTCCGCCTTATCGAGGACTGCGCCCAGGCGCCGGGCGCCCGTTACAGGGGCCAACTGGTCGGGACGTTGGGCCATTGCGGAGTCTTCTCCTTCACGGAAAACAAGAACATCACGACGGGTGAAGGCGGGATGCTCATCACCGACGATGCCGGAATCGCCGAAGTCGCACGGATGGTCCGCAACCACGGAGAAATGATCCTCGAGGGGCAGACCGTTCGCACCTACAGTTCGACGCTGCTGGGCTGGAATTATCGCATGACCGAAATGGAGGCCGCGTTGGGAATCGTCCAGTTCCGGCGGATGGAGGACCTCAACGAGAAGCGCATCGAACTTGCCGGTTATCTTACGCAGAGACTCGCTGAAAAACTGGGGCGGAACAGTGGGATCCAGCTACCCAGCGTCCATTCCGGCTCGAAGCACGTCTACTATGCCTACGTCATGAAATATGACGAGGGTCAGATGGGCGCGCCGCGTGACTCGTTTGTCGAGGCGCTAAACCGGGAGGGCATCCCTTTTGGCAGCGGCTACGTTCGTCCGCTGTACTTGTCGCCGCTTTATCACGATCGAAAGCCCTTCGCCTTTCGTCATTACGCCGGAAACGCCCGGTACGACAAGGGTCTTTGCCCCACTGCCGAGCGGTTGTACCAGAAAGCGCTTATGCTCACGGGAGTAGTTCGTCCCTCCGCTACATTCGCCGATATGGACGACATCGCCGCAGCCTTCGAGAAGGTCACTGACCAACGATCCATGCTGGTGGCGCGAGCCCATGCCTAGCGAACGAGTCGGCATCGTCGTGCAGGTTCGGATGAGCTCGATCCGCCTCCCCGGCAAAGCGTTGATTTCGATTGAAGGGAAACCATTATTGCAGCGTTTATGTGATCGCGTCTCGCGCAGCCGCCGAGCAGGTGCGTTGGTTGTCGCAACCTCAGACCAACCCGCTGATGACTCGATTGAGGCAGCGTGCCGCGCCTGGGGTGTACCGGTGTTCCGTGGTCCGGAGCGGGACCCCGTCGTGCGTGTTCTTGGCGCAGCCCGGCGGTACGCTTTGGCGCTGATCGTCCGCGTGACCGGCGACAATCCGCTGACCGACCCGAAAGGAATCGACGAACTGATCGAAGGTTTTCAAGATGGCAAGCCAGACTGGGCATCCACCGGCCATCTGGATGGCTATCCTTACGGAACGGGTGCGGACCTGTTTCGCGTCTCCGCCCTCAAGCGTTGTAGTCGAATCATGAATAACGGGCACGATCGTGAGAACTTCCCCGCATTTTTGCGCGAACATCCAGAGCAGTTCTCTTTTTTGAAACTCGGGATTCCGCGGTATCTTGTTCGCTCGAACTACTTTTTCTCCGCTGATTACCCGGAGGACATAGCGCTTCTCGGCAGGATCTACGCCCACTTCGACGGGCGCGACGATATGCCGCTTCCCGCAATCCTGCAGTACCTCGACACTGAGCCCGGAGTTGCACGGCTGAATTCCCATCTACACCAACCGTTTGCCGATTGAATATTCAGCGTTCCGAAACGACCTTAGAGAACATCGACGTTCGCACGCTCTTTTCTCTGAAGGGCCGTGTGGCTTTGATCACGGGAGGCGCCAGCCGCTACGGATGTCAGATTTCACGCGCCTTGGCGGAAGCCGGAGCCACCGTAATCATCGCCTCGAAGAGTCTTCCCCGACGCCAGAAGTTCGTGGCAGACCTGCAAGTTGCTGGCTACGACGCCCACACCATGCCGCTGGATTTGACCGACGAAGGGTTGGTCAAGCGCGTGGCCGCTGAGATTCGGGAGAAGTGGCAAAGACTGGACATCCTTTTCAACAACGCTGCTGCCGGGTCGACGGGAAGCTTTGACCGCTATCGAACTGAAGAGTGGGTGCGGACGCTGGAAGTAAATGCTTTGGGCCTATTGCGCTCGTGCCACGCCTTTGGCCATCTCATGGCCGAGCGGCACGCGGGAAGCATCGTGAATATTGGATCGCTTTACGGGGTCGTGAGCCCAGACTTCAACATCTACAATGGTCACTCGGAGATGACTAATCCCCCTGCCTATGGTTTCGCCAAGGCTGGCATGATCCAACTTACTCGTTACTTGGCGGTCTACTTCGCCGGGCAAGGGATCAGGGTCAACTGCATCAGCCCGGGAGGTCTGCACTCACCAGGGATGCCTGCCGACTTCGTGGCCAACTACTCTCGCCGCACACCGCTCGGACGCATGGCAGGTCCCAACGATCTCAAGGGCGCAGCGCTTTTTCTGGCCTCGGACGCATCCGCGTACGTTACCGGCCAGAATCTTCTGGTTGATGGCGGGTACACCGCACTCTGACGTGCTCAAATAAACCGCGGGCAGGAGGTATTTGTGCTCAAGATGAGGGACTTGCGTCCAGACGACCGAGATAAGATCAGGAGGTGGCGGAACAAACCCAGTGTGGGTCTCCACCAGTTTACCGACCACTACATCGGCGTCGAGGAGCACGAGCGCTGGTTCGCGCGAGTGATGAACGACCCGACGGTGCGCTATTGGGTTATCAACTGGGACGGGGAGGATGTCGGAATCGCCAACCTGTACGACATCAACCGGCAACACCAACGATGCTACTGGGCGTTTTATATCGCCGAAGAGAGATTCCGTGGGAGGGGGATAGGAAGCTTGGTCGAATACTTCGTCCTCGAGCATGTCTTCGAAAATCTCAAGCTGAACAAGCTGTGCGGCGAAGTCCTGGCATCCAACCCCGCCGTCACTAAGATGCACCAGCGCTTTGCCTTCAGAGAAGAAGGCTATTTTCGCGGGCACGTTATCAAGAACGGACAGCCGGCTGACGTGCATGCGATGGCCGTTCTACGGGAAGAATGGGTCGAACGGGAGCCTTCCATCAAGAAGCAGCTCAGCGAAATGAAGCTCCTCGGGTGTGATTCCGTCGAAGTGGCTGCTCAAGCGCGGGCGGTATCTTGACGCGCATCCTGTTTCGGGCCGATCTCGGGGCGGGTATCGGATTGGGACACTGGGTGCGGTCGGTGTCGCTGGCTGCCGCCGCCCGGGACATGGGAGCTTATTGCCAGCTTCTGGCTGTGGGGACCAGTAAAAGTGACGTATCAACGCACCGTGTTGTCGCGAGATCTGGCTTTGATAGTGAATTCCTCGAACAAGTTGCACTTGGCGGCCGGGAAGATTTCGAGCGGACGCTGACGATGGCACTTCGCCATGCGTCCGATGTGGTTGTCGTGGACTCGTACCATGCAAATGCCCAGTATCTGGAGGGGCTGCGAGCAGCAGGGTTCGTGGTCGGCGCGATTGACGATCTGGCTGAGGGGCCTTTCGCTTGCCATATCGTCGTCAATGGCGGCGCGCAGGCGTCGGAGTTGAGCTACCGGTCGTCGTCCGGCGACACCACTTTCTTGCTCGGTCCGCGCTATGCCTTGTTGCGGCCTGAGTTCTGGAGCTTGCCACATCGTGTGGTGACTCCCACCGTGAAGAGCATACTCGTCACGCTCGGTGGGGGAGACCTCCACAATCTCATGCCCAAGCTGATTGTCTCGCTTCGCGATCTGCCGGAGGATGTCCGCATCGGCGCGGTTCTAGGGCCGTTGATCACTGACCGGAATGAGATCGAGCTTGCCGCGAGCACTTGTCGCGGTCACGTGAGCTTAGTCGAGGCACCCGATTCGCTGCGCGATGTGATGCTGGGTGCAGACCTGGCGATCGCAGCGGGGGGCCAGACCTCCTACGAACTCGCAGCCGCCGGCACGCCCGCTGTAGTCATCGAAGTAGCGGAGAACCAGGCCGCGAGCGTCAAAGCACTCGCTCGAGCCGGAGTCGTGCGTCTCGCGGGACGGGCAGGCGACCCGAACCTGGTGGAGCGGGTGAGAGTCGCGGTCCAAGAGCTCTGCCGCGACGGGAGTGCCCGTCAGGCAATGGCCTTTCGGGGCCAAACGCTCGTCGACGGGCGGGGAGCCCCTCGCGTCGCAGAAGCTGTCACCGCTAATTGCCCAAGTTTTTCCAGGGTTGCCATCGCATGAGCGCCGCCATTCAAATCAATAACAGAAGAGTGGGCGCGGGCCAACCCGCCTACGTGGTGGCGGAGATATCGGCGAACCATCATCAGGAGTTCGACCAAGCGGTACAGCTCGTCCGCGCCGCCCAAGAAGCCGGAGCCGACGCCGTCAAACTGCAGACTTATACGCCTGACACTCTCACCCTTCGCTCGGACGATGACGCGTTCCGCATCCAGGGAGGAACGCTGTGGGACGGGCGGACGCTTTACGACTTGTACGCTGAGGCCTTCACACCGTGGGATTGGATTCCGCGGCTTCAGGCGGTCGCCGCTAACCTGGGGATTGCCCTTTTTTCCACCGCCTATGACCCGTCCTCAGTTGATTTTCTCGAGCAGCTTGGAGTGCCTGTTCACAAGATTGCTTCATTTGAGCTGGTGGATATCCCCTTGATCGAGAAGATGGGGCGTACCCGCAAACCCCTGATCATCTCGACCGGAATGGCGACTTTCGCTGAAATCGAAGCGGCAGTGCAAACGGCGCGTGCTGCGGGCTCGACCGGAATCGCTCTTCTGAAGTGCACCAGCGCCTACCCCGCGCCGCCCGAGGAAATGAATTTGCGCACGATTCCGCATCTAGCCGAGGCGTTCAATCTGCCCGTGGGTCTCTCGGACCACACGTTGGGAATCGCCGTGCCGGCGGCGGCGGTCGTTCTGGGAGCGTGCATTATCGAGAAACACATGACTCTGTCGCGCTGTCTGCCGGGGCCGGACAGCCCGTTTTCGCTTGAGCCCGCCGAGTTCAAAGCCATGGTCGAAGCCGTCCGCACCGTCGAGCAGTCTCTCGGTGAAGTCCGCTACGGGACAAGCGTGCACGAGAACCGCAGCCGGACACACCGGCGTTCGTTGTACATCGTGAAGCCGGTCAAGGCAGGCGAGCCCTTCACCCGACATAACGTTCGCTCTGTTCGGCCTGCAAACGGTTTACCCCCGAAGTGTTTGAACCAAGTGTTGAGCCGGACGGCTGCGATCGACATCGCGAGCGGGACGCCGCTTGAGTGGCGTCATGTGGGTTGATATGGCCCGACAGCTAATGAGTTCATCGTGAGAAAGTTCCGACTGAAAATCGACCTCGCGAGCGGGACGCCGCTCGACGAAACAGGATTCGAGGCAGACGTGCGAAGCGAGGGCTCCTCCAGACTGGCCCTCCGTTCGAAGTTCGTTCGCGGAAACTATCGCTTCTATGTGGCGGGCCGGTGCTATTCCTGGTCTAGCTCGGACCAGCTCGAGGCATGGATGTGTCGATTCTCGCCCGACTCGATCAGTGCGTGGGCCCGCGAGATCGATGGGGATCTCGTGATCCTGGTTCTTGACGCCCGACGCCGCCAGGTTCACCTGATCAGCGATCGCAACGGCGCGTTCAGAACTTACTACCGCTGTGAGAAGGGCTGCGTCGTAGCCAGCAATTCTCTGGTCGAAATAATCCGGATGGTGGATTCGCCCCGGCTCTCGTCCTTCGCGGCTTACCAGTCACTGACGATGCTCCACGGGTTGGACCCGCACTCGCCGATCGAAGGCATCCAGACCACCATGCCCGGACAGATAGTCAGCCTGAGCTCGTCGGGCGCCGGCGCCGGATCCTACTACTCGCCCGTCAGGCTCGACAGCGAATACCTGGATAGCGAACGAGAATGTGTTGCCGCTCTCGACGCGGCGTATCAAAGGGTATTTCGCAAGCGTCTCACACGAGAGCGGACTCCATGCGTCCTGCTGTCAGGAGGGATCGATTCGCTCACGATGTTGAAATACGCCAAAGAAGCGGCACTCGGGCCGATCCTCACTTTGACTTTCTCGTTCAAAAACCTCCATCCGAACGAGCTGGAGCCGGCGCGGATCGCCGCCCGCCATTTCGGCACTGACCATCGCGAAATCGTCATTGAGCCGGAGCGCGCGCTCGATCTGTATCTCCGGGCGCTTGCGGCAGGTGAAAGCTCGAATCCTGCCTCATTGGTTGCTCTGGCAGAGAAGGACTATCTCGAGCAGACAGGTCAAGCCATGGCGGTTTTCACCGGCGAGGACAGCCGGTTGCATACGCCTTCCTTTGACGCCGCGAGAGAAATCGGGATCGTATTAAACCAGAACCCGAGTGGGACCAGACGGCGCCGGGCGGTCGCAGCAGTCATCGCGAAGCTGCTGAGACGCTATCCTTTCAGGGGTTCGCTCAATAACTATCTATCTCATTGGGCCAATCAGCTAACGCCACGGCCGGATTTCAAACGCTTCCTCATCGAAGCCCTGACCGCGTTCCACCTGCCCGCCGGCGCTGAAACGGCGATCGACGGGAACTTTTCACGCCTATTGATGGCGCTTCCGCGGTTTGACGCTGAGGACGATCTCCAAGCTATCTACAAGAAGTACGTCGCATTTGAGTACCGCAGCCACTGGACCCACGACATGAACTGCGGCGTCTCGAACTGGGCAGGCCCTCTGACCGAACTGCATTTCCCTTTCTACGACTGGGAAGCCATCGAGGCATTCAACCGCGTGCCTTACCGTTTGGCCAGGCGCGGGAACTTCACCTTACGGTCAGGGTCGAAGATGCCGTTCGTCCGTAAGCGGATGGCACGCGCGGTGGTCGAACATTCCGTCCCGAAAGAGTTGCTGTTTCGGGCGAAGAAGACGTGCCCGGCCTTGCACCTGCTCTTTAACTCTTCGCTGGGCGACTTCGTGAGTTTGTTGCTAAAGAAATGGGCGCCTTCGCTCGCCCAATCGGTCGATCCAGATGTGCGAGTCATTATCGAGGCAACGATCGCGACGTTCTCACAGCGACGCAGGTTCTATCTGAACCAGGATGAGTATCTGCTCAGCACGATTCTGGTCATCTGCCATCTTGCCACCCTGAACCAGCTCTGCGCCAACCAGTCGCTGGGGATTGAGGCCGAGCTTCGCGCGCTGCGCGAACAGGCGATCATGGAATCCAGTGGAGTCAAAGCTGCTTAACTCACCATCCGGCTCAACGCTTGACGAAACCTCGCCTCCGAGCGCCTACGCACTGGACTGTCCAGGCCAGTCGGAAGAGAAAGGCCGGAGATCAGCAACGCAACGGTTTGTGCGGGACGTTTTATTCTCAAATCTCCCAGTCCCTTTCCAGAAGCTGCGGACCTATCTGTGGCTGGTGGTCTTTTCGCGAGCTCTCGGGCCGGCCGGTTACGGCGCCTGGTCGCTGTTCAACGTAACCCTGGGTCTCGGAACATGCATCGTAACGATGAATTTTGGCACCGCCATGATGCGCTTTCTGAGTGGGGAGCGCACGCCTGAGGAGTCGAGCCGGGCAATGTGCACGGTACTCTCGGCAGTCGGAGCTCTGGCGCTAACGGCGGGACTCCTCCTCGCGGTTTTCGCCAAGCCATTAGCGTCGGCGGTCTTTGGGCGGACGGACTACGGCAGGCTCGTGATTTTGGCCGCCGCGGCTCTGGGGTTTGACAGCCTCTTCGAGGAGATGCGCGGCTTCCTGCGGGCGCGGCGGCTGAATCGAACTTGGGCACTTTTCACTCTGGCCCGGCTCGTCCCGGAGACGGCGGCGCTGCTTCTGGTTGGGATCTGGCTCTCCAGCGTGACGGCCATTGCCTGGACGTATCTGGCCACTGGGATGATCTCTTTTGGGTCAGGGCTCGTCTATCTGCGGGCCGTTCGAGGTCTCAGATGGCTCCAGCCGAGCCGGACGGTCCTGAGGCGATACACGTGGTTTGGTCTTGCCCTTCTGCCCGGCGGTTTGGCTTCCTCCTTATCTTTTAGCGCTGATCGTTACCTGGTAGGCTACTTTCTTGACCTTCGACAAGTGGGAATCTACAGCGTCTGCTTCACCATTTCGGCGCTGGGATTCTTCCTGCTCGGCCCCATCAACGACGTCCTCTTCCCAGAGCTCTCGGCGCTCCACGACTCCGCCGACTGGAACGCTTTTCGTGAACGCTTTTCCGGTATTCAGAAAACGGTCTTTGGTTTCTCGGTGGGCGCCATGGCTTTGCTGGCGGTGTTTCCCGGGGCCGTGCTGAAAATCGCTGCTTCGTCTGACTACCTCTCCGGCTCGAGGACACTGGCGATCCTCGGACTGCAAGGGGTCTTCATGAGCTTTGCCATGCTTTACGGCGTGATCCTGAACGTCCGCCTGCGCGTTTGGGCTTCAACGGCGCTCTGGCTGGGAGTGGGCATCATTGTGGTCATCCTTGACTTGCTCCTTGTTCCGCGCATAGGTATCGCGGGCGCTGCGCTCAGTCAACTAATCTCTTCCGTGGCTGGCGCTGCCGTGCTAATAGGGTCGCATTGGAGGTTCTTCCGTATGACGTTCTCTATCTCCTGGCTTGCCCAGGCGGGAATGGCTTTCGCGGCCGTCTGCGCCATTCCATTCGTGTGGCAGAATGCGCCCATGACGCTGGTCTGGTGCGCCTTCAAGCTGGTCGCCGGATCCATCGTGTTTCTGCTCGTGCTTGTGCTGACGCGTTTCCTGCGTCCGAGCGAGGCAAGACTTTTCCGGGAAGCCCTCCGCGCCTGAAGATGCCTCGGGACTCCTCCACATCACGCTCGAAATGAAGATTCTCTTTGTCTGCAAAGGCGACCTACGCCGCTTCTTCCCCTCCGTGGCCACGGCAGTGCGAGACCAGCACGGCTTGGAGGTGAGCGCCGTGACCTTCGCGACGCCGGCGACAAGAGCCCTCGTACGGCTGGGCGTCTTTGACGAGGTCCACAATCTGGCGGCACACCTCAAGCAGTGGACTCGGCAGCACGATGTCGACGAATGCTCCAATCTGCTCACGACGGGGGACCTCTGCGAACCGGAGTGCTTGAACGCGATGATCCTGAGTGATCGGATCGTCGGCCGCTATCGCTTCGAGCGGGTGGTCAGGATCGTGGCAGGGATTTACGACTTTTGGCGGACCGCGCTGGACACGGTCCAGCCCGATGCGGTGCTCGGCGAGATCGCCTCCGTCTCCGAGTGGATCGCCTGGTCGCTGGCGAAACGCAGGAACATCCGGTATCTCACGCCTTACCCTACGCCTGTCACCCAACGCTTTTTCTTTATCGATTCCCCGACGAGTGGCTGGAACGCGATGGAGACAGCCTACTCAGAGGTAAGGAACCGTGAGTTATCAGCAGACGAATCCCGGCAGGCTGCCCAGTTCCTGCATCAATTCCGCGCCCAAAGGCTCAAGCCCCCTTCGCTTGCCCGTGGCCTGCGTTCGCCCCTTCACCTTGATCCCACTCGCTGGTTTCGGAGATTGGGCAGGGCCCCTTCCCGAGCCGCGACCTACCTCGAGGATGGTGATCTCGAAGTAGGCTCCTTCCATGGTACTCCTCCCTGGGAGCCGATCTGGGCCGACACCCTGAGGATCCTCCGCCACATCGCCGCTGAAGCCACAATGTTCGAGCGCCAGGCGGTCAAAGGCAGGACCGCCTTCTTTGGGCTTCACACTCAGCCCGAGTTCACCACCGACGTGCGAGCTCCTTTCTTCACAAACCAGGTTGCTTTAGCCGAGAACATCGCGAGAAGCCTTCCCGTCGGATACCGCTTGGTGGTGAAGGAGCACCCAGGGATGAAAGGCGAAAGACCGCCCGGCTACTACAGACAATTGAAGAAGCCCTACAACGTCCGCTTGCTGTCGCCCTCGGTGGACAGCCACGAACTCATTCTCAATTCTGACGTCGTGTTCGCGATCACCGGCACCACGGCCTGGGAAGGAATCCTCTATGAAAAGCCGGTGATTGCTTTCGGACCGCTCGGCTATCACTTCTTCGAGCTTCTTTACCAGTGCCGGAACGTCACGGAATTGCCCGGGCTGATTCGGGAGGCCATTCAGAACTTCCGGCCGGATCGCCATCGGTTGCTGAAATTGGTCTGGTCACTGCTCGAGTCAGCCCATCATGGTGAGTGGGGTGACTCGCTGGCAGACTCACGGATTCTTGACCGCTCCAATGTCAACGGGATCGCCCACGCCATTGTCGCCGAACTATCGTCCCAGGTGTCAGCGCCTGCAGCCAGCAGTATCTCGGCCTGAATATGCCGGTTCTGGAATTTGCGGTTCTCGCGACCCTCGACCTCTCCCTAATCGTTCTGATCCTGCGCAAATGGGGACTAGCCTCGGCCGAGGGACTCTGCATGGCTTACGCCTTCATGGCTGTTGTGACGGATCATCTCGAGCTACTGTTCGATTACCTGGCGCGACCGGGAAACCTGATCCTTGGCGTCCACGAATTCGAGTTTCGAGTCTATCCCACAGTGGTTCATATCATAGGTCTGCTGGCGTTAACTGCCGGCCTGCTGGTCTTCAGCTCCAGGCCGCGTTCAGTCGCTTTGGAAATGAGCGAGGCCGGAACCGCACTTCTTCGCCGCACTGGAATCGCAATCGTGGTCGTGGGCCTGGTGTTCCTCGGTGTTGCTTGCTATCTAGCGGGCGCGTATCCGGGGCCAAACTTCTTCCAGGCGCTGGACGTCTTCCGGACCAAGGCCGTCTCTTTCGGCGGCTTCTGGTACCGCGGTCCCGACATCATGACGTTCGGACTGGCCCTCGTCATGGCCAGCGTCAAAACACGCTCGCGCCGGGCCCGGGCGTCACTTCTCGGCATTCTGCTGCTCATGATGCTCGTATCGTTCTTCGCCCGGACGAACAAGGGTGGATTCGAGGTCGCGGTGCTGTGGTCTGCGATGGTGTTGTACATCTATAACCGCAAGGGGCTGAAGCTCCTGTTCAAGCCCGCCGCTATGGCGGTCCTAGGCGCGGTGATTTTCCTCGGGATAGGCGTCAAGAACGTAATGCTAAGCCCTTCTGCCAACCGCCCTACCAGCGCCGGCATCGTCCTCCGGAGCTCGCTCGAGACGATCGCCGCGCGATGGGGCGACAACAGCACTTACCGAGGTTACTGCCAGTTCATCAACGGATTGCCGGCTTACCATCACTACTTCGACGACTACAAGGTCGGCCGATACGCTTTGACCAGCTTCGTACCCCGCGTCTTGCAGCCGGACAAGGCTGACCATCCTTTTCGGGGCCTCGGTTTCATGATTTATTCCGACTACCACACTTATCCGATGGAAACACCGGCCGTTGAGATAGTGGGGTCAGCATTCGCGGACAGCGGCTTTCTCAGCCTGATCCTATATCTGTTTGCAACCGGGACGTTCCTCGGAATATTTCGCGGGCTGGCGGCCACGCCCAAGTCGTCTCTACATTGGCATGTCGCCTATGTCATGTTCACTCTGTTTGGAGGCTTGTCGGCAGAGGCCGGCATTATCAGCATTGTGTACGTCCTGATACTCACGTCCAGCGTCGTGGGGACGGCACACCTCCTGGCGCGAGGCACCGAACTGGGGCGCCGAGTCAGAACAAATATTCTGTCTCATGCGTCTCATCCGTCTCATCGGTCTGGAGTACATTGGGGAGTCGAGGGTACCGAGTCGTGAGTTCGGAAATAGGGATGGAAGTCGGAAGCAAAAGCAGGGACCTCGGGAGCATGACAACCGTGCTCATCAAACGAAGCCGGAATGTCCGTTACTATCAATGTCTTATGTCTCTCAGCTATGCCTCCTATCGCGGATTGGGGTACCAGGCCTAAGACCCGTTCTAACTTCCGTCCGCCATACAGTCTGAGCGACACCTTTCGGGAACGTGCGGGACACCAGAATGAATCGCCACCCTGGCGACCAGAATCGGCTCAAGCGTGAGGTGCGAACCTACTGGGAGGCGGAGCCCTGCAACACCCGATACTCCAGTGCCCGGAGCAGCGTTCAGTTCTTCCGGGAGATGGAACGCGCTCGCTACACTGCTGAGCCGAATATCTTGGAAATGGCAGAGTTTGAAAAGGCGCGAGGCCGGCGCGTGCTGGAGATTGGTGTGGGCGCCGGGGTGGACTTTTGCCGATGGGTTCGCCACGGCGCTCAAGCGGTCGGCGTAGACCTGACCGACCACGGCCTTTCTTTAACCCGCGAGTGTCTCAAGCTCGAAGGCAATGCTGCTTCCTGCTCCTCGCTCTTGCGCGCGGACGCGGAGACCCTGCCTTTCAAGAACGAAAGCTTTGACATTGTGTACGCGTACGGCGTCCTTCACCATACGCCCGACACGCTTAGCGCTTTCCGCGAGGCTTTCCGAGTCTTGCGGCGAGGCGGTCAGTTCAAGTGCATGATCTATCATTCGCCCTCCTGGACCGCCTTCAGTCTGTGGATCTATCACGCGTTACTGAAGCTGCGTCCGTGGAAAACGTTCCGGCAGGTCATCTTCGAGAACCTTGAAAGCCCAGGCACGAAGGTCTACAGCGTGGGCGAGGCGCGTAGGTTGGTGAGCCAGGCCGGTGGGAGCCGCTGCCAGATCAAACTGTATCTGGACTCGGGCGATTTAATGCGGCTCAAGCTAAGCAACAAGTACGACCGCAATCCCTGGGTGAAAGCAGCCGTGCGCCTTTACCCGCGCAGAGTCGTACGCTGGCTGGACGGCGGGAATACCCGCTTCGGAACCACGATGCACATTGAGGCGACGAAAGAGCGGGGGGGCTTGGACGGCTCTGTTCCGCGATTCGAGGGAACATTTCAATCTTGATGAATCCAACGGGCACCGTCGCGATCGATCCTGACGGGCAAGCTGTCTTGGAATCTGGGCCGTCGGCCGAGGTGCAGAAGAACGCTGCTCCAGTCCGGCCTAAAGTACTCGTCGTGACCCTGCGCGGCGATCCGTCAGGTGGCGGCGCTTACGAAACGATGGTCGCGGAGTGCCTGGCAAGCCGATGCGAGGTCGTTCGACACGAACTAAGCTTCGGCCAAGCGTCGGTACTCGGATGTCTCAAAGCTCCTCTGGGACTAGCGAGGATGCTCGCCGCGCAGGTCCACAGCCGGGACTGCGCGGTCGTGATCAAGACGTTTGACGCCGCCGCGCTGAACGTGGGAGGTCCGGCACGCGCCATCGTCATGCTGCACCATCTGGGCTCCCGCCAAAAGGGACTCTATTCACAAATCGAGCGCCACATTTTCCATCGCCTTCGCCGCGTGAACGCCGTGGTGACGGTGTCGGAGTACTGGCGGCGGCGGCTTCGCGCCGAGGGCCTGACGAAAGTGTGGAAGGTCTACAACGGGTTTAGGCTCGAGGAATTCGCCATCCCAAGCGCCGCGGTTGAGTCATTCAAGCGCCGCTATGGTCTGACCGGCAAGCCGATCGTCTATCTCGGGAGCCATCAGGAAAAGAAGGGTGTGGACGAGTCGTTCGCCGCCCTTCAGGATCTCGATGTGCATTTCGTGGCGTCGAGTTCAGTCCGCCGGCATCCGTCGATCAAATGCCTCTGTCTCAACCGGCCTGAATACCTTTGTCTTCTGAGAGCCGCCACGGTCGTCGTGACGATGTCGCAGTTTGACGAAGGGTGGTGTCGTATCGCCCACGAGGCGATGCTCTCCGGGACGCCTGCCGTAGGCTCGGGCCGGGGAGGAATGCGCGAACTCCTGGAGTCGGGCGGGCAGATCGTCTGCCAGGATTTCAGAAGTCTTAGAAGCGCCGTCGAGAATCTGTTGTGTCATGAGGAGCGCCGCGCGGAACTAGGACGAGCAGGCTATGATTATGCCAAACAGTTCACCTATGAACGATTCGAGAGAGCATGGACAAGACTTGTCGATGAGGTCGGTCGCCGCCCATCAGACAACAGCTTGACTCGCCGCAATCCTCAGCAAGGTCTTATCTCGAACTGACCCGTAATGTGCGGAATCTTTGGAATTGTCGCGCCCTCTGGATCGAGCGTTGATCCCGACGTCCTCTGGAGTGGGACGCACCGGGTCCGCCATCGCGGGCCGGATGACTGGGGATTCGTTGGCGTCTTTCCGGCAGCTCGTGGCGCTCCTCCTTCGACTGATTGGCGCTGCTGGGAAGACCGCCAAGTGGCAGCCAATTATCGCGTAGGGCTCGGGAATCGGCGCCTGAGCATTCTCGACCTATCTGACGCCGGACGGATGCCGATGAATCTGCGGGGTACCCGGTTGTGGATCACCCTCAATGGAGAGATCTACAACTACGTCGAGCTGCGATCGGAGTTGGCTGCGCATCGCCGGTTTGCGACCCGAACCGACACCGAGGTCCTACTCGCTGCTTACGCCAAGTGGGGGTCGGGCTGCCTCGCCCGGCTGAACGGCATGTATGCCTTTGCAATCTGGGACGGCATTCGCGGACGCCTCTTCCTGGCCCGCGATCGCTTCGGTGAGAAGCCTCTCTACTACGCGCGGATGGGAGACGGCTTTATGTTTGGATCGGAGCTGAAGCAGTTTCTGGAAGACCGAAACTTCCCGCGCCATGTCGACGGGTCAGCCTTGGCCGACCTCCTGCTAAATTCCATTCACGATCATGACGAGCGCACTTTACTCGCAGAAGGGAAGCAACTCCCACCTGCTCATTGGATGGAATTCGATATAACCACAGGAAAGTTAGAAGGACCCTTCTGCTATTGGGCTCCGCAGATTGCCGATGATCTTGACGTCACCCGCGATCGTGGATTCCCAGAACAGCTCAAGTTCCTGTTGGCGGATTCCATCCGTTTGCGACTGCGCAGCGATGTCAAGGTCGGACTTTGTCTCTCCGGCGGGCTCGACTCGACGGCGATCGGGGCGCTCGCAGCCTTGCAGAGCCACGACCCGGCTCGCCTGACAGCTTACACCATGAGTTTCCCACAGCGCCCGGAAGACGAAGCAGCCCTGGCGGGGCAGTGTGCAAAGCGGGCCGGCGTGCGCCACGTGAAGGTTACGTTAAGCCCGCGAGATCTTTGGGACGGACTCAGCGAGATGGTCTTCTCGCACGATGATCCCAGCGGTGCCGGCGGCTCGACGTTTGCCTCGCGGCGTGTTTTCGAGGCAGCGCGCGCCGACGGTACGGTGGTTCTGCTCAATGGCCAAGGCGGGGACGAACTGCTGGGCGGCTACGACAAGTTCTTTTTCTTCTGGTTCCAGATCCTGCTTTCTCGAGGCCGGATCGCGCCCTTAACCTCCAGCGTCGCAAGCTATCTACGAAGGAATAGGCTTGACCGGTGGCACTTCGCGAATGCCCGTCGCTACTTTCCGGCAGCGCTCCGCAAGAAGCTCGCCGGAATCTGGCAACTGGCCCTGCCGGAGTTTCGTCGTCTGGCAGCACCGGACGCGGGCGTAGGCAGTAGCACAAGCCTCAACCAGCGACTCGGGAGAGACCTCAACCATTTCAGCCTGCCGAGCCTGCTCCACTGGGAGGACCGCAACTCGATGGCCGCAGGAACCGAGGCACGGCTGCCCTTGCTCGACCACCGCATTGCTGAAGCGGTCCTGGCAACCTCGGCTTACACCAAGCTCAACGACGGGTTTACGAAGTACGCCCTGCGTCATGCGATGAGTGACCTTCTGCCTGCCGAGGTCTGCTGGCAGACGAAGAAGCGCGGATTCGACACTCCCCTCCGGAGTTGGCTGAGGACCGAGCTGGCGGCGCCGATGCGCGACCTGCTCTCCCGCGCTGACTCCCCGCTAGCCGAGTTTCTTGACCAACGGCGGCTGGTCCGCTGCTATGACGCTTTCGTCGCAACCGGGGAAACGACACTCACGGAGTACCAGTGGTTCCGATTGGCGGGCACGAGCCTCTGGCTGGAACAACTCAAAGAAGCGCCGCACGTCACCTCCCCGGAGCTTGCGGGGCCTAAGTCTCGATGGAACGAATTCAGTGCCAGTCGCGTAGGCGCCGCATCCTAGGTTTTCACACCAATCGCCAAGAAGGAGGAATTTCCATATGTCACTCAACCAATCCGAGGCGTTGAAGCTTATTTACGACTGTCTCAATGAAATCAATTCCGGACGGAGCATTGATTCGCACCTGAAAGAGGCTCCGGACACCGGGCTGCTGGGTTCGCCCGGAGCACTGGACTCCCTGGAGTTGGTCAATCTGGTCGTGCAACTGGAAGGGCTTCTGGCCGACCGCCTGGACCGCGCGGTTGTCCTGGTCGATGACTACGCTTTTGGCGAAGGGCACGAACCCTTCCGCACCGTCGAGACGCTCGCGAGCTACCTCGTCGAAAAGACGAGGCAAGCGGCATGAATGAGTTGCGTGCCGCCCAAGCAAATCGCACCGGATCATCGGCCTCAACGCTCCTGAACTAGAGAATGTCAGCACGAGCAGCGGAGATCATCGCCATCGACTATGCGTGTCCACAGAAGGTCGAGACGAACCTCGACCTCCAACAGGCATACCCGGGCTGGGACATGGAGTCGGTCGTAAAAAAGACGGGCGTCTACCAACGCCACATTGCCGGCCCGGAGGAGTGCGCCTCGGACCTTGCGTACGAAGCTTGTGTGAAGCTGATGGATCGCGTCGCAGTGTCACCTGTCTCGATTGACGGTCTGATCGTCTGTACCGAGTCGCCCGATTACGTCCTACCACCCAATGCACCCTTGCTCCAGCATCGTCTGGGATTGCCCAGGTCCGTGGCCGCCTTTGACTACACGTTGGCCTGCTCAGGATACGTTTACGGCCTCGCGATTTGTAAAGCGTTCATCGAGGCAGGACTACTCGAAAACGTCCTTCTGGTCACTTGCGACACTTATTCAAAGTACATCCGGCCAGACGATCGGGGCGCACGAACACTCTTTGGAGACGCCGCCGCCGCGACGCTGGTTCGCTGCGGTGAGCGCGGCATCGGGGAATTGGATTTGGCCACTGATGGCTCGGGGGCAAAAGCCTTCATCTTAAGGAGTGGGGGATGCCGGAACGGCGTGCGCCACCAACACAACCATGCGCTGGCCGCTGAGTACATCCAGATGGACGGACTCGCGGTGCTGACCTTCGTGAAGAAAGAGATTCCGGCCTTCACCAGGAGCCTGCTGCGCAAAGCGCACCTGGATTTGAACGACATCGACCTCTTCATCTTTCATCAGGCCAGCAAGATTGCCATGGACCAGCTGCAAGCTGCGCTCGGCCTCCCCTGCCACAAGACTTTCAGCAATCTCGAGAAGCTCGGCAATACCGTGTCCTCCTCCATCCCCATTGCCATTCACGACGCCTGGCGCGCCGGCAAGTTGAAGCCGGGAATGCTCACACTCTTGGTGGGTTTCGGGGTAGGACTTTCCTGGGGAGGCGCGCTTGTCCGGTGGACTGGCAATTTCAGGTGATCCGGGTGACCAACTTTCCGGTCAATCCCGCCGACCATCTCTTCGACTCCTTTGAAAAAGCCACACTGGCTGTTGACTCTCTGGCAGTGATGAGGGAGGTGGATATCGAGCACCAATTCGCCTGTCTCGCGTACCACGCCATTGAGCACGGTCAAGCAGCACAGCGGTATATCGTCGGCGAGCAGGACCTCGGTGTCCAGCTTCGATTCCTCAAGTCGGAGAATTACGTTGTCGAAGGCTTCGAGCAGCTCGAATCCCGGCTTCGCTCGAGGGAGCCGTTTCCGCAGCGGTACGTCGTCTTTACGGTGGACGATGGAGAGACCAGCAGTCTCCGTGCAGCCGATATGCTCGAGGAGTTCCGAGCGAATGCCACCTTCTTTCTAACTCGCGACCGATCGACGAGGGCACCGGGCTACCTCCGCATAGCGGAAATCCGCGAGCTCCGGAGACGAGGATTCTCGCTGGGTACTCACGGAACAACCCATCGCGGTCTCGCTTTCCTCCCGGAAGCACTCTGCGTCACTGAACTCCGAGACAGCAAGCGTTGGCTCGAGGACCTGCTGGGTGAGGCGGTTCTCTACATGTCATTTCCTGGTGGCTACGTCAACCGCCGTACCGTCGAGCTCGCCAAGAATCTGGGATACCGGCTGGTTGGCAATTCGAAAGAACGGATGAACTCGCCGGCTGCCCTGAGCCTTCACGGCCAGGTCAATCGGATTGCGGTCCGCCGCAACTTTTCACCTCGTGACTTCCAGCGCATCGTTGAGGGCGATCGGGGGTTCTATCTGTGGCGTCAGGCCCGTCTTGTGGCCTTGGCCATTCCCAAGACGATCCTGCAAGACCAAGCCTGATGATCGATATTCGTCGTTGTCGGCCGGAGGAGTTCGATGCCTTGCGAGGCTTCTGGAGTGAGCGCCCTGGCTTCGAGGGGTTGAGGAGTTCTCGAGAGTCTCTCGCCGAGCTCCGGCGCAGGACCTTTGAAAACCCCATCGCCCAAGCGGACGGGACCTCCTGGATCGCCTGGAAGGACCGCCGGGCTGTCGCGCATCTCGGACTAGTTCCTTGCCCTGCGTATCACCTTGGTCGGAAGATCGAGTCGAACTGGTGGTGCGACTTTTACGCTGTCCCGGACGACTGTACAGGCTCTTCGCCGCAATCGGCCGCCGGACTCCTGGTACTGAAAGTGGCCAGCACACGTCAGGGACATGCCCTGATCGGGACCCCCGGCATCGAATCGCGTGTCGTCCAACTCTATAAAAGCCTTCGCTGTGATTACTGGGGAGCGGTTCCGTTCTTTTACCAGGTCATCAATGGGCGGAAGTTGTTGCGCAATCTTCCGCTTTTAAGGCGGGGCCCATGGATGGCGCGACCGGCCACGGCGGCGTCTCATCTTTGGGTACCGGGGAAGTTGCTGGAACTTCGCCATCGGCGGCGCCGGTTGCGGCCAAGCCAGCCGCATGTCGAGATGTGGTCTCAATTTCCCTCGCAGGCCGACCTGCTCTGGGAGAGAGTGTTCAGGCGTTACCCGCTCATTTTTGAACGCTCCACCCGCCATCTGAACTGGAGGTATCACGGCGCGGGGTACGAGCGGCTGGGGATATTCGAGAAGGATCGACTGGTAGGGTGGACCATTTGCAAGGCCACTCAGATGCATGGGAATCCATATTTTGGTGACCTGAAGGTCGGTACCTTAGTAGACCTGCTGGTGGACCCGGACAGCGCTTCCGATGTTGAGGCAGTGATTGGCGCAGCCCGCAAGCGATTAAGCGAACTCCGAGTCGACTTGATAGTGACCAACCTCTCCGACGGCCGTTTAGCGCAAGCGGCGACACGCCTTGGCTTCGCGGTTGGGCCGTCGAACTATCACTTCTTCACCCGCAATCTTCCCAAGCTGAAGTTGCACGAATGTCATCTGACACGCGGAGACTCCGACGGTGACAATCGCCTCTGATCCCGTATCGAAGCCGGACTTAGCATTGTTACCGGCAATCTCCGTCATTGTCCCTTGTCGGAATGAGGAAGGATTCATTAAGGCATGCCTCGAGTCCATCCTTCAAAACGACTACCCGGCAGACCGGCTCGAGGTTCTGGTCGTGGATGGAATGAGCGACGACCGGACTCGCTCGGTCGTGCTGGCTTATGCCCGCCGCCATTCGGTAGTCAGGCTGCTGAACAATCTTAAGAAAATCACTCCCGTGGCCTTGAACATTGGGATCGAGAACGCCAGGGGCCAGATCATCCTGCGCGTGGACGCTCACTCCTGGGTCGAAAAGGATTACTTCCGGCGATGCGTCGAGGTTCTGCAAAGCTCGGCGGCGAGCAACGCGGGCGGCAGGATCGAAACCCATCCACGCCGGCCGGGGCTGCTCGGCAAGGCCATCGCGCTCGCCCTCGGTCATCGCTTCGGTTCGGGCAATTCCGATTTTCGGGTGGGCTGTCGGGAACTTGTCGAGACGGATACCGTGTTCGGGGGCTGCTATAAGCGTGAGGTTTTCGAGACAGTGGGGTTGTTCAACGAGCGTCTGGCACGCGGTCAGGACTTTGAATTCAATGATCGACTGCGAAAAGCCGGCGGCAGGATTGTGCTCGATCCGAATATCGTGAGCCATTACTACATCCATTCGGACTTGCGTTCCTTCTGGGAGCACAACTTTCAGGACGGCATCTGGGCCATCCTACCCTTCGTGCACACCAAGCACCTGCCGGTAACCTGGAGGCACCTCGTACCGTTGTTCTTCGTCGCAGGGCTAGCTGGTTCAGCGGCGCTCGCGCTGGTTGCAGCTCCTCTACGTTGGATACCCCTTGCAATGCTGGCTGTCTATGGTGCGGCGACGGTCGCCGTGTCTCTTCATCTTGCGAAGCACGCCAAGGATCTTCGTTACTTGGCTATTATGCCCGTTGTCTTCGCCGTACGCCACTTCGCTTATGGACTCGGCTCATGCTGGGGTTTCATCCGCCTGATGGGTACGCGGTCACTGTGGGGGCGACTCTTTGGTCGCGAAATGACGGATGTCCACAAGCTGCAGGGTGTCCCGGCACAGTCCTCCAGCAAATAGACTCTATCTGATGAACACTCCCTCTCCCAAACGCTGCGTCGACGTTATCGTCTCGTTCAGCGGGTTGGTCCTGCTGGGGCCGTTCTTTCTGCTGATCGAGCTACTCATCAAACTGGATTCGCCCGGTACTGTCTTCTATCGCGGCGTCCGCGTGGGGCGTTTCGGCAAAACGTTCCGAATTTTCAAGTTTCGAACCATGGTCGCGAACGCTGACGCTCTCGGTGGGCCATCGACACCCGAGGACGACCCCAGGGTCACGCCTATCGGACGATGGCTCAGGAAGTATAAGGTCGACGAGTTACCTCAACTTATTAATGTCTTGAAGGGTGAGATGAGTCTCGTTGGACCGCGCCCGGAGGTCTCGGAGGAGGTTGCCCTTTACAGTGCGGAAGAGCGTCGACTGCTCTCCGTAACCCCGGGCATCACCGATTGGGCATCCATCCGGTTTCGCCGCGAAGGCGAGATTCTGAGAGGCAGTCCCGATCCACACGAAGCGTATCGCCAAAAGATCAGGCCCGAGAAGCTAAGACTGGGCCTCGAGTATGTGAATCGCCGCAGCTTCTCGGTCGATCTGAGAATCATGCTGGCCACTCTGGTCGCGATACTGGGCGGCAGTACAGAATGCATCCTCAAACTGCCGCAAAACCCCGCGCGGAGCATGGATCAGAACAAAGACCACGATTATCTTCAAGATCACGTGGAAGCTTGAGAGCACGATGAACCGCGAAAGCGTGCAGGCCGGATGTAAGGAACTCGCGACCAGGATTCGCCGTCATGCGTTGATGATGACCCATCGTGCCCGTAGTTCTCACGTCGGCACATCACTCTCCATGGCCGATATCCTCGCGGTGCTGTACGGGCGGATCCTGCGCGTTGATCCCGCAAACCCTCGATGGCCGGATCGTGATCGCTTCATCCTAAGCAAGGGACACGGTGCTGCGGCCGTTTATGCGGCGTTGGCTGAGCTGGGGTTCTTTTCCGTAAACGAGCTCGACACCTTCTATCAGAATGGCAGCGCCCTGGCAGGGCACATTACCCATAATGGCGTTGCTGGGGTCGAGGCATCCACGGGTTCTCTGGGTCATGGACTCGCGATCGGATGCGGCATGGCCCTCGCTGGAAAACGGGACGCTCGCGACTATCGTGTTTTCGTCATGCTGAGTGATGGCGAGTGCGACGAAGGCTCGATCTGGGAGGCCGCGCTTTTCGCGCCTCATCATTGCCTCGATAACCTCGTGGTCATCGTCGACTACAACAAGATTCAGAGTCTGGACCGCGTTGAGAGCACCCTGGCGCTCGAGCCGTTCGCTCAAAAGTGGAGAGCCTTCGGCTGGTCGGTAAGCGAAATCGACGGCCACAACGTCCAGGAAATCGAAGCCACCCTCTGCGCAATACCCTTCGATAAAACACTGCCGAACTGCATCATCGCCCACACGATCAAAGGCAAAGGAGTCAGCTTCATGGAGGACAAGGTCCTCTGGCATTATCGCGCGCCGAGCGCTGAGGATCTCAGTCGGGCACTCAAAGAACTGGAGGACCTCGCGTGAGGACGGCATTCATCCGGGCGCTGGTCGAGCTCGCGGAGTCTGATGAGAGGATCAATCTTGTGGTCGGCGACCTTGGATATAAAGTCGTCGAGCCATTCAGTGAACGATTCCCGCAACGCTTCGTGAACGCCGGAGTCGCCGAGCAGGACATGACAGGTATTGCCGCCGGGATGGCGTTGTGCGGGAAGGTCGTCTTCACTTACTCGATCTCGAACTTCCCCACGCTGCGTTGCCTGGAGCAGATAAGAAACGACGTGTGCCATCACCACGCCGATGTGAAAGTGGTCAGCGTGGGTGGCGGGCTCGGTTACGGCGCCCTAGGAATGACCCACCACGCCACCGAAGACATCGCCGTTATGCGCGCGCTTCCCTCGATCACCGTGGTTGCGCCGGGCGATCCGGTGGAAGCAGAGCTTGCGACGCGGGCTGTCGTCGAACAGCCGGGACCCGCCTATTTGCGGCTGGGGAAATCAGGAGAACCGCGAGTCCATGGTTCCAGTCTGAGTTTCAGATTAGGCCAAGCCATCTGCGTTCGGGAAGGGGCCGACATCACGCTGATTTCGACGGGCGTCATGCTCTGGAACGCCATCCAGGCGGCCGAGCGGCTCGCTCGGGAAGGCATCCAGGCGCGCGTGCTCAGCATGCACACCGTCAAGCCACTCGATGACGACGCCGTGCTCGCCGCAGCGAGAGAAACTGCCGCCATCGCGACGATCGAGGAGCACAGTGTCATCGGAGGATTAGGCAGCGCGGTGGCCGAAGTGCTGGCGGAATCCTCCGAGCTCCGGGTACCGTTCAAGCGCCTAGGCATCCCGTCCACCGTGAGTGCGCTCATCGGCAGCCAGGAATACCTCGAGAATGCATATTCGCTCTCGGTGGACGGCATTTTGAACTCGTTGCGCTCATCGCTCTGGCCGAAGCTTACCCACAAGGTTTACGTGTCAGCCGCCGGCGCTTCAATCGGTTTGCAACCTTGAAGCGAGGAGCTTCCATGGAATACCGAGTTCCCTTCGTCGACCCCAAGACTCACTACCAGAATCTGAAGTCCGAGATCGACGGCGCGATCATGGATTGCCTTTCCAAAGGCGACCTGATCTGTCGGCAGCAGCTTGCGGACTTCGAGGCCAATCTGGCCGGTTTCGTTGGCACGAAGTATGCCGTCGGCGTGAACAGCGGCTATCACGCTCTGCATTTCTCGCTGCTGGCGGCGGGCGTCGGCCCAGGGGACGAAGTCATCACCGCCGGGCACACGTTCGTCGCCACGGTCTCCGCCATTGTCCACTGTGGCGCAAAGCCGGTGCTCGTGGACGTGAAGGACGACTTCAACATGGACGCTGACGAGGTGGAACGCGCCCTCACCTCGCGGACTAAGGTCCTCCTCCCGGTCCATCTGAACGGACGAGTCTGCGAGATGGATCGCATTCTCGAGATCGCCAGCCGGCGCGGTCTGGCCGTAATCGAAGACGCATGCCAGTCTCTGGGGGCCGCACACCAAGGAAAACAAGCGGGAAGCTTCAGCCTGACAGGTTGCTGGAGTTTCTACCCGTTCAAAATACTCGGTGGGTTCGGCGACGGCGGCGCGGTAACCACCAACGACGCCGGAGCCGCGCGACTGGTCACCCGGTTGCGCTATAATGGCGAGGATCGCGTCACGGGCGAGTATCACTGTCACGGGCAGACGGCGCTGCTCGATAACGTGCAAGCTGCCGTGCTCGATGTGAAGCTGCGCCATCTTCCGGCGTGGATCCGTCATCGCCGCCGGATGGCAGCGCTCTATCACGAGGGCTTGGAAGGGACTCGCGGCATTATATTGCCGCCCTTTGACGGAAACGGCCACTTCGATGTCTTTCAGAACTACGTCATCCGGGCGGGCGAGCGCGACCGGCTGCACGAGCATCTTCGGCGAGATGGGATTGAGACGCTGATCAGTTGGCCGAAGCCGATGTGGAGGCACGCGGCCCTGGGACTTCCGGACCCGCACCTGCCGCGCACCGAGCGCATCTGCCGCGAGGTTCTTTCGTTACCGCTGAGCGCGGAGACGACAGCAGAGCAGGTCGAGGCCACGACACGCAGCATTCGGGAGTTTTCGCTTGAAGACACATCCCAGTCGGACGGCACCCAGCACCGAGGGCTCAGGAGGAAGGCCGTTGGCGCCCGTTGAAGCCGAATTAGAGAGTCGGCTGGCCCTGAGCGCGAGGGCATCGCGTATCGTGCAGTCGGAAATCCGCGTGATGTCCATCGAGTGCGAGAAGGTCGGGGGCATCAATCTGGCCCAGGGGGTGTGTGATACGGAACTTCCGTATCCCGTTGCCCAAGGGGCGAAGCAGGCTATCGATCGCGGGATGAACAGCTACACGCGATTCGACGGGATCGCGGAGCTCCGTCAGGCGATCGCCCAAAAGCTTGAGACTTACAATCAAATTGTCGTCGATCCTGAGACCCAGATCATCGTCAGCGCGGGATCGACGGGAGCCTTCTATAGCGCCTGCCTGGCGCTGCTCAACCCCGGGGATGAAGTCGTCCTGTTCGAGCCCTACTACGGTTATCACGTGAATACGCTACTGGCGGTTGAGGCCCTACCCGCCTACGTGACCATGCGGGCGCCCGATTGGAGATTCACGCCTCAGGACCTGGAAGCCGCGGCAACGCCGCGCACCCGTGGCATCATGGTCAATACCCCGGCGAATCCTTCCGGCAAGGTGTTCACGTCTACTGAGATCGAATGGATCGCTGACTTCGCCGCTCGTCACGACCTTTTTGTCTTCACCGACGAGATCTACGAGTACTTTCTCTACGACGGCCGCCAGCACGTCAGTCCCGGGTCGCTGCCAGGGATGGCGGATCGGACGATCACCATCTCGGGTTTCTCGAAGACTTATGCGGTTACCGGCTGGCGAGTCGGGTACAGTGCCTGTCATGCGCGCTGGGCGTCGATGATTGGATACATGAACGATCTGGTTTACGTCTGCGCGCCATCGCCGTTGCAATGGGGCGTCACGGAGGGCATCCGGCAACTAGCACCCGAGTTCTACCAGGGCCTCGCGGCCGAGTACGCCGCCAAGCGCGACATGATCTGCCAGGCGCTGGAGCGCGCCGGACTCTCTCCCTGCTCGCCTCAAGGCGCTTACTACGTCCTCGCTGACGCCTCCCGTGTTCCTGGAGCGACCAGCAAGGACAAGGCGATGGCCCTGCTCTCCCGCACCGGCATCGCCACCGTGCCAGGCGAGGCGTTCTACCACGGTTCGGAAGGAGACAGTCTGCTTCGGTTCTGCTACGCCAAGCCCGACTCCGAACTCGACGAGGCTTGCCGCCGGCTCGACCGCCTGTCCTGAACCAGGGAGCCCTCTCTCAGCCCTCCATGCCATCTTGTTTAGAGATTTTGAAGCCGCGTGCGATCGCACCCTCCTGCGCGCCGATCGATTACAGCGACATCACGGAATTGCCAGGCAGCAGGGCGTCCAGGGAAGAACTGTCGCGACTGCGCCACCGCTACCGCACAGCCGCCGCGTATTGCTTCGGCAAGGATGTGCTGGAGGTGGGCTGCGGCGCCGGGCAAGGACTTGGATACCTCGCGAAGCGCGCCCGGCGAGTGGTCGGGGGTGACTGCACACATGCCAATCTGCTGCGCGCACAAGAATATTATGCCGAACGCGCCAACCTCGTTCGGCTCGATGCGCATGACCTTCCTTTTCCCGATGCTAGTTTTGATGTCCTGCTTCTCTTCGAGACCGTCTACTATCTGCGAGAGCCCGGCGAGTTCCTGGCCGAAAGCCGCCGTGTGCTGCGAAGGAACGGGGTGCTTATCATCTGCACCGTCAATAAAGACTGGCGTGACTTTCATCCAAGTCCCTGGAGAGTGCGCTATTTCTCGGCTCCCGAGCTGGCGGAGCGGCTGCGTGCCCAGCGATTCGAGGTCGAGCTTTTTGGCGCCTATCCTGTGTCGGAGGCTTCGGTGAGAGACAGGCTGCTCTCTCTGATTAAGAGGGCCGCGGTCAGATCACACCTGATGCCGGGAACCATGAAACGCAAGGAGCTGCTCAAGAGGATTTTCTTTGGCAAGCTCGCGCCGATCCCACCTGAGATCGACGGCGATGGGCCCGAGTACGAACCGCCGGTCCCAATTTCCGCTGAGGTCTCCGAGTCTCGTTTCAAGGTGCTTTATGCCATGGCCTACGCCCGCTGACCATGGCATCCCCGCCGACAGCCTCTTTACTTTTGTGACTTACGCCACCCCGCCCCATTCTGTCACGCCAAAGTTCGTCCACCGGAGAGCTACATGAGCATCCGCGCTCTAGCGGCCGAAAATGGCAGGGACGCCAACGGAGGACACTACGAATTCTACTCCGCCGTCAACCAGCGGATCATTGACGCGCTGACTGGGGGCGGCGCTTTTTATCTGGCCCATCAGCTACGCTTCGAGTGGCAGGTTCCCGCCCTCCATGCATATCAGATGTGGGCTCTGCTGCCGGCCGTCATGCTCGGCCACGTGCTGATGAACTCGGCGCTCGGTATCTACCGGCTTGTCTGGAGATACATCAGCCTGAAGGACGCCCTGGTCATCAGCCGAAGCTACGCGGCCTTCGCGCTGGTTCTGGCAATGATGCGGTTTGGTCTTCCGGACCGCTGGTGGCTGGCACGCGCGCCCTACAGCGTCATCGCCATCGAATTCCTGCTTGCGCTGTTCGGGGCGCTCGGCGCCCGCGCTCTGCGGCGGCTGCTGGACGAGCGTTTGCAGATTCGGGACTCGGCCGGCGCAGAACCACGACGCGTGCTCCTCATCGGCGCCGGACGAGCCGGTGTCATGGTGGCGCGAGAGATCGCTTCGGCTTGCGACCTCAAGCCGGTCGGCTTTCTCGACGATGACCCGAAGAAAACCAGGACCGTGATCAGCGGCCTGCGTGTTCTCGGACCCCTGGACTCACTGCCCAGGGTCGTGCGCGATCACAACATCCAGGAGGTCGTGGTCTGCATCCCCGGCATCAGCCGTGATGTGCTCAGGAAGGTGTGGGCCCTGGCGGAATCAGTGGCCATCGCTACCAAGATCGTACCGACCATCGACGAAATCCTACAGAAGAAAACGAACATCGCAGCGTTTCGTAAGGTGGAACCAGGTGACCTCTTAGGACGGGATCCTGCGACGTTTTCGGTGAGCGATCCTGCCCTCGTAGCTGCTTACCAGGGAAAACGAATCCTGATCACAGGAGGCGGTGGCTCGATTGGATCGGAAATTGCCTGCCAGCTTCACAGCCTAGAGCCCGCACAACTCATCCTGCTCGACAAGGATGAAAATGGTCTGCATGACTGCTGCGTCCGGCTGCGAGACCTTCCCGGCGAAACGGAGGTGCATCCCGTCGTCGCCGACTTGCGCTTCGCAAGCCGGCTCGAAGACGTCTTTCAGCGCTTCCGCCCGGAGGTACTGTTTCACGCCGCCGCTCACAAGCATGTGCACCTGATGGAAATCAGTCCCTGCGAAGCGATCCTCAACAACGTGATCGGCACGCACCATCTCGTGGATCAGGCGGTCGAGTTCGGCGTTTCGCGCTTCGCGCTGATCTCGACCGACAAGGCCGTCAAACCCACGTGTATCATGGGAGCTAGCAAACGCCTCTGTGAGATGATCGTACAAGCGCGCGCCTTCAACGCGCGGACGCGCTTCTCCTGCGTGAGATTCGGGAACGTGATCGGCAGTCGGGGAAGCGTGGTGCCGCTCTTTACGCAACAGATCGCCGACGGCGGGCCGGTGACGCTGACCGATCCCGACGTCGAACGCTTCCTGATGACGATTCCCGAGGCAGCTAGCCTCGTCATTCAAGCCGCGGCGCTCGGAACGTGCGGCGAGATCTTCGTGCTCGAAATGGGCGAACCCGTGCGCATCCAGGATTTGGCGCGGGAATTGATTGAGCTCTCGGGCCTGCGTCCGGAAAAGGACATCGAAATCAGGATCACTCACCTGCAGCAGGGAGAGAAAATGAGCGAGCAACTGCTCGACGAGTCGACGGAAAGGCTTTTGCCGACGTGCTACGAGAAGATTGCTGCGGTCGCGAGTCCGCGGTTCGACATCGCGGTGTTTGAGCGCCGCCTGCGGGTCATCGAGGAAGCAGCACGACATGGCTCCGTCACAGGAATCTTCCGGGTGCTGCGCGAGCTCAACATCGGTTTTCGTCGCGGAGACTTGATTGCCGCTCCGGTGAACGGCCATCAACATTCTAGGGCTGTAGCCGCCGCTTCCGCGCCCGCGACGACCAAGCTTTAGGATCTCCCCCTTACCTGTCCTTTCCCTAACCTCCTCGGTTCCTCACCGGCTATCCTGTCACAAAACTCCCTCCAATATCAGTTGGGCTGCAAAATCAGCTCCGATTCCACTTCACCGGGTTTGAACTGCTGCGGCTTCGCGTAGAAGTAGAGCGGCAGGTATCGCCCCGCGGTCCAAGCTTTTGTCTGATCGTTATAGTGTGGATTGCCTGGGTCCTCACTCTGACCGCCCGGGTACATCCCAACGCTGCGCTCGAGATGGCCGAGGTCGACCACCATCCGCCAGGAAGCGCCGCCGGTTACCTCGTGACCATTGTCCCCTGGGCTGAGCGTGAACTCGTCTCCGCCGACCGGCTCAGCCCCTCGGTCGAGCGCGCTCTGTTGAGTGATCGAGTGGAGGCGCAACACGTTGGTTTTGCCCCACCGCCAGCCATCAATGCTCTCCCCGCGCTCTTTCACAAGCTGAGCGACAGTCTGGACAAAGCTACGCGCCATGACATCGTCGCGGGTCTCTTTTTCCGGAGTGCGCACGTCGTCGAACCACGTTGACGCGGGATTGGCGTGCGTGAGGAACTCGAGGACTTCGAGTTCCGGCTGGCGCTCGTTGGAGCCCGCGTAGCCCCACCCGCCCGGCCACGGCTCGACGCCCGCCGCATCGAAGTGATCCTGCCAGACAGCAGCCCGGTAGAGCTCGAACCACGCGGACCAGACCGTTGGAGCGACACTATCGGGTATCGCGTTAAAGTCCCACCGGCGCAACTCATCGATAGCGCGCCGCACCGCAGCGTCTCCGAAACGCTTGCGGTCGTAGGCACCGATAAGCACGGGCACGAACGACTCGGCGGCGGAGTCGTGCGTGTCCATCTGGAAAGCTTCCATCTGCTCGAGCGCGATGTGGTCGTGGGCGGACAGCAGTTGATGAATGCGGCGAGTGCGGTAGCTCGGGTCCCACATCCATCCGAGATAGTAAGGATAGCCAACCGGCGCCGGACGGCCATTCGCCGAAGCCAGGTAGTGCTGTGGAGGATTGAGCGAGAAGGGAAGCTGGTCGTCAGGAATCATGCCGGCCCAGTCGTAGTCGCCCGAGGAGCCGTCGACGGGCCAGCGTCCCAGGCCGCGCTTGCGAATCGGCAGCGCGCCATGCGGGGCGATGGCGATGTTGCCGTCCACATCGGCGTAGATGACGTTCAGCGCCGGAACCTTCAAGTCACGGAGCGCCGCCTTGTAATCCGCGAGGTTGCGCGCCGTGTTCAGCCGCGAAAAGGCGATGACCTCGAAGCTCGGCTCGAGTCCGGTCCATTCGAGCGCGAGGCTTGCGCCATGCGTCGTGACCAGCGGCCCGTGGACGGTAGATTCAATCTCCAGGTGAACCGAGGGCTCGCCGCGAACCGGGACATCCTCTTCGCGACGTGATGTCGCCCGCCAGGCGCCTTGGTACAGGTACTGATGCGGCCTTGCGGGATCAGTCTTCTCGATGAAGTAATCCACGGCGTCCGCTTGCATGTTGGTCAGGCCCCACGCGATACGGTCGTTGTGGCCGATGATGGTATAGGGGAAGCCTGCGAAGGTGACGCCGGTAATGTTGAGCCCCGGCGCCACCAGGTGCGCGGTATACCAGATGCTGGGAAGTTGAAAGCCCAGATGAGGATCATTGGCGAGCAGCGGTTTGCCGGTCGACGACTTGGTTCCATCGACGGCCCAGTTGTTGCTTCCGAGCGCGAATTCGCTGCCGAATCGGCCACTGACGAAGTGACGGTGGAGTTCGAGGGCTGCTGTGTCAAAGTCTGCCGGTAGCCGGGGAGCATCCTCCGCACTTAAGTGTGGCCGCACACTCCGGTCAGAGGGGACGGTCGAGATTTCGTAAGGCCGATCGAGCGGGAACAACTCGTCGACTGCGGCCAGTCCCAGCTTTTCGACCAGCATGCCCATCCAGACATCGGTGTCCGTGCCGGACTGGTCCCAGCCCATGTACCTGGGGAAAGCCAGCGCGTCAACCGGAGTCCACGGTGCGGGCACAATGCCGAGCGGACGGAACTTCTCCGCAAGCTTCGCCGTACCGACTTCCTGAAAGCGCGCGTTGACCCCGGCGCAATACGCCTCGACTTCGCGGCGAACTCTGCCGCCCTGGTATTCGTCGAGGCGCGGACTCCTCCAAATGGCCTCGGCGCCGCGCCGGATGCCGATCTGCCGGATGAAAATGTCGTCGTCGAGGAGCGGTCGTCCGAAGACTTCCGCCAAAGTTCCCGAAGCACGACGCCGGAAGAATTCCATCTCGAGAGGACGGTCGGTGGCATGGATGTAGCCCAGCGCAAAATAGGCATCCTCGGCGGATGCGGCGTCGATGTGCGGGATCCCGTACGTGTCGCGATACACCTCGGCGCGCGCTTTGAGACCTTTGATCCTCAAGGTTGATCGCGGCGGCGGGGTCGCCCGATCCGTGACGTGCTGATGCTGCGCAGCGAGAACTCCTGCTGCCAAGCCGGATAGAGTCACTACGACGGCTAGGAACGCGACGCTGGCCCGCGAGGTTGGGCGCCAGGCTCCGAATCGATTCGGCTTGTTCATAGGGGATTGTTGCCTCCGGCCAGTGTAATATAGCAGGTCGAAAGGGAGGGACACCGATGATCAAGCGCTCACTAACTTTTTTGATTCTGATCGCTATCGCACTCTCGGCGGGAACGACGTTGCTCTGCGCGCAGGGCGGGTTCGCCCCCGTGACCGGCAAAGCTTTTGATTCTGCCATACCCAAGGATTTCTATCTCGAGGGCAACGCTATTCCGACCGAGAAGCGCAACGCCGTGCTGGTGAAAACGCCGGCCGGCGCGCGCGTGCTCTTCGCGCTGATTGACACGACGGGCTACAGCTCCGAGATCAAGAAGAAGTACATCGGCATGGTGATCGCGGAAGGCGGATTTTCGGTGTGCGGGGTCGCCGTGAACGTGGGCAGCTACGGCTTCGGCCTCGACAAGCCGGCGACCAACAGTGATGCTGACGCCCACTTCAATCTCTACAATCAAGCGGGCGAGAAGGCCGGAGATTGCGCCTCCAAGAAGGATACGAAGCTCAAGCAGCCGCGCCCGCTTCAGGTGGTGGTCGAGAAAGGCGCGCCCGCTCGCCTCTATCTGGGCCGGTACTGGTTGGAACTCGCCGGGCGTTGAGGTTCAGCAACCCAGCCAGCGCGCCACGTCCTTGGCGAAGTAGGTCAGGATGATGTCGGCGCCGGCGCGCCGGATGGAGATGAGCGACTCCATGATGGTCCGCTCGCGGTCCACCCACCCGTTGCGCGCCGCAGCTTCGATGAGCGAGAACTCGCCACTGACTTGATAGGCGGCGATCGGGACACTGAACTCGCGACGCGCCAGAGCGATGATATCGAGGTAAGGCAGCGCCGGCTTCACCATGATGATGTCCGCGCCTTCCTCGATGTCGAGCGCGATCTCGCGCAACGCCTCGCGCTGATTGGCGGGATCCATCTGGTAGGACTTGCGGTCGCCGAACTTGGGCGCCGAGTCTGCCGCCTCACGGAAAGGTCCATAGAAGGCTGAGGCATACTTGGCCGAGTAGGCCAGGATGGGCACTTGGGTGAACCCGTTCGCGTCGAGCTCGCGCCGGATGCGCGCTACGCGGCCATCCATCATGTCCGAGGGAGCGACGACGTCTGCACCAGCCTGAACCTGGGTGAGCGCGGTCTTCGCCAGCAGCTCGAGCGTCGAGTCATTGTCAATCTCGCCGTCTCTCACCAGACCGCAGTGGCCGTGGCTGGTGTACTCGTCAAGGCACACATCGCAGATGACCAGCAGACCCGGCAGCGCCCGTCGCAGAGCGCGGACCGCTTGCTGCACGATCCCTTCGGGATGATAAGCGCCCGACCCGACCTCGTCCTTGCTCTCCGGAATGCCAAACAGTATCACGGCGGGAATGCCGAGGTCCTGCGCGCTCTTCGCTTCCTCCACGAGCAGGTCAACCGACCAGCGGTAATTGCCCGGCATGGAGTGAATCTCTTCCTTCGCTTGGGAGCCCGGACAGACAAACAGCGGGTAGACAAGCGACCGGACGCTCAACCGGGTCTCGCGCACCATGTCACGAAGCGCCTCGTTGCGCCGGAGTCGGCGAGGCCGTTGAATAGGGAACGCCATGATTTTTCCTCTGATGCTGGCGGCTTCATGCCTAAAGCCGATAGCCTGAAGCAGGCATCTCGCGCTTACTGCTCGACGTTGAGTCGCTCGCGCGGCCGGAGATTGCCAAACGTCCCGATATTAGCGAGCGACAACGCGAGGCGATAGACATTCTCCTGCCGCAGCGGCCCCAGCGCAAACCGCCGATACTCGAAATTCAGCGCCATACACCCGAAATTGTAACTTGCCTGGGTGACCACCTGATGGGCGATCTCCTGCGCAAAGTTGTAGTCAAGTCCGGCCGCGCCGCTGAAGCCCTTCCGACTCACATCTCCCCAGGTGACCACGGTCCGAAGCAGATTGAAGGACGGCAATTGAGAAACCGACGACGCCGGCACAATAAACGTGGGAAGGGTCGCGGTCTTGTTAAGAAAAAAATCCGTCACCGCCAGGCCTAAGTGGCCGCTATGCACGCGCGACGTGATGCCCGCGTTGAGCACTCCGCCCCCGCTGGGATTGAAATCCGCCCTCAGTTCTGTATCGTAGTTCGAAGACGGCGCGATTTTGAGCACGGAGACCAGCGGCGACAGCCGGCGTCCCTGAGCAAAGGCGAACCCGGTCAGGTCAATCGTCGGCTGAAAGACGTTGCTGCCTGGTTGAAGCGCTCCACCGAATGTGGGGTCGAAGTAATACTTCTGGGTGAGGCGCAACGAGACGAACTCGCGCGCCTGAGGCGCGTCTGTTCCATCCGGCACATCCTTGCGGACGAGCAGCGAGTTGGTCAGCGAATACTCAAGCTCGTTGGTTTCGCTGAGGATATCCACGTCGTCGTAGCGGATGATGTTGTCGATATCCTCGCGGTCGCTCGCCCGCACGAGGCGATAGCGGATGTCGGGCTCGATCACGTGCTTGATGCGGTAGCCCCAGAGCGGTTTCGAGAAAATCTTGTCGAGAGACGGGGGCCGCAAGTCGGCCGAGAACTCGCCGAGCGCGCGGTCGATCGGATGATGATCCGGCCGCAGGCTCGTGCCGTAGCGCGTGGCGTCCACGCCCACGGTGGGTGTGAAGTGAAAACCCCAGAAGGGCTTGGTTCGTAGGGTGATCTGCGGGTGGAAGTCGACGCGGTCGGTGATGTCCGACTCAAAGCCGGGGTTGGCACGCCCCACGCCAGCGACGGAGGTATCGAACCCTACGTAGAATGGCGTTTGCCCTACCTGCTTTTCGACTCCGGAGAATGAGAAGCTCGGCATCTCTTGAATGACAACGGAGTTTCCGGGCATCGCCGCGGTGGAGAGAAAATCCTGATAGCGCGAAACGTAGAAATTCAGGCTGTACGCGTCGAAGTCCTTGGTCAGGAATCCCCGCTGATGGACCTCGGAAGCTACGGCCTGAGTGAAGTTGTCGGAGAAGGTCAAGCGAAAGGCCAGGGTGTTGATGTAGTCGACGTCGAGTACGCCGCGAAAGCCGTAAGGCAGGTCGCTCGCCTGGCCCACCGCTCGCACGCTCTCCCCGCCCGCCTGGCCGATACACAAACCCTGGGCCGCGGCGCTGGCGGGACACGTGGTGTGCGCCTTGTCGTTGACCCCGAAGTAGTCCACGTTGAGTTCGCTGGTCTCGCTGGGCCGGGCGCGGATTCGCCCAAAGGTCCCTACGCCGCGTTTGCTGTATTCGGCAGCTCCTGCCATCAGATCCAGGCTGGGATTGACCGCCCAGAAAAAGCCGTCGCCAATGATATACCCCTTTTGTGTTGAGTTGCCGACCTCGGGCAGTAGGAAGCCAGTCTGACGCGGATTGCGGCTGATGGAATCGACGAGGATCGGGGCATAGAATAGCGGAACGCCCATCAGATGGAACACCGTGCCGCGACTGATCGCCTTGTCGTCGACGATTACGCGCGCCTGCCTTACACTGATCGACCAGCCCTTTTTCTCATCCTCACACGAGCTCAACCGGCCGTTCTGGACCAGAAACAGGCTTTCGTCCACCCGCTCTACTTTCTTGGCCTGCACGTAGAACGGATTCTCGGTGGTGAGCATGCGGGCGCGCGGCCGGATGTGGGCGTGGAAGTAACCGCGCGCGTTCGTAAACCAACCGGCCTGGCTCCGAAGATTGTAGTAGGCTTGTTCGGCTTCGAGGAACGCGGTTGGATCCGTGAAGGTCACATGTCCCCGGGCGGTAATCTCGCCGGAGGATTGGTCGAAAGTGATCTGGTCGGCGGTGGCCCTCATCTGCTGGTAGGTGATTTGCACGTGGCCGGAGAGGTGGTAAGTGTCCTTTACTTTCCTCTGTGAATCGGCTTGGATACTGGCCGTGGTATGGGGATTTTCGAGCTCCGGTGGTACGGCTGCTGGTTTTTGCGCGGCCCGCATCGCGGGGGAGAGCAGAAGCGCCAGCAGGACCGGCAGCGGGCAAGCCGCGCCGCGGCGCTGAGACTTCGCGGCTTTCGACAGTAGTCTTTGGTCGCTGGGCATGGCGCAAGCCATTATTCTAATCGAAAGATGTTTCCACCAGCAGCGCGTTTTGCTAGAATGGCGTTGAGAGGGACGGCTCACCGGAGGTTGTTGAGCACACAAGTGAAATGCCCTGAATGTGGCTCTGAAGCTCCTGCCGGACTCTCGCACTGTCGTCGCTGCGGGTATCGCTTGAACCCGCCGCACGGGACCGCAAGTCCACTTTTTCCCGAAACCCAGGATACGTCTGCGGATTTCGAGCCCGGCGCAGGGCGCGATTCAGGCTTGCCAGACCTTGATGTGTCCCTACATTCCGGTCTTCCTGAGAGAAGTCTCAACCGAGCCGACGAAGTGCTCGATCGGAAAAGCCGCGTCGATGATGCTCCCCGGAATCGTTCTCCTCGAGCGAACTCCGCGCCGGTTGACGAACCCGATGTCTGGCGCGAAGAACTCTCCGAACGCGTGGACAAGTTTCGCCGGCGCCGCGCTCGCCTGCGTGATTTGGATGCAAATGGCTCGCTGGAGTTGGATTTCGAGCCTGCCGCGGGCCGTGAAAGCGCGAGCCGCGAACCTGACTTCGTAGCAGACTTCCCGGCAGCCGACGAAGAGCCCGAAGCTAGAGAAGCGGAAGCTCAAGAGGACGCTGCAGCACAATCTTTTGGAATCCTGGGATCGGCAGGCCGGTCGGAGTCGCGAGAAGAAGAGTGGCCGCTCAGCCGCCTTGCACCTCCTGCTGACCGGTCATTCGGAGTGATGCTGGGGGATCAGCCGTGGGGCGCCCAGACCGATGCGGTCGTCGAGCCAGCCTTTCGCCCCGCTCCACTCGACCGTCGATGCCTCGCTGGCCTGATCGACGCTCTGCTGTTACTACTGGGCACCGGTATCTTCGCCCTGATTTTCTTTGCGGTCGGCGGACGTTTGTCCCGTAATTCTGTAACGCTGGCCGTGATGGGATTCATTGGGGTGCTGTTCGTTCTGGTTTATTTCGCTTCCTTCATCGCTCTCACCTATTCAACACCCGGCCTTCTGGCGATGAACCTCGAGGTCCGGACGCTAGATGGCCAATCTCCAACTCCGGGCGACGCTGCGCTGCGTGCTTTTGGATACCTGGTTTCCGCAGGCGCGCTGATGCTCGGGTTCATCTGGGCTTGGGTGGACAGCGACAGCCTGACCTGGCATGATCGCATGTCGGGAACGTTCGTGAGCGAGCGGGAACCGGCCGGCGAAGATTAGAAGGAAGGCGCGTGGGAAAAGGACGTTTCCTCAACCAGAAACTGGGAAAGCGGACCAGCCACAAGCTTGATCTGCTCAAGTCCCGCCTGACCGCGCAACAGGCGCGGAATCCCAGGGAATCCGCCGACCTGCGCCTGCCGAAGAAAGGCTCATCCCGCACGCCCAAAAGCCGCTGAACCGGCGCCCGATGGCTCGCGGCGGTGCGAGTTGCCGGCGCATCCGAATCCAACCCAAGAGCCGCGAATCACCAGTTCAGTTGAGGCGGGAAATACTCGGCGATCAGGCTGTCGTAGTAGGGACGCAGTTCCGTGACGCTGGGGTGCTGGTCGCTCTTCGAGTAGAGGTCGTACTGGTTGAATTCGCGCACCCAGCGAAACATTTCCCTGTCGTGCTCGTTCATCAGGTACTGGTATTCGCCTTCGAGGTGCGCGGGATAGAAGGAGTGGTAGCGCAGCATGTACTGCGCTTCTTCAGGCAGGTAGTCCTTCAATACGTGGTAGATGTATTCGTCGTGCCCCCAGGACAAGTCGACGTGGTCGAGCCCACAGTCTTCCTCATAGATTCCGAGGCGCGTCGAATACTCCGGAACCCGAGAATCGGGATTGGCGGCAAAGAACTCGTGAAAGACGATTTGGGGCGAGAAGGCGCAGCCGACCGGGAACGTGTCGCCGACTACGGCCCATTGCGGCTCACCCCACAAACACAGAATCTTGCCCAGGTCGTGGACCAAGCCTGCCAGGATGAACCAGCGTGGACGCCCGTCGCGGCGGCAGGCTTCTGCCGTCTGCAGCAGGTGCTCGATCTGGCTTAAGTCGGTGTCGGGATCGCTGTCGTCAACCAGGGTGTTCAGGTACTCCATGGCCTCCCAGATGCCCATGGTCGACCGATTCTTGGGGAGGTACTGGTGCTTTTTCCCGAGCACGAACTCCCGGGTCTGGCCGGTGTGGTTGAGCCGGTAGAACTCTTTGACAGAGGCACGAGCGTGGGCGCGGTAGTCGCGGAACTCCTCGCGTTTCTTGTCAGGGTTGGTGGCCACAAACGGCTTGCGCGCTCCGTCGGCGACGGGCTCGGGATAACGCGCCTTCAGGAATTCATCCCACTCCTCAAGACTTCCAAGCGGCCCTTGCGGTCGACCCATCGAGCTCATCAGCAGCCTCCAATGTTGACTCTAACACGCCAGCCGCAGGCCTTCAAACTCTGTGTGATGGCTCCGTGCGATGGCTACTTGCCGTGCCGCGCAATTCCAGCCGGATGCGGAGGCGACAGTCGCGCCGCCTCGGGGAGTCGGACAAGCTCCGAGGCGGGGACCAACTGAATGTCGTCGCGCTCAAACTCCGGCAGAAATTCTTTGAGCGCGGCGACGGTCGTGGCGTGAGGATGGCCAATGGCCAGAGCTACTCCCCGCTGCCGTACGACGCGGCAGAGTTCCCGAAGCTGCCCGAGCGTGTAGTCCTTCGCCTCCGTGTCGTCGAGAAAGACCGAGCGATAGAAAGCCGGGACGCCGGTTTCACGCGCGACGTCGAGGGCGGACGTGCTCGCTGTAGTGCGGCTGTCGATAAAGTAGACCTGTTCCTCGGCCAGGACCTGCATGACGACTTTCATCAGGGCAGGGTCAGCCGTAGCGCGCGACCCCATGTGGTTGTTAACGCCGCGCGCGTAGGGAACCGCCGCCAGGTCAGACTTCACCGCTTCGACCACGGCGTCGGGAGCCATTCCGACTTTGATGGCCCCGGCGCCGGCCGTAACGTGCGACCCGGGATCAGGCTCCATGGGCAGGTGAAGCATCACGGCACGGCCGGCGCGATGGGCAGCGTCGGCCGTCTCGACCGAATGAGGCAGGCGTGGCAGGACGGAGAACGTCAAGGGATAAGGTAGGGCGAGCAACTGCTCGGCCACGTCGAAGTTCTGGCCGAGATCGTCAATGACGATAGCGGCGCGCAGCAGTCGGTCGACCTCGCGCACCCGCCATCGGCCGATCAGTTGGCGCTGGCGTGAGATCTGAACTTCAGCCAATCGCCGCCCGTCACTCCCACGCTTCGACTCGAGCCGGACCTGGAGCGCCTGGCTTACGGCCTCTGCTTTGAGCGCTGAGAGCACCCGGTCGAAGGTCGGGGGGACGGCCAGGATCTCGGCTGGAATATCGTTACGGCGGGACGGAAAGGACGCAAGAGTCGCGCCTTTGACCCAGACTTCGGAGCCGCCCGCGTCCTCGACCGCACTCTTGAGGCGAAGCGCCATCGTCCGCCGATCGCGCGCTTCAACAGCCTCGCGGCGTTCAGCCTCGGCGGGGCGGCGGTTGGCTGGCTTTGCGGCGCGTTTGCAAGCTTCCGCGCTCAGCAGTGTGAAAAGAAGGAAGCAAGCGAGACACGAGCGGGCGTCCAAGACCCGCCGTCGGTGGCTGGTGGAACATCGGGTGAGCGGAGGCAAAGATCCTCAGGCCGCCTTCGCCAGGGCGGGTTTCTGCTTGAGGATTTCGAGCGCCTTCTGGAGCTGCAGATCGTCCTTACCCCCGAACTGCTCGGGAGTCTCGGTCTCGGTGTCCTCATCCAGGTTGGCGACGTCGCTCTCCGCCGCTTGCACGACGCTCGGAGTGACGCCATTATCCTGGATGGCTTTGCCGTCCGGTCCGTAGTACTTCGCCACGGAGAGCAGCAACGCAGAGCCATCGCCTACCGGGATCAGTTGCTGGTAGACGCCTTCGCCGAAGCTTCGGACTCCCACCACTTCGCCGCGCTTGTCTTCGGAGACCGCAGCGGCAACCAGTTCAGCAGGTCCAGCCGTCGACTGGTTGATCAGGACCGCGAGGGGCAGTGGGCACACATGTCCGTTGGGTTTCACGTCCAGGTCCTTACGCGGATAGCTCTGACCGGCGAGGTAAGCCACCAGCCCCTTGTCGAGGAAGAGGCTCGCCGTGTCGACGGCTTCGTCGGTGCTCCCGCCCGCGCAGTTCCTCAGGTCGAGCACAATCTTGTTCGCACCCTTCGCGATCAACTCCTGAAGCTTCGCGGAAACTTCTTGCGCCTTTCCCTTATTGAAGGCGGCGACTCGCAGGTAGCCCGCACCGTCGTCCAGCATCTTCGAGACGACGGGAGGATAGTTGAGCACGGCACGGGTGATCGTCACCGTCTGAGGTTCGCCGCGCGCCTCGCGCACCAGTGTCACCTGAACGGTGCTGCCTGGAGCTCCGGCCAGCAGGCGATCGAGCTGGATCACCGAATCCTCGCGCGTGGGCGAATTCTCGATGCGATCGAGCAAGTCGCCGGCCTTGACCCCAGCCTTCTCAGCCGGCCCACCGGGCAGCACGGATACAACGGTCGCAAAACCGCCGCGCTTTGAGACGTACATGCCGGCGTCTCCCGGCCCGGGATCGGGATGCGCGAGATAGTCCTTGTACTGAGCCGGTGTGAGATAAGTGCTGTAAGGATCGAGCGCCTCAAGCAGCCCACGAATCGCGCCGTCCGTCACGTGGTTGAGGTTCGGCTCGGTCACGTAGTCGCTTTTGATACGATCGAGGACCTCGCTGTAGACGCCCAGGTCGCGGTACGCCTTCTCGCTGGTTGTGGATGAGTCGCTCCTCCCCAGCACTCCGCCGAGAACAATGTAAAAGATGAGAACGCTGGAGATGGAAATCAGTAATGCGCGTATCCTATTGCTCATCGAACTGGTGACTCCTTCAGGCTCGTACTCCTTGGGCCGCCTAGCCATTTTCCCGACTGCAGTCAGTATAACATGAGGCTGGCGAAGACTTCTACAGCCTTGGCCGCGACAGCCAAAATGATCGTCACGATATCCCTGCCATTTTCAGTAGGTCAGACGAGGAGATTCTCCAGCAGGTCGTTGGGTTTGAATGACTTTGCCGTCCTGATCGAAACCGAGAACAGCTTGCGCGGGTCACTTTGCTCGTGCCGGAGGGAGTATTCCTCGCCCTTGAACAGCCGTTGACAAAGCGCGCGAATTTCGGGTTCGACCGCCTCGCGCGTGTCGTCCGAATTGGGCCCGAGCAGCCGGTCATTGATGAACATTTCCATCTCGCGGCCATTAAAGCGAATACTGCCATGTAGTTGGAAGTCGTTCTCAAGCCGCTGGCAAGCCCCGATGGCGGCGCGGACAGCCTGCTCGAGGCGGTCCTGGGAACTGCCGTCCAGCACCGCTTTGCGATTGTACCGAACGCCCAGGCGATTACCGGTGTTATCCACGCTGTAGTTGGCCTCGTGCCCGATCAGGACTACACCGGGGCCCGCCGGCACATGGCGATAATCAGCGACGTCCAGCAGCAGTTCCTCGCACGCGCGTTCCTGAATCCATCGGTGAAAAACCGGGATCACCGGCTCGAGATCCACCTCCTCGGGGTTCTGGACCATAAGTTTGACGTTCACGTGCTGGATGTCCAAGTTCTGCTTCCCCCACTAAACGGCGACGGGCGTTCCCATGCGGTTGTAGCAGGCGTGCGACGCCTCAATGAAGAGCTGAGCTTCTTCGATGCGAAAGCGCACTTTCTCCGACGTCCGAGGCGACTCGCCATTGCGATGCGCCGCGAAGAGGTAATGCGCGAACTTACCGCCCGCAAACGGATCGAAAAATCGCTGCGTGTCGTAAAAGCGCGTCCGAAATTCCTCCACGATCTCGTTGGGATCGTCAGGAACGCCGGGGTATTCCGCCGCCACCAGGGATTTCGCAGCCTGGAGCATGGACTGGTAGGCGGCTTGCCACGCTCGGTCATCGTCTCCGCTTTCGAGGGCCAACTGCGCCTCAAAAACCTGCCGCTCCGCGGCGGCCAAACCGAATTCCACCGGGGACACAACCTCTCCGGCGCACTCGCCGGTTCCCATATCGCCCAAACTGAATTCCCGCGGATCGTTCCAGTCTCGGAAGAACGAGCGGTCGTTTTGGCCCGCAGGAAGGCGCGTGAGGTCGTCCAGAAGGTCCTTGACCTCCGCCTTTCCGATCCGCGTGATGAAACTCCGAAAGCTCTCGCCTTTCTTACGATCGGCCACATAACGGTCCGTCAGCCGCGTTACGACTTCCGGAATGTTCTTGGACGGAACCGCCATGATCGGCAGGCCGTAGGAGCCCGCGTTGTGTTCCCATTCTCCGCCCAGCACCACCTGGAAGTGCGGGACGGCGTAGCCCGCCATCTTGCGGCTGACGCCGTAAAAGCCCAAGTCCGCCACATGGTGCTGGCCGCAACTGTTGAAGCAACCGCTCACTTTGATGTGCAGGTTCTGGACCGCCGCATCCAGGTTGAAGCTTTGTTCGGCGAGCCGCTGGCGCAATTCGGCAGCGAGCCCGCGCGAAGAAGAAATTCCCAGCTTGCAGGTATCCGTGCCGGGGCAGGACGTGACGTCAACAATCGTCCCGGCGCCTGCCGCACCCAATCCCGCCGCCTTCAAGCTCCGGTAAAGCTCGGGAAGATCGGCGCCGCTCACCCACCGAACGAGGAAATTCTGCTCCACGGTGGTCCGCACGGTTTCCTTGGTATATTGCCGGACGATATCGGCGAGGTCGCGAAGTTGCTGGGCCGTGATATCGCCCAGCGGCAGAGCCACCGTAACGGTCACATAGCCTTCCTGGCGCTGAGGACGGGCATTTGTTGCGACCCATTTCTGGAAATCTTCCGGGCCGCCGGGAGGCAAAGCACCGCCGGGGCGAAGCGGTTCTTCGCGGAACTCTTCCGCCGACTCGACGAATTCGGTCCAACGCGGGTCGGGCGGAAGGTTCTTGCGCTCCTCGAGAACCAGCTCGCGGAATTTCTCGATTCCCAGATCATTCACCAGGAATTTGATCCGCGCGCGCGCGCGATTCTTCTTCTCGCCGTGCCGGGCGAAGACCCGCGCGATGGCCTGCGCCAGGGGCAGCAGTTCCTCCACCGGAACGAAGGAATCAAACAACTTCGCCTGGTAGGGAACGGTCCCGAGCCCCCCACCGACGTACACTTGAAAGCCCCGCTTCTTCACGCCGTCCACGGTGCGCTCGGCGGCCACCAATCCCAAGTCGTGCATGTTGGCCAGGCCGCAAGCGTGCTGCGAGCACCCGCTGAACGACGGCTTGAACTTTCTGCCGAAGTTCTGGCAATCAGGATGGCCTAGCAGGAACTTCGACAACGCCCGCGAGTAGGGCGTCACGTCGAAGGCTTCGTCCTGGCAGACGCCGGCAAACGGGCACGCGGTGACGTTGCGCACCGAATTGCCGCAAGCCTCGCGCGTGGTGATGCCGGCGGCGGCCAGGCGGCGCATCAGCGCCGGCGTGTCGTCAATGTGGACGTAGTGGAGTTGCACGTCCTGCCGGGTGGTGATGTGGGCGATCCCGTCCGAGTACTCCTCGGCAAGCTCCGCCAACGTTTCAAGCTGCGAGGCGTTCAGCCCGCCGCCGGGAATCTTGATGCGCTGCATGCCGGGCGCGTCCCACAGCGTGTTCGGACCCTTGGTCAGGCTTCCGGAGGGATACGGGATCTCCTGCACTTTCCGTCCGTCGTGCCGCTGGCCGTTGTCATAGCGCTGCCCGTAAGCGCCGCGGCGCAGACGCGTTTCGGCAAAAACGCGCTCCTCGATTTTGCCCTGTTTGCGCAGCCGGAGTTCTGTTTCAAAAATCTCGATTTCGCGCCCCAGGGCTTCGGGCAATTGCCCGGCCAGCCTTGCCGCCCAAAGTTCGTTCGATGCCTTCATATCGAGCCGCCCAAAAACAAAAGACCCACCGCCGGATTCGGGTCCGACGGTGGGTTGGAATTAGATCGAAAAAACTAAACTAGCGGATTCCTCCACACGTCGGCACTAGGGGTGTACAACAACACATCGCGGTGCCGAGGGTGGAGGACTTAAGCATAGAAAGAGCTATTATACCCTGCCAACCCACATTGTCAACGCAATTCTACGCGAGACCGCTAACCGCCTGATAGGCTATACTCCGAGGTCAATCCGGTTGAAATCCGCCTGAGGATAAGTGTATGCCACCCAATGCGACGCCTTCATCTCTTCACCCTTCGGCTGCCCCACGGCCAATTAAGCGCCTCCTTGGAAGCCTATCGATCTTCACCCTGTTGATGACGGTTCCCCAAGTCCTCACCGTTTGGATCAGTCACCGGGCGGCGGGGATATCGGTGCTGTCATGGGGTGCTTACCTTGTCTCTGCCGTTGTCTGGCTTGGGTACGGCCTACAGAAACGCGATAAGAACATCTACCTGCCGTGCCTGGGGTGGATCATGCTCGACAGTGCCGTGATCGTTGGAGCGCTGGTCTACGGCTAATGAGCTTCATCCTGGGAGTACCAGTTCCCTGAGTGAGCCACACGAGTCTCTCCGTTCACTTCCAGATGCTTTACAATTAGGTGTTTAGGGCTTATCTGGGGTGGTCCCCTGGGCTGAGACAAACAGCTAAGACACTGTTCGCCGTTCGCTGGAATTCGATGGTACTGCGAACGGCTTTCCCCCCAAGATGGCCGCCGGCTGGTGAAGCGGAGGCAGGCTCTGCAGGAGTGCAACCTG
>DASZAI010000089.1:0-32316 GCA_035945295.1 Terriglobia bacterium | reverse complement strand
AATCGGATTATTTTGTAGTCGGATTATTATAGACAACAAGTGCGTGATGACGCGCTACGGGTGCGCGTGCGTGTGGCTCCTCGGGAGTCCCTTCTTCCTTTGCCTACCCTCCTCGGAAATTCTTTCTCCCCTCCCCCCTTGGCGGGGGAGGGGCCGGGGGTGAGGGGTCGATCGAGGCGAGCTGGCGATTCTATTGTCAGCCGTCGGCATCTTGCCGGTTTTGGAGAAGTTGCAGAGTTGTTTTCTAACTTTGCAGCGTGTAGGCTTGTCACGTGTCGCGCCTGCTGCGCGACAAGATCGCAATGATTTCAAACGGATCTTAAGTAGAGAAGCCCCGCGCGGACCGCCAGGACCTATGTCCCTCGAAACGACTCTCAGCGACATTACGGCGCGGCTACGACAAGCCAGATTTCCCAACGAGCAGGCGATTTCCCAAGGGATCGTTCTTCGCGTGCTTCAGGAGTTGGGTTGGGATGCATGGGATACAAGCGTTGTCTGGCCTGAGTACCAGACCGGTGAAGGCCGAGTTGATTTTGCGCTATGCCATCCGCTATCCAAGCCGACGGTTTTCATCGAGGTTAAACAACCCGGCAAGGCGGAAGACGCTGTCCGTCAAGCGCTCGCATACGCCTTCCAGACCGGCGTTCCGTTCATCGTTTTGACCGATGGCCGGACTTGGAGCTTCTATCTCCCGGCGGAACAAGGCAGCTACGAGGACCGCCGCGTTTACAAGCTGGACCTCTTCGAGCGCCCAGCGGCGGAAGCTGCCGAAACGCTCACCCGCTATCTTTCGCGCAGACGCGTCGAATCCGGAGAAGTGCTCGACGCGGCCCGCAATGAATACCGCAGCCGCAATCGCCGCTCCCAAGCTCGCAGTGCCATCCCCGAAGCGTGGCGTGAATTGGTTGAAAAGGGCGACGAAGATCTGGTGGACCTACTTGCCAATGCCGTTGAATCCAAGGCCGGGGTTCGCCCGGACGATGACGATGTCGCGGAGTTTCTCGCCGCACTGGGCAAGCCTGCTATTACTGAGGCTTCGCGCACCGATGTTTGCGAACCGCAAAGCCCCATAGCACAGCCGCAAGCCCAGCAACGCGTTGCCCGCGAGTCGTCCCGCAGCGGGCGGCTTACTCTTCGCGGCAAGGCGTACCCGTACAGCAATGCCAAGGACGCCATGGTGATTGTACTTCGCGAACTCGCCAAGGCCGACGGATCCTTCCTCGAACGCTGCTCCCTGCATCCGGACGCCCAGGGTCGCAAGCGCCGATATATCGCCCGTACACCGGAAGAGCTCTATCCGGATCGCGAGGACCTACGCGAGATGCGCGAAACGCTACCGGGCGGATGGCTGGTCGCAACCAACCTTAACAACGTCCTCAAGAAGACCATTATCCGCGTCGCTGCGGAAGTAGCCGGACTCTCCTTCGGCAAGGATGTGATTGTAGAGTTCTAGGTATGAAAAGAAGACAAAGAAATGGTCCGAGAACTGGGGACTGATCACAAATATCCTTGGGCCGGCTCACGAGGCGATTGATGAGCACGGGTAGCTAAGGTCGGACGCTTGCGGCCCCACCGTGCCTTTCGAGGAAGCCTGAGCCTTCCTCGAAAAGAAGTAGTGAGTGAGGGCAGCTGTGCGGAAAGGCAGAGCCTTTCCGCACAGCAGGGCGGCAGAGCCGCGCAAGGCGACGAGGAGTCTCGTAGAGCCCTTTTTTTCACAGCGAGACTCCCCGCTTCACTCGGAATGACAGCGTTCCATACCCTCGGCGGTGGCTTTCAGGCGATAAAACCCCTCACCCCCTGCCTCCTTCGCGAAGTTTACCCTCGAGCGGACCTGCCGGGATCCTTCGCCGCTGCTCAGGATGACAGCGAAGGGCGCAGGACAGGCTCTCTCCCGCCAGGGGAGAGGGGAGCAAAAGATTAAGGTGAGGGCTCCGTTTCCCAGGGCTCGCGCCCTGGGCTGCGTTATTGCGCCCCTTCGGGGCTGAGAAGCTCAAGCGCGGCGCAACTGGCGCGTCCGCTCGAGCGTTGCGCGAAAGCCCTGAAAGGGCGGCCTAGCAGAGCCCAGGCCAGCGGCCTGGGTGAACCAACACGCGCTCTCACCCTGAGCCCTGAAAGGGCGACCTAGGAAATGCCGATCGCCATTGCCGTTGCGCTGGGCACTGGCAACCAAATTGTCCTGCTGACCCAGGCCTCCGGCCTGGGCTTCGCTGGATCGCCCGTTGGGGCTTCACCAACATCACCAGACTGGCCCCCTCCTCAGCGAGGAGGGGAGTTTTGTTCTGTGCACCGCCCCTGACCCCTCCAAACAACAGTGACAAGTGACGAGTGATTTGCAAGAACCCCTCACCCGTCCTCGTACCTCGGCCACCCTCTCCCGCAAGGGGCGAGGGCAGCAAATGGGATTTTCGTACCTCGCCGCGACGCGGAGTGAGTGACGAGCGTCCAGCGGAGTGTTAACCTGATCCGGCGGCGCGGAGGCGAACGTGGGTGTCTGGGGAGTTGGACTCTACTCCGGCGACTTTGCGATGGACTTGCGCGGGACGATCAAGGCGGTGGCTCGACTGCCCTTTGACGCCGACCAACTTGTCGACATCCTGTGCCAGACCGAACCCACCGCGGCCAACCATCCTGACGATGAAGACCACACCGCGTTCTGGCTGGTGGTTGCCCACCAGTTCGCGAAGCGCGGTATCGCGTGCGAGCGCGTCCGCGACAAGGCGCTCGAAATCATCGACGCGGGCCGCGATCTCGCCATGCTCGCGAAGCTCGGCATGGATCCGTCAGGCCTGGAGGCGCGCGGCAAGATGCTCGCGGTCCTGCGGGTAGTGATCGCGGCGCCACCCAGCAGCAAGCCGCGGACGGTTCTCAAAAAGCCGCAGGCGTTCGTGATGAATGTGGGCGACGTTTTCGTTTATCCAACGCGCGGCGGGAAATGCATCAATGCCTACGCCCCGTCGAAAGCGCGCGACCTGTGCTGGGCGAAAGACGGCGTGGTCTTGAAGGAAGACGGCTGGTCGGTCTTCCTGATTGTCGACCGCGGGCGGGCGTTCGATTTCCTTGCCTGGTACCGGCCCTTGAAGGTCTCGACCGCGACGGTTGAAAAGCCGACGCTCGCCGCGCTCAACGCCGGCGTGTCATGGAAACTGGCGTGGCCGGGCACCTGCTCGCCCGTCCACTTCAAGCGGCTGGAGCTCGAAAGGATCGGCACGCTGCCCGTCGACAGCGACAAGCTGCGGAGCTTGTTCGGTAAACTGTGGCCTGGGACGCGCCAGGCGATCAGCGACATCTCGATCTGCAACGAATTGAACGTCGGCGCGCCGATTCCCAGGTTCGCGACCCGCCAGCCGCGCGAGGCCGTCAACTACATGCGACGAGGAGTCTCCACGATTCTGAGCATCGAGCAGATTCTGGCGCGCTAGACGAAGGCCCGCCCCGCAGCCCCCAACCCCGGACGTTTGCGCTGCCCCTCACCCCCTGCCCCTCCCCCGCAAAGGGGGGAGGGGAGCGTTTATCAAGAGCGTGGGCTGACACCGAGGAGAACCGCGGACTTCAACCCCGGAAGTCTGCGCGACCCCGGCGGGCGAGACGCCCGCGCTCCGACGTAGCCTACTTCTGTGCGCTGGCGGCCTGGTGGCGGGGCTGGGGCTGGTAGGTGCCCGGCAGGCCGCGGAAGGAAATCTCCAGGCGATTCCAGACGTTGATGGTGGCGACGGCGAGCGTCAGGTCGACCAGTTCCTTCTCCGAGAAATGCTTGCGCACCTGCTGGTAAACGTCGTCGGGCACGTGACTCTGATGCACGAGGGTCACCGCCTCGGCCCAGGCCAGCGCGGCGCGTTCGCGCTCGGTATAGAACGGCGTCTCGCGCCAGGCGTCGAGTGAATAAAGACGCTGCTCGGCTTCACCCGCCACTCGCAGGTCCTTCCAGTGCATGTCGATGCAGTAGGCGCAGCCGTTGATTTGTGAGGCGCGCAACTTGAGGAGGTCGAGCAGTTTCGGGTCCAGCCCGGTGCTGTGAAGGTAGGTTTCAAGTCCATAGACGGCGCGTAGCGCAGCGGGATCCACGCTCTTGAGGTTGATTCGTTCAAACTGTGGCTCGTTAGCCATGGGGTGCTCCTTTCCATTTTGATTTCGGCCGGCGAAGTATCACTCGCCCGCGAAAAATTATGTCCACTTTGTTGGATGTCGAGACGCGGACGGCGGGTGCACGGGGGCGACGACACCCCCCTCACCCGGCGCTTGCGTTTCGGGAAGGCAAAAGCCGCGGAGTTAAAACAACTCCGCGCTAGCCAAGCTTTCTAGTTTGCTGAGGGCGAGACGCCCGCGCTCCCAGGCGCGGAATGTGTCGTCGCGAGCGAGACCGGTAGCGGTTCGGGCGGCGCTTCCGGCATGACGATCCAGGCGATCAGGTATCCGATCACTCCCCAGCCCACGAACAGCGCCAGCATCACCCAGATGAGGCGCATCACGGTGGGGTCCATATCAAAATATTCCGCGAATCCGCCGCATACCCCGGCGATTTTCTTGTTGGTCCGCGACAACGCCAGCTTCTTGGGTTTGGTGGAACCGGCCGCCGGCGTGAACATCGCCGCGCCACAATGGCAGCAGAAGTTGACTTTCTCGTTGTATTGCTTTCCGCACTGCGGACAATACATCGACATGACCCACCTCCGAATGACTCCGTCACTCTCCTTTGCTATCATAATACGTGTCGGAGGGCCTGGAAGTTTCGGACTCGCTTGGGCCGGGGAACCCAAGTCGAGCCGCGAGGCCGGGCGATAATCGCGCAGGAACGTAACTGCGTGGTCATCAAAAAACCCGAGCCGCGGAGGCGGCTTTTGGGGTAAGATTCGGGCCAACGACATATAGGACAGCACTGCCTCGCTTCGCGGTCGGAGCGTTACGGGTTCGTTGGGGGTCCGACTCATGGTCTGGCGAGTTCGGAAGCCTTTGAGAGTCTTCGCACGCGGCGTCTCCCTGCGGCGAAGAGTGGCTTACAGCCTCGCTGTGGTGCGGCTGATCCTGGTCCCCGTCATCTTCCTCGCCATTTATTACCTGTTCCGCATGGGGCTGATCGTCGACCGCATCGTCAGCGTGGATGCGCCCGTCGCCACCATGGCCGAGCGCGTCTCGATCGAGATGATGGACGCGCGGCGCGCCGAGCAGGATTACTTCCTCTCTCACGACCCCGAAAAGCTCCATGCTAACCAGCAGGACTTGAACGATCTCGAGCAGCTTATCGGCACGATTCACGACCTCCAGCCTTCTGAGCAGTCCACCACCCAAAAAATGCTCGAAGACGTCAAGCTCCACCGGGCGCGACTGGACGAAGCCGTCAGCCGCATCGGAGAGCCTGGACAGGCGCCCGTCGAGCGCATCCAGCGGGTGGTTCGAGCTTACGAAAAGGATCTCGACAACCTGCTGCGGCATGACCGGCGCGAGAATCGCGGCCGCCTGGTCGACGACCTCCGCACCCAGGTGGGCTCGTTCGACGCCCAGATTGCCGAGACCATCCAGACCGAGGACCCGGCCTTGCGCCAAGCCGCCGCCGGACTTCAGACTTCGAGCGACGAGGTCCGCCAGACCGCCTCGGACCTCGAAAAGCGCAGTTGGAACAGGGTGCTGCGTGACCATCAGGACGCGCGTAGCCTGCTGCACCGCGCCGAATGGGTGCTCAGCATCGTCTCCGGGCTCACTCTCATCTTGAGCGTCCTGGTCAGCTTCATCCTGCCGCGCCAGGTGGTGAAACCCCTCGTTGACCTCAAAGAAGCCGTGGACCACGCCGCCACCGGCAACTATGAAATCGAGTTTGACGTGCAGGGCGAGGGCGAGATCGTCCAGCTTGCGAAGAGCCTCCGCCGACTCATCGCCCACGTCCGCGAGATGACCCTGGGCGTCGGCACCGGATCACGCCACTAAGAGAGGTCGCTCGACCTCTCGACCGGCTCGCCACGCGCCCTGGCAGGATTGCCATCCCTTCACGCGACGTCGTTCATAGCGGCAAACACGGCTGCCACCAGAGACTTGCCGGTGAGAGGGCCGACGATCCCGTCAGGAAAGAGCCCGAATTGTTTCTGGAACTGCACCACCCGCGCTTGAGTCTTAGGCCCAAAGATTCCGTCTGCCCGGAGCGGGGGTCCATCCTGGATCAGCAGGTTCAACATGTCTTGGACCCGACTCACGTCTTGCCCGGCCGACCCCATGAAAACTGTGGTCATTTGGATACTCCTTGAAACCACAACCACACTTGAGCGAGTTCTATCTCAAAACGTCATCAGCGGCGCGATTTCCGTGTCGGTTACTTCAACCGCGAAAGTCACGGGGAGAACTGAAGGTCCTACGGTAAAGCTGATCGCGAGGCCCATAAAAACAAAGGGCAGCCCTGGCAGAAAGAGCAGCGTCACACCTACCGCGCCCACTTCGGGACCAGCGCTCGCAGACACACCGATATAGGGCCCTGAAAAATCGCCAGGGGTGCCAAGGATGAACGTATAGTCGGCGCCGACACTGCCCCCGACGTTACTAAAGAGTCCAATTCCGACGGTGATATAGACTCCAATCTCGCGCGTGCTCGATCCGTAGACCCCCCCTCGATTGAGGCACCGCCGACGTTAAAGAAAGATCCGACGAGGCCAACAGCCACAGTAAGATCGGTCTTGGTGGAAATTGAGACGGGAAACTTGCTAGTCGCAGTCGCGCCCACGGTCGTGGGCGGGGGAAGGATGGTCACCACAGGCCGCCGCTCGGCGACTCCGATCGCCTCAAGGGGCAACCGCAACTGAGGGTTTACGGACTTGCCGAAACTGAGGGCGGACTTAAGGGCCGCACGCTCGAGCGGCCCGAGGGGACGGCGGGGAGCCGCGGGATTTAGAGGAAAACCCAGCTTCTGGACATTGACTCGGTCAATCTGCCGCAAGTCCAGCGTCAAGCGGTCCATAACGTGCCCCCTTCTTATCTGAAGTTGAGAAAACGAAGCCGCACCCAACCAGGCGTGCGCGATCTCGGCGGAGATACTACTCAAGGCTGCCTTCCTGTTTCAACTGGAATTTCTGGGACGCGAAACTGGCCAACGACCGCGACCGACCGCCGGGTCCCCAGCGTCATCTGGTCCTTGATTCCTGTGCTGCGTTCGGCTTTAATGGGGAATCCGGCTGTACAAATAAACGCGCCGTAGCGCCGATGATTATCCCAGGGGGACCGCCGCATGATCGGGAAAACGATTTCGCACTACCGCATCGTCGACAAGCTGGGCGGTGGCGGGATGGGCGTGGTCTACCAGGCCGAGGACACCAAGCTCGGACGTCACGTCGCCCTTAAGTTTCTCCCCGAGGACCTGGTACGCGACCGGCAGGCTCTCGAGCGCTTCCAGCGTGAGGCCCGCGCCGCCTCGGCGCTGAACCACGCCGGCATCTGCACGATTTACGAGATTGACGAAGCCGACGGCCAGCCCTTCATCGCCATGGAGCTCTTGGAGGGCGAGACGCTCAAGCACCGCATCGCCGCCAAGCCCCTGAAGCTCGACGAATTGCTCGACCTCTCGATCCAGATTGCGGACGCGCTCGAAGCCGCGCACGCCAAGGGCATCATCCACCGCGACATCAAGCCCGCCAACATCTTCATCACCCAGCGCGGCCGCGCCAAGGTGCTCGATTTCGGCTTGGCCAAGCTCTCGCCGCTGGCCCAAGGCAAGGGAGTGGCGAGCGGGCATGAGGAAACCGCCGCGACGCGCGAAGAGTTGCTCACCAGCCCCGGCACGGCGATGGGCACGGTCGCTTACATGAGTCCCGAGCAGGCGCTGGGTGAGAGCCTGGACGTGCGCACCGACCTGTTCAGCTTCGGCGTGGTGCTCTTTGAGATGGCCACCGGCCAGCAGGCTTTTGCGGGATCGACTTCGGCCTCGCTGTTTGACGCCATCCTGCACCGCTCGCCCGCCCCGCCCTCCCGGGTGAATCGCGAGGTGCCCGCTGAGCTCGATCGCATCATCCAGAAGTCGCTCGAGAAGGACCGCCGCCTGCGCTATCAGGTGGCTTCCGAAATGCTTTCTGACTTGCGGCGCTTGAAGCGCGATACCGACTCGGGGCGCTCGGACGCCGCGCGCGCGGCGTCCGCCGAGCCTGCCGCCGCCGAGCGTCCGACGAAATCCCTGGCCGTCCTCTACTTCGAGAACCAAAGCGGCAACAAGGACGACGAGTACTTCCGCGACGGCATCACGGAAGACATCATCACCGAGCTCTCGAAGATTCAGGACCTCTGGGTGCTTTCGCGCTCCGCCGTGCTCGGCTATCGCGACAAGCGCGCCAGCCTGCGCGAGGTGGGCGAGCAATTGAACGCCTCCTACGTGCTCGAAGGCAGCCTGCGGCGCGCCGGCAATCGCCTGCGCATCAGCGCTCAGCTTGTGGAGACGCGCACCGGGCGCTCCGTCTGGGCCGAGCGCTACGACCGGCAGATGGAAGACGTCTTCGCGATTCAGGACGAGCTGGCGCAGTCGATCGCCAAGGCTCTGCGCTTGATGCTGAGCGCGTCAGAAAAGCAGTCGATCGTAAAGCCGCAAACCGCCGACGTCCGTGCCTACGACTGCTACTTGCGCGGCCGCCAGTTCTTCCACCAGTTCCGCGGCAAGAGTTTCAACTTCGCGCGCCAGATGTTCTTGCGCGCCATCGAAATCGATCCCAACTACGCCCGCGCCTACGCCGGCATCGCCGACTGCTGCTCGTTCCTCTATATGTACTTCGAGTCGAACGACGCGAACCTCCAGCAGGCCGAAGTCGCAAGCCGCAAAGCGCTCGAACTCGAGCCGGATCTGGCCGAAGCGCACGCCTCACGCGGACTGGCGCTCATGCTCAGCCGGCGCCACGACGAAGCCGCGCTCGAGTTCCAGACCGCCATCAGCCTCAACCCCAAGCTCTTCGAGGCCTACTACTTCTATGGACGGTCGTGCGTCCAGCAAGGCCAGTGGGCTGAGGCCGCCAAGCTTTTTGAACAGGCTTGGCAGGTGAATCCCGATGATTACCAGTCACCGCGCCTGCTCGCCATGTGCCTGAAGTCGCTCGGCCGCACTGACGAAGCCAAGGCGATCGACGGGCGCAGCCTGCAGGTGATCGAGAAACACGTCCAGATGCACCCTGACGACGCGCGCGCTATCCTCTTCGGCTCCGGCGCTTTCGTCCAGATCGGCGAGCTCGACAAGGCGCGCGCCTGGACCGAGCGGGCGCTGGCCATTGACTCCGTCGACCCCGCGATCCTCTATAACGCCGCCTGTAACCTTTCGATGATGGGTCAAACGGAGAAGGCCATCGACCTCCTCGAGAAATCGATTACCCACGGCTTCGGCCAGCGCGAGTGGATCCTGCACGACTCCGACCTCGATCCCCTGCGCAGCCATCCGCGCTTCCAGGCCCTGCTCGCCAAAGGCTAGCGCGTCACAGGGTAAGGCTACCACTTGACGTGCCTTTGGCGTTTGGGCCAGCGCACCCTTCGAGATCGGCCCTGCCAGGCGTCGAGCCCAAGCTCCATTCTTCGGCCGGTAGTGGCGCACTTCCCTGTACGTCGTCATCCGCTCCGAATGGTAAATTCGCGGCCACTCTCTGACCCAAGCCATAGCGCGAGCACGCCAAAGTCACAACTACCGCGTTGAGTTCTTATGGCGTTTTTCTTCGATCGCGTATGCGGCCCGGGAGGCCGGAGATTCCGCCTCCGATGGTGGCAATGCGTTTCATGGGAATCAGCTCTAGCTTCTAGCTTTAGCTCTTAGAGCCGGTCTCGTACATAACTTCTCTACACCGAACGGCTAGTAGCCTCTACTGCAGCTTTGATCGCATTTAGCGTAGCCTGAGTCTCGCGTGCAATCTTCCTCTTTGCTATCAGGTTCAACAGTTTCGCTTTCAAGCTTCTCGTAGAGTAATAGTGGCTGATTTCTACTTTTGTCGAGAGGTCTCCGATTTTGTGTAAGTTCGTTTCTACCATGTAATCTGTGAAAATCTTGCTTATCCCGAAGGTGTCCTCGGGCAATAAGGTGACGATCTTCTCCATCGGAATGATTTCTACGTCCTTTTCAATGCACGTATGCTTACCGCCCGTAAGATGACATTGATATGAGGCACCCGCTTCGCGAAAAGCCTTTCCCGAGATCAGATCCACCTTAAAGACACGCGGATGAAACTCCGGGATTTTCCTAAGATCCATGTTGAATGCCCAAACCGCTTCCAATGGCGCGTTGATAATTACTTCCTGCCTGGAGCGAAACGGCGGCCTCATCGTGTTATCCTTTGCGTCCCTAATTATACCAACGCAGGACTCGGAGAGCGCGCAGTGTGTTCCAGCGGCTTGCCCTGCCAACACCGGTCTCCATCTCCAATGGAATATGTTCGGGATGAAGGAGGTTAAGTGGCCAGCGCCCGTTCTGGTGGCGGCGCTCAATCACGGTTTCGATGGCCTCTCTGACGCGGCTGTCGGGTTTGAGTCCTGCATTCCGCAGGTAATCGAGTCCGCGCAAGACGTCGTAGTGCCAAAACGGCGGGAACGAGAAGCGGAGCCAGCGTTGGTCGATGACTTCGCCAGTTCGAAGCGAGCGGAACATGCGTCGCTCGAGCAGATAGTTTTCGGCCCGCTTGCGGGCCTTAGTGACGGCCCCCGATTTGCGCCCTGCCCTTTCATATTCGAGCAGTCCTTCGAGCACGCAGATGGTAGTATGGAACGAAGAGCGCCGGCTTTTCGGACGTTTTGCAGAAGGCAAAACCGCTTCGCAGTTCCAGCCGCCATCTTCGAGTTGCTGGCCCAGGAGCTGTTTAGCCAGTGCGTCGTTTGGTTCCTTGAAACACGAACCGATGCCGAGGATTCTGCCGTTGATGCAGGGCTCGGTTTCACCGTGAAGAAAAGGCCGGTTGCTGTGCCGCTTAAATATGAGCCGCTTGTCGACACGGTCGATCATTTTTCGGGCCTGCTTACTGGCGGGATCGAGACCGAGGTCCATCAAAAGGACGAGAGTGTAGAGGGTAGTAAGGTCCTCGTTCGGCCCGCCCCAGTAGCCGACAGGAGATTGGAGGGCGAGCAGCTTAGCTCCCCAGCCTTCGGTGGCGACGCGAGACCGCTCGGCTGCAATCGCGTTGGGGGCTTCACTGGTGAGGTCCCTCATGACCTGCCAACGGATGGCCGGGTCGGAATCGAGGAGCCATTTGAGGTGCGCGGGCCGGGGTGCGTAATCGTGTAGGCGCATTGGGTCTCTTATAGCACATGATTTGTAAGTTTTGACCCGTGCGCCGCGCGACGTTCACCTTGGCTCCTGTGGCAGAAGTGGGGAGCAAAAAGCCTTCTTGGCGGATCGCCCACATGGAAACTGACCACTACTTCTCCGCTCGGCCAACCACCGCCGGCACGTAATCCTTGCTTGTATTCCCGCATTTCGGCTTTAATGGTTTCTCCGCCACAACAAAGCAACTCGTGCGACAAGGCGGATGACCTGAACAGAGGCGGAGCGAGCAACGATGCGAATCACTGCAGTCGAACCCCTGGTCCTCGGCACGAGCTGGCGCAACCTGATTTTCCTCAAGGTGAAGACCGACGAAGGACTGGTGGGCATCGGCGAGTGTACGCTGCAGAACCGCGAAGAAGGCGTGCTGGGTTACTTGCAGGGTGCGGTGCGCCGCCACGTGATCGGCTCTGACCCCTTCAACATTGAAGACCTCTGGCTGCGCATGTACCGCAACGAGTTCTGGCGTGACGGGGTGATCGCCACCACGGTGATGAGCGGAATCGAGATCGCCTGCTGGGACATCGTCGGCAAGGCGTGTGGCCAGCCGGTGTGGAAGCTGCTGGGCGGGCGCTGTCACGAGAAGGTGAAGGCCTACGCCAACGCCTGGTACACGGTGGAGCGCAAGCCGGAGGAATTCGCAAAGCGCGTCAAGGTGGTGCTCGACAAGGGCTACCGGGCGCTCAAGGTCGACCCGTTCGGCCCCGGCGCGCTCGAGATATCGCGCGCTGAGAAAGTCCGCTCGGTGGAACTGGTGGCGGCGATCCGCGAGGCCGTCGGGCCCGACGTCGAAATCTTCGTCGAGATGCATGGACGCTTCAGCGCCGCGACCGCCATCGACCTGGCGCACATGCTCGAACCTTACCATCCCGGTTGGATCGAGGAGCCTTGCCCGCCCGAGGATATTCCGTCGCTCAAGAAGGTGGCGGACCACGTCAACCTGCCGGTCGCGACCGGCGAACGCTACTTCACGCGCTACGGATTCCGCGAAGTGCTGGAGTCGGGCGCGCCGGACATTATCCAGGCGGACGTGATCCACGCGGGCGGCATCCTCGAGATGAAGAAGATCGCCGCTATGGCCGACGTGCGTTCCATGCTGATGGCCCCGCACAACTCCAACGGCCCGGTGTGCACGGCGGCGAGCGTCCACTTTGATTTTTGCACCACCAACTTGAAGGTACAAGAATGCTTCGACGATTTCTCCGAGACCTGGGTGGTCGAAGCGGTGCCCGGCACGCCACGTCCGCGCGACGGCTACTTCTATCCGCCGGAGAGGCCCGGGCTCGGCGTCGAGCTCAACGAGGACCTGATCAAGGAGCATCCTTACAAGGAAGGCTTCTTTAACATGTTTGAGCAGGACTGGCACCTGCGGAATTTTGGCGGCGGGAGCTAGCGTCTCCTCGACCCCTCACCCGGCGCTCGCGCGCCACTCCTTCGCCTGCGCGAAGGACAGGCTCTCTCCCGCAAGGGGAGAGGGTTGTGGTTCTGAACTTGTTCTCGTCGCCTCGCCACATGGGAGAGGAGCTGTGGTTCTAGATTCGCTCTCCCCTCCCCCCTTGCGGGGGAGGGGCAGGGGTGAGGGGATGCGCGAACCGGCGATGCCATGAAAACTTCGCGACGACAATTCCTCGAGCTTGCGGCGGGTGCGCCGCTCGCGGCCGTCGTCGGACCGCGTGGACTCGAGCTGCTGCGCGCCTCGCTGATCCTTCCCGCGCCGGCCCAGGGCGAAGACCAGTTCGCGAATCCGCACATCATCCGCTATGACGCGAATTGTTTCACCATCAACGGAGTCGACACGTTTGTCTACAGCGGGGCGTTCCACTATCCGCGCTGTCCGCGCGCGCTCTGGCGCGATCGCCTCGCGAAGTTCCGCCACGCCGGCTTCAACACCATCGAGACTTACGTCTTCTGGAACTACCACGAACCCGTCGAAGGTCACGCGGACCTGAGCGAGTTCGAGGACTTCGTAAAGCTGGTGAAAGAGATGGGATTCTGGATGATCGCGCGCCCCGGGCCTTACGTCTGCGCCGAGTGGGACGCGGGCGGCTTCCCGCACTGGGTCATCGCCCAGCGCTTTCCCCTGCGCTCGAACCACCCCGAAAGCCTCAAGACGTCGCAGCACTGGTACAACCAAGTGCTGCCCGTTATCCGCCGGCACCTCGTGACCGAGAGCGGTCCCATCATCATGATGCAGATCGAGAACGAATACGATTACTGGAAACTGCCCGACGCCGACAAGAAGGAGTACATCCGGACGCTCGCGCAGATGGCCTGGTCGAGCGGCATCGACGTGCCGCTCATCACCTGCTGGACAAAACAGGTGCGCGAACGCTCCGACGCGGACATGGCACGCATCATGGACACGTGCAATTTCTATCCACGCTGGAACGTGGCGAAGCAGGTCGTGCCGCCGCTCGAGAAGCTCCGCCGCGAGGAGCCGGTATCTCCCTTGGGCGTGACCGAGCTGCAAGGCGGCTGGTTCAGTCAGTTCGGCGGCAAGCTCTCCGTCGATCAGGACGGCGTCAACGGCGCGCAGCTCAACTTGCTGACCAAAACGGTGATCGAACAGGGCTTGACCTATCTCAACTACTACATGGGTTTCGGCGGCACCAACTTCGATTGGGCCGCGAAGCACCTGACCACCACTTACGACTACGCCGCGCCTATCCGCGAGCCGGGCGGCTTGTGGGAGAAGTACTATGCGGCGCGCTCGATCGGCGTCACCCTCGGAATGGTGGGGCCGATCCTGGCGCGGGCGCGAGCGCCTGAGCATCCCCCGCAGTCGACCAATCCCAGCGTCAACGTTGGCGAGCGGATGAACGCCTCGGCGGGCGTCCTGTTTATTCGCGAGGACGCGAACGCCGAGCAGCATTTCAAGATAACTTTCACCGACCCGGCGAGTCCCACGCATCGGCCTATCAGCGTGCCGCGCGAGGGCGAACTCACCATCGGCGCGCGTGAGATGAAGATGCTGCCCGTCGGGATCCTCATCCCTGGCAGCCAGCTTCGCTATTCGACCGCCGAGGTCATCGCCAGCGGACTCAATCTCGACCGGCACTTCCTCATCGTCTACGACGAGCCGGGCCGGCTGGCGGAGATTTCGCTCGCTACGCAGCAGGAGCCGCAGATCGAAGGCGAGACGGTCTACCAGTACTGGGACTCGGACTACGAGTCGGTCACGTTTGGCGTGCGCTTCGGGCAGAGCGAGAAGATCCTCTACATCAACGATCACCTGCTGCTGGTGCTGCTGCCCCGCGAGCGCGCCCTCGGCACCTGGACGGCCGACTTCCCTGCGAGCGTGGTTCCCGCACCCGTCGCACGCAGTGACTATGAACCGCAGCAGCCCCAGCAGCCCCCGCCCATAACGATTCCGTTCATGGGCGACGTCGCGATGCTCGATGGAACGGGTTCACGTCACAATCGGCTCTGGGCAGACCTGGAGTTTGCGCCCGGCGCGCACGACTTGATGATGCTCTTGCCTCCGCTTCCCGGCAGATGCTGGGTGGACGGAGCCGAGACGGAGTTCAAGTACGACCGGCACTGGCGGACGGCGCGCGTCCACCTGACAACGCCTCCCCTGCCCAGTCAGCCGATGAGTCTGACGAACGTTCAAACCTGGGTCGAGAAGTTTGACACCGCTTCAGGCCAGTGGATGAACACAGCTTTGCGCGCCCTCGAGGACTTGGGCCCCTTGCCCTACGGCTACGCGAAGTACCGCGCCGAGTTCGCGTACACGAACCAGCCCAAGATGTTCATCTCGACTTTGGCCGACGACGCGAAGAAAGTCTTCCTCAACGGCAAGCTGGTCGCGGAGGCGTCGAATACTCAGAAGCAAGTGGAATTCGCGCTCTCGGGCTACGCGCACGCGGGGTCGAACCAGCTCGAAATCGCTTACGAAGCGTTCGGGAGTCCCAACTTCGGTGACAAGCTGGGCGAGCTGAAGGGAATCGAGTCGGTGCGCGTGGGCGCTGATGCGCAGTCGGCCACGGCCATCGACTCCTGGCAGCTTCAACGCTTTCCGGCAGCCATGCGCGGCCGCGGAATCGACCCGGAATTCTCAGTGGGCGGATGGAACAGCGCGCAATTGACCAGCGGGGGTGGCGGCGACCTGGTCCCGGCGTTCACTTGGTGCCGCGCCCAGTTCAATCTCACCAAGCCGGAGGAGGCGTGGTCAGTACCCTGGAAGGCGACCCTTGAGGCGGACCGCGATGCGCTGCTGTATCTCAACGGCCGCTTCGTGGGCCGCTACGTGACCGTCGGCCCGCAGAAGGACTTCTATCTGCCCGAGCCGTACCTGAGCTTCGACAGCAAGCGCCCGAACGTCCTGACGGCCGTGCTGGCTTATACTGACCAGCCGCAACACATCCGGACGCTGCGCGTCGGCGCTTACGAGGAGTTCGCGACGCGGCGAACGCGCTTGGAGTTCGAGTGGTGAGTGAAGTTCGAAGGAAAGACGGGAAGCGGCTCGGCGTCTATCGAGACACGCGATGAAGAAAAGAGAATCAAGCAGCAGCGCGAAAAAAATTGCGGCTTCCCCACGTCGCCGGATTCGCGTCGGCGTCATCGGACTCGGAACCGTGGGCACGGGCACCGTGAAGGTGCTGCTCGAGCATCAGCGCGAAGTCGAGCGACGCCTAGGATGCCGGCTCGAGCTCCGGTATATCTGCTCGCGCACCATCCACAAGCGCGACCTCTCGTGGATCAAGCGACCCGTCCAAATCACCCACGACTGGAAGCAGGTGGTCCACGATCCGGACGTGGACATCGTGGTGGAATTGGTTGGCGAGCTCAAGACAGCACATGCCATCGCGCAGGCGGCGCTCAGTGCGGGCAAGCACCTGGTGACCGCCAACAAGCAGCTCGTGGCGGAGTACGGGAAGGAGCTGGTCGAGCGAAGCCGCGCCTCGGGAGCCGCGCTCGGGATCGAGGCGTGTGTCGCGGGTGGCACGCCCATTCTGCACGCCATCCGCGAGGGCTTGGCGGGCGAGCACTTCAAGGCCGTCTACGGCATCCTCAACGGGACCACTAACTACATTCTGACGGAGATGGAGCGGCGGGGCTGCACGTTCGCCGCCGCGCTGGCCGAGGCGCAGGAGAAGGGCTACGCCGAGCCCGATCCCACATTCGACGTCGAGGGCTACGACGCGCGCTACAAGATCGCGATTCTGGCAATGATCTGCTTCGGCCAGCCTATCCGCGTAGAAGAGATTCCGGCGCAAGGCATCACGCGCATCGACCAGGTGGACTTCGCCTACGCGCATCGCTTGAACCACACCATCCGGCTGATTGCCGGTGCGCGGCGCAGCCGTGCGGGCGGGCTCGAGATTTTCGTCCGGCCCATGATGATCCCGCAAGGCGCGCAACTTGCCGCCGTACAGGGCGCCGTCAACGGCATCTTGCTCGTGGGCAGCAAAGGCGGCAACACGCTGCTCACCGGACGAGGGGCGGGTGGCGAGCCGACCGGCGTCGCGGTGCTCTCGGATGTGGTGGAGATTGCGCGCGACATCATGGCGGGCGGACGCGGCGCGTCGCCGCTGGGCTATGCGACGTGGCATCCCGCGAAAATCGCCTCGGCCGGCGGCAACCTGCTCGCCGCGTACCTGCGGCTGGTGGTGAGGGATCGTCCCGGGATTCTGGCGCGCGTCTGCCGGATCCTGGCGCGCCACCGCATCAATATCGATTCCGTGCTACAAGAACCCGCGCACTCGAAGCGGCGTCTGCCTTTTGTGATGACGCTCGAGCCGACGCGCGAGCGCCTGGTCGACCGCGCGGTCCGCGAAATCGCGCGTCTGCCCTTCCTTGCCGAGCCGCCCCTCATGTTGCCCTTCGCCGACTTGCCGTGAGGGATCCCGCCCCGACAGGGTAGATAAATAGGCCAGGGTGTCAGCCCCGGGAGACGGCCCTCCACCCCTCACCCGGCGCTCGCGCGCCAACCTCTCCCGCAAGGGGAGACGGTTGTGGTCTGATTTGGCATCGGATTGGGTTTTTCTAGTGCGGCGTGCTTGGAGGGGTCGTCGCGGGCGGCGGCGCTGGAGGTGGAGCTGCGGGCGCAGCCGGGATAGGACTGGGCGGCGGGCCTGCGACCTGAAAAGCGAACTCCGTATCTGCGTCGATCCTGCTTCCGGCATCGGGCGTCTGGCCCACGATGGTGTTCAGCGGCACTCCTGGTTTCGCAACCGAGGTAATCGTCCCAACCTTGAACTGGTGTTCTTCGAGAAAACGCCGCACGTCAGCCAGCGGCCGGCCCTCGAAACTTGGACATTCATAGGCAGGCGGCTCTGGCCCGAGCGAGACCAGAAAATTGACCGCCGGACTATGGACCACGGCGGCGGAGGCTGGCGGCTCCTGCGCCATTACCTGATCCACGTCCGACCCGGCGAAGTGCACCGCGACCAGATCGCCGACGCTCAGCCCTCTTTGGATGGCAGCGATCTGGGCGGCGCGCGCGCTCGACCCGACGATGTTCGGCACCTTCACCTGTGGCGGGCCCAGGCTCACCAGCACGTGGACGTGCTGCCCGACCTTGATGCGCGTCCCGGGAGGGGGCACCTGCGACACAATCTGGTTGACGGGATATTGGGCGCTGAACATCCGCCCTTCGATCTTGACCTCGAGCCCGAGACCGCTCAAGATACGCTCGCCCGTCTCGAGCGGACGTCCCACCAGATCCGGCATGGTCTCCTGATGGCCGTGAATGGTCAGGCGAACGGTAGTGATGGCGCTGATGAGCGCCACCGCCACCAGCACAGTAAAGAGCAGGAAGAGCCGGAAGAGTGTGACGATTCGCTCGCGAATGCCCATCCTGAAGCGATGATGACCGATGCCACAGCAATTGGCAAGGGACGCCGTGGCTACCTACTTCGTGGTAGAGAACTTGTAGACCGTCGTCTCATGGAAAGTCTGACCGGGCTTGAGCTCAGCGGTGGGAAAATCGGGCTTGTTGGGCGAGTCGGGGAAATGCTGCGTCTCGAGGCAGAAGGCGGAGCGACGTCCGTACGCCTTGCCGCCCTTGCCGTGGACGCCGCCATCGAGGAAATTTCCGGTATAGAACTGCACACCGGGCTGCGTGGTGAGGACCTCGAGCACGCGTCCGGATCCTGGATCGACAGCGCGCGCCGCGAGCGCCAGGCCGGGTCCCTTACGGTTGATGACGAAGTTGTGGTCGTAGCCATGGCCGAACTTCAACTGCTCGTCATCCGCATTGATGCGTGCGCCGATAGCGGTCGGCTTGCGAAAGTCGAGCGGCGTACCCGCCACGCTGCGGAGCTCGCCTGTTGGAATCAGCGTCGCATCGATGGGCGTGAAGCGGTCGGCGTTGATCATCATCAGCTCGTTCAGGATGTCGCCGTTTCCCTCGCCCGCCAGGTTGAAGTAGGAGTGGTTGGTCAAGTTGAGCACCGTATCCTTGTCGGTGGTCGCGGTGTAATCGATGCGCAGCTCGTTGGCATCGGTTAGCGTGTAAACCACCTTCACGGACAGGTTGCCGGGATAACCCTCTTCGCCGTCCTTCGAGAGGTAAGTCAGTTCTAGGGCAGGATGCGGCTTGGAAACTTCATGCGCCTTCCAGACGCGCTTGTCGAAACCCTTGAGTCCGCCATGCAGGCTGTTGGGGCCATCGTTCTTCGCCAGCTTGTACTCGACCCCGTCCAGTTTGAACTCCGCCTTGCCGATGCGGTTGGCGTAGCGTCCGACCAGCGCGCCGAAGAAAGGGTTGGTCGCGAGGTATCCGTCGAGATGGTCGAAGCCGAGAACCACGTCCGCCATCTGGCCCTGCCGGTCGGGGACGATGATCGAGACCACGTGCCCGCCATAGTTGGTGATAGTGACTTTCATGCCGCTCGAGTTGGTGAGCGTGTAGAGATCGATCGCTTGTCCGTTTGCCATTTTTCCGAAAGCGCTCCTCTCGATGCCCGGCTGAGCCTTGCCTTCCGCCGCTCCTGCAACGCCTGCCGCGCCGATTACCAGAGCCAGCGCCCAAGCCCAGGTTCTAAGGTGTGTCATTCAGCCCCCGTCGTTGTACCGAAGCCATCGCTCACGATAATACCACTGGACGTGGATTCCCGACGTCCCAGGAGATTCGCGGTGCTTTCCTTAGCATTATTAATATGTTATTACTCGTTCTCAGAGAGAATACTACTTACCGGCGGGCAGCGAGTTCAAGAGGAGAGCCGCCATGGCAAAGTTAGTCCAACGGCTAAGCGTGTTAGCAATCTGTTTGCTGGGCAGCATGCTGGTCCCGATGCTGCGGGCTCAAGTCCAACCGAAGTCTCCTCCGCATTCTCCAACTACTGGGAACGATTTGACGCCGTGGCCGGAAACGCTCCAAGTCTACCCGTCACACCCAGGTGACCCAGTTGAGCTGGTCAGAATTACGAAGGATGGGCAGGAGGTCGTGCCAGGAACGTACCGACTGCCGCAGATAACCGGAGATGAGTTTGAGAATGTGGATGTCGTTAAGGAATGGCTGAAAAGCGCCTCATTCACCTTGAGGAGCCAGGTCTCGAAGAACATCGTGTCTGTAGGGATTTCCGTTGTGTTTCCTGCGCGCCAGACTGGCGGCGACTGCGATTGGTTACCCCGTAAGAGATTCGGTTCTACTTCTTGGTGCGACCACCACCCTCGCTCTTGCGACGGTGAGTGTCCGGTGCTCATCCACACCACTCTGTACTGGGGCCTGATTCCTGCCGTGACAGCATCGGGCCTGGAGGCCCGCTACCAGGTTCTCCGCTCCGAGGGCGAGGATTGGAGGATTCTCCGTCAGGGCAAGGCCCCACTACGGCTTGCGCCAGGCGGGGAAGTAACGCTTTCACCAGAGGGACGTACCGATAAATCTTTTGCCCAGACGGTTCAGAGAAAGCCGTTCCATACTCAAACCCTGAGTCTCATCCTGCGCGAGGAAAACATAGACGAGGCACGGGACACAGCGCCCTGTTCCGACCGGTACCTAGACTTGAAGACGGGATGCGCCTTCGCCGAGGTCGCAAAGTTCAATATCGGGGTCGATGTCGTCTACTTCGAGGATGGAACGATATGGGGGAACTACGGCTACGGTTACGCTCTCCCCAATCCAGACGGAATCTTCACGCGGGTTGATGCGCGCCATTTCCCAGGGTTCGCCAACCCGACTTCCGCGCCAAACTAACTATCTCCCGCAAAATGCAGGGTCCGAAGGGCTGTCACAGCCACGTCCTCGCCTTGTACCGGCGATATTCGTCCCCAAACGCTTTCTCGAGAACCTCCGCCTCTTTTCGGACTCGCAAGTATTGGTAAACCGGATAAAAGAACACAAAGAAGACCAGGGGAATGACCTTGCCCCAGGCGATCAGCAGGGCGCCGTAGGCCAAGCCGCCGAAGAGATAGATGGGATTACGAAACTTCGAGTAGAGCCCTCTGGTCACCAGCGCTCGCGCTTGGGGACGCACGGCAAACGATTTTCCGAGCTGGAGCCGCGCCGTAAACCATAGTGCGAACCCGATGGCGGCCACGGCCATGCCGATCACGTGTCGCGCATCCCATGCCCAGGCGTACAGCACGATGGCGGCCGCAAATCCCAGAAGAAGCGGCAGGTCAAACCAGCGCAGCCATTTCATCGCCCACCTTAATCTCCAAAAGACGCGCACATGGCAGACCCGGCCACATGTGCGCCACCCACCCCGTCGGAAGAGCCGCAGACCTCGGCCGCGGAGGCCTGCGCTACTCATTCAGGGGGCTAAACAATCTCTTCGCGGTCCGTGTCCCACTTGACGCGTCGCCCTTCGCGATAGGAGACGAGCGCCATCTGGCAAGCGATAGCGGAGCGGAAGCCGAGCTCGAGCGGGCAGTTGGGTTCTTTGCGGCTGCGCACACAATCAAAGAAGTTCTGCATGTGCGCTTGGGTTTCGTCCCCGCCACCCACGATGTCCGCAGCTTTACTCCCGGACGGCATCGGCGGGGCGGCGGCCTGCGACCGGTGGTGACGGCCCTCCTCGGGCAGGTAGCGGACACTCTGATCGTTCCGCCAGACGGTTCCCTTATCGCCCAGCACCAGGTCATCATCCTCGCCGTAATGGGCGTTGCCGAACCCTGAGTTCCAGGTGAAGAGAATATTCTCAGGCTGGTCCATGCTGACGTTCATCGTGTCAGGCACTTCCATTCCCGGCGAAAGGTAATTGCCGCCGTGCATGTTGACGCTGCGCGGGATCTTGAGGTCCAGCAGCTTGTACCAGAAGCCCACCTGATGGACCATGTTCTCAAATACGTTGCCGCCCGAATAGCTCCAGAAGAACCGCCAGTTGATGACACGATTGGGATCGAAATCGTGGGGAGCCGCCTCGCCCTGGAACATCTTCCAGTCCACGTGCTCGGGATCGCAGTCGCTCGGAATCCTTCTCTTCCAGCCGCCATAAGGAGCGTTGCGGTACATGTGCGTGTGGACGGCGGTGATCTTGCCCAGGCTCTCGGATCCCAGGTGCTCACGTACTCGCGCGACGACATCGCCGCTGGTGGATTGGATACCGACCTGAACGACTCGTCCTGAACCTTCGAGCGCGCGGCGCATGCGCTTGGCGTGGTCCGGATTGAAGGCCATCGTCTTCTCCTGATAGACGTCCTTGCCGGCCTGGAGGGCGGGAACAAAACACAAGGCGTGCTGATGCTGGGGCGTCGCAATCAGTGCAGCGTCGATGCTCTTGTCGTCGAACAGACGGTGGAAGTCGCGGTAGGTTTTCGCCTGGGGCGCGATCGTCTTTGCTTCGTCCAGGGGGCGCGTGTAAACGTCGGCGACCGCCACTGCTTCGACATTGGGACACTTGAGCGCCGTACGGAAAATTTCCTGCCCGCGGCCTCCGGCGCCGATCAGTCCGATACGGACGCGATCATTCGCGCCCAGCACGCGGCTGGAAGGATACAAGCCGCCCGAAGCTGCGAGCGTCGCCGCGCCCCCCAGCATCTGTCCCATGAATCTGCGCCGGCTCGGCATAAATCACCTCCTCGAGAGTTCTTGAAAACCAGACCTACAGAAAACGCGGCCGAAGCTGCGCCGTACGACTGCTACCGGTATGGACTCGCATCCGCTGGCCGGATCATCAGCCGTCGGGAAGTATATATCCCGGTGTCAGGAGGGCCAAACAGAAATTGCGGGCGATGTGGGTAGGACAAGAGCGAACACGATGGCCAAACCGCCCCAGGCTGAGTGTCTGAAGCGAATGGTCGGGACGGCCAGATTTGAACTGGCGACCCCTTGCACCCCAATTCTGAAAACCGATGTAGCAGCAAGGTGCCGGAATAGCGCTTCACCCGCTATTTATGCGGCCCCAAGGGCACCAACCGGTCCGTCGCGCTGTACCTGCCTATTGCTGCCGACGGGCGCCTATTATACCAGTTACGTCACAAACCACGTCACAAAAACTCCAGCGTCTCACAAAAGCATCACCCGTTTCCCATTATCTGACCGTCTCCGACGCATCCTGAGCCGATTCTGACCCGCTGGCGGGCATTCTAACGAGAGCACGGGGACGCCTATGCTGTTGCACGCGCCTTGCGCTTCCCCGTCATGTTCAAGGGGGTCCATGAACTGAAGAGGGCCGCCTCATTTGAGCCGGCGTCGCCAGGATTTGACGGCGGCACGGGAGCAGAAAGGGGCTATCCCCACTATGCTCGACTTCTCTTTTCCAGCGGAATGGTTTTACCCTTTCGTTTCGCAAATTGCGAGGCGAGGTACTACTCCCCGTGTTTCTCAACCTCTGCTTTGAGGCGCTTCGCAAAGTCTTCGGCCTCGGCTTCTTCGACGAACTCGGGCTCGCAAGGCATCCTGTGAAGGATGTTCTGGGCCTTAATGAAAGCGACGCGAAGCTTGGTTTCACGCGGCTCACCAAGCAGGAAGTAGGGTTTGAATTTCTCTTCGCTTTGAGCCAGGCTCGTAATCCGGCCAACCCAGGTATTTGCCTTATCAACGATTGAGGTTGGCTCCATTAGATCGAAGGAAACAGGCTCGTACGTGTGCCAAACTTCGTTCTTCCGCGCTGTTTCGAATTCGTATTCGTAATCCGGCGCGACGATGCGCTTGGGTCCCAACGCCTGGATGACGTGCTGTTCTTCGAGCGGCTTCCTAAAAACCTTCCAAATCTCATCATCGCTGCGACTGGGGTAACTGGTCCTCGCCGTGTAATACTCAACGTACCGCTGATAGAGACTTCCCAGTGTTTTGTCGGGGTCCGAGGTCAAGCCTCCTCCAGGCGTAGAAAACTGAAGCGCGCTGTCGTCCGGCGGCAAAACCGTGGCAAGCAGACTGGTAATGGTTCTCGCGGGCTCGGGGAAAGGAAGCTCTGACTTCAGGCGGGCGCCGATCTCATCAATGTGATCCTGTAAGTAACGCGTGATCTGACGGAAATGCTCTCCGTCAACATGACCAAACATCTCCGACAGCCGCGCATAATAGGGAGTGCAGATAGCACTCAGATACCGAGCATCGGGGGCATAAAGGGCCACGCCAACATTGACGAATTCGGTGGTAACCGGGTCGTGAACGTATCTCAGGACGCTGAACGTGTACGGTATCTTCATACCAGCCTCCTTTTCACCTGTTCAGCAAAGTCTCTTGCATGATCCCTCAAAAGCTTTAGATGCCTCACTATCCTCGGTAGCTTGTCGGTCCTCCACTCCAGGGGAACTGCCTCAGCAATGTTACTGATTTTGTCGTCCGACATTGCCTCCAGAGCACCCATGAAACGCTCGACCTCGGTGAACCTCCCTTTCAAGGGGCGGTAGAACACATGTTGCTCCAGGAAATGCGCCCTTTCCAGGTTCCATGGAGAGCTTTGATTGCCAAGAGCGTAAAGAAAGGAGAAAGCAGAATCGTGATCGATTACAAAGACCTCCTCATCGCGCCACAGCAGGTTGGGATTGTCATACCTGCGGTCTGGATTCTGAATCAAGGCGTCAAAGGCAAACACCTCAGTTGCAGCCTGGAGCAACCCCGCGGGTATTGCCTTGTCGGTAGGCCAGGTGGGGAACCCGCCGACCAGCACCTGCGTGCCGAAGTTCGCACCCTCGCTCTTCCGAATCACCGTAGCCACGTCGGCGTCACTTTCCGGAATGAAGCGGGCTATCGCCGCATCAATCTCAATCAGCGCAGGGGACGGCGATGCAATCCCGAGATCGTCGGCGACGAGGCTAGAGATCAACTCGCACGTGAGTCCATCAACCCCCGTTTCGAGCCCGCCCTTGAATTTGACAACAAATTCGCCAGACCCGTTGCCGTCTTTGTCTTCGCATCCGAACAGTGCGGGTTTCGTCCGGCCAGAGCCCATTCTCCGATGATAGGTGACTGCTACCAAGTGTGGAACAGCGCGCAATGCGGGGGCTCCCTCCGCCGGTGTCGCGAACTCACTGTATCGCCATCATCGACCTGGGTAGCATCTTATGTGCGCTGTTCCCCGTGCCGCCTGCCGGATAAGCTCACGAGCCTTCTCAAGGGTAGCGACGCGATCCAGCAAAACAGGTGCGGCCTGAACAGCGGCGATCCTCACGACCTGTATCTCCTCTGCTCGGCGCGAGAATATCACAGCATGATGAAGCATGCTCGCCTCTCTAACGGCCCGCACGCTGTTCTGTCTGTCCGGGTATGGGGATCGGTGGACGCTATCCCGGAGACACCATTCGGCGTACTTGACGCCCCAGGCTCTCAGCCCCTGTCTGTGAGGATTCCTGGCGCGGGGTCCAAGCCCTGCCTTGACTCCTGCAGATTGAGACCCATTTTGATCTACTTGTGCCGTCCACCGACACCCAAGAAGGCCGCAGAAGCCGGGACCAAGAGTCGCTTGAAATTGTACGCCAAACTTCACGCCGCTCTCGTCGAGAGTTTCCCTCCGGGTTCGCCTTGACGAGGTCTAGGTAAATATGCTATATGTTAAAGCGTTATGAAAGCAAGGCAGACCTACTCCACAAAGGAAGTTGCACGAGAGGTCGGCATTCACTGGGTCACGTTGCTGCGCTGGGTTTCAGACGGAAAGGTGCGCCCTTCAATTGGTGTACCCATGAACGGTCAAACCCTCTGGCGGTGGACCGCGCCTGACATGGAAAGGGTCCGGAAATACAAGACGGCCCATTACGGCGAAGGCAAAGGGCCGCGCAAGAAGGCTCAAAAGAAAAGCGGCAACCGCTGAAGCGTCACCTTCAACGGCTGCCTGACCACCCCAACCTGTTAAGGAGGTTGAATATGGCTGCACCGAAGATACACCCACCGACATTTTCCACACAACCAGGCCACACTAGGGTTGCAATCTACGCGCGAGTCAGCACCGCTCACAATGGGCAAGACCCCGCGATGCAGACCCGCGAGCTCGAGGAATATTGCCAGCGTCGCGGCTGGGAGGTCGCTGCCTGCTACGTGGACACCGGCATTTCGGGCTCGAAGGAGTCCCGGCCAGAACTCGACAAGCTCATGGCCGACGCCCACCGGAGGCGCTTCGCGGCGGTCGCGGTCTGGAAGTTCGACCGCTTCGCCCGGTCTGTCTCGCATCTGCTCAGGGCGCTCGAAACCTTCAAGGCGCTCGGCATCGACTTCGTCTCCCTCTCAGAGCAGGTAGACACGTCCACGCCCACCGGCAAGATGGTCTTCACAGTCCTCGGCGCTGTGGCGGAACTCGAGCGCAGCCTAATCTGCGAGCGGGTGCGCGCCGGCATCAGAAACGCTAGAGCCAAAGGGAGGAGGCTCGGACGGCCCAGGGTCGCCGTGGACGCCGCCAGAATAGCCGCCCTGCGTGCCCAGGGGCACTCCTGGGGTGCAATCTGCCGTGAGACAGGCTTGACGAGGGGGACCGCACAAAGGGCGCTCTACTTGTCCAGAATCGATCCGATACGCGGCTGAGCGATGGCTAACGAGCCGCGGGTCGGTGCTTCTACGGCTTGTCGCTAGCCTTGATCGGAAATTCAGCCTATGAAGCGGCTGAGTTCATTACAATGGAAAGAAAGAAGCTTGAGCCCGAGAAGAGTTGGGGAGCCTGAATGAACTACCATCGCAAAGACATCGCTGAGTTCCTAGAGACTACTTTTCAAGCAACACAGGCTCGGCTCGGCGAAGAACACCGACGTGATCTGCGCGAGTCTCAGTCCGAAGCCTGGCGCACCCATAACGCCGCGGCCGTTCTGCCGACCAAGGCTGACTCGTACATCAGGCACATCAAAGCACTGACTGTCGCCCGCGCCCAAACAATCTCTGACGCCTACACAGCATTCGGCGAGTCATCCGGCGAGGCAGGAGAAAAGGATCTCACGAACTATTACAATTCAGTGCTATCGGCGCAGCGCAGCGCATTTCAGGGAGAGTCAGAACTGGTCTGTCGTCGCACAGGCATAAGCGGGAGTCAGATTCCTGGTCTGCTTCGCAAATTTGAAACTGATTCACATGCCGCTCTACTGGAAGGCAGGAGCATTTTGGTCAAACAGAGGGCCGTCTTCAGAAATCCACCGGCGGTCCCCGCAGGAGCCGCTTGGAGTGGTCTCGAGGGTGATGACCGGCGTTTCGCACTGATGGCCATTGAGGAAGCATTGAAGAGCGATCCTGAAGATGATAGGCCACATCCGAAGGTCGGCGCGGTTGTTGTTAAGGACGGCAAAGTCTTGGGCACGGCTCACCGCGGCGAACACCCGAAGCCGAAATCTCACGCGGAATATATCGCCTTGGAAGAAAAGCTACCCGACGACTTGGTTGCGGGAGCTACGGTTTACACGACCCTCGAACCGTGCACCACGAGGAAACACCCAAAAATTCCCTGTGCCCAGCGACTCATCGAACGGAAGGTGGCGCGCGTTGTGATTGGTATGCTCGATCCGAACCCCGATATCCGCGGACTCGGCGACCAACTCCTAAGTGACGCGGGCATTGAGATCCAGTTGTTTCCGCGAGACTTGCGAGAGCAAGTTGAGGAAATGAACCGCGAGTTCATTAGAATTCAGCAAGAAAGACAAAAACACAGGGGAAACGCCGGCGAGGAACCCGATCAGCCCAGCGTGACTGAGGGGCTTGGAATGGGGCTGGATTTAGATGTACAGCGACAATTACAGAACATTGACGCGGAGCTGGAAGCCTACGACGCAATCTACAGACCGTTGGGCGTGGGAGCCCGCGACAGCCGGCCTTTGCCAACGGAAGGAATACAGGAGAAAATCGCCTTGCTCCAAGCGAAGAAAGCCCGACTGCTGGCTGCCTTCAAGGAGACAATCAAAAGAAGGATTGAATTCGCAGCATGACCACTCATCAAAAACCGTGGCGACGTGGATGTTACGTTATCCTGCACATTCGACCAGGACCTCCGTACCCGGACCCCGAACACTGCCCCTCAGATCGCTGCACATACTCGTTTTGAACTGTGCGACGACATTTGGATCGACTTCGTCTCCCTCTCAGAGCAGGTCGATACCAGTACTCCCACCGGCAAGATGGTCTTCACTGTGCTTGGTGCCGTCGCAGAACTCGAGCGCAGCCTGATCTGCGAGCGCGTCCGCGCCGGGCATTAGAAATGCGAAGGCCAAAGGAAGGAGGCTTGGACGGCCCAGGGTCGTCGTGGACGCCGCTAGAATCGCCGCCCTGCGCGCCCAGGGGCACTCCTGGGGAACGATTTGCCGTGAGACGGGCCTGACGCGGGGGACAGCACAAAGGGCGCTCTATGGCCTGCCTCAGATCCCTGCGTCTTCGACTCGCTGATGCTGCGAGAGGCTGCCTACGGTCTCGCGGGCGGGGCCGCTCCGACTTCTCAACAGGACCTAGCCGCGCTTTTCCCTTCGTCTTGAGAGCTACAGAACACTGCGGGCTTACCTGCTTGCCACCGCGATTTCCTGGTTGCGAGAGCTTGATTCGAACAAGCATTGCCAGATTCAGAATCTGGAGTCCTACCAGTTGAACGATCTCGCAGTGGCTCTGGCCCCTGGAATCGAACCAAGATTAACTGATTCAAAGTCAGTCGTCCTACCATTAGACGAGGCCAGAGTGGTTGGCCCCCGGTCCCCGAGTCGAACGGGACTCTACGGCTTTTCAGACCGTCGCAACGACCGCGCTTGCTCACCGGGGTTACTTCTCCAACTCTACGTTCCAGTAGATGTATGCAGCGTAGTCCTTCCATTCCGGTCGCAGCACTTTGATGTGCAGCCGGAAGTTGAAACGCGGGTCGAACTGGTTGGGCTCGACCGGCTTCTGCCGCAATGCCAATCCTACTTCGTGCGGGAGCGAGTCTGACTTGCGCTTGTTGCAGTGAACGCAGGCCAGAACCAAGTTCGTCCAGACCGAACTTCCGCCGCGGCTCCGCGGCAAAACGTGATCGATGGTATAGTCCTTCGTTTCCAGGACCAGGCCGCAATACTGGCACGAACTGTTGTCCCGCACCGCGATGTTGCGCCGAGTCATCGGAACCTTGAGGCGCAGTTTCCGGCTGATATGGTTCCGTAGTTTGATGACGCGCGGCAAGCCCATTTCAAAACTTGGCGAGTGGAGGATTCGCTCGGCGTCTTCCGACACTACGATGGCGCGATCCTGCCATTGAAGGTTGACCGCCCTCTGCCAAGAGACAAAAGCTACCGGGAAACCTTGAGTGTCCAGAACCAAAGTATCCATGATTCCTCTCTTCAAAATGGAAGGCGCGGGCGGAGTCGAACCGCCATCTGGAGTTTAGAAGACTCCGGCCCTTATCCGTTGGACGACGCGCCCATCGGTGGCCTGTGCGGGAGTCGAACCCGCCTCGACTGATTGAAAATCAGCCATCCTTCCGATAGACGAACAGGCCACAAAATTGGCGGGCATGACCGGATTTGAACCGGCGCTCTCCTCCGTGACAGGGAGGCGGGGAAGGCCAGACTCCCCTACATGCCCGTACCCTCGGCGCAAATCGAATCCGCATCTGCGCGCTGAGAACGCGCTATCCTGCCGTTAGACGACAAGGGCAAAACTGGTTGCGGGGGCTGGAATCGAACCAGCCTGCGTGGCTTATGAGACCACCGAGGGACCACTCCTCAACCCCGCAACAATTTGGTCGGGATGAGAGGATTTGAACCTCCACTGCCCTGTCCCCAAAACAGGTGGGCTGCCAGTTACCCTACATCCCGAAGACTTCGAGCGGCGTGCGGGAGTCGAACCCGCTTCTTCGGCTTGGAAGGCCGAGGCACGGCCGATATACCAACACCGCATGGAGCGGTCAGCGGGAATCGAACCCGCGACATCCTCGTTGGCAACGAGGTATTCTGCCATTGAATTATGACCGCCAATCTGGTGGACCATGTGGGCATCGAACCCACCTGCTATCCTCATTGCAAGTGAGGCAACCACCCCTAGCAGTTCCATGGCCCAATTTCTGGTGCCCAGTCCGGCTTGGGATTCCGGGACCTCTGGTTTGTAGGACCAGCGCTCATGACCCGTCTGAGCTAACCGGGCAAATCTTGGTGCGGGCGACGAGACTTGAACTCGCACTTCGCGGCTTAAGAGGCCGGTATTCTGCCACTCGAATTCCGCCCGCATGGAGCTAGCGCTGAGAATCGGACTCAGGTCGGTCGCTTACCAAGCGACTGCTCTGCCACTGAGCTACGCCAGCCTGGAAGCCCTGGTCGGATTCGAACCGACGACCTGCTCCTTCGGAGAGAGCCGCGCTTGTCCGCTGCGCCACAGGGCCGACAAATTTTGGGGTGACTGACGGCGCTCGAAGCCGCACCATACTGGATTCACAGTCCAGCGGACTCCCTCTTATCCTACAGTCACCGTGGAGCTGCGACGGAGAATCGAACTCCGGTCTGCTGGTTACGAGTCAGCGGCTCTGCCACTGAGCTACCGCAGCTTTGGTGGGAGCGGCCGGAGTTGAACCCGCATCGCCCAGCTTAAAAGGCTGGCGCTCTGCCCGTTGAGCTACGCTCCCGGCTCCGGCCCTGAGATTCGAACTCAGATCATCTCGGTTAACAGCCGAGCGCACGACCTGTTGTGCTAAGCCGGAATGGTCCCGCGAGAGGAAATCGAATCCACGTCGGGCGATTATCGGTCGCCTGCTCTACCATTGAGCTATCGCGGGATGGTAGGCGCGGTGAGATTCGAACTCACATATCGCCAGCTTAGGAGGCTGGTGGCCGGTCCGATTGGCCGCACGCGCCCGAATGGTACCCCCGCGAGAACTCGAATCCCGATCTCCACGTTCGTAGCGTGGTGTCCTATCCTTTGAACGACGGAGGCAAAACCTTGGTAGTGGTCCAGAGAATCGAACTCTGCCGTGCACCCTGATCCGGGGCAATTACCGGCTTATAAGGCCCGCCCGCACACCAGTGCTGACCACTATGGAGGCGCGGGTCGGAATCGAACCGACGATTGGACTGTTCTGCAGACAGCCGCCTTCCCACTTGGCTAACGCGCCCTGGCAGGAGCAGTAGGAATCGGACCCACGCCTGCGGTTTTGGAGACCGCCGCGCTGCCACTACGCCATGCTCCTGTGCTGCTTGGTCTTTCAGTTGTCAAAGAGCAATAAAAAAGCCCGCTTTTTAGGGCGGGCTCTTTGGGAATCCGATTGTGCTCTGGATTCTACCCGCCCCCGTCGCGCCCTGGATTTGTCGCCATGATGGTGTTATCGACGACCTGGCAATGGGCGCACACAAATATGCGACGCGGCCTACCTTGCCGTTCGCGCGTCGTTTCGGGTTTGGGGAGTCTCAACATTTTCAACTCTCGGGCTGCAATAAAAAACCCGCCTTTTGCGGGGCGGGTCTTAGAATCCTGATTGTTGGTTCTGGATTCTACCCTCCGCCTCCACGCCCTGGATTCGTCGCCATGATGGTGTTATCGACGACCTGCCTATGGGCGCACACAAATATGCGACGCGGCCTACCTAGCCGCTCGCGCGTCGTTTCGGGTTTGGGGAATCTCAACATTCTCAACTCTGGAGCCGACGACTGGATTTCAACCAGCGATCCCTGCTTACAGGGCAGGTGCCTTGAACGCTTGGCTACGTCGGCACAACTACCCTACTACAGGCGCAGGAAGAATGCAAGGAAAAAACTATGATCCCGCCAGGTGGATTCGGGGAAACCGGTGCCAGCCTAAGAAGGTCTCCGCCTGCCGCGAGTAATGGTGGTCGGTGGAGTACGTGTTGGCCTTACGCGAGCGACAACTTCCCGATATTCCGTTACTTGTGCCATGTCCGTGTTACGACTGCACCGATTCGTCGGTCCTGCCTTGTCGCCAGCGTTTACCGATGATCAGTTGCGCAAGACGTAGCCATTTCGGTCCGTTCACGATACATCCGGAGAGAATCATGCCCGAATCGTGCTATGAGCGACGTGCCCAAAAACCTTAACCCGCTGCCCGCCGCAAGTGCTTGATCCTGCCATGCTGGTTTGCGCGGATTGCTCAGCGCAGAATGATGTGTGGCACGCGCCAAATTGGAAACCAGAACGGCGTTCGCGTTCCAATGATCGCACCGATGGAGCAAGACTCGAGGCCGGGATGGATTAGCTACTCTCCTTTCCCGTAGGGCTCTTGCATCCCCTACAACATGCCGGTTTATCCCGGCGCCATCCGAGTGGCCCGTCGTCCGGCCGGAATGCTGAATTGCACCCGGAATCGTCGATCAACAACACCTCTCGGCCAAAGGGGACGTACTCACTTGAGACTTGAGAGGTCTGAAGACGTTCGCCGGGTCAGCGGTGGATAAGGAGGCCTTACCAGCCAGGCATGATTCGATTTAGCGCGAAGGCCAGTGACACGCTGGTCCGCTGAATTCGTTTGCTCCGACAACCGTGGTCTCCCCAAATCGTTTCTCAAGCATGATGGAGTTGCAGCCAGCTTTGGCGAGCGCGGTGATCAAAGGCGTAGAATGCGTGACCACGATGACCTGCGAGCGCTCAGATGCTTGCGCGACCAATCGCGCCAAAGGCGCAAGCAAATCTGGATGAAGGCTCGTCTCAGGCTCGTTAAGTACCATTAGTGCCGGCGGTCTATTGATGTTCGCATAATATAGTTTAACCGAGCGCCAAGCGGGATTGCTGCCAGCAGGCCGCCAGGATACGCGGGCGACGCCGGATACGTTTCAGCGCTCGTCGCGCTCGACCGTCCAGTTCCCAGTAATCCCGAGGGC
>DASZAI010000088.1:0-22309 GCA_035945295.1 Terriglobia bacterium | reverse complement strand
GAACCGGCGGTGGCAAGAAGGGAGTTTATTTGAGCGGCTGGCGCATGCGTGTCTGAGAACCACCACGATTACTTACAAGGAGTTAGTCGCCAGACCGGAGCTAGCTTGACAATCACAAATGAAGGAACGAACCGAAGAAGTCATTTGGAATCAATGAAAGCAGGCGTCACAGGAGTCAGAGGACAGAAGTTAGAAGGCAGAAGCCAGGAAGTGTCGCTAGCTCCGCGTCATGTGCGAAATCTGCGGATGGCCTTCTGACTCCTGATTTTGCAGAAATCGAGGAACGAACCGAAGAAGTTGTTTAGAATCAACAACGGCATTCTGACGAGAGGATGCAACAATGATACCGCAGTCATTCGAATATCACGCCCCGAAGACGCTGGCCGAAGCGCAGTCCTTGGTGGCCCAGTTTGGCGCCGACGGCAAGGTGCTAGCAGGCGGACACAGTCTGGTCCCCATGATGAAGCTGCGCCTGGCGGCACCCAAGCACCTGATCGACATCACCCGCGTCGCCGAGCTGAGTTACATCCGGCCGGTCGGCGACGATGGCGCGAAGATCGAGATCGGGGCGCTGACCACGCACTACCAGATTGAGTCCTCGGAGTTGCTCAAGGCGCGATGTCCGCTGATGCCGGAGGCGGCGCGCGAGATCGGCGACGCGCAGGTGCGCAACAAAGGGACGCTGGGCGGGAGTCTGGCGCACGCCGACCCCGCCGGCGACTGGCCGGCAGTAGTGATGGCGCTGGACGCCGAGATCCACGCGGTCTCCGGCCGGGGCGAGCGCTGGATCGCCGCCCGGGACTTCTTCCTCGACCTATTGACTACTTCACTAGCCTCGGACGAACTGTTGACGGCGGTGCGTGTCCCTTCGTTTCCGGCCGCGGCGGGTGACGCCTACGTGAAACTGCATCAGCCCGCTTCGGGGTTTGCGGTGGTGGGCGTCGCGACGCGCGTGGCGCTCGACGAGAAGGGCGCGGTCAGCCAAGTGGGCGTCGGCATCACCGGCATCGGCCCCAAGGCTTATCGCGCGGCGGCAGTCGAGAGTTCGCTGATCGGAAAATCGCCCAGCGCCAAGCGATTGGAAGAAGCTGCCGCGCACGCTGCCGACGGCGTCAAGGCGAACGCCGATCTCTACGCCTCGGCGGAGTATCGCGCGCATCTGGCGCGAGTCTACACGCGCCGCGCGCTCGAGAGGGCGGTCGAGCGAGCGGGCGGGAAATAAGCTTCCAGCGATCAGCCATCGGCTTTCAGCACCCAGCAAACCGTGGAAGCAGATCGCTGATGGCTGACAGCTTAAAATGAAACTTGAAGGCACGACTACCATTCCCGCCCCGCGCGACGTGGTCTGGCAGCATCTGATGAACCCCGAGAGCCTCGCCCGCGCGCTCCCCGGCTGCGAGCGCCTCGAGTCGAACCCCGACGGCAGCTACAGCGCGGAGCTCAAGGTCGGGATCGGCGCGGTGCGCGGGACCTATCACGGCCGGGTCGAGATTCTCGATCCTAAGCCTCCGGAAAGTTATCGTCTGCGCGTGGAAGGAAAGGGTGCGGGCGGATTCGTCAAAGGTGAGGGGACACTCGAACTCAGCGACGACGCGGCCGGCACGCGCATCCGTTACTCGGGTGAGGCCCAAGTCGGCGGCGTGATCGCCAGCGTCGGCCAACGGCTGATCGAGGCCGCGGCGCGGCAAATCGTGGGGAAATTCTTCGAGGCGTTCTCCGCCGAGGTCCAGCGCGTTCCTTGACAAGCGCGCGAATCAACCCCAAAATAACTCCACATGCCGCGGTAGCTCAGGTGGTAGAGCGCAGCCCTGAAAAGGCTGGCGTCGGCGGTTCAACTCCGTCCCGCGGCACCAACTTCTCTGGCACTTAACGCCCCTGCGCCTTCGAGATCTCTGAAGTGATGTGGCTCTTTTGCGCCCCTTCCAGCCTGATGGCCTTCTTATCGTATTCCTTACACTCAGAATCCGTTTAATCGAAACGCGGAGCGTGGCAATTGCAGTCTTGAACTAGGTTCTACCCTCCGAAGGTGATTGTCAACCCATGTCAAGAGCACAGGGACGCTTCAGTGGCTCAACCCCAATGCTTTCGCCATCAGCGCGGGGCACGTTTGGCAACGCGGGGACGTGTGCGCTGGAAGCGCTCGGCTAGTTTGACATCGACGCTGCGTTGAGCCGATACTTTAATATCAACGGAGCGCCAGCGTGTGGAGTTGCGGTTCGAATTCTTTAACGTGACGAATCACGTCAATTTCAGCGCTCCAGATAACGTCGTAACGGACGCGACGTTCGGCCAGATTCTGAGCGACGTCAGCCCGCGCATTCTCCAGCTTGCGTTGAAGTATACGTTCTGATTCGGAGCATAACGATGATCCTTTCGAAATCCGGGTTTTGGCCGGCGGCGATCGCCGGGCTGCTCGTGGCTTCCACGGCTTCGGCCGCGGGAGATGCGGTCGAACTTCTCAGGAAAGGCAACAGCGTGGAGGTGCTCCTTCGAGGGCGGCCCTTCACGACATATTTCTTTCCCGCCGACGTCGCCAAACCCTACTTTCAGCCCCTCCGCAGCGCCCAGGGCACCGTCCTCACTCGTGACTTCCCCGTCGGGAATACCATCCTACCGGAGCACCTGAAGGACCCGAGTCTGGAGCCGCATCAGCGCCCCATGTTCTTCGGACACGGAGACATCGACGGTATCGACTTCTGGGGTGAGGCGGTGTTTCCGAAGTACAGCGATGACACGGTTTTCGGACGGGCGGTGTTCAAGAAGTTGGAGAACATTAGGAGTGGCTCCGATTCCGGCGCGCTTCAGGCCACTTTTGACCTGACGGGTCCGCGCGGCAGGGTGATTGCCGAGGAAATCCAATCCTTCGTCTTTGGAGGCGACTCCAGCACCCGGTGGATAGATTGCGCGATCACTCTGGCGGCCAATCACGGATCGGACGTGGTCCTGGGCGACACTAAGGAAGGCACCTTCGGCATCCGCTTGGCCAAAGAGCTGAATTCGCCCCCCGGCCACATGGTCAACTCGGCTGGCGCGGAGGGGGAGAAGCCGATTTGGGGAAAACCAGCGGATTGGGTCGACTATGATGGGGCGGTCGACGGAGAAGAGCTGGGCATCGCGGTATTCGATAGCCCCAGGAGTTTCCGGCATCCGACCACCTGGCACGCGCGCAGTTATGGCCTGCTCGCAGCCAATCCCTTCGGCTGGAGAGAGTTCTATAATGATCCTCAGAAGGACGGGAGCTGGACCATCCAGCAAGGCAAGACATTGCAGTTCCGCTACCGCGTCTTCATTCATCATGGTGACTACAAACAAGCCAAGGTTGCTCAGGCCTACCAGGAATACGCAGCCCACGAGAGATAGGCAGGGCAATTCCCGGCGAGGGAGGACATTTTCATGTCTGATGATTCGCAATTAAGCCGTCGGAGTTTCTTGAAAAACGGCGTGACCGGTGCCGCGGGTCTGGCTGCCGCCGGCAGTAGCGCGTTTCTCAGCCGGCCCGAACGCATCCTCGGCGCGAACGATCGCGTGCGCGTGGCGGTCTGCGGCGTACACGGACGCGGCATGGATCACGTCAGAAACTACAGCCATATCCCGAACGTCGAGATCGCCGCCGTGTGCGACATCGATGAGAACATCATGCGGGAGCGCGTCGCCACGATGGAGAAACGGGGGATTCCGAAACCGGCGACGTTCTTCGACATCCGCAAGCTGCTGGAGGACAAATCGATCGATGCCATTTCCATTGCCACTCCGAACCACTGGCACTCCTTAATGGGCATCTGGGCCTGCCAAGCCGGCAAGGACGTTTACGTGGAGAAGCCGTGCTCGCACAATCTGTGGGAAGGCAAACAGTTCGTGGCCGCCGCGCAGCGCTACAACCGTGTGGTCCAGCACGGCACGCAAATCCGCTCCGCCACGGCGATCCGCGACGGAATCAAAAAGGTTCACGAAGGACTGATCGGCGACGTCTACATGGCCCGCGGCCTTTGCTACAAATGGCGCAACACCATCGGCCGCGCACCGGTCGAGCCCGTGCCCGCCGGAGTGCACTACGATCTCTGGACCGGCCCTGCGCCTCTGCACCAGTTCACTCATAATCGCTTTCACTACAACTGGCACTGGTTCTGGTATTACGGCAACGGCGACATGGGCAATCAGGGCACGCATCAGATGGACGTCGCGCGCTGGGGGCTGGGTGTAGGATTTCCCAACAAGGTGAGTGCCATCGGCGGCCACTTCATGTTTGATGACGACCAGGAAACGCCTAACGATCTGACCTGCGTCTTTGAGTTCGACCTGCCGGATAACAAGCGCAAGATGCTGACCTTTGAGGTCCGCCACTGGATCACCAACCACGAGGCGGAAATCGGTACCGTGGCCATGGGGACTCCGGAGCCCAAGCGCAAGGCCGGACTCCCGGCGCTGGGGCCCCTGGCGGGCGGGCACAATACCATCGGCGACATCTTCTACGGCTCCAAAGGATATTTCGCCACCGGCGATGAGGACGCGGATACTTACGGCGTATGGCTCGGCCCCGACCAGGAACCCCAGCCCAAGGTTCACGCCGGCACGGAGCTGGCTCACTTTCAGAATTTCATTGATTGCGTCGTGAGCCGGAAGAAAGAGAACCTGAATGCGCCCATCGAGGAAGCGAATATGTCCATGGCGCTGATGCACCTTGCCAATGCCTCCTACCGCTTGGGCCGGACGTTGAACTTCAACCCCGAGACTCAACAAGTCGTCGGCGATCCCGAGGCTGACACGCTGCTGCGCGACGGCGATCGCGGCTACCGTGATCCCTTCGTCGTGCCGGATGAGATTTAGAAGTTCGCTGGGAAGGATTGGAGTGACGGAGGAAAGAAAGGACGGTTGTTCGGAAGCGAGTCCCTGCCAAAACTCGTTCGTCCCCAAGAGCGGCTTATTCACCAAGGAGGCCGACAGGTCGAGGGAGTTGCTGAGCGCAGGCCTCCGAATGCCGCGCTAACTGTGGCAGGATGTCGTAACCCTTTTCGTGCGAGGTGCTGGCGCTTCAACTTCCCCGCAAAGAAAGCATCGGACAAACGCGGAAAAGAAAGTGTAGGGGAGGGTTCTACGCACCAATTTCCACGACCTAACGCTTTACTTACCTTCCACGCACCAAGTCCTGCTCCGTGGGAAGGCTGGAAGCATCCCAGCCGCCGCCCAGCGCCTCAATGAGGAGCACGCTGGCCACCATACGGCGGGTGAGAATATTCACGGCTGTGACTTGGTCTTGCAGCGAGCTGCACGGAGTGGATGGTGAGCAGGAATTACTCGCGCGCACCGTCAAATCTTATGCGGAGTATCTCCAACTGACCAAGGACAGGTTTGCGAGCGGCGTGGCGTCCGGTGCGGATGTCGCCCAGGCAGAAACCCAGTTGAAGACGGCACAGGCACAGTTGATCGACTTGGGCGTCGCGCGTGCCCAGTTCGAACACGCCATTGCCATCCTGGTGGGCAAGCCACCGGCCGAGCTGGCGATTTCGTCTGTGCCGGTCAAATCATCGCCACCAGTTATCCCCGTCGGAGTCCCCTCCGACCTGCTCCAACGGCGCCCGGATATTGCCGCCGCCGAGCGCCAGATGGCTGTCGCCAACGAACAAATCGGCATCGCAAAGGCCGCGTTTTTCCCCAACCTGCTCCTGACAGGAACCGCCGGCCTCGAGAGTGGACGCTTCGCCGATTGGTTCACCTGGCCGAGCCACTTCTGGTCTGTCGGTCCGCAAATGGCCGAGACCATCTTCGACGCGGGACGCCGTCGCGCTCAGTCGGACATCGCGCGGGCCGCGTTCGATGCCTCCCTGGCCAGCTACCGCCAGATCGTCCTCACGAGCTTCCAGCAAGTGGAAGACAACCTGGCAGCGCTACGGGTACTTGGCAACGAAGCGGACGCCGAGGACCAGGCGGTCCAGGCCGCTCAGCAATCTCTTGATGTGTCCACCTACCAATACAAAGCCGGGGTGGCCAGCTACCTTCAGGTGATTACGGCGCAGGCCATTGCGCAAAATAATCCTGCGCCAGCGCCGCATGGAACGCGAGACGAGCGTTCTCAAGTTGCGCGGCCGTTGCCTGGGCGGACTCTGCGCTTCCTCGAACAGTGCGCCGGATACTTCCCCACACATCTGCCTGATAGGAGATATCCACCGGCAGATTGTAGATGTTGCGCTGGCCCGATGTCAGATTGCCGGCTCGAAAGTTGAACAACGTCGAAGAGGTTTCCGAGTTCGTGTACGAGAGCGCTGTGCCAGCCGTCGGAAATAAGCTCGAGCGCGCGACACGCACGGCATCCCGGGCTTCGCGGAACTGGGCTTCGGCAACGAGGACGTTCTGGTTCGAGATGTTGACTTGTTCCTCCAGAGCGTTCAGTTGCGGATCATTGAAAATCTCCCACCACTTGCCCCGCGTCGTGGCCTCGTTAGGCTGAGCCGCTTTCCAAGCTCTCGCCTGTGCCTCGTTCGGGGGCAGTTCCTTGTAGGTGGCGGGAGCCGGAGCGCCAGGACGTTGATATTTCGGGCCCACCATGCAGGCAGCCGAAAGAAGCAGCAGTGCCGCGAGCGCGAGGAGAGAACAACTGTGCCAGCACTGCCAGAGGACCTTCCGCAGTCCCGAACATCCAGTGAGGATCGTGCTCATCAGGGTCATGGTTCTCTTCCTGCCATCTCAACTCTCCGACGCGAGTGGTGTGACGTCCCGGCCCTCGCGTCCCCGGACCCGGTCCCACCAATGCCGGAGGCGATCAAAGTAGAGATAAACCACCGGAGTCGTGTAAAGCGTCAACAACTGGCTCACGGTCAATCCTCCAATGATGGCGATGCCCAGCGGGCGCCGGAGTTCCGATCCCGTACCGCCGCCCACGGCGAGCGGCACAGCCCCGAAAATTGCCGCCATGGTGGTCATCATGATCGGGCGAAAGCGCAGCAAGCACGCTTCATAGATGGAATCGCGGGAGTTCTTGCCTTCGTTGCGCTCCGCCGCGAGAGCGAAATCGATCATCAGAATCGCATTCTTCTTGACGATGCCGATCAGCAGAACAATCCCGATGATGGCGATGACGGTGAGATCAGTGCGCGAGAGCATCAGCGCCAGCAGCGCGCCGACGCCGGCCGAGGGCAGCGTCGAAAGGATGGTGACGGGGTGGATGTAACTTTCGTAGAGGATCCCCAGCACCAGGTAAACGGTCACCAGCGCCGCCGCGATCAGGAGCGGCTCGCTGCCCAGCGATTCCTGATACGCTTGCGCCGTCCCGGCGAAACCTTTATGAATCGTGGCCGGAAGGCCGATTTCGGTCGCAGCAGTATTGATGGCACTGACTGCGTCTCCCAGTGCGACGCCCGGGCGCAGGTTGAAAGAAATGGTCACGGCGGGGAAAAGGCCCTGATGACTCACCGCCAGCGGCGCCGTCTGGGGAGCGAAATGCGCGAAAGCGCTCAACGGAACCTCCTGGCTGCCTGGCGCGCGGACGTAAATTTGACTCAAGAACTGAGGGTTCTGCCAGTATTGGGGCGCTGCCTCCATCACCACATGGTACTGATTCAGCGCCGTGTACATGGTCGAGACTTGGCGCTGACCGAAGGCGTCGTAAAGTGTGTTGTCCGCCAATTGGGCGGAGATGCCGAAGCGCGCGGCGGTGGCACGGTCATACTGAACCATGGCTTGCAGTCCGCGGTCCTGCTGGTCGCTGCTGACGTCCGCGATGAGGGGAACCTTCCGCAGACGATCGAGCATCCGGGGAGCAAATGCGGTGAGGTCCTGCAAGTTATCGCCTCGCATCGTGAACTGATACTGAGCGTTGCTCAAACGCCCGCCCACACGGACGTCCTGCGATGCCTGCATGTACAGCGTAGCCCCCGGCACCTTGGCGAGCTTGGGCCGCAGCCGCGCAATCACCTGGTCGGCGGTCGCCGTTCTTTGCGCCGGCGGCTTCAAGGAGGTGAACATTCGCGCGCTGTTGGCGCCGGCCCAGCCACCCGTAAACCCGACCACCGCATCCACGGCAGGGTCCGCTTTGACAATTTTGATCATCTGCAGAAGCAGGTTATTCATCGACTGAAACGAGGAGTCCTGATCAGCCTGGATGGACCCCACGATCCGGCCATTGTCCTGCTGCGGGAAGAACCCCTTCGGGACGCGGATATATAGATAGACGTTGAGGGCAATGGTGGCCAGGAGCACAGCCAGTGTGGTCGCCGGGTGGCGGAGCACGACGGAAAGCGTTCTCCCATAGAGGGCTACGATGGCGTTGAATACCCGCTCGCTGACGCGGTACAGCCAGCCATGGGACTCCCGCGTTTTCAAAAGATGAGCGCACATGGACGGAGTTGTAGTGAGCGATATGACCATGGACACGGCAATCGCGATGGTGAGAGTGATCGCGAACTCGCGGAAGAGGCGGCCGACGATGCCGCCCATCAGCAACAGGGGGATGAAAACGGCGACCAGTGAGGTACTCATGCTGATGACCGTGAAGCCGATCTCCCTGGCTCCTTTGAGCGCCGCCTGGAAGGGAGCCATTCCCTTTTCCAGGTAGCGGGTAATATTCTCGATCACCACAATCGCATCGTCCACGACGAAGCCGGTCGAGATGGTCAAAGCCATCAGCGAGAGATTGTCCAAACTGTACCCCAGCAGATACATCATTCCGAAGGTCCCGATCAGCGAAACGGGCACGGCGACGCTCGGAATGAAGGTTGACCGCGGGTCGCGCAAGAAGACGAAGACCACCAGGATCACGAGGCATACGGCGATCAGCAAGGTTCTTTCGACGTCGTGGACGGAAGCGCGGATGGTCAGGGTTTGGTCCATTACAACTCGGAGACTGATGGACTGCGGGATGTCGGCTTGGAGCCGCGGAATCTCCGCGCGAATGCCATCTACCGTATCGATGATGTTCGCTCCGGGCTGTCGGAAGATGATAACGAGAACGGAGGGCTCACCGTTGGCATAGCCCGCGGCGCGGATGTCTTCGACCGCGTCGGTTACCTGGCCGACGTCGGAAATCCGGACGGCCGAACCATGGTGGTAAGCGACGATCAAGGGACGGTAGTCGACGGCCTTGAAGATCTGATCGTTGGCCGCTATCTCCCACATCCGGTGGGCATCTGAAAAGTGTCCTTTGGGGATGTTGGCGTTGGCGCTCGCGAGCACTCCGCGTACTTGCTCGAGCCCGATGCCATACTTGTTCAGAGCCGGAGGGTCCAGGTCGACCCGAACCGCGGGCAACGAACTCCCGCCAACGACCACTTGGCCCACGCCCTTCAACTGGGAGAGTTTCTGGGCCATGATCGACGACGCTGCGTCGTACATTTGTCCCTTCGTGAGCATCTTCGAAAGCAGCGCGATGATCAGAATCGGGGAGTCGGCCGGGTTCACTTTTCGGTAAGTGGGATTATTCGGCAGATTGGCAGGCAGATAGCCGCGGGCGGCGTTGATGGCGGCCTGCACGTCACGCGCCGCGGCGTCGATGTTCCGGTTCAAATCGAATTGCAGCGTCACGCTCGTCATCCCGAGGGTGCTCGATGACGTCATCTCGGTAACCCCGGCAATCCGCCCGAACTGACGTTCGAGTGGTGTGGCGACGGACGACGCCATGGTCTCAGGACTCGCGCCCGGCAGCGCCGCCCCGACCGAGATGGTCGGAAAATCAACTTGCGGCAGCGGCGAGACGGGTAGCAGACGGAAAGCGACGGCTCCTGCCAGTGCGATAGCGAGGGTGAGGAGCGTCGTAGCAATCGGCCTCCGGATGAAGATTTCTGAGATGCCCATGACCTACTCCACCGGAGTGGGTTCCGGACCCGCGTGGTTCTCCCGATGCCGGGAGAAGCGCGTGGCCATCCGATCGAACCAGATGTAAATGACTGGGGTGGTATAGAGCGTCAGCAGTTGGCTGAGCAGCAGTCCGCCCACCATGGTGATCCCCAGAGGCCGGCGCAGTTCCGAACCGGTGCCGGTGCCGAGCGCCAGCGGAACGCCGCCCAGGAGCGCTGCCATCGTGGTCATCATAATCGGACGGAAACGGAGCAGGCACGCCTGGTAGATGGCTTCGACGGGCGTCATGCCTTCCTTCCGCTCTGCCTCCAGAGCGAAATCAATCATCATGATGCCGTTCTTCTTCACAATCCCGATGAGCAGTACCAGCCCGATCAGCGCAATGACGCTGAAATCATTCCGGCAAATCAGCAAGGCCAGTACCGCGCCCACTCCGGCGGAAGGCAGCGTGGACAGAATGGTGAGGGGGTGGATATAGCTTTCGTATAAGACCCCGAGGACGATGTAGACCGTGACAATGGCCGCCAGAACGAGCATCCATTCGTTCGAGAGCGAGTTCTGGAAGGCCTGGGCGGTACCCTGAAACGCCGCCTGGATACTTGGCGGCAAACCCGTCTGATCCTTCAGGCGGTTCACGGCCTGGACCGCATCGCCCAGAGAAGCATCGGGAGCGAGATTGAAGGACAGGGTAATGACCGGAAACTGCCCCTGGTGGTTGATGGTGAGGGGAGCGGTCATTTCTTGTACGTGGGTGAAGGCCGCGAGGGGCACCTGCCCGCCGTTAGGAAACGCCGAGGAAGAAGCGATTGGGGCGCCGAGCACGCTGTTCGAAACAGCCGCACTCGAGGCGCTCGCCGAGGTCGTGGAGGCCAGGCTTGTATTCGCCGCCGTTAACGAGCTTGACGGTCCGAATAACTGTGCGGCAGAGGACCCGCCCGCCACCAAGCCTAAAGAACTGCTCGCGGACGCCGCACCGCTCCGAATGTAAAGGTCGCGCAATTCCAGGGGATTCCTCTGGAACCCGGGGTTCACCTCCAGCACCACATGGTACTGGTTCAACTGCGTGAACATCGTCGAGACCTGGCGCTGGCCAAAGGCGTCGTAGAGCATTTGATCGATACTCGAGGGTGAGATGCCGAGTCGATACGCGGTCTCCCGGTCGAAAGTCACCATGGCCCGCAGGCCCTGGTTCTGCTGATCGCTGGCGACGTCGCGGAGTTCCGGCAGCTTCTGCATCGCGGCCATCATTTTGGGCGTGTAGGTGTTCAACTCGTCCGTGTTCGGATCCTCGAGGGTGTACTGAAACTGCGTACGGCTGACGCGATCTTCGACCGTCAAGTCCTGCACCGGCTGCATGTAGAGGGTAATGCCCGGCACCTTAGCCAGCGCGGGCTGCAAGCGCCGAATTACATCGCTCGCATTGACTTTTCGCTCATCGAGTGGCCTCAGGTTGATCTGGATGCGCCCGCTATTCATCGTCGTGTTGGTTCCATCGACTCCGATGAACGAAGAAAGACTCTCCACGGCAGGATCCTTCAAGATAACTTGCGCTAGACTCTGCTGCTCCGTGGCCATCTCCTGGAAAGAAACATTCTGCGCCACCTGCGAAACCCCTTGAATCACCCCCGTATCCTGGATTGGGAAAAAGCCTTTGGGAACGATGTAGAAAAGCGCCGCGGTCAGCAAGACGGTACCGATCGCGACCAACAGTGTTTCTGTCTGGTGGCGAAGCACCCACAGGAGGGTCCGGTTATAGAAGTTGATCACCGCGCTCCAGGCATGCTCGGTGGCGCGATAAATCCTGCTTTGGTCTTCGTCGGGCCGGTGTTTCAGAAGCTTCGAGCACATTACCGGGGTGAGGGTGAGAGAAACGATTGCTGAAACCAGAATGGTCACGCTCAGCGTCACGGCGAATTCCCGAAAGAGCCGGCCGACGATATCGCCCATGAATAACAGCGGGATGAGCACCGCAATCAGGGAGAAGGTCAGGGAGATGATCGTGAAGCCGATCTGCGCCGACCCTTTCAGAGCGGCTTGCAAAGCAGATTCGCCTTCTTCCAGGTAGCGTGTGATATTTTCGATCATCACGATCGCGTCGTCGACGACAAAGCCGGTCGATATCGTCAGCGCCATCAGCGTCAGGTTGTTCAAGCTGTATCCGAGCAGGTACATCACGCCAAACGTTCCGATCAGCGACAGGGGAACGGCCACGCTCGGAATGATCGTGGCCGAGAGGCTACGCAGGAACAGGAACATCACCATCACGACCAGAGCAACGGTAAGCATCATCTCGAACTGAACGTCCTTGACGGAAGCGCGAATCGTGTTGGTCCGATCGGTCAAGATGCGGACGTGCACCGAGGTGGGTAGGCTCGCGGTCAGTTGAGGTAGGACCTGCTTGATGCGGTCGACGACGGAGATGATGTTGGCGCCCGGCTGGCGCTGGATGTTCAGAATGACCGCAGGAACGTTGTTCATCCAGGCTGCCTGACGTACGTTTTCCGCCTCGTCGCTGACCGTCGCCACATCCCTCAACTTCACCGGCGCTCCGTTGCGGTACGCGATCACGAGAGGGGCATAGTCGCTGCTCGAAAGCAGTTGATCGTTGGCGCCAATCTGGTAGGACTGGTGCAGGCCATCGAAACTTCCCTTCGCCTGATTGACGTTCGCGGCGACGATGACACTGCGGAGATCCTCCAGGTTGAGGCCGTAGGATGCCAAGGTCGTGGGATTCACTTGAATCCGGACGGCAGGTTTCTGACCGCCGCTGATGCTGACTAGGCCGACGCCCGGCAATTGCGAGATTTTCGGCGCCAATCGCGTGTCCGCAAGATCTTCAACCTTGGTCAGCGGCAGCTCGTCGGAAGCGAGAGCCAGAGTCAGAATCGGAGCGTCGGCCGGGTTGGTCTTGCTGTAGATCGGCGGACTCGGAAGATCCGGCGGAAGGTAGGTGCCCGAGGCGTTGATCGACTGCTGGACCTCCTGCTCGGCAACGTCAATGTTGAGGCTGAGGGTGAACTGTAGAGTGATGACCGAAAGTCCGTTGGAACTTGTGGAAGTCATCTGCTGCAGGCCGGGGACTTGGCCGAACTGGCGCTCGAGCGGAGCCGTCACAGACGAGGCCATCACGTCGGGACTGGCTCCGGGATAAAACGTCACAACCTGAATGGTCGGATAATCGACCTCCGGCAAGGCGGAAACGGGTAGTTCCAAGTAGGCAACCGCACCAGCGAGGAGAATCCCAAGCATCAGCAGGGACGTGGCGACAGGGCGCAGAATGAACGTCCGAGAGGGGCTCATCTAGTTTTCCCGGGAGGTTTGCTCGCTTTGAAGGTGGACGCTGACCCTGCTCCCCTCTTGGAGCTTGTCCACCCCGGTGATGACCGCCACATCCCCGGGTGATAGGCCGGAGACGATTTCTGTCTGGTCACCCTCCGTCGTGCCTACGGTGAGGGATCGAACCGCAACCGTAGAGTCCGGCTTCACGACGTACGCATAAGTCATCTGGGAATTGCGCTGCACGGCCGCGCTCGGCGCCAGGGTGACGCCACGCTTTTCTTCCACTAACAATCGGGCGTTAACGAACTGCTCGGGAAAGAGAACACTGTTAGGATTGCTGAAGGTGGCCCGCAACTTGAGCGTACCGGTACTCTGATCGATCTGGTTGTCGGTGGTGGTCAGCCAGCCTTGCGCGAGTTTGGCCTTCATATCATGATCGTAGGCATCCACTCTTAACCGCTGTCCGGAGCGCATCTTCTGGAGAACGACGGGGACCTGGTCTTCGGCGATCGTAAAGATGACGCTGATTGGCTGCATTTGGGTAATGACGAGCAGGGCGTTTGGGTCGCTCGCATGGACCATGTTCCCCGGATCGACGAGCCGCAGGCCGACGCGGCCGGCAATGGGCGCCGTGATGTGACAGTAGACGAGGTTCAGCTTCGCGCCGGCAATCGCCGCCTGATCGGTCTTGATTGCTCCCTCGTATTGCTCGACCAACGCCTTCTGCGTTGCGAGCTGCTGTTCTGGAATCGCGTTGTGCGTGACGAGGGTTTGGTAGCGGGTAAGGTCAAGCCGCGCGTTATCGAGGGCGGCTTGGTCCTTGATCAACTGCCCTTGTGCCTGCATCAACTGCACTTCAAAGGGCCGCGTATCGACTTCTGCCAGCACATCGTCCTGGTGAACGTTGTCGCCCTCCTTGTACAGGACCTTCATCAACTGCCCGTCTACGCGGGTTTTCACGCTCACCGTGTAAAGTGGGGTCACCGCGCCGAGGCCCGTGAAATAGACACCAAGGTCTCCCTTTCGTACCTTCGCCGCAACCACGGGGACAACCAGCGCGCCGCGTGCATTGCCCTTCGCAGCTTGCGAAGAAGCCCTGGCCGACCCTGGCCCGGCCCGCTTTGCTCCATAGAAATAGGCGAAATAGGCGCCGGCAACCACGAGGACCAGAACCAACACCCAAAGCCATCGGCGACGTGAATGACTCGGGGGTACCGCCGGCGAGGGTTTGGAAGGGCCGGTTCCCTCTCCAATTTCGGGAGGATACTGTTCCTTCATGATTCTTCCGTTCTGGGCTTCCGGTTCGTGCCGAGTTCGGAGGCGCACATACTCCCTGACGGAGGGGAATCCGTGCACGCACTGGGCAGCAGTCGGAGGTTTCTGCCGAAGACGCGAGCGAAAGAAAATCCTAGCTACGCACGCCTGCCGTGCCGCTCACCCTGCGTTGCGGCAGGCCGCGAAGGCCACAGGGCGCTCAGCCCGTTCTAAAATCCTTTGCACCGCGAAACAGTTCTCTTAGAGAATCCGCTTGCCAATCCAGGTTGCCAGCCAAATAGCACCAAGCACGAGCAGCGTGGCGGTCAAATCCTCTCTAATCTAGATGCGACCCCTCGTCCCGCCAAGCCCGCATAGCTCTTCCTTTTCTTCGAAAGGGGAGGGAGCCGGATTAGAGACCCCTCGGTTCGTTAGCGCATCACTGATGCGTACTGCTAAGCATCATCTATTCTCCGATGAAGACGTTCAAGTTGAACTGTGGGTTACAGGGGACGCGCCACGCGAGTTGCGCGTGCAGGTCGTCCCGTCCGCGCCCCCGGGCCCCGGATCGATTCCCGGTTGAAGCTTCAGGTCCGCGGCCGCGTGCCGATCGTGTTCTCGAGTGCCGCGCGGTCGACAATGGTGAGATTGGCCCCTTGAATCTCGATGACTTTCCTTCGGCGGAAATCGGCGAGCAGGCGGGTCACCGTCTCGCGCGTAGCTCCGATGGCCTCGGCGATTTCCTCCTGCGTCAGCGTCAGCTTGATACGCTGCGGGCCGCGCTTCTTAAGGTGCCGGTCCCACCAGTCGAGGAGGAAGTTGGCGAGTTTTTCCTCGGTCGAGCGCGACAGCCCGAGGCTGCGAACTTCATCGTAGGTCGTATGGACGACTTCGCCCATCAGTTCCGCGACCCGCAGAGCTGCTTCGCCGTGTTCGCGCAAGAAGTGTAGAAACGCCGGGCGCGGGATAAACTCGGCTTCCGTCCGCTCAGCAATCTCCGCCGTCACCGCATACGGCCTGCCGGAGATCGTCCCGGCCAAGCCCACCACCCGCCCAGGCTCGACGAATCGTAGAATGATCTTTTTCCCTTCCGGTGAAGAAGTGGACAACTTGACGCGGCCGCTGCGGACGATGAATATCCCGCGCGGCGCCTCGCCCTCCACAAACAACACGGCGCCTTTGGAATACCGGGTAGGAAGACTGATCGACGCGAGCTGCTTCAAGGCCTCGGGCGAGAGGTCGCCGAAGAGGCGCTCTTCAAGTTGATGAAAGGCTGAGGATCGGCGATCGAGCTCGGAAGGAGCCATGGGCGGGCATTATAGCAAAGCTTTTTGAGGAGTTGCCCTGGGGACAAGAAGAAGTGGAACCGCGGCGGCATGCAGCGCCGTTGAGTTGCAGCCAGTACCTGGCTGTCCGGCGAGCAGGGCGATGCTGGCGGACGCACGGACAAGGCAGGACCTCCCCTAACGAGTACGGTGACGCGCCCGGTTTCACTGCCTCGCCGGGAGGCGCACGATTTCCACCGAGCAGGCAGCATGCCGGGCGACGGACTCCGCCACGCTGCCCAGCAGGAAGCGGCGCACGCCGCGGTGGCCATGCGAGCCGAGGACGATCAAGCTGGCACCCCAGTCGCCGGCCGACTCGAGGATCTTCTCGCGGACGTCGCCTTTCTCAACCGCCGCGTCGACCTTGAAGCCGGCGGCACGCAGCGTCTGAGCCGTCTGTTCGACCAGCGTCCGCCCCTCCTTCACCAACTCGGCCAGTTCGGGAGCGTAGCCCGCGGCCATCTGGGGCGGGCTCGCGACCGTGATCGGCTCGACCACGTGCACTACGCGCACCTCAGCGTTGGACGGGGGAATCTGGGCGATCAAGGCCTGCACGGCCGCCTGCGAGAATTTCGAGTCATCGATTGCTACCAGGATTTTCATCGCTGCCTCCGGCCTTCCAAGTCTGTTGCGTTCTCAGAGCGTACCTGGGTTTGTCGAGCAAGACTAAGTTAGCCGTCTCCGGACCTTGCTTCCGTGACCGCCGTCACACGCAGACCGGAGCTTATCACGGCTGGAGGCGCGTTCGCGGCGTTAAGCGCATGAAATTCTGACCTGAGCCGCGTAAGTTTTCCTCGGGTATTCTGCTCTCGGGTATTCTGCTGCTGCGCAGCGAGTAATCAACCGCACAATTCGAGGCGATGGCTTCCGACCGCACGATTACCCGCCGTCTGAGGCCTGAGTATGTTAATGCATTAGTCACTCTTCCCCTCGACTCCCTTTAGAGCTACAATTGGCCCATCCTTTGCAGCGAGGGTACGGCGTGGGGAAAAGGTTGTGCTGTATCCGCATGACTTGGAAGGGAGCGGGGAATTCCCTCATGGGCATGCTTTTTCAGATTTTTCGGGGACTCGCACGGGCGACGTCTTTCCTTACGCCCTGGGGTGGAACGAGTCCAATCACTTTGACAAGTGTCTGACGGGCAATGCCCGAGGTTAGCTGGCCTCGTAATCGAAAATGGGAGATAGGCCATGGCTGATTTTCAACAGACAGGTGTAGTCCCAACGCTCCACCGGCTCAAGGACCGGCCCCTGGAATCCGTGGAGTACGACCTCCAGCAGTTCTCCAGGAGGCAGCCGATCGCGCTCGTCTTGCCGGCTCTCTACGCGGAATTCGAGGGCGAAGCCATGCCGCGCATTCTCGCCGAAGTGTCCCGGGCACCATACCTCAATGAGGTCATCGTGTCGTTGGGACTGGCGAGCGCCGGGCAGTTCGCCGACGTGCGGCAGCGGCTTGCGGGACTGCATCCCAACGTGCGCGTCATCTGGAATGAAGGCCCGCGCGTGCAAAGCATCTATCGCCACTTGAGCGAGGCCCACGTGGGCGTGGGCGACAACGGCAAAGGCCGCTCCTGCTGGATTGCGTATGGCTACGTCCTGGCGAGCGGACGCTCGAAGATTATCGCCTTGCACGACTGCGACATCCTCAATTATTCTCGGGAGCTGCTGGCGCGCCTTTGTTATCCCGTCGCCGACCAGCGCCTGGACTATGTCTTCGCCAAAGGCTACTACGCGCGCATTACCGAGCGCATGCACGGGCGGGTGACTCGCCTGCTCTTCTGGCCGCTGGTCGAGGCTTTAGCGTCCGTGCTAGGACACCATCCTTTTCTGCGCTACCTCGGCAGTTTCCGGTATCCTTTGGCGGGCGAGTTTTGCATGATGGCTGACCTCGCGCGCGCGACCCGCATCCCGGGTGACTGGGGACTCGAGTTGGGCGTTTTGTCCGAGGTGTACCGCAACTTCTCCGTCAAGCGTGTCTGCCAGGTCGACCTGTGCGACAACTACGAGCACAAGCACCAGCCGCTTTCCGCCGACCACCCGGAGAGGGGCCTGATGCGGATGACCATTGACATCGCCAAAACCCTCTTCCGCACCCTGGCCGCGGAGGGAGCAGTGCTGTCCGGCGGCCTCTTCCGCACCCTCCAGGCGCGGTACGTTCGCACGGCTGAGGACGACCTCGTCCGTTACCGCGCCGATGCGATCATTAACGGCATGGAATTCGACATTCACGCTGAGGAAGAGGCGGTCCACGCCTTTGCCCACGGGTTGCGGGTGGCGGCCGAAAGCTTTCTCGACGACGCGTTGGGAGCGCCGCTCATTCCTAACTGGAACCGCGTGGCTGCCGCTATCCCGGAGATTTACGCGGAACTGGAAGAAGCCGTCGAGCTCGACAACTCCGCGGCGGAAGAACCCATTGTCGCAAGAGCTTCTCACCGACGAAATTAAACAGCAGCTTGGCGGAGTCGGCCCGGTCGAGATCGTGGTGGGCATCCCCAGCTACAACAATGTGCGCACCATCGGGCGCGTGGTCCAGGCCGCTCAGGTGGGGCTGCTCAAGTATTTTCCAGAGCGCCGCGCTCTGATCGTCAACTCGGACGGTGGCTCGAAGGACGGCACGCGGCAGGCGGTGGAGGAGGCCAACGTCGATTCCCAGCAGGTCCTGCTGGTCCGGCACGCCCTCTATCCCGTACACCGGTTGACCACGCCCTACCACGGGATTCCGGGGAAGGGGAGCGCGTTCCGGACCATCTTCCGCATCGCCGAGGAGGTCCAGGCGACGGCCTGCGCGGTGGTCGATTCCGACCTGCGAAGTATCACTCCGGAATGGATCGACCTGCTGCTGCGCCCCGTGCTAGATTTGGAGTTTGACTACGTCGCGCCCTATTACAAGCGGCACAAGTATGATGGCACCATCACCAACAGCATCATTTATCCGCTGACCAGCGCGCTTTACGGTCGCCGGATCCGACAGCCCATTGGCGGCGAGTTCGGGATGGCGGCTCGCGTGGCTCGCCATTACCTCGGCCGCGACGTCTGGAACACCGAAGTGGCGGGCTACGGCATCGACATCTGGATGACGACCACCGCCATCGCGGAGGGCTTCAAGGTCTGCCAGTCCTACCTGGGCGCCAAGATACATGACGCCAAGGACCCCGGCGCCGACCTGAGCACCATGCTGGTTCAGGTGGTGGGCTCAGTGTTCCGGCTGATGGAGGACTACATGGCCGTCTGGCCCAGGGTTGCCGCCTCCGAGGCCGTGCCGCTCTTCGGCTTTCCCTTCGAGGTGGGACTCGAGCCGGTGCCCGTTAATGTGGCGCGGATGCGCGACTCCTTCCGCCAGGGCTGCCGCGATCTGACCTCGGTTTACCAGGCTTTTGTGCCTCAGGGGCGCCTCGCGGAACTCACCGCCTGCGCGGCGCTTGCCGACGACGTCTTTGTCCTGCCCGACGAGCTTTGGGCGAACCTCGTCTACGATTTCGCGCTTGCTTACCATCGCCGGACACTTGACCGCGGACACCTTGTCAAGTCGCTGACCCCGCTTTATCTCGGCTGGGTCGCGTCGTTTGCGGGGCAGACCGCCTACGAAACGGGCGCGCAGGTCGAAGACCGGATTGAGCTTCTTCGCCAGGTCTACGAGCAGTTGAAACCGCGCCTCATTCAGGAGTGGGGGCTTGAGGCCGGAGAAAAGAGGTCAGAGTCATGAGGCAGTTCTGGGAATGGTCGATCCAGGGCCCGCTTCGCGAGCTCGCACAGGAGGCGCTGCGCACCCTGCCGGGACTGATCGCGACCGTGATTCTCGTTGCCCTCGGCTTCATCGTCGGCTGGGTGGCGAAGCAGGTGGTCTATCGCCTGCTGCGTGTCATGCGTTTTGACCGTCTCTGTGACCGGCTGGGCATCAGCGCGGTCATCGAGGGGCTAGGACTGGCGCGGTCCAGCTCCTACTTGGCGGGACAGGTGGTGGAAGGGCTCTTCGTCATTACCGCCTTGCTCGCCGGTCTCAACGCGCTCCCCAGCAACATCAGCCGCAACCTGGTGGAACGCTTCTTCACCTACATGCCGCACTTGCTGGCGGCGCTGGGAGTGCTCGTGCTGGGCACGCTCATCAGCCGCTTTCTGGGGCGCAGCGTCCTCATCGCGTCGGTGAACGCCCACATCCCATCCGCCAGGCTCCTCGGCGGACTGACGCGCTTCTTCGTGCTGAGTTTGACGGTGGTCGCGGCGCTGGACGAACTGGGCATCAGCCGCACTACCATCATCGTGGCCTTCGCGATTCTTTTTGGCGGCGTGGTGACCGCGGCGGCGATTGCTTTCGGCCTTGGGGCGCGCGACCTGGCGAATGACGTCCTCAAGACGCAATTCCATCCGCCACCCAAGCAGGAAACCGACGATTCCCTGCGGCACGTATAGTGAAATCGCAGGCGACCAGAGCGTGGGGAGGCGAAGCGATCGGCGCGGTCTTCACCGACCTTGATGGCACCCTCCTCGACCGCGAGACCTATCGTTGGACGGCGGCGCGTCCCGCGCTTGACATCCTCAGGCGGCGCTGCATTCCACTGGTGATCGTGACGAGCAAGGCGGCGGCAGAGGTCTGGCCGCTGGTCCGAGCGCTCGCGCGCCGCGAACCGTTGGTGGTCGAGAACGGCGGCGCCATCATCTTCCCGACGCGCTATTTCCCATTTACCATCGCCGGCGCTCGTCCCCTGCGACGCGGTTGGCATGAGGTGATCCTAGGCGCGCCGCGCCGGCGTCTAATTACGGCGCTCGCGCGGGCCGCTCGCCGCGCCCAAGTGTGCGTCCGCGGGTTCAACGACATGAGCGCGCGGGAGGTGGCGGAGCTCACGAGCCTCTCCCTCGAGGAGTCCCGGCGGGCGCTCGAGCGCCAGTGCGATGAGCCGTTTCTGGTGCTCGACCGTAAGCCCGCCGCGGCTTGGCGGCGGCTTCGCCGGGAAATCCGCCGACTGGGTTTCACCGCAACTCGCGGAACACGCCTGTTTCATATCACGGCGAGCGATAAAGGCGCAGGGGTCCGGCGCGTGGTGCAGTGGTTCCGGCGCGCTGGAGTCGTGAGTGCAACGGTCGGTCTCGGCGACAGCCCTAACGATATTCCGCTGCTCCGGACGGTCGACCTGGCCATTGTGGTTGCGGGCGCAGGCGGCCGTTACGATGCCGAAACCCTGGCAGCCGTCCCCAAGGCGCGCCGCGCCGGGGGCGCCGGTCCAGTGGGCTGGAACCGTTCCATTTTGGAACTGCTGTCCGGTTGAAGGCCCTGTCTCATGCGTCTCGTTTGTCTCATTTCCGCCCCGAAGGCGTGCGGGGCTCTTTGTAAGTGTATGAAAAGACGGTATCGGGCCCACCGAGGCTGCCAAACAGCATGTTGACAAAATTTGTCAACCCTGCTTGGTCTACAACCCATAGTAAATAAATAGGTTAGGCGATCGCGGGCAAGCTTGACACTTTTTGTCACTCTTATTCGGCCTTATTCGGCCCTCCCGCGGTCGGAACTCCTCTGCCCAGTGTGAGCGCTGAATGTTCGCGGAGGCTGCGCCGTTTTTGCTCTTCGCTTGTGATAACGAGTAACGTTGTAACACCCTATCGCCAAAGGCTGGGGCGCGTCGCAGATCCCGGCGCGAAGTCTCGTGAAGCAACGTTGGCGGTGGCGCGATTTTCCGGCGTGCCAACACGACCGGAATCAGAAAGACCTCAACTCTGCCACCATCCACGTGGCCCCGGTAATCAGGAAAGTCAGGCCGAATTCGGACCAGTTGAAATGCGTCCTGGGATGAGCGATCAGGCGGGGAATCCAAACCAGCACACCAAAGAGCGCCAGCATGAGGGTCATCAGGCGTAACGCCAGCCGTGCCTGGCGATGGATGAGGATGGCCAGCGCCGCGAGGCCAAACGCGATGGTCGTGAGGATAGCCCAAAACTTCGGATTGGGCGGAATCCACTTGGGAACCAGGCTCGCGGTCGCAGAAAGGTAGAAGATCTGGCTCAGCGTAAATGAAACGGCCGAGGCTCCGAGTGCCAGGCGCGCCACCCGGCCGTAGGCTAGAGCCCGTGTTTCGTTCGCTTCGGTCGCGGCGTACAAGGCCATGGCGCCCGCGAGCGCGCAAAACTGTTCGAAGAAGCTCCCGTAATGTTCATAGACGGCGGGCGCGGCGATGATGCCAGGGATACAGGCCAGCGAGAAGAGCAAATAGACGACGCCGAGAACGATCGACGCCAGGCGCGCGGTCCGCGGGACCTGCATTCCAATCCCGCCGGCAATCTGAGCGGCCATGAGACACCCGCCGAGGATGGCGCCAAAAGGCAGGCTCCAGATCTGAACCAGGGTTTGCCAGGTGTCAGCGTCGTGCCACATCAGCGCGATGACGCCGAGCAGCACCGCCGACGCGCCAAAGACGATCCGCCCGTACCGCGCTGTTTTCATGCAGACAAAGTAACCGATGGACTTTCGGAAATCCACCCGGTCCTGCTGCAGCCGCAGGTACTGGTGTCAGTTGGAGTGGGATTCCTTTTGAAACAACTGGTCATTCCCTCTATGACGACGCTGGCATCTGTCAATACGAAAATGAGCGCACAACACCGCGGGCGGCGGGGCACGCTGTCAAGGGCGCCCGCAGGGCGTTCATCTCGACCCTTGACAGCGTGCCCGCCGTCACGATCTTC
>DASZAI010000087.1:0-88205 GCA_035945295.1 Terriglobia bacterium | reverse complement strand
GCCCTCGGGATTACTGGGAACTGGACGGTCGAGCGCGACGAGCGCTGAAACGTATCCGGCGTCGCCCGCGTATCCTGGCGGCCTGCTGGCAGCAATCCCGCTTGGCGCTCGGTTAAACTATATTATGCGAACATCAATAGTATCGTTCCGACTTCTCTTGGGTAAATCCCGCCTGCCGGATGCTTGCCCGCGGGTCATTCCCTCTTATGCGTCGGGGATTTGGATCTGCGGCGGAGGCTCCGGAGGCGTAATCTGGATGGGTTCGTTGTAGGCCCAGAAAACCTGCTCGAAATCCGGGTGGGCTGTTGGTTTCGGCGATTGGGAGGGGCGACCGATCACGTCGGCGCGGGCCAGCAGTCCGGTGGAGCGGTGAACCCACATCTGCACTTGAAACGGACCGCCCTTCACGTACTGGGCAAACGGCCCGAAGCCGGTCAAGGACGGCAGCTCGTAGTTCAGCAGGTAGTAGTAGACGCCCCGGTAGCGGTAGAGATGCGCCGACTTAGGTTGGGCGTCGCGCATGATGGCAACGAACTTGTCGGCACGAAAAGCGTCATTCCAGTCGGCGCGCCGGTTCTCGGGCATCAGCTTCCACTCACCCCGGTTCTCGTGGAGCTCGGGGCCAATCGCCACCCACTCATCGTACTGGTAGCCTAGGGTGCTCCAGGTGCTTTGCAGGGCGTGGTAGCGCCCGGGCCGCACGTACTCTGCTTTCCAGTCGACCGTGATATACCCCTTGTCCTGGAGGTCGCTGATGGTGGAGTCACGCAGCAGTATTTCCGTGGAATAGGACTGCACCTGCGCCGTTTCGAGCGCGCAAGTTACGGCGAGGTCCTTGGCATTCGGCAGGTCGCCGGTTCCCGACGCCGCCGTGGTCACCGAAAGCTCGACCAGCGCGTCAGGCTGCAATTCCGGCGCGGACTTCAGACGCACGGCGCGGGCGCGCTTGCGCACCGCCGCCAGCACGAACAGCATGATCGCCACAAGCAACAGGATTAAGAAGATCGTACCAACCATGCTGGTCCCTCGCCGCCGTGTTTTCGTCGGCACACTCTAGCACAAACCAAGGCGACGTAAGGAGAGAGTTGATGGTCCCACAGCCGGGGCGGGCTAGCCGGGCGGTGTACACGCCGCACTTCGCGCGATGCAGTGCGATCAGGTGCCGACCGGCTCCGAATCTGCTTCACACTTTGCGGCTTATCGACGACAATCGTGATTCGGCATGGTCGACGAAATCCCCATCCTGGTCACAGCCGGCATCCTCACCGAGGGTGAGCGGATCCTGGTCTGCCAGCGGCACCGGACGGATCGCTACGGGCTACAGTGGGAGTTCCCGGGCGGCAAGGTCGACGCCGGCGAAAACCTCAAAGCGGCGCTCCGCCGCGAACTGCACGAGGAACTCGCGATCGACGCCGAAATCGGTGACGAGGTCTTCCGCCTGCGACACCGCTATCCCCATCGCTACGTCGAAGTGGTGTTCTTTGCCGTGCCGAGTTATCGAGGCGAAATCCGCAACCAGGTTTTTGAAGCGGTCGCGTGGGCAACCCGTCAGGAGCTATCTGCTTATAACTTCCTAGAGGCCGACCGCGAACTGGTCGAGCGGCTGGCGCGAGGCGAAATTGTCTGAGTCAAAGCTCACTCGCGGGATTTCGGGACAAACGGCGAAGCGCCTGCTCCTCACGATCTTTATTTTGTCATCTCTCTCGCTCGGCATCTGCGTGGTGAGTCCGCTTTCGGCGCAGTTCGAGACTATCGACAAAGGCCCACCGCATTACATCTGGGTCTCTCACGGCCGCGTTGAAGGACACTTGGCCACCAGCTACTCACCGGACGCGGCGTTCTCGCCCGACAGCTCGACGCTCGCCGTGGTCAGTGAGGACAAGATCCTGCTGATGAACCTGGCGGAAGGGAGCGTGCGGAAGGTCCTGCATCCACACCTCGAGGATATAGTCGATCTCGATCTCCAGTCGGCCAACTTCATCTCGCCCACCCGCCTGGCGCTGTTCGGCAATGGCCTGATCAAGACTAAGGACAAGGGAGTGCCGCCGCGCACGCCCGAACTTGCCTTCCAGTGGGACATCCTGGACGACACGCAGTTCGGCAAGATCGATGCCATTGGCCAGGGCGGAGGATTTACCGCGCCGCGCTATTTTCCGGAACCGGGTTACCTTTGCATTTACAAAGACAGCAACTTCGACTTCTGGAGTCCCAACAGCGGACGCGGCGCCCGCGTCACGCTTCCCGACCTCAAGCACCAGCCCAACCTCTACACCTTGTCGCCCGATGGGCACTGGCTGCTGCTCGCGCAGGTGGCAACGAGCGCAACTGCCGACCCCGTGGTAGTCCGACTGAGCGAGCATAAGTTCGTGGACTCGCTCGTCGGGCATCAGGGCACCGTGCTCGGCATCTCCTTCTCGCGCGACAGCCGGCGCGTCGCGACGGCTTGCGAAGACGGCAAGGTTCGCGTCTGGTCGGCCGGAGACTGGAAACTGCTTCAGACGCTGGCGGACCATCAGGGACCGGTCCACTGGGCGGAGTTTTCGCCGGATGATTCGCTGGTCGCGTCGGTGGGCGAGGACAAGACGGTCAGGATCTGGTCAACGACGGACGGCAAACTCGAGCAGACGCTTTCCGAGAGTCAAGAGCCGGTTCTCACCGTGGCGTTCTCGCCCGACGGGCGGTACATTGCCGCGTCAGGCGAGAAGACGGTTCTGGTGTGGCAGCGGCGGAGCCAGTAGGCGGATTAGCAGTTCGTCGAGAAACGTTCCCAGCCTAGCATTCCGAGCGCGTTCGCTCTTCCGCCCGCGGACGGTCCCGAGCGCAGCGAAGGAGCTCAGGGTAAACTGAGCGAGGAATCTCGCCCTGAACATTAGAGCACTTACGAGATTTCTTTGTCGCCGAGAGGTCACCAATGCCCATTCATCTGAGTCTAGATGAACTCATGGATTATACCGATTGGGAGCGCCAAAAATGGCACGACTGGCTCCGGCAGCGCGGCGACCAAGTTCTGAAGCTCAGCGCCGGTCCCCACGGCGACGGCCGCTTTCAGACGGTGGGCGAGCTGATGAGGCACATCTTTTCCGCCGAGAAACGCTACGTCGATAGGCTTTCAGGCCGGCCGCTAACCGATACGGCAAACATCCCAAGTGGCAGCCTTGAGGCGCTGTTTCAATTCAGTCATGAGAGCCGGGAGGGATTGAGGGAGCTGGTCGAAACGTTCCCCGCACAAGAATGGGATGTCCCGCAGGACTTCACGATTATGAAGTATTCCTTGCGAGCCACGCCGAGGAAGATCGTCGTTCACGTCCTGATGCACGAAATCCGCCACTGGGCGCAGATTGGCACGGTGCTCCGCTTGAATGGGTTCCCGTGCGATTTTCAGGATTTCCTGTTTAGCCCGGTAATGGGCGGCGGGTTCGGAACTGCGCAGGAGAAGCGTTAAACTGGTGGCGCTCGATTGAGCTGGTGTCGAGGCCAAGAGCGAGCCCTGAGGAAAAGCGCCGTCCCCTCACCCGGCGCTGGCGCGCCAACCCTCTCCCGCAAGGGGTGGGGGTTACAATTGTGAAGTTACTCTCCCCTCCCCCTTGTGTGAAGTTCCCCTCCCCCCTTGCGGGGGAGGGGCCGGGGGTGAGGGGTTCCACCGGACCTGCAGCTTACACTGCCGGCCAGGGCCGGCGCATCAATGACGCGAGCCGCCACCACCACCGCCAGCGTGAGCGCCGCCACCGACACTGGCGGAACTGGAGACGCCGCTCGAAACGCTCGGGCTGCTCACGGCTGCCGGTGCTGAGAATCCTCCGCGCGCCTCGCCTCCTCCACCCGCACGAGAGCCACCCATGGTACTCGCGTGCGGCATGACACTGACACCCCGTCCACCGAATCCGCGCTCGCCAGCCAAGACATGCGGCGCACCAAATCCGGCGGAGGACCGGCTACCCCCGAATTCGCGGACCCCGTGGAAAGCACCCAACTCGCCCTCAGGCGACGACACCCGCAGGCGTCCTCCTAGCGTCGACCCCATCTGGGCGCGAAGCGGCTGGTCAGACACTCCTCCCAAGAAGCGTGCGAACGCGTTGTGATGGACGCTGAGGAGCGCGTGCTCAGTCACTGCGTCACCGCCCATCAGGACGGTGGGTGGCGCCGCGGAATGCGTCCGAAAGGCGCCGGAGGTGCTTGATGTGACTTGCGCACCGCTGCGCAGCACGGGAGCGTGCGTGGCCGCTATGGCTGAGGTAGTCATGCCAGTTGTAGCCTGTGCGCCCGCTGCGATTCGGCCCGGCAGGAGGACATCGCGCGCCAGCGGCGTGCCTGACAGCATCGCGAGGGCTGTCGCCTGAACGGGCGGGCGGTTGATGGGCGTACCCTGGGCGGGGTGCAGCCGAGTTACGTTGCTCGAGTTCACAGGCTGACCGTTCTGGAAGGCCCCGGCGGGTACAGCGTTTACACAGCCGTAACCCGCGGGCACGATCGCGCCGTAGGGCGCCCAGCCGATCCATCCCGGCCCCATGTACCAACTGACCAGCGCGGGCGACCAGAAACCAAAGTCACCCGGCATCCAGAACCAGCCAAACGAGGCGTCATAATTCCACAGCCCGTAGTGGTAAGGCAACCAGCCCCAAGGCTCACCAGAAATCCAGGTCCATCCGAAACTGGGATACCAATCCCACAGACCCGCCGAGTAAGGCGACCAGCCAAACGACTCATAGGGGGCCCAGCCCAGGCCGTATCCCGGGATGTCGGCCCACTCGCCGTAAGCGTCCAGGTCAGACCAGCCGTAGCGCGGCCCGCGCGCCCCGACTGCCTGGTCATTGAGCGCCAGAACGGTCTGCTTGTCGCGCGCTTCCGTCCACGCATCCCAGGAATCCTTGGTGATGCCGTGTGTAATGCTGAACGCCTCGGCGGTACTTGCGTTGGAGTCGAGGACCTTGTCCTTGCCAAGCTTCGCGGTCTTGCTCCCCGCAGCGACATCGACCGAGCCGCTGAAGACCTCGGCGCGCAGACGGCCGTAGTCAATATCCGTTCTGAATTCGCTCTTACCGTCGGGAGTGAACGTCGCGCCCGCCGCTTTGACTTGGTAAACGTCACCGTGCTCGGGCATAAAGTGGAAGGTGGCGTATCCCTGCTCCAGCGCGAGGCGGTTGAGCTTGTTGCCTTCCCCGTCCATCGCGAGCTGCGTGAAGTCGATCTCGGAGAGTTCGCCGAGGCGTGCGGTCGAGCCATTCTCAAATTCCACTTCGGCGAAACTGTGGTTGGAGGTCGAAACCGAGTAGCCCTCTTGGATGGGCGTGTTCACGATGGCCTTTGCCCATTCCGTCGACTTGGGCCGCTTGACGGCCACCGTTCCGCTGAGGTAACTCAGCCGCACCACGCGCACGTGCGAAAGACCCTGCTGAGAACCTTGTTGGGCAACCAGCCATGAAGGCAGGAAGAGTAACCCCGTGACCAAGATCCCGAGACTAGGACGCATTCGGTGGGACTTCATGACCGGCCTCCTGGGAAAGCGCATCGCTGACCCCTGCCAGCTTGGATGACCGGCAGGCGGAAGATGTTGTGTCGTCGAACTCTTCCCTGATTCTCCGACTTCATTATACACTCTCCCACATCCTCACGCCATTCGGGTAGTGTCACGAATCACCTTTGGAACGAGAGCAATTAGTGGCATATTTGGAGCTTCAGCAGAGGCTTTGCATGAAGCGAATCAACCCACCCCGCTGATTATCGGGTTGGGGTGGCTTGCAGCAGACCTCTATCTCATTATCTCAAATACAATCCTCAGGGAGACTCCTATCGGTTTCGTCGCTACTTTTCTCGACCGGCTTCCACCCATAGTCGGCACCCTATTTTCCTTCTCCTCTGGATTACCTCCTGGCTGGCTGGGCAATCCTCGTCGGACTCGGCGTGAGGCCTTTGCTCGGGAAGCGAAAAGCAAAGTGACCCCACTACTGCCATTCGCATCGGCTGACCGCAGACCACCAAATCATGCTAGAATTTTTAATTGTCTGGTCTGCTATGCCTAAAGTAGGAATGGTGAGTCTGGGCTGTCCTAAGAACCTGGTGGACAGCGAAGTGATGCTGGGGATGCTGGCGGGGCACGGCTACGAGCTGACGCCGCGCGCCGACCAGGCCGATGTCCTCATCGTCAACACCTGCAGCTTTATCGAGCCCGCCAAGCGTGAGTCCATCGACGCCATCCTCGAGATGGCGGAGTACAAGAAGTTCGGCGCGGCCAAGCGGCTGGTGGTGGCCGGGTGCCTGGTCGAGCGATATCGCCAGGACATCTTGAAGGAGATTCCCGAAGTCGACTTCGTCATCGGCACCAACGAACTCGAGCGGGTGCTCGAGGCTTGCGCCCTCGACGGATCCGGCTTCGCGCGGACCACGGCTACTCCTGCCGAGCCTTATCTCTACCACGAGTTCACGCCGCGCGTGCTCGCGACGCCCGGCTACTCAGCCTACCTCAAGATTGCCGAAGGGTGCGACCATCCCTGCACGTTTTGCGTGATCCCGCAGATGCGCGGGCGCTTCCGCTCGCGCCGCTTTGAGTCGGTGGTGCGCGAGGCGGAGACCCTGGTCGGCCAGGGCGTCCGCGAGTTGACGCTGATTGGCCAGGATACGACGAGTTACGGCCGCGACCTGGGCCTCGCGGACGGCCTGCCGACGCTCCTCAGGGCGTTGGGCAAAATCGACGGTCTCGTTTGGCTGCGCTTTCTTTACTGCTATCCCAACCAGGTGACTGATTCGCTCATCCAGGCGGTGGCTGAGACGCGAACGGCGTGCAAGTACTTCGATATTCCGCTGCAGCACGCGAGCCGCATGGTGCTCAAAGCGATGCGGCGCGGCTCGAGCGGCAAACACTTGCTCGCCATGCTGGCGAAGATCCGCCGGTCGATCCCCGGTGTCGCGCTGCGCACGTCGATGATTGTGGGATTCCCGGGCGAGACGGAGGATGACTTCAAGGCTCTCGTCGACTTCGTCGAAGCCGCAGAGTTCGATCACTTGGGTGTGTTCCTCTACTCGAACGAGGAATCGAGCGCGAGCTTTGCGCTGCCGCGGCAAGTCCGAGCGAGCACGGCCCGGCGTCGCCAGCGGCAACTGCTCGCCCTGCAGCGCAAGATTTCGCGCCGCAAGCTCAGGGAGAAAGTTGGCCAGTCGCTGCCCGTCCTGGTCGAAGGCCGCTCGGAGGAAACCGAGTTGCTTCTGCGCGGCCGGCTCGAATCGCAGGCGCCGGAGATCGACGGGCGCGTGCTCATCAACGACTTCGCGGGCGCCGAGCCTCAACCCGGGGAGTTCCGCTGGGCTCAGATCACCGCATCGTCTGACTATGATCTGGTGGCGCGCCTCGAAGAGCGCCGGTTCGCTGAAGCCTGGCCACCTCGACCAGTTGAGTCGGCTGAGAATGTCCTGCGGGGTCTTGGCGCCGGCCAGCAGACTGTTTCCGGTGGGCGCCTGATCCAGATTCAGGCTGCTGGGGCGCCGTACGTTCAAAACCGGAATGTCGTTTAGAATCAGGAGATAGGGGTCTCGGCTACCCTTCCTATCGCAGATTCAAGGGACGCGGCCGGGGTTGAGAGAGTAAGTCGACAGGCAGCAGGTTGGCAGGATCTCATGAGGTGCCCGATCTGCCGAAGAGAAATTTCTGACGAGGGCAAGGCGTTTCGGCCCTTTTGCAGCGAGCGCTGTAAGCTGATCGACCTGGATAACTGGCTCTCCGGGCGCTACCGGATTTCGACACCGGTCGCCGCCGAGCCGGTCATCGCTGAGAATGAGTCCAGGTCGGCGATGACCGGCGTGACCAACATGAGCGATCCCGAAACCGAGGCGGACTCCAAGGCGGACCGTGACTGAAACGCGCCCCCGAGCAGCCGTCTGGATCGCGACCTGCTTCGGCATCGGACGCCTGCCCATCCCCGGCACGTTCGGAGCCGCAGCGGGACTCGGTATCGTGGTCGCGCTCACGCGCTTGCCGGTCGAGCGCGCCTGGCTGCCGCTGGTGATTGGCCTCGGGGCAGTGGCGGTTTTTGTGGCGGGCGTTTGGGCTGCCGGGTCGACCGAGCGGTACTTGGGGCGCACCGATCCCGGCGAGATCGTCATCGACGAGGTGGTCGGCCAGATGGTCACGCTTCTCGCGCGTCCCGAGGCGCCGTGGAAGTGGCTGCTCACGGGTTTCGTGCTGTTCAGGATCTTCGACGTGGTCAAACCCTTCCCGGCTCGGCGGGCTGAACACCTGGCAGGCGGGTGGGGCGTGATGACCGACGACGTGATTGCCGGGCTGTACAGCCTGGCGACGCTCGCACTGCTCGGGCTCGTGTTCAAGTGACCTTCGTGGAAGTACCGTGAGAAGTAGTAAGGTCGGGTAGAAAGCTGTGGACAAGCCAGCATTCTTCAAACGCAAGCCTTCGATCTCCCAGGTCGCGCCGCGCGCCGCGATCTCCGGGGGAGAAATCGGCATCTGGGGCAACGGATTTGTCGAAAACGGGAACACTCGTCCGGTGGTGCGCTTTGGCGAGCAGTCGGCCAGCGTAGTGGTGAGTTCGTCCACGCGGCTGGTGGTGCGTGTGCCCGACGGCGTGACCAGCGGCGAGTTAACCGTTGATTCGGGGACCGCCGTCAGCGCGCCGGTTTCCGTCGCCGTGGGGACGGTGATCGCCGAGAACCTGCATCCTGTCGCCAATCCTGCCATCGACGCGACGGGAAACATCTTCTCCACGTTCAGCGGCAGCCGCGGCCAGCAGGTCCCGGTCTCCGTCTACAAAATAGACCGCCAGGGCGTTATGCGGCCGTTCCTGCGCGACTTGATGAATCCCACCGGTCTGGCCTTCGACCGCGAGGGCGATCTCTACGTCTCGAGCCGCCAGGAAGGGACGGTCTACCGGGTCACACCCGAGGGCGAGCGCTCCACCTACGCCGAAAGCATGGGTGTCGCGACGGGCATTGCGTTTGACGGTGACGAGAACCTTTATGTCGGCGACCGGAGCGGCACCATCTTCAAGATCAGTCGCGACCGGCAGATCTTTGTCTTCACCACTCTCGAGCCCAGCATGGCCGCGTACCACCTGGCTTTCGGACCGGAACGCAATCTCTATGTGACCAGCCCGACCACCTCGAGTTTTGATCACGTCTACCGCGTGTCGCCGGCAGGCGAAGTTTCCTCCTTCTATCGCGGCCTGGGACGTCCGCAGGGCTTGGCGTTCGACGTTCACGGAAATCTCTACGTGGCGGCCAGCCTCGCGGGACGGCGCGGCGTCGTAAGATTCACCGCGGACGCGAAGCCCGAACTCGTCATCTCGGGACATGGCATCGTAGGACTGGCATTCAGCCCGCACAGGTCAGTCATCCTCGCCACCAGCAACTCGCTCATCGAGCTGCCGTGGGAAATCGCGGGCAGACCGTTAGGGCAGTGACGAGTGGCCAGTGACAAGCAAGAACCAAACCGGACCACTATCCAGCATTAGTTGTCGTCTCGAAATCGCCAGTCATCTTTAGCTGTCCTAGCGCTCGTCACTCGTCACTGGTCACTCATCCCTGCACTTCGATGGACGCAGAGATCATCGCCGTCGGCTCGGAACTGCTCACGCCCTACCGGCTTGACACTAACTCCCTTTACCTCACCGATCAGCTCAACAACCTGGGAATCGAGGTGAGACTGAAGACCGTAGTGGGCGACGATCGCGAGCGCCTGGCGGCCACTCTGCGCGCGGCGCTGGGCCGCTCGGAACTGATCATCGTGACGGGCGGGCTCGGTCCCACCGAAGACGATGTCAACCGCGAGGTGGTCGCCGAGGTCCTGGGACGGCGGCTGCGTGAAGTTAGCGAGCTGCGGCGCGGCATTGAGGAACGCTTCGCGCGCCTAGGACGTCCGATGGCGGGGAATAACCTGCGGCAGGCGCTGGTCCCGGAGGGTGCGGACTGGCTGGAGAACAAGAAAGGCACGGCGCCCGGCTTGTGGCTCGAGCAGGACGGCGCCAAGCTCATCCTGCTGCCCGGACCGCCTCACGAGCTCACGGCCATGTTCGAAGCCGCGTGCCTGCCGCGGCTGGCGCGACTCGCGACGGGTGATCGTCTGCGCAGCCGCGTCTACAAAGTGATCGGTCTTCCCGAATCGGAAGTGGACCAGCGCATCGCGCCTGCGACCAAGCAGTACACCAACCCCGCGACCACGGTTCTCGCCGTCGCCGGAGCGATCGAAGTCCACTTGCGCGCTCGCGCCCGCACCGACGAAGAGGCTGACGCACTGCTGGCCGCGCTCGGCGACAAGATCGAACTCGCCCTCGGTGACCACGTCTTCTCGACCCGCGGCGAGTCGCTCGAGGAAGTGGTGGGCATGTACCTGGTGATGAAACAGAAGACCGTGGCGGCTGCCGAAAGCTGCACCGGGGGACTCTTGAGCGAGCGCCTGACGCGCGTCCCCGGCAGCTCCGGCTTTTTTCTGGGTGGCGCGGTCTGCTACAGCAACGAACTGAAGACCAAGCTCGCAGGCGTGCCGCCCACGCTGATCGAAGAACATGGCGCGGTGTCAAAGCCGGTGGCTCAGGCGATGGCCGAAGGCATCCGCAAGCGGACCGGGGCGTCGATTGGGATCGGCGTCACCGGCATCGCCGGCCCGAGCGGCGGAACGCCGGAAAAGCCCGTCGGCCTGGTATTCGTCGCGCTCGCCGACGAACCTGGGACTCAAGTGCGGGAATTTCGCTTTCCTGGCGACCGCGAGCGCATCCGCCTGTGGGCGTCGCAAGCAGCGCTGGAGATGATCCGGCGACGAGTGAGGCACGACGCCGGAGGCTAGAGGCAAAGGTCCAGGCCGCGGCTTCTAGGCACTCAGATCCTTCGCCCCTTCACCCCACGGAATCTTTGCCCTCGCACTATGCGTTGCTTCATCGCCATCGACCTGCCGGAGGAGATTCATGCGGCGCTCACCCGGCAACAAGCCGAGTTCCGCGGGGCGCTCGCTCGGCACGACGCGGACGCCCGGTGGACTCGCCCGGAAGGCATTCACCTGACGCTCAAGTTTCTCGGTCACGTTCCCGAGCCCAAGGTCGAAGCGGTGATCGAGTCCCTCGCGTCGCTCGGCGGATTCGACAAGTTCTCGATCGAGGTCCGGGGACTTGGATTTTTCCCGGGCCCGCACCGCCCGCGAGTATTCTGGGTGGGGGTCGAGGCGCCGCCCGCACTCGACGCTCTCGTCACCGGGGTCGAAGGGGCGATGGAAAAGCTGGGCTTCGCTCCGGAGCAACGCGACTTTACACCCCACCTGACGCTCGCCCGTTTCAAGACACCGCGGCCGCAGCCCGCGATCGAGAAGCTGGTTGCCGAACGCGCTGCTTTGTCGCTGGGCAAGTTCGAAGTCTCGGAATTCTTTCTGTTTGAGAGTAAACTCTCGCCGCACGGCGCGGAGTACCGCAAGGTGGCACGCTTTCCCCGCGCGCGCGCGTAACCATGACCGGCCCGCTCACCACGCTCACCGCTTATCTCTTGGGATCGATTCCCTTCGGCTACCTCATCGTCTGGTGGAAAAAGGGCATCGACGTACGCGAGACGGGCAGCCGCTCGACTGGCGCGACCAACGTCATGCGCAACCTGGGTCTCGCGGGATTTCTCGCCACCTTCATCCTCGACTTTGGCAAGGGCGCCGCCGCGGTGATGCTGGCGTCGAGGCTCACTGCCGGTGATCCGCGTTGGATTGCCGCTGCGGCAGTCGCGGCCGTCGCCGGCCACATCGCGCCGGTCTGGCTTAGGTTCCGTGGCGGGAAGGGAGTGGCCACCGGCGTGGGCGTGTTCATCGCGCTGGCGCCCGTACCCATGGGCCTCGCACTCGTGATCTTTAGCGTGCTACTGGCGGTCTGGCGGTACATCTCGCTCGGCTCGATTGTAGCGACCGCCGCCTTCCCTGCCCTGGTCTATCTGGTGAATCACCCGCCGCGCCCCATTCTGCTCGGAGCCGCCGGCGCCGCGGCGCTCATCATCGCCAAACACCACGCCAACATCCGAAGGCTGCTCACGGGTACGGAAGGTAAGGTAGGAAAAAAGACGGCAGGCAGAAGTCAGTAATCCGAGAAGGCCGCGCGAGTCTCCAGCGCGCGGCTACAGGCAAACAGGGGTCCCGGTCGAGCGCCACGTTATCCCGACGCCGCAGATCTCGCCGGAGCGCAGAAGCGGTCGAACGCGCTGGTCAGATCGTCGGCGATGGCAAACGAATCGCGGCCCTCGATGTCGCGCCGCTCGAGCATGTAGACCAGTTTCCCGTCACGCAGCAGCGCGATGGACGGGGAGGAAGCCTCGTAGCCGGTGAAGTAACTCCGCGCCCGGCCGGTAGCCTCGGCGTCCTGGCCCGCAAACACCGTCAGGAGAACGTCGGGACGCAAGCGGTGCTGGAGCGCTTGAGCCACGGCGGGGCGCGCTTTGCCGGCGGCGCACCCGCAGATAGAGTTGACTACCACCAAGGCCGTTCCCTGAGCGCCGCCCAGCACTGCGTCCACCTCTTGGGGCGTCCTCAGCTCGCGGAACCCAATGTTCGTCAGCTCTTCCCGCATGGGCTGAACCATCTCTTCAGGGTACATACAGGCTCTCCTCCCCTCCTCGGAACCCATCTCTCGACGAATTCCCTTCAGCAGTGATTATAGGACACAGGACCCCGGCGGGTAAAGGTACCTTGGAACCAGGCTGAAATAAATTATGCTTAAACCCATAATCTATGAGACAATGCCCCCCACAAAGAGAGGGCGAGGGTTCGGAGCGTGACTTTTGGCCCGCAAGCCTGTCTGACAACCGCCAAACGGAGCGCCTTAGTTCGGAGCAAACTACTGTCTCGCCAAATTACGTGTCGGGGTTAACGGAGTAGGAGTAGGAGAATCGATGAAGAACCTTTTCGTGGGCAACCTGCCCTTTGGCTCGACTGAAGATGCGGTGCGGGCTCACTTCAGCCAGTTTGGCGAGGTGCGTCAGGTGCGAATCATGACTGATCGGGATACCGGCAAGCCGCGCGGCTTTGCGTTCGTCGAGATGGCGAACGATGAAGAGGCCGACAAGGCGATCGCGGCGCTCAATGGGAAAGAGTTCGAAGGGCGCTCCCTGACGGTCAACGAAGCGCGTCCCAGGCCGGATCGCGGCGGTGGTGGTGGCGGCGGTGGACGCTTTGGTGGCGGCGGTGGTGGTGGCTACGGCGGCCGGCGCCGCGAGGGCCGCGACGACTACCGCGACGCTCCGCGCCAGCCCAAAGAACCGCGCTGGTAAGGCATGTCCCTCACCTAACGAACTCCAGGTTTGCTTGGCTGACTGCGCGGTCGTGTATTCATCGTGGACCCCAGCCGCCGCCGTCTGCCCAAGTCACGCCGTCGGGATGCTCCGCCCTCGAACCCTGTGCGCCAGCGCGCCTCGAGGAATCCAATAGGCCCGGCGGCTTATTCCGCCCGTTCACGATACAATAAGAAACATGGTGCAGACGCTGTTTGGCTCGATGAAGGAGCCGGATAAGGATCAGCCCGAGAAGAAACGTGGCCTGTTCGACCGGCTTAAGAAGGCCGTCGCCTCGACCAAAGCCCAACTGGTCGAGCGCATCGACCAGATCGTCGAAGGCAAGGAGTCCATCGATCAGCCGGTGCTCGACGACCTCGAAGCGACGCTGATCACCGCTGACCTGGGCGTCAAGACCACCCAGGACATCCTCGCCGGATTGCGCGACCAGATTAGCCACCGGCGGCTGCGGGAGCCGAAAGAACTGCACCGGGCGATCGAGCAGGAGATCCTGGCCATCCTGGAGAATCCCGGACGCGATGGGGGCAAAGCTCGTACGTCGGGTGCGCCAGCCGCCCCGGCGATCAAGAAGCCGCCCGAGGGCCTGCCCGAAGTTATCTTCGTGGTCGGGGTCAACGGCGTTGGCAAGACCACGTCGATCGCCAAGCTCGCCAATTTCTATCTGCAGCAGAACCGCCGGCCCTTGCTTTGCGCCGCCGACACCTTTCGCGCCGCTGCCAACGAACAGCTAGAAATCTGGGCAGGCCGCCTGGGAATCGAGATCGTCAAGCAAAAACCTGGCGCTGATCCCTCGGCGGTGATCTTCGACGCGCTGGCCGCCGCCAAGCGGCGTCATGACGACCCGGTGATCGTCGACACGGCGGGGCGTCTGCACACCAAGTTCAACCTGATGTCCGAACTCGAGAAGATGTGCCGCATCGCCGCCCGCGAAGTCCCGGGCGCTCCGCACCAGGTGCTGCTGGTGATCGACGGGACCACCGGCCAGAACGGGCTCCAGCAGGCGCGCCAGTTCACCGAGCACGCGGGCGTCAGCGGCATCATCCTCACCAAGCTCGATGGCACAGCCAAAGGCGGCGTCGTGGTCTCCATCGCGCGCGAACTCGGCCTGCCGATCCAGTTTGTGGGTATTGGCGAAAAGCTCGACGACCTCGTGCCGTTCAATCCGCAGGAGTTTGTGGAGTCGTTGTTTGAGGCGTAAGCTAACCGATTCGCCACTCAAACGCGGGTGATATCCCCGAGCTTCCCGAGCGCGGCCACTTCCGCGCGAGTCAACTCACGCCACCTCCCTACTTCGAGGCCCGCAAGCGTCAGTGGACCGATGCGTGTCCGCACCAGCTTCAAAACCTTGAACCCGACCGCCTCGAGCATGCGGCGGACCTCGCGGTTCTTGCCCTCGGTGAGCACCACTTCGAGCCAGGTATACTTGCCGCGATCCTCCACCCGGCACACGCTCACCGGCCGGGCGAAGTCGCCGCGTTTCATCTCGACGCCGGCCGCCAACCGCGTGATCACATCGTCGCTCATCAGGCCACTGGTCTTGACAAGATAGGTCTTGGGAACGCCCGAGTCCGGGCTCGTGATGAAGTCCGCGAACTCCGTGTCATTGGTGAGCAAGAGCAGGCCGGAAGTGTCTTTATCGAGACGCCCGACCGGCGCGACCCACTTCCCTTCTTCGCCGAGCGCCGCTAGACAGGCGTAGATCGTCTTTCGTCCCGCGGGATCGCCGTGGCTCGAGATCACGCCCTTGGGCTTGTAGAACAGAAGATAAATCTTGCGTGCCGGCTTGAGACGCCGCCCGTCGAGGTCGACGGCGTCCTGCCCAAGCTCGACCCAGCAGTCCGGGTCCCGCACCACGCGCCCGTTCACGCGCAACCGCCCGGCACGAATCACTTCCCGCGCCGCCGTCCGCGAGGCAATACCCAGGCGCGAGAGCACCCGGTCGAGGGTCATTTTCTCCTTCGACTTCATTTCGCAGGCTGGCTCACGGCTGAAAGCTGTCAGCTATTTCAGAAACGACACCTCATCGAGCTGGATGAACTCCTGGATGACCGGTTCTTTCGAGGCGTCCATCTGCTCCACCGGCCCGAAGAAGGCGACCTTTCCTTCCACCAGGAAGACCACACGGTCGGCGAGCTTGCGCGCCAGCTTCATGTCGTGCGTGACCACCACGCTGGTGATTCCACTCAGCCGTTTGAGCTTCAGGATAAGGTCGCCAATAGTGAGCGCCATCAGCGGATCGACCATGGTGGTGGGCTCGTCGTAGAGGATCGCCTCGGGGTCGGCGGCCAGCGCGCGCGCGATGGCTACGGCACGCTTCATGCCGGTCGACAGATCGGACGGCATCAGGTCCTTGACGTTCTCCAGTTCCACCAGCTCGAGCAGTTCGTCGACGCGCTGCTGAATGCGGTCCTCGCTCTCAGAATCGAATTCGCGCACCGCACGCTCGCGCAAGGGGTAGGCGACGTTCTCTCCGACGGTGAGCGAATCAAACAGCGCTCCGGACTGGAACACCATGGTGACGCGGCGGCGGACTTCCAGCAGCTCGTCTTCCGTCATGCGCGAGACATCGCGGCCGTTGACGCGCACTTCGCCGGAATCGGGCTTGAGGAAGCCGAGGATGTGCTTGAGCGTCACGCTCTTGCCCACGCCGCTGCGTCCAAGCACCGCCACCATCTCGCCGCGGCGCACGTCGAAGCTGACGTCGTCGAGCACGGCCTGGTCGTCAAACGCCTTCGAGACGTGGATGAACTCGATGCAGCGTTCGCCAGGCTCAGCTCGCTTGCCCGGCTCAGCGGGTTTTGCTTGGTCGACCATTCTGATTATGAATATTATGAATTATGAACTGGGAAAAGAACAACGTGCCACTCAGAGCCAGCGAATCCGCGTTGCCCAGTGCTCAAAACACCGAGCGAGATGGTTCGCTTCGCTCACCATGACACGCCCACGCTTTCTCTTTAATTCAGAATTCAGAATATTCAGAATTCATAATTCCTTCAGTATTTCCACAGAAAGTAGACGGACATCGACAACCCTACGGCGATGACGAAGCCGCGCACCAAGCGAGGACCGAGCTTCTGCGCTACCCGCGCCCCGCCGTACCCGCCCACCACGGCGCCCAACAGCATCAGTAACGCCTGGGGCCACTCGACCACACGGGCGGCGATGAACGTGGCGACCGCCGCACCGTTGATCGCGGCCGCCAGCAGACATTTGATCGCGTTCATGCTGTGGATATCCTCCATTCCGACCACGGTCAGCAGCGCCAGCATCAGAATGCCGATGCCGCCGCCGAAGAATCCTCCGTAGATCGCGATGACAAGTTGGATCGGAATGGCCGCTCCGAGCGTTGCCCAGGACGATGTGTGGTGCGACCCGGGATTCGTCCCGCGGACTAGCACGCTGGCGCGCTCCGAGAGGCGCTTGCCGAAAGCGAAGAGCAGCGTCGCGACCAGGAACAGGTACGGCACCAGACGCATGAAGGTCGCCTGCGGTGTATGTACGAGCAGCAGCGCTCCCAGCAGTCCCCCAACCACGCTGGTCGCGGTCATCGGCCAGAGCAGGCTCGCGCCGCGTGGCAGCTTCCTCCAGTAAGCGCCCACGCTCGCCACCGAACCTGGCCACAGGGCAACCGTCGAGGTGGCGTTGGCGGGAATGGGCAGCACGCCCGTGAAGATCAGTGCCGGAAAGGAAATGAAGCTGCCGCCGCCCGCGACCGAGTTCATCACGCCCGCCAGCATCGCAGCGAAGAACAGCAAAGTCGGGTCGAGGACGCCTACGATAGTGCCTCCTGGCCGAACAACTCCGGCTTCGTGGCGCCGCGAGGCGGACCTGCCTCGGCGCGGCGCCGGGCACGCTCGTAGTCGTCAGGCGTGTTGATGTTATCAAAGATGCGGCTCGCAAAGCCGGCGCGAGCGATCTCGGGCCATTCAAGCACGGCGCAGCAGACGCGTGGATAGAAGCTCGCGACTTTGTTGTTGCCGCGCTCCAGGCTAGAACGAATGGCGGGGACCACCCCTCGGCGGTAGACCGCCACCAGCGGTTGGAGGCCATGCCCTGCGGACTCAGGCACCGTTACGTCTGCCCGCGAGCCGAGGGCGCGTTCACACAAATGGCGCAGGAAACGCGCTTCCATGAAGGGCAGGTCGCACCCAAGAAACAGGTTGAATTCAGTGCGCGTGTGCCGGAGTCCGGTGTAGATCCCGGCCAGCGGCCCGCGCTCCGCGAGCTCGTCCGGAATCACTGGCACTAGAGGAGGCGTGAGGGCGCGGACGGCCGCGAGCTTTCCCGAGCCTTCGCCAGGGCCGATCACGGCGACGGTGCGGCTGACCGCTGCCAGCAGGTGCACCTGCCGTGCCAGCATCGATTCACCACCCAACACCAAGGCGGCTTTGGGACGCCCCATGCGGCGGCTGGCTCCGCCTGCCAGCACCAATCCCGTAACCTCGAGATAGCGTCGCGCCATACCCGGCAGACTCCGGGTTCACTATAGCTGTCTTGAGGCAGCACGTCTCGGCTACGTCCCACAAATTGGGAGCGCTGATTGCTCCAGTTGAGACAAGGGCTGTCTGTCCGACCTGCCAAAAGATGCGGCCATTTCAAAGCGGCTCCGCCGACGGGCGGATCAAGAGGTCGGCGAGGCTTCGATAGCGGTAACCGACTCGGGCTCCGTTCGCACGTTGAATTTGATTGCGAGCGCGGCCGAGAGCACCGCGAGGAGCGAGCCCCGGTTCTCGAAGCAGACACGCAACCACTCGCGGCGCCGCATCTGCGGAAAATAAATCCCCCGGAAGAGCAGACGGGCGGCCACGTGTACGATGCGGTCGGCAAGCTTGCATCCTTCGAGCCGGGAGATGGCGGAGGCTGTCGTAGCGGGGTCGTAAGAGAGTTTCCAGGCTTGCCTCACCTCCGCCTCCGCCTGGTCGGCGGAAATCCCTTTAGGGGTGTGGGCCATCATGAAGGGCTTGAAGTCCAGCCAATGCTTCGGTCGGGTGAGCCGGCCGGAGGCGGCCAGTTTGTCGTAGAGTGGAGTCGCAGGATAAGGCGTCAGCAGGCCAAACACTGGCAGGCCGGGAGGCCAGGAGCGAATCTGCTCCAGCGTGCGATCCGCCACACCGGGACGATCCCCGTCCATGCCGAAAATAAATGAAGTAATCGCGAAGAGGTTGTGCCGCGCCAGCCGCTCGAGTACCGCAGCATACTCGCCAGGCTTATTGAATCCCTTGGCCACGCTCTTCAAATTCTCCGGGTCAATCGACTCGAGCCCCATGAAGATCCATTTGCCGCCGCTCTCGGCGATGAGCGATACCAACTCCTCGTCGCGCAGCAGGTTCATGCTGATTTGCGCCACCCAGGGGACCTGAGCGCCGCGGGCGATGATCTCCCGCAGGAGCGACTTGGTGCGTTTCGGGTTGATGGCAAAGTTGTCGTCGATGAAAAAGACGGCGATCTTTCCCTTCTGCCGCTTCTCCAGCGCCTTCAGCAGGAGCAGTTCGTTCACTACGCTTTCGTTGGAACGGAAGCGGATGGAGTCACCGAAGAATCCCGTCACCGTGCAGAACTCGCAGCCGTAGGGACAACCGCGTCCCGACTCGATAGGGATCATGTGAAACGAGTTCCAGCTCCCGCCCCGAATACCCGTGACGGCAATCAGCCGGCGCGCCAGCTTGGGAAGAAACCTCATCAGGTCGAATTGCGCGAGGTCCAACTTGTCCCAGGGGATCTCGGGGTAGTCATCGAGTGAAGGCTTGACCTCGTGTCCGGCGGTATCGACGGGTAGGTAGACTTCCTCGAGCGTGCCGCGCTCGGCGTCCGCCACAATCCGGGGCCAAGTGTGGTCCGCCTCACCGAGGGCAACGGCATCCGCGTGACGAGGTCCGCCATCGCGTCCCAGCGGCTCGTCAGGCACCTCGGTCACGTGCGGGCCTCCCATCACTACCTTGATGCCGGCAGCTCGCAAGGCATCGGCCATGCGATAAGCCTTGGCGGCCATCCTGGTCATGGCGCCGATGCCCGCCAGTTGCACGTGATTCTCGCGGGCGTAGGCTACTAGTTCCTGCTCGCTGAGCCGCTGCGCGTTGCCGTCGACCAGGAACACCTCGTGTCCGGGCGGAGTCAGAGACCTGAGCAGGAACATCCAGAGATGGGGCATGAAATTATTGGTAACTTCGTTGTCGGGATTGTAGAGCAGAATATTCATAGCCATTGCCTCGCTTCCTAGCCTAACGTGATTTCCCCCAGCGGAGCCACGGTCGGGGAAGCGGAGCAGAGTAGCGTAGTGAGCCTCTCGACGGCCGTCCGGAAGTGATGCGAGTATACGCCAGCCCTGTCCAATGTACAGAGTTTTTTGTATTAGCCCCGTGCCGGGTTTTCTGGAATCGCTATCGGCCCACCCGCTGAAAAGGTCCCATCCTTTCGTCGTCTTTATTTCCCTCTTGACAAATCCAAGTTTCGGAATAGAATTAGCACTCTGAGGTCGAGAGTGCCAATTGCCCTCTGCGGCCCCGGAAAGCAGCTAAAATCCCATATCCAGGCGCTAGGCCTGGGCAGGACCGCCGGCTCGGTTCCGTTGCTCATCAAGGGCACTGGACTCAGAGCGGGGGGCTGTCGGGTAATTCCCGTAGCCGGGGGCAGCGCCTCGGGCTACACCAAACGAGGAAAGGAGAACGCGCAATGACCGTTAGACCACTTCATGATCGCCTTCTGATCAAGCGTATCGAGGAGAAAGAATCCGTGAAGGGTGGCATCATCATTCCCGACACGGCTAAGGAGAAACCGCAGGAGGGAGAAGTAATCGCCGTCGGCCGCGGCAAGAAGACCGAGGAGGGCAAGGTAATCCCCCTCGACGTCAAGGCTGGCGACCGCATCCTCTTCGGGAAGTATTCCGGCACCGAAATCAAGATCGACAACCAGGAGTACCTCATCCTGCGTGAGGACGAGGTTCTGGGAGTGCTGGAGTCCGCCAAGCAATCGGCGGCGGCCGGAAAGAAATAGCAGTGAGCGGTCAGCACTCAGCTTTCCGCCGCAAGGCCTTTGCTGAAAGCTGACGGCTGATCGCGAACAGCTCAACAAGACATTCTAAAGATCATTTTGGGAGGATTGAGAAATGGCAAATGCAAAGCAAATTGTACATGGCGAACAAAGCCGCCAGGCGATTCTGCGGGGTGTGAATCAACTGGCGGACGCCGTGAAGATCACGCTGGGACCCAAGGGTCGCAACGTGGTCCTCGACAAGAAGTTCGGCTCCCCCACCATCACCAAGGACGGCGTGACGGTGGCCAAGGAGATCGAGTTGAAGGACCCGCTCGAGAACATGGGCGCGCAGATGGTGCGTGAAGTCGCCTCCAAGACCTCCGACGTGGCCGGTGACGGCACCACCACGGCGACGGTGCTGGCGCAAGCGATTTTCCGCGAGGGCGCGAAGACCGTGGCCGCGGGCGCCAATCCGATGGCCGTCAAGCGCGGCATCGAGTATGCGGTGCAGGCGATCTGCGGGCACGACGAAACCCAAAAGGACGGCTCCAAGAAGCACGTCAAGGGCGAACTCGAGAAGCTCTCGAAACCGGTCGAGGGCGCGATGATCGCGCAGGTGGGGGCCGTTTCAGCGAACAACGACCACACCATCGGCTCGATTATTGCCGAGGCCATGAAGAAGGTCGGCAAGGACGGCGTCATCACGGTGGAAGAGTCGAAGACCATGGAGACGGCGCTCGAAGTCGTGGAAGGCATGCAGTTTGACCGCGGCTACCTTTCGCCTTACTTCGTCACCGACCCCGAGCGGATGGAGTGCGTGATCGAGAGCGCCTACATCCTGATTCACGAGAAGAAGATCAGCTCGATGAAGGACCTGCTGCCCCTGCTCGAGCAGATCGCGAAATCCGGCAAGCCACTGCTGATCATCGCCGAGGAAGTGGAAGGCGAGGCTCTGGCCACGCTGGTGGTCAACAAGATCCGCGGCACCCTGCAGTGCTGTGCCGTGAAAGCCCCGGGCTTTGGCGATCGCCGCAAGGCCATGCTCGAGGACATCGCCATCCTTACTGGCGGCCGCGCCGTCACGGAAGACCTGGGCATCAAGCTCGAGAACGTGAAACTCGAGGATCTGGGCAAAGCGAAGAAAATCACCGTCGACAAGGACAACACCACCATCGTCGAAGGCTCGGGCAAGACCTCCGAGATCGAAGGGCGGGTAAAGCAGATCCGCGCTCAGGTCGAAGAGACCACCTCTGACTACGACCGCGAGAAGCTCCAGGAGCGGCTGGCCAAGCTGGTGGGCGGCGTGGCGCAGATCAAGGTGGGCGCCGCGACCGAGACCGAGATGAAGGAAAAGAAGGCGCGCGTCGAGGACGCCATGCACGCCACCAAGGCGGCCGTCGAGGAGGGCATTGTTCCCGGCGGAGGCGTGGCCCTGGTGCGCTGCATTCCGGCACTCGAGAGGCTCAAGGCCGAAGGCGATGAGCAGATCGGGATCAACATCGTCAAGCGGTCGCTTGAGGAGCCGCTGCGCCTGATCGCCGCCAACGCTGGTCACGAAGGCGCGGTGGTGGTCGAGAAGGTCAAGTCCAACTCGAGCCCCCACTACGGCTTCAACGCTCAGACGGAAACCTTCGGCGACCTGGTCTCCGAAGGCGTCATCGACCCAACCAAGGTCACCCGTACGGCGCTGCAGAACGCTGCTTCCATCGCCTCATTGCTCTTGACCACCGAGGCGCTGATCAGCGAGATCCCGGAAAAGGAAGAGAAGCACGCTCCGGCCGGACCTCCGGGCGGCGGGATGTACTGAGAAGCCGTCAGCGGTCGGGTATCAGCAGTCAGTTCCACGTTGGAGGGCGGGGAGGAATCCCCGCCCTTTTGTTTTGATGGTCTTGGCGATCGACCGAGAGAGACATGCGTTTACTTTTAGATTCGAATTCACTAATCGACTTGGTGGAGCACGGGCGACCAGTCGACGTTTCCGCCTTCGCTGCGAAATTACGCTCAGTCGAGGCGAAGGTCGTCCTCACTCTCACCAATGTGCGCGAGTTCTCTGCCCCAGCTTTCCTCAGACAAGACTTCCTGTCTCATAGGGCGCTGCTGCAAGAGGTCGAAAGGTTGCCACTAGCCTACATGTGCGAAGTCTCGATCACATGGAGGGAATTGCTTCGAGCCTGGATTGATTTTTCCGCCGGTCACGATTACACCCCGACAAGCCCGTATGTTAGCCAGTGGATCGAGACTCTCTATTTGTACGGCGCCCCACGGAATGCAACACCTCTCGTGAACGTGCGCCTGGACGATTCTGTCTATGAGTTGCGCGCTAGCTGGGAACAAAGATTTGAAGAGCGCCGCTCGGTGGGCACAATCATCCGACAGCAATTTGCCGCTGACAGAAAGCTTCCTCCCGCGCGAGGGGATGCCAGACGCAGAAACTTCGTTAGAACAGTTGAGGGGAATCTCGGCGTGTTCGGAATCGATATCCCGAAGTCGCAAATCGAGCCGCTCGGCAACTGGATCTATGAGAACCCTGAGCGGTGTCCGGGTTTGCGTCTCATTTATGAGACGCGCGACAGCCTTTTGCATAACCTAACTGACGAACCTCAAGACAATGATCTTTGGGATTTCATTCACTTGCAGGCAATTCCGTACGTCGATGCCATATGTTTGGACCGGCGAGCAGCTGATTACGCTCATAGGGCCGCCCGGCTGATTAGAGGTCTGAATCCCTCGGTTGACTATGCCGACCGCATATTCTCGAACCTACGGGAAGTGATATCGGCGAAATTCTCATAGGAAATTTTGCTTGACAAATCGAGGAGCGAGCGAAAAGGTTGTTTTGGGATCGCCAAAGGCCTCTCGGAACAGGGCCTCAGCTTTGAATCGTCGCAAAGACATTAGTGGAGGCAGAATCAAATGATCGGAATTCGTAGGGATGGGCAAGGCCAACCTTACATTCAATGGCAGCAGTTCGGACAAGGTTACAAGCGCGCGTGGATTCAGCGGAGAAATGGGGATAAGGACTGGGCCAACACAGGGCGATATCTTAATGTCGTTTCGACTCACGGTGCTGACGGCGGTCCAGCCGGAAATGCCACGGACTTTCCTATTTTCTCGGGCCTCACGGATGAACAAATCCTGGAGGCCTTTGTCGCAGCTGTCTGCGGTATCGTGGGGTGCCAACTACCCGAGTGAACCGAGCGGCTTCGCTTTCTGCAAACTCGAGGAACGAACCGAAGAAGTTGTTTAGAATCAACAAAACGATGTTTCAGCATGTTGCAACTATTCGCATCTGATTGAAAATAAGTTACTTAGCGTCATATGTCGAAAACCATGTCGTTGATACTAAAGAAGATATGCGACGCGCAGGTGACGCTCGCTGTTGTTTTCCGGAGCTCAGAGAGCTATCCCGCCGGGGCGCGGGAGCCCAGAGCGCTCCCCGACGAAGGATCCTGATGAGCGAGCCCAAACCCACCAACGCGCTGGTCCACGCCGCGAGCTCTTACCTGCGCAGCGCCGCGCACCAACCGGTCCAGTGGAACGAGTGGGGTGACGCGGCCTTCGAGGCGGCGCGCCGCGACGACAAGCCGATCCTGCTCGATATCGGCGCCGTCTGGTGCCACTGGTGCCACGTGATGGACCGCGAGAGTTACGAGAGCGAGGAAGTGGCACGCGTCATTAACGAGAACTACGTCGCCGTGAAGGTCGACCGCGACGAACGGCCCGACATCGACGCGCGCTATCAGATGGCTGTCAGCGCCCTCACCGGCCAGGGCGGCTGGCCGTTGACCGCTTTCCTGACGCCTGACGGCAAGCCGTTTTATGGCGGAACGTATTTCCCGCCTGACGACCGCTACGGTCGCCCCGGCATGAAGCACGTCCTCGAAAGCATCGCCCACAACTACCGCACTCACAAAGCCGAAATCCTGAACAGCGCGGAGGGGATTCATCAGGCGCTCGGCAGCGTCGAGCTCTATCGGTCAGACGGCGAGAAGGCCGGCGCGGCGATCGTCGGCAGCGTCGTCCAGAACATCGCCGGCATGTTTGACCCCGAGCACGGCGGTTTCGGCAGCTCGCCAAAGTTCCCTCATCCGAGCGCGCTCGACCTCCTGATCGACGCTTACCTCGAGACTCGCCAGAACCGGCTCCTCGACATGGTCTCGACCACGCTCGAGCACATGGGACGCGGCGGCGTCTACGACCAGGTCGGCGGCGGATTCCACCGTTATTCGGTCGACGAACGCTGGATCGTTCCCCACTTCGAGAAGATGTCGTACGATAATGCCGGCCTGCTCGGGAATTACCTCCGCGCCTACCAGATTACCGGCAATGAGTTCTTCCGCGAGATTGCGCTCGGCATCCTTTCGTTTATCGAGACAGTGCTCAGCGCGCCCGACGGCGGGTTCTACGCCAGCCAGGACGCCGATTACAGCCTCGACGACGACGGCGACTATTTCACCTGGACGCTCGACGAACTGAAAGCGGCGCTCAGCGAAACGGAAGCTGCGGCTGCGGCGGAGTACTATCACGTTGAACCGCAGGGTGAGATGCACCACAACCCGGCGAAGAACGTTCTCTTCATCGACCAGCCGTTCGAGGCCATCGCCGCGCGCCTTAAGCTCAGCGTAGACGAAGTGAAGACCGTCCTCGCCCGGGCCAAGGGCAAGCTGCTCGAAGCTCGACGCAAACGCCCTACGCCCTACGTGGATACCACGATTTACGCGGGCTGGAACGGCATGACGATCTCGACGCTGCTCGAAGCGTACAAGGTGCTGGGTCTCGAAGGCGCGCGCGATCGGGCTCTGCTCACTCTCGATTTGCTCCTCGCCCAGGCGTACGATCCCGCGAAAGGCGTGGCCCACGCCCTGCTTGCCTCACCGGCTGTTGGCTCCGACCGCATCGGGTATCGTGTCTCGAATTTCGACCTCCTGGAGGACCAGGTCTTCGTCGCAACAGCGCTGCTTGATGCCTTCGAAGTCACAGGCTCGCGCCTCTACTACGATCGCGCCCTCGAGCTCGCGGAGACCACGGTGCGGCGCTTCTGGGATGGGCAAGGCGGCGGCTTCTTCGATACGGCTCGCGACGCCGCAGCGCGGCAAGGGACGCTCTCGATGACGCGCAAGGCCTTCCAGGACTCGCCCACCCCGGCCGGGAATCCCGTCGCGGCGCTGGTGCTCGACCGGCTGGCGCAACTCGCCGAGCGGCCCGACTTCCGCGACAAGGCCGGAACCACTCTCGACCTTCTCGCGAGCAAGGCGGCGGAGTACGGACTGTTCGCCGCCACCTACGCGCTGGCGCTGGTGAATCACTTCCGGCCGCCCGTCGAGGTCGTGGTGGTGGGCAGTTCGGCCGACCCGCGGACTCGGGAACTCACGAAAACCGCCTACCAGACGCCGCGCGCCGGCAAGCGCGTGCTTGCCTTCGAGCCCGAGGTCGTCAAGGAAGGAAGCCTCCCCCCGGGACTCGCCTCCACCTTGCCCCATCTGCCGCTCGACGGGAATCCGGTGGCTCTGGTCTGCGTCGGGACGTCATGTCAGCCGCCCGTCAGTAGTTCGGACGCGTTGCGGTCGGCGATCGAGGCCCGGTGAAAATGACGGAACTCACCCCTCACCCGGCGCTGGCGTGCCACCCTCTCCCCCAAAGGGGGCGAGGGTAGTAATCCGAATTCTCATGCTGAGAAGTGTATCGAGTCAGATCAAAAGCCTAGCCTACTACTAGCCTACTGGAGTCTGGCGTATTCGGCTTTGGCTTCCTTGAGGATGGGGACGTCGGGGTCCGAGTCTTTCCAGGCGGCCAGGAAATCCTGGTAAGCGGTGCGCGCCTTGGCCTTGTCGCCCTGGGCCGCGTAAGCGCGGGCCATGCCGAGGCCAGCCAGGGTGGTGAGCGGGGCATCGAGGAGCGTGCCGCCGGATCCTGAGAGGGCGGCGTTCCTCAGGTTCGCGACTCCCTCAAATTCCTGGACGGCGTCGCCGGCGCGCCCAGTCCGGATGTAGGCCCTCCCTCGCGTATACCGCACTCCAGCCATAGCGCCGCGATCGTACGGCACGGCGGCCTCGATCAACTGGGCCGCCTTGGCCGCGTTCCCGTGGCCGAGTTCGATGATGGCTTGAATGTTGGGGACGGCGACGGACTGCACCAAGGTATCGTCCGGGCGATTCTTGGCCACTTCACTCGCCAGAGCTTGCGCCTTGCTGTCTTCACCAGCCAACGCGAATGCCTGGGCAGCGCTGAGAGTCAAGTAGGGGCTGTGGGAGAGAGCCAGGGTAGCCTGGGCCGTGCTGACCGCGTCCGCCCGGTTCCCGAACTCGCCTTCAACGACGGCCTGCTCGCCCAGCGCCGACGCCGCCTCCTCCTTCAGGTCCTGGCGCTCGGCCATTTCGACGGCCTGCTTCAGCAATTGCCGCCCCTGGCGCACCTGGCCCCGCGACATCGCCAGTATCCAGTCACGGAAGGTGATATCGATTTGTCCTTGCGGACTGGATCGCGCCAAAGCGTCTTCCTTCTCCTGCGTAGCCTTGTCACCTTGCAAGAGTGCGATGGCGGCCAGCGTCTCGTGCAACTGTGTCGCGCTGAGGTGGCGCGCCAGTGCCGCATTCATCGTCGCCTTGGCTTCGTCCAGGCGGTTGAGAGCAATGTACGTCCCGGCAAGATTCACGTAGCCGTTGGTACTGTCAGGCTTCAGGTTCAGGCTCTCCCGCGCGTTCTCCAGTGCCTTGTCGAACTGTCCAAGCTGTCCATAGGTGACGGCGAGGTTGCCCGCCGGAATGAAGTCGCGCGGGTACGTTTGTTTATAAACCTCGTAGGCCTGGATGCCTTTGTCGAGCTGACCGCTGTCCATGTAATAGTGCGCTGTGATATACAGCCTTTCCCGCTCGCTCGCCCGGTCCTTCAGCTCGAAGGCCTTCTTGCGATATCCCTCGGCCAGCTCGGCCTCTCCCAAGTTGTTGTAGATCGTTCCCAACTTGGCGTAGGCGCCGGCAAAGTTCGGGTCAAGTTCGACGGCACGCTTGTAAAACGGAATGGCGGCGAGCTCCTCCTGGTTATCGTGTTGCGCCTCTCCGAGGGTAAAGGACTTGAGAGCGTCGAGCGACGACGTGGTGGCTTCGGCGAGCGGCTTGTCGAACTTCTGCACGGAACTGAGCGACTCGCCAAGCTTGGCGCGAAGCTGCGAGGCCGCGTGGTCGAGCGCGCCCAGCACCTGCTCCTTCGACGGCGCCTGTGCCTGCTCCTCGGCCAGCGTGTCGCCGGAACCGGAATTCACCGCGTCGAGCGTGACCACGTACTGGCTGCCCAGGCTGGCAATCGAGCCGGTGAGCATCGCCTTGATGCCCTCGCGCTGGCAAACCTCCCGCCCCACTTCACTGGTGACCCGCGTGTCAGGGGCGCGTCCCATAAACTTGAGCGTCTGCGCCACCTTCTGGTCAGGCACCACGTTGAGAAAGGGCGACTGTTCGAGGTCCACCTCGAGAGCTTTGCGGAGCGTCCCGTCGAACACCGCGTCGCCCGTCATATTGGTGAAGTCGGTTACCAGGATGGAGTCCTTCTCGGTGAGCGCCGGCTTGCGGTGGAGATAGAAATAGACGGTCCCGGCGCCGACGACGAGCAGCGCGACGATCGCACCGAGGATCCAGGTTCTGCCTGCTCTGGCCTGACGCGGGGCGGCCACGGCAATCTCCGGCTGCGAACTCACCTGCGCCGCCGCGGGAACGCTAGCGCTGCCGGAGCTCCCGGAGACCATCGCGGGCGCGACAGCGCCGCTTCTCGCCGACGGCGCAGCCGGTTGAAATACTGCCGCTGAACCACTCGTGGCTAGCGCCGGGGCGGGCATCTCGACTGCGGCCGCGGATCGTCCAGAGCTCAGGTCGCGCTTCAGCCGTTGCAGGTCGGCGCGCATCTCGGACGCCACCTGATAGCGCAGGTTGCGATCCTTCTCGAGCGCCTTCGAGATGATCTCCTCGAGCTTCGCCGGCACTTCGGGATTCAGGCGAACGGGAGGCACTGGTGCTCGGTTCAAGATCGCTTCGAAGATCACCGCCGTGGTCTCGCCGCGGAAGGGCAGCGCGCCCGTCGCCATCTCATACAGGACGGCGCCGAAGGAGAACAAATCGCTGCGCGCATCAAGTTCTTTGCCGCGCGCCTGCTCGGGTGACATATAGGCCACCGTGCCGAGCGTCGAGCCCGGGCTGGTGAGATTCTCCTCGGCGTTCGCGACGGTTGCGGCGGTGGCCTGGCTGCCTGCGGTCGCGAAGCTCCCCGAGCCGCGCGGCTCGAGCGACAGCTTGGCCAGCCCGAAGTCGAGAACCTTGGCGTGACCGCGCTGGGTCACAAAGATGTTCGCCGGCTTGATGTCCCGATGGATGATTCCCTTGGCATGCGCGGTGTCGAGCGCGTCCGCAATCTGACCCCCCAGGTCGAGCACCTGATCGATTTCGAGCGGCCGCCCGGCAATCAGGTGCTTGAGGGTCTTCCCCTCGAGCAACTCCATGACGATGAAGTGGTGTCCGTTGTGCTCCCCGATCTCGTGGATGGTGCAGATGTTGGGATGGTTGAGAGCCGAGGCGGCGCGCGCTTCACGCTGGAACCGTTCGAGCGCCTGGCGGTCGCTCGAAAACTGTTCGGGAAGGAACTTGAGGGCCACGTGGCGGCCCAGCGTGAGGTCTTCCGCCTCGTAGACCACACCCATGCCGCCGCCCCCGAGTTTGCCCAGTACGCGATAGTGAGAAACGGTCTGACCGATCACTCGATGGAATCCCCCAGTGGAAAACGGATGCATCATACGCCAAGCTTCACGGGCGTACAAGGGCCGCGCGGCTTGCGGAAGCGGGGGGCCGGTTGTAGACTACAAATGGTAGCTGTCCTGCTGTCAAACTCAGAGGCGAGAGAGGAAAATCCATGTTGCCTCCAATCCGCAAGGAATGGGTGAGCCGGCGCACCGGGCCGGTAGTAACGCAGTTGCACTATGCGCGCCAGGGCATCGTCACCGAGGAAATTGAGTTCGTGGCGAAGCGCGAAAACCTGTCGCCCGAGCTTATCCGTTCGGAAGTGGCGCGCGGCCGCATGATCATCCCGGCGAACATCCTTCACGTCGAGCTCGAACCGATGTGTATCGGCATCGCTTCGAAGTGCAAGATCAACGCCAACATCGGCAATTCGGCGACCACCTCGAATATCGAGGAGGAAGTGGAGAAGCTGCGCACCTCGGTGAAATACGGCGCCGATACGGTGATGGACCTCTCGACCGGCGCCAGCATCTACGAGACGCGCGACGCCATCCTGCGTCACAGCCCTGTCCCGGTCGGCACCGTGCCTATCTACGAGGCGATGACGCGCGTCAAGAACGTGAAGGATCTGTCAGCAAGCCTGCTGCTCGAAGTGATCGAGGAGCAGGCGGCGCAGGGCGTCGACTACATGACCATCCACGCGGGCGTCCTGCGCCAGTACATTCCGCTCATCCGCAACCGCGTCACCGGCATCGTCAGCCGCGGCGGGTCGATTCTGGCGCACTGGATGGTGGAGCACGGCAAGGAGAATTTCCTCTACGAACATTTCACGGACATCTGCAAAATCTTCCAGAAGTACGACGTCTCCTTCTCGCTGGGCGACGGCCTCCGGCCCGGCTCGATCGCCGACGCGAGTGATGCCGCGCAGTTCGCCGAGCTCGAGACGCTGGGTGAGCTGACCCGTAAGGCCTGGGAGTACGACGTCCAGGTGATGATTGAAGGCCCCGGCCACATCCCTATGGACCAGATCAAGCTCCAGGTCGACAGGGAAGTGGAGATGTGCCACGAGGCCCCGTTCTATACGCTCGGGCCGCTGGTCACGGACATCGCGCCAGGCTACGATCACATCACCTCGGCCATCGGCGCGGCGATGATCGGCTGGCATGGCGCGTCCATGCTGTGCTACGTCACGCCCAAGGAACACCTGGGCCTGCCGAACAAGGAGGACGTCCACCAGGGCATCATCGCTTACAAGATTGCCGCCCACGCCGCCGACCTCGCTCGTCACCGCCCCGGCGCCCGTGATCGCGACGACGCACTCAGCTACGCGCGCTTCCTGTTCGACTGGAACAAGCAGTTCGAGCTTTCACTCGATCCGGAGACGGCGCGCTCGATGCACGACGAGACCTTGCAGGACGACTACTACAAGGAAGCCAAGTTCTGCTCGATGTGCGGACCACAGTTCTGCTCCATGAATACGACGCAGGTGATGGAGAAGCACCTGGGACTCAACCAGGCGGAGCGCGAGCAGAAGTTCGTCGAGCTGCTGAGCAAGGTGCAGGGCTAAGTCTTCAAACGATTCGAATCGACGGTTCCACCGCACGCCCCAAGACTTGCGGGAAGCCTCAGGTCACAGTCGATTCCCTTGGAGGTCCAAGTCTGATGGGTACGCCAGTTCAAGCACCACAACCTTCACCTGAACTGATCTTCCAAACGTTGAATGCTTTCCAGCAAACGGCGGCGCTGAAAGCGGCGATCGAGCTGGACTTGTTCACCGCCATCGGCGAGGGCAACTCAACGGCTGACCAGCTTGCCTTGCGCTGCCAGGCCTCCGAGCGCGGGATACGCATCCTCTGCGATTACCTCACGGTGATCGGATTTCTGGCCAAAGCGGAGCTCCGCTATAGCCTCACGCCGGATTCGGCGATGTTTCTCGACCAGCGCTCTCCCGCTTGCATCGCGAGCGCCGTAAAATTCCTCACGGCTCCGTCGATGATGGACGCGTTCAAGGACCTGACTGCCGTGGTGCGCCGCGGCGGCACGGTGCTCAGCGGGCATGGGTCGATGGAGCCCGAGAATCCCGTCTGGATCGAGTTCGCGCGTTCCATGGCGCCTATGATGCGAATGCCCGCCGAGCTGATTGCCGACCTCTTGAAAGCCGAATCGAGCGAGCGCTGGAAGGTGCTCGATATCGCGGCGGGTCACGGCCTTTTTGGCATTGCCATCGCTCGGCGAAATCCGAACGCCGAGATCATCGCCGTCGATTGGCCCGGCGTCCTCGAAGTAGCCAAGGAAAACGCTCAGGCCGCAGGACTCGACGGCCGGTACAGCACGATTCCGGGCAGCGCCTTTGACGTCGATTACGGCAGCGGCTTCGAGCTGGTGCTGCTGACGAATTTCCTGCACCATTTCGATCCCCCGACCTGCGAGAAGTTGTTGCGCAAGGTGCACGCGGCACTCCGGCCCGGCGGGCGCGCCGTCACGCTCGAGTTCGTCCCGAACGAGGACCGCGTATCTCCGCCCCCGGCGGCCACATTCAGCATGATCATGCTGGGAACGACCCCGAGCGGCGACGCCTACACGTTCCCAGAGTTCGAGCAGATGTTCCAGCACGCGGGATTTTCGCACAGCGAACTCCACGCGCTGCGCCCCACGTTCGAGCATGTGATCATCTCGCACCGGTAGGCCCGATCATGCAGACGCCTTCACAGGACGAGCTGATTCGTGAGGAGTTCAACCGCTGGGCGGAGACCGGGCGCGGCGCGGAGATGGAAGACCACCACCGGCCCATCACCGATCCCACGCTCGAGCTGATGAAACTCCAGCCGTCGGACGTGGTGCTCGATCTCGGCTGCGGCACCGGATGGCTCAGCCGGCAAATTGGTGCCCGCGTCCCCGACGGCCGGGTGGTCGGCATCGACGTCTCGAACGAGATGATCGAACGGGCGAAGCGCGCGAGCGCCGGTTTACCCAACGTCACGTTTCTGGTCGGCACCGCGGACCGCATTCCCTGGGAAAGCGGCTTCTTCACTCAGGCCATTTCGGTCGAGTCCGCCTATTACTGGCCCGACCCGGCGAGCGGTTTGGGCGAACTCTCTCGCGTCCTACGGCCAGGGGGCAGTGCCTGGATCCTGATCAATTTCTACGGCGACAATCCTTACTGCCATCAGTGGGCGCGCGCGCTCAAGGTTCCCGTCCATCTGCTCTCCGCCGAAGAATGGGCGGCACTTTTTCGCGCCGCGGGTTTCGCTCAAGTTGAACACCGGCGTATTCCCGACCTCTCGCCGACGCCCGACGTTTACGCCGGACGCTGGTTTCGCGATGCCGACGAGATGCGGAAGTTCAAGGCGGAAGGCGCGCTGCTGATTCGCGGAATGAAATAGCGTGGCAAGACGAGGTCCGAGCGGGAGTCCGCCGCCGGAGGACAGCGTGATCCTGAAGCAATACTACCTGGGATGCCTGGCGCACGCGTCTTACCTGATTGGCGACGAAAGCTCCAAAACCGCGGCCGTCGTCGATCCGCAGCGGGACGTCGAACAGTACCTTGAGGACGCCGAGCGCCACGGGCTCCGCATCCGCTACGTCTTCCTCACTCACTTTCACGCCGACTTCCTCGCCGGTCACCTCGAAGTGCGCGATCGCGTGGGAGCGGAGATTCGTCTGGGTGCCCGCGCTCAGGCGGAATATCCGTTCACGCCCATGAAGGACGGCGACGCGCTCGACTTCGGCAAAGTGCGTCTTCAGGTGCTCGAGACGCCGGGGCATACGCCGGAATCGATTTCCATCCTGGTCTTTGACCTCGCGAAGGGCGGCATTCGACCTGAGGCGGTGCTCACCGGTGACACGCTGTTCGTCGGTGACGTCGGGCGCCCTGACCTGCGCGCGGCGCTCGGTTGGTCATCGGCGGAACTCGGCAGCCTCCTGTATGATTCGCTCCACCAGAAACTGCTAACCCTTCCCGACGAAACACGAGTCTACCCGGCGCACGGTGCGGGGTCGCTCTGCGGCAAGGCGCTAGGCTCCGAGAACTCCTCGACCATCGGCGTCCAGCGGCAATTCAACTACGCCCTCCAGCCCATGAGCAAGGAGAAGTTCATCAGCCTGGTGCTCGCTGAACAGCCGGATGCCCCGCCCTACTTCACCTACGACGCGGTGCTCAACACCAAGGAGCGGCTCACGCTGGACAAATCGCTCCAGCAATCGCTCCAACCGCTGGGCCTCGATGAAATGCTGCAGCTCAGGGACGCCGGCGCCCAGATCGTCGACGTTCGCGATCCCGGCTACTACGCCGCCGCGCATCTTGCCGGCAGCCTGAACATCGGGCTGGGCGGCAAGTATGCCACTTGGGCGGGGACGCTGCTTGACCGCGACCGGCCCATCGTCTTCATCGCCGAACCGGGCCGCGAACGCGAAGCCGGGCTGCGCCTGGGCCGCATCGGCTTCGACCAAGTCGCGGGGTACTTGGAGGCCGGCATGAGCGCGCTCGACGCCCGCCCGGATTTGGTGCGGCGTACCGAACGCGTCGACGCCCAGCGGCTCGACGAAGAGCTTCGCTCCTCAACACCGCCTCTCGTGCTCGACGTGCGCACCCCGCGCGAACATGAAGAGAAGCGCATCGAGGGCAGCCTGCTCATCCCGCTCAGCCATCTCGAAGAGCGCACTCACGAACTGCCGCGCGACCGCCGGGTGGTCGTGCAATGCGCCACCGGCTATCGTTCCTCCATCGGCGTGAGCATTCTCGAGCGGCACGGCTTCCGCGACCTCGCCGACCTGACAGGCGGGATCGCCGCCTGGGAAACGGAGCATCTGCCGGTGCTCGCGAGCGCGTGATGATTCCTGGGGAAGCCAGGACCCTGCCGAGTCCGGCCCAGGATTCTATGGTAAACTGAGTCATTAAGACTTCAACCGCGAGTAGGGCCGAACGGAACTTTGTTTCCGAAGGGGAAATGATGCCTGAAGAGAAAAACGAGCCTTCCGGGTTCAAGGTGGTCGACCGGCGGAGCTTCAGCGAGGACGGCTCACGGCGCGAAGGGACACCCGAGGATGATACTCGGCGCGAGGCTCGGGCGACAGCCGCTCGTCCCAGCACCCAACCCGCTGAGCCCGCTCGCCGCGCCGAGTCTGAGCCCGAGGAAGAGGCGTACTTCGAGGACGAGGCCGCGAGCTTCGCGACCCTGGTCTCCTATCTGAGCACGACGGCGATGTTTCAACTGGGCCTGCTGCCGGGGCCGGGCGGCGAACGCATCCCCGCCGACTTCGCGAACGCCCGGCGCACTATCGACCTGCTCGAAGTGCTGCAAGAGAAGACGCAGGGCAACCTGACGCCAGAAGAAGCCAGGATGCTCGAGGAAGTCCTTTACGAGCTGCGCCTGACGTTCGTCGAGGCGGAACAGCGCCGGGGGCCGAAGGCCCGATGAAGCTGACGTTCCTGGGCACCGGAACCTCGACCGGCGTCCCGACCGTCGCCTGCACCTGCGCGGTCTGCACGTCCTCCGATCCCCACGACCAGCGAACCCGTCCGTCAGTGCTGCTGGAGTTTGACGGCCGGGTAGTGGTCATTGATACCACGCCGGACTTCCGCCAGCAGGCGTTGCGCGAGCGCATGCAGCGGCTCGACGCGGTGGTCTTCACCCACACGCATGCCGACCACGTTTTCGGGCTCGACGACGTTCGCGTCTTCTACTTTCGCCAGCGCGAGCCAATTCCTATTTACGCCGATGCATCGTCCATGGAAAGCATCCGGCGTATCTTCAAGTACATCTTCGACCAGAGTTATCCTTATGGCGGCATCGCCCGACTCGATCCGCACGTCATTGACGGCGCTTTCGACTTATGGGGCGAACGGCTGACACCCCTCCCGGTGTTGCACGGAAATCTGCCCGTTCTGGGCTTCCGCTTTGGCAAGACGGCTTACGTCACCGACTTTAGTACCATTCCTGACTCGACGGCGACTCTGCTCGAGGGGCTCGACGTGCTCATCCTCGATGCACTGCGCCACAAGCCGCATCCGGCGCATTCCAATCTCGAGCAGTCACTGGCCTGGGTTGAACGCCTGAAGCCGCAGCGCGCTTTCTTCACGCACATCGCGCACGAACTCGGGCACGAAGAGACGAACGCCCTGCTGCCGCCGCACGTGCGGCTGGCCTATGACGGCCTGAAGCTCGATTTGTGAGGCAGGAACGAAGGTGGAGCTAGGCTCTAGTATGCGCATCATCCGCAATCTCTCTGAACTCGGCGAGCCTCGGCAACCAACGGTGGTGACCGTCGGCAACTTCGATGGCGTTCATCTCGCCCACCAGCGGCTGTTCGCAAGCGTCGTTCAGACAGCGCGGCGCCTGGGCGCCGCCGCAACCGCCGTCACCTTCGATCCTCACCCCACCAGAATCCTCGCGCCCGAGCGCACGCCCAAGCTGCTGACCACGCTCCAGCAAAAGACGCGCCTGATCGAGCGCCTGGGAATCGAACTGCTCGTCGTGCTTCCCTTCACCCGCGAGCTTTCCGAATTGACGCCACTGGAATTCGTGCGCCAGGTGCTGGTCGCAGGACTCCACGCAGTGTCGGTGCACGTCGGACAGAACTTCCGCTTCGGCCATCGCCAGGAAGGCGACGTGCCGATGCTCGCCGACCTCTCGAGGAAGCTCGGATTCCAGCTTGAAGTCCTGCCGGTGGTCGAGATGCGCGACGAGCGCGTCTCGAGCTCGCGTATCCGGCAACTGCTTTCCGAAGGGCGCGTCGGCAGGGCGGGCCGGCTGCTGGGCAGGCCCTACTCTGTTGGCGGCGCGATCGTTCATGGGTCGGGTGTCGGCAAAACGCAGACCGTACCCACGTTGAACCTCGCTCCGGTCGAAGAGCAGTTGCCCAAGGACGGTGTCTACGTCACGCGAACGCGACTGGGCGAACGCTGTCACGAATCGGTCTCGAACGTGGGCCACAAGCCGACCTTCGGCGAACACCGCCTCACCGTCGAATCGTTCCTGCTGAATTTCAGCGGCGAACTCCACGCCGCCGAAATGAAAGTGGAATTCCTGTACCGGCTGCGCGATGAAGTGAAGTTTCCGGACGCCGGCGCGCTCAAGGCCCAAATCCAGAAGGACGTGCGCCGCTCCGTTAAGTTCTTCCGCCTGGTCAAGCTGCTGAAGCGCCGCGAAACGCAGAGCGTCGCACCCGCGTGAATTCCGCCGTCGACGTTTTCAGGCCGACCACGGTCGCCCTCTGACTTACTCCCGTTCGACAGACCTAGGTTGGACTTGAAACTGCCAACACACAGGTTTGTTCGCTTTGGTTGCGATAGAGAAGCTGTGTGCCATTCAGTCCGAGACAAGTGGAGCCAGTGCCCAAATAGAAATCCGCCCGGAACGGAAGGCGAGCCCCGCCGTCGGGCCGCCAGGATGCGATGCTTCTTATTCGAGCCTCCACCTCCAATTCCGGCACCACGTACTGCGGAGCGTACTGAGCCCAGTAGACTTTGTTGTGCGTGAACAACACGAGCAAGTCCGAGAGTTCCGGCGCAGCTACTACCACGGAATTTGGGCGTGTATTCTGGTTCAGCCATTCCAGGGTCCGTGGCATCCGAGCATCGAGCGCCCAAAATTCGGGATTGTCCTTTTGTAGATCCGCCCATCGCAAATAAGCGGCCGTCTGAAAGAAAATGGCGCTGGCGGCCAAAACCGCAATGAGGACGGTCACGTAGGCGGTCCGAATGGGAATACCCGAGTTGCGCACCAAAGCCACGGCAGCCAGCGACCATATCGGAAGCAAGCAGTCCACCCAGTGCCAACCTTGTAGGTGGCGATTGGTGATCACGTTTTGAACCATAAAGAAAGTTCCAAGGCACATGAACGGAAGCAAGAACCTGCCGCTGTCACCGAACTTCTGACGCCACAACCAGAAAGCAGCTAGTACCAGGGGAGCAACCAGAGCGGTGTAACTCGCGAAGATATCAGGTGACCTCCCCGGAGTGAGGAGATCGAGCCGCGCCATAGTCGCTCGCACGTCGGGGAGGTGTTCCTGGTGAAGAGCCTTGACGAAGAAGGGCACTCCGATAATTAATGCTATCCCCATCGAGGCCAGCAGTGTCGTTCGTACGCGCCCCTTCGCGGCCACGGCCAACCAAGCGACTCCGCCGATTGCCAACGTCCAATAGTAGATGGACGTGCTATAGAACAGGAGTCCGAGGCTTCCTCCAGCAGATAGCGCGGCCCACCAAGTAGCTTTCGCCCGCGCGAATTGCACGGCGCGCAGGGCTACCAGCAAGAGCATAACGCAGAACGCCGGACTTATGGCACGGGAGTACCGCAAGAAGCCCGGGTTGTAACCACTAAAGATGACCGGCTTGAACAGTATGAGCAAAGCAGCCAGAGTCGCCAATCGAGGCTCCATGCCTAGCCCAAGGGCAATGCTCCAGAGGAGAGCGTAAATCAATACCGGAAACAAGATTCTGGAGACGGCTACCGCCATCAGCGGGCTCATGTGCGTCACATGAGCCATGAACGCGAGAAGACGCTCCGCAAGCTCCGGCATGAAACGTTCGTCGCCTTGGTGTTCGGCGAGATACGGATTGCCGAGGCTGCCTCCTCGGTATGCGTCCACCACCCGCGCCAGGTAGATCTTCTCGTCGGAAAAGGCCACATTGAGAAAAGGCTCCCCATGGCGCGAGCGGTTCATCAGGCAAGGCAGAGAATAGGCGAGCAACACCGCCAAGGCGCCTGCCATCAGCCAAAGGGCGCGCGACACCTTGCTCTCATCCGCAGGAATTCCCGGTGAGGTTCCGAGGTTACCCGTGTCGGCCGGCGGGTTCATTTCGGGCCGGATTCTATCATGGTCAATCACACATAACTCTTATGAGCACGGGTGACGTTTGTGCCACCGTGACAGTCCGGCCTTATACTTCAGTCGCCGATCTCTCGGTATCGAGTCTTGGAGGGGAGGAGCGTCATGATGCTTCGCATGCCAAAGGAGCCGCAAGACCCCGACGGCATAAACCGCCGCGAGTTCCTCACACTTTCCGCCGCCTCCGTCATCGTAGCGGCAACCGGACAGACGTCAGAGGCGAGCCCCGCACCCGACCCCTGGTACACGACGATGCGGCGCTGCGGCCAGATCAACTTCAACGAGCGCGATCCGCTCACCCTGGACGCCAACGCCTGGATGGACTATTGGGCGTCGCTCAAGGTCAACGCCGTACTGCTCAACGGCGGCGGCATCCTGGCGTTCTATCCCACCCAGGTGCCTTACCATCATCGCAGCGAGTTCCTCGGTACGCGCGACCTTTTTGGCGACGCGGTCGCGGCGGCAAAGCAGCGAGGTCTGCGCGTGGTGGCCCGCATGGATTGCAACTACGCCTACGAGGAGGCGTTCCATGCGCACCCGGAATGGTTCGAGCGCAACGCCGATGGCTCGCCGCGCCGTCACGACGAGTGCCCGTGGCTTTACCAGACCTGCATGTTCAGCACCTACTTCAGCGAGCAGATGCCAGCCATCTACCGCGAGATCAACCAGCGTTATCCCGTCGACGGCTTCTTCACCAACGGTTGGCCCTCGACCGGATCACTCGAAGTCTGCTATTGCGAGAGCTGCCGGAAAATCTATCGCGACCAGGTGGGCGGCGTACCACCCGAGCATACGGACGCTGCGAGTCCGCTCTATCGACGGTACTACGAGGTCTCGATGGCGCGCATCCAGGAAATCTGGAAGCTGTGGGATGCGGTGGCCAAGGAGAAGAAGCCCGACTCCGTATACGTCGGCAACCTCGGCGGCGGCATTCGCACGGTGAAAAGCCTGAAAGCCTTGAGCCAGGTTGCGGGCTGGTTCAACGCCGACCACCAAGGCCGCGCCGGCGATACGCCCGTCTGGGACTGCGCGCAGCAGGGCCGCGTCGCCCAATCGGTGATGCACGGCCGGCCCATTACCAACGTGACCGGCGCGTACAGCAACAGCCATCCGGTGTGGCGACACGTGGCGAAAAGCGCTTCAGAGACGACGATGTGGCTGGCCGAGACCACAGCCAGCGGCATGGTGCCGTGGTTCCATTGGCTGGGCGGCTCGCCCGAGGACAACCGCTGGCGCGAAATCGGCCGGTCGTTCTACGACTGGCTCGCCTCGAACGAGCCGCATTTCCGCAATCGTCGTTCGATCGCCGACGTCGCCGTGCTGTATCCCCAAAGCACCATCGCCTTCTACAGTTCCGGTGACTCGGCTCGCCAGCGCCACCCGCACCTCGACAGCACCGATTCTCTTCAGGGGCTTTACTACGCACTCCTCGAAGGGCGATTCCTCTTTGACTTCGTCCACCAGGAGAACTTGAGCGCGGAGGCGCTCCGCCAGTACCGCGTCTTGCTGATTCCCAACGCCGCCTATCTGCGCGACGGCGAGTGCGAGGCTATCCGCAAGTTCGCCGAGTCCGGCGGCTCCTTGCTCGCGACGTTCGAGACTTCGCGATACAACGAATGGGGCGACCCGCGTCCCGGTCTCGCGCTCGCGGACCTGTTTGGAGCAAGCTTGACCGGCGAGATCATCGGCCCCGCGGGCAACAGTTACATGTGGATCGAGCGGCCGCATCCCATCCTCCACGGCTTCGCGGGAACCAAGCTGCTCCCCGGCCCCGAGTATCGTGTGCCGGTCCGCGCTCTCGACGCAGCACCGCTGGCGCTGACGGTTGTGCCTCATTACCCTGCATTCCCGCCGGAAATGGTCTACCCACGCACGCCGCACACCGGCGAGCCCGCGGCGATCTTCCGCGAGAGCGCAAAAGGCGGACGCACGTCGCGAGTCGCCTACTTTCCCGGCGACCTGGATGGCACGTCGTGGCGCTCGGGGAACACCGACCTCAGCCAGTTGATCCAGAATTCCGTCCGATGGCTTTTAGGCGAGGCTCGCTCACCGGTCAGCGTCACCGGCGAGGGAATCGTCGAGCTGTTCGCCTGGGAGACCGAACCCGGCTACGCGCTGCATGTCCTCAATTACACAAACCCCAACATGACTCGCGGGTTTATCCGCCGCGCTTACGCGATTGAGCCGCAGCGAGTGGAGTTCGAGGTCGCGCGAGGAAGGGCCATCTCAAGTGTACGAGCGTTGCGCGCTGGGCGGCCGCTGGACTTCAAGCAAAGCGGACCAACCGTGCGCTTCGAGTGTCCACCGGTTCGCGACTACGAGGTGATCGCGCTGACATAGCAGTGCGTCCGGCGCTTCTTCAGCTTCGCGGGCAGCCTTCTGCATCGGCGGAATCAGCCGCGTCTGGCGCTCGCATCGGGCGACTCGCGGCGGGCGAAGCGTCAGCGGGTGCCGGGGAAACAGCGACTGCCGGGCAAACAGCGGGTGCGGCGGCGGGCGTCGTCGAGGCGGAACGTGCAGTCTGTTCCATGAGAGTCTCCCTTCGTATGAACCGAATGTGTCGTCGTACGCGGGGGCTTCGCGCGATGGGGCCTGTCTGAGGAAAGATCAGGTGAGCTTCTAGGCTAGCACATCGCGATCAGGATGTCAAGCAAAAAAGTGCCCGTGTCCTAAACCTGCGTTGATGGGCCTAGGCTTCGCCGATTCTCGCTAACGGCTGAATTCAGCAAACACCGGCCGTAAGTGTTTTCTGTCGAGATGTCAGGCGCGAAGGCGCCGCCCGCCTGTGGTATGCTTTCCGTTAATGGACGACAAGAACAAACTATATTTCGGCGGCAATCTCAAGACGACAACAGTGGCTCACGAAAGCTCGCCGCCAGAATTTATGTTCGCTGACACACGTTGCAAGTGGAGTTTGGCCGATTGCGGAGTTAAGATGGAGAGCAGATGACACAGCCCTTGACGGACAAATGCTGACACGAGAACGCAAGGAGAGAAACTGGAATGGCGCAAAGCCTGAAGAGCATCACGCTGCGTGGCTTTAAGACAATCAAGAGCCTCGAAGACTTCCAGCCCGGCCCGATCACCGTGCTCATTGGACCGAACGGGGCTGGTAAGTCCAATTTCATTTCCTTCTTCCGGTTACTCTCCTGGGCTCTAGTTCCTCCCGGCCAATTGCAGGTGCACGTCGCGGAATTGGGCGGGGCGAGCGCCATTTTGCATGACGGCCCACAGCGCACCCGCGACATCGAGGCTCATCTCATCCTAACCACAGACGTTGGGGAGAACGAATATTCCTTCCGTTTAGCGTACGCCGCCGGGGATACATTGATATACACGGAGGAGAAATTCCGATTTTCCAAGAGCGGTTGGCCAACGAAAGCGGAATGGAAGATCCTCGGCGCGGGCCATAGGGAACCAGAGTTGATCAAGGCGGCGGAGGCCGGCGATAAAACGGCGAGCACTATACTGACACTGCTCCGGAAACTAAAAGTCCATCAATTTCATGATACTTCTGACGGTTCGCGCATCCGCCAGAAATGGAGCACAGAAGAGGGTCGGTGGCTCAAGGAGGATGCAGAAAACTTGGCTCCGTTTCTTTACCGGCTGCAACAACAGTACCCGAAGTATTACGCACGGATTGTGGAAACGATTCGCCTCATTCTGCCGTTTTTCGCTGAATTCGAGCTAAGGCCTGAATTCGGGAAGGTACTGCTTGCTTGGCGCGAAAGGGGCAGTGACCGGGTGTTTACGGCCAGCCAGGCCGCCGACGGCATGCTGCGGATTCTGGCGCTTGTCGCGCTCTTGCAACAACCTGAGTCTGACCTTCCCAGCGTGGTGATCCTGGATGAGCCGGAACTTGGTCTGCATCCCTATGCCATCGAAGTCCTCGCCGGGTTGGTGCGAGCCGCGTCACAGTATGCTCAGGTAATTCTGGCCACCCAGTCGGTTTCGCTGGTCGATCGCTTCACCCCCGAGGATGTTGTTGTGGTGGAGCGAGATGGACGTGAATCTAAGTTTCATCGGCACACCGAAACCGAACTACATTCCTGGCTTGAGCAATACACCCTGTCCGAACTCTGGGAGAAGAACGTCATCGGCGGAAGGCCCTCACCGTAATGCGGCTACACTTCGTAGTCGAGGGCCAGACCGAAGAGACTTTCGTCCGTGACGTGCTAAGGTCGGAGTTGGCCTCGCAGGGAATCTTCTGCGACGCCCGACGCATAAAGACCGGGAGGAAGGGAGGCAAGGACCATCGCGGAGGGCTAGTTTCATTCCAGCATTTGCGGAACGATCTTGAACTGTGGATGAAGCAAGATTCAGGCGCCGATTCATGGTTTACGACAATGGTTGACCTCTACCGGTTGCCATCCGACTTTCCAGGCATTACTGAATCACGCGCCCACACCGATCCAATTGAGAAAGGCGAGCTTCTTGAGGCTCGATTCAGCGGCAACCTAAACCATCCACGCTTTGTGCCTTACATTCAACTTCACGAGTTTGAAGCGCTCCTCTTTTCCGACCCGCAAAGCTTCTCGATTGCGTTTCCAAGTGTGAGCACTGCTCAATTGGCCGAGCTGCAGGCCATCCGCAGCGCCTTTAACACGCCGGAGCACATCGACGAAGGAAACGACACTTCGCCCTCCAAGCGGATTTGCGGGCTCCTGCCTCAGTACGTCGAGCCATTGTCCGGTCCTTTGATCGCCAAGCAAATTGGATTAGCGAAGATGCGCGCCGAATGTCATCATTTCAATGGATGGCTTGAGCGCTTGGAGGCCGCTGAGCTCCACTTGTAATACCCCACGCGTTGTTGGACAGCGAGGAAACCGCCGCCAAAGATGCGACGCCTCTACAACGCCGAGGCCCGATGGGACAGCGAGAGCGGCGTCTGGGTGGCGAGAGCGAAGACGTGCCTCGACAGGGCGGCGTTAACGCAGGACCGTCAAAGGATTCTCGGTGCGAGGCTCGGGCTCGAGCGCGGGCGCTGTGGAAGCTACGCCTGCCGTCTTGTCAGCGACAAAGCGATCGATCTCCTCAAGCAGTGCGGGGACGATCTCGGCCTCGGTGACGCGGCGGATGGCCTTGCCTTCGCGATAGATCATGCCGTTGCCGCGTCCGGCCGCGACGCCCAGGTCAGCCTCGCGCGCTTCGCCGGGACCATTCACCGCACAGCCCATGACAGCGAGCGAGAGCGGCATCTTGATGTGCCGCGTGGCATCCTCAATCTCCGCCGCAATCTTGAACAGGTCGACTTCCAGGCGCCCGCAGGTCGGGCAGGCAATCACCACCGGGCCGCGACTCCTGAGCTCGAGGGACTTGAGCAGCTCATAAGCCACGCGTACTTCCTCGACAGAGTCAGTGGCGAGCGAGACGCGGATAGTGTCACCGATGCCCTCCGCCAGCAGCATTCCCATCCCCACGCAGGACTTCACCGTCCCTGAGAACTGAGTGCCCGCCTCGGTGATGCCGAGATGGAAGGGATAATCCACCTGTTGGGCGAGCAGGCGATAAGCGGCCACGGTCATCTTAACGTTCGAGGCTTTGAGCGAGACGATGGTGTCGGTAAAGCCCAGGTCCTCGAGAATCTGGATGTGATAGAGGGCGCTCTCGACCATGCCTTGGGGCGTCGGAAAACCGTATTTCTCGATCAGGCGGCGCTCGAGCGACCCCGCATTGACGCCGATGCGTATGGGCACTTTCTGTTCCTGCGCCCGCCGAACCACGACGCGTACCTTCTCGGCGTCGCCAATGTTGCCGGGGTTGATGCGCAGCTTGTCGATCCCGGCATCGAGGGCCATCAGCGCGAACTTGTACTGGAAGTGAATGTCAGAGACGAGGATGGAGTCAGGACAGAGCCGGCGGATTTCGGCCAGCGCCTTCGCCGCCTCGATATCCGGAACAGCGAGGCGCACGATTTCGCAGCCCGCGGCTTCCATCTGCTGGATCTGCTCGACGGTCTTCGCGACGTCGCGCGTGTCCGTCTTGGTCATCGACTGGACGACGATCGGCGCGTCGCCGCCGATGGTCAGCCGTCCAACCTTCACCGGGCGCGTCTTGCGCCGGGGCGGGAAGTACTCCTGGTCACTGAAGTTCATAGCGGGTGTTACCCTTTCCCTGCTAGTGAAAGCTCTTCATGATGTCGTTGTACACCACAAAAACCGCCAGAAACAACAGGAACGCCATGCCGATCTGGACGAAGCGCTCCTTGAACGCCAAACTCAGGTCGCGCCGCATCACCGACTCGATGGCCAGCAACAGAATCGTGCCACCGTCTAGAATGGGAATGGGCAGCAGGTTGAAGATGCCCAGTTGCAGGCTGATGAACGCGACGATCAGCAGCAAGTCGGTGAAACCTGCACGGTAAGCGGCGCCTGAGACCTGCGCGATGCCGATGGGTCCCGAGAGCGACTTGGCGGACATGTGACGCGTCAGAATCTTCCCCAGCACGTCGAAAGTCAGGAGCGAATTACGCGCCGTAAAATCCACGGAGGCGGAAAGAGCGCGCGAAAGCGGAAGATGACGGACGACGACGTCATTGGGGAATTCCACTCCAATGCGCCAGATCTTACCGCCTGCTCCCTCAGAAAAGACGGGCTTGACACGAACGCGGAATTCCTGGCCATGGCGCGAGATCCGGAGATTGGCCTCGTTTCCTTTTCCCGCTTGGAGCGCCTCGAAGATCGAGGGATAGGAGTAGCAGTACAAACCGTTGTAAGCCACAATTTCGTCGCCGGGCTTTAGACCCGCTTGCGCCGCCGGCATTCCCGGCGTCACGCTGGCCAAAACTGCGGGCTCGTAGGGCGCGATCCCCACATAGCCGATCTGGTCGCGGCCCTCGGGCTTGGGGGTAAGAGTAAGGTTAAGCCGCTCGTTGCCGCGCTCTACCTCGACCGGAAGGGCCGTGTTGGCCGAAGTCATCACTTTGGTTGTCAGGTCTTCCCAACTGGGATTGGCACTACCGCCAATTCCGACAACCACGTCGCCGGGCATGAGCCCCGCCTTGTCCGCCGGCGAGCCGAGTTCCACCGCTCCCACACGCGCCGCCTGTTCCTCATAGACAGGTCTTTGGTAATGGAACTTGAAAACGCCTGTGAGAACCGCGATGGCCATGAGCACGTTCATGGTGGGACCCATCACCACCACCACAAAGCGCTGCCAGCGGGGCCGGCCCTGGAACTCGCTCGGGTCAGGCTGATGCGTCTCCGACGGCTCCTCACCGGCCATCTTCACGTAGCCGCCGAACGGAAGCAGGCTCACGCGGTAATCGGTATCCCCATACTTGAAGCCGAACAGACGCTTCCCCAGTCCAAACGAGAAGGTCAGGACGCGGATGCCAAACCACTTGGCGGCCATGAAGTGCCCAAGCTCGTGAACGAAGATCATCACGCCGAGCACCACGACCACCACGGCGGTGTCAGTGAAGAAATTAGAAGCCATATTGCACTATCAACTCCTGCTCGCCTGCTCTTGAATCACACGTCGGGCGCGCTGTCTCGAGTCCTGGTCGCATTCGAGGACTTTGCTGAGCACGTCCAATTCCATCCGAGGCGTCGCTGCCATCACTTCCTCGACCACGCGCGGAATGTCCGAAAAGCGTAGCCGACCGCCGAGGAATGCTTCGACGGCTATCTCGTCGGCAGCGTTCAAGGCGCACGGGAGGCCACCACCCGCTTCCAGCGCCTGTCGTCCCAGCCTCAGGCACGGAAATCGCCTGGTATCAGGCTCTTGGAAGCGCAAACGGCGAGCCGCCACGAGATCCAGCCCTAGATCTCCATTCGCCGCCACGCGCTCCGGATACGTTAGCGCGTACTGGATGGGGATCCGCATGTCGGCCACAGAGAGCTGAGCCATCACCGAGCCGTCAACAAATTCTATCATGGAATGGATAATTGACTCAGGATGAACCATCACGCTGATTCTCTCCGAGGGCAGGCCGAAAAGCCAATGTGCTTCAATCACTTCCAAACCCTTGTTCATCAGCGTCGCCGAATCGATGGTGATCCGCCCCCCCATCTTCCAGATAGGATGCTGCAAAGCCTGCTCCGGAGTCAGCGAGTCGAAGACCTTGCGCGGTGTATTGAGGAACGGCCCGCCTGAGGCGGTGAGGATGAGGCGCCTGACCTCCTGGCGCAGGCCAGAACGCAGGCACTGGTGGATCGCCGAATGCTCGCTGTCGATGGGCAGAATGTCCACGCCTCGCTCTCGGGCTTGGCGAGTAACCAATTCGCCGGCCGACACCATCACTTCCTTCGAGGCGAGTCCTATCTGCTTGCCCGCCCGCACCGCCTCATACGTGGCAATCAAACCGGTGACTCCGTGGGAAGCCGAGACCACAAAATCGACCTCGGGAAGCTGAGCCGCCTCCACTTGCCCCTCGGTGCCAGCCAGTATTTTCAAAGGCTTGCGATACCCCGCTTGGCTGAGTCGCGCGCCCAGCGGCTCGATGCATTCGGCGCTCCCGACCACCACAACCGCGGGACCAAACTCCGCCACCTGCCCTGCTAGCAAGTCCAAGTTCTTGCCGGCCGAGAGGGCTACAACGCGGAAGCGTTCCGGAAGACTCGACACGACTCGGAGGCAGTTCCTACCCACCGAGCCCGTCGAGCCGAGGATGTAGAGTCCTTTCATGAGTGCAAGATCTCGCGAAACGCCAACGCCAGCCACAACGCCGGTGCGCCAAACATGAGGCTATCGATCCGATCCAGCAGCCCGCCGTGACCGGGCAGAAGGCCGCCGGAGTCTTTCATCGCCGCGCTGCGTTTGAACGCCGACTCGACCAAGTCGCCGATCTGCCCGGCAATCGCGGCCAGCGCTGCCAATAGCATAACCGTCTTCAAGTCGGCGGTGTGCCAGAACCAGCGTGCGAAACCCCATGCTACGGCCAGACTTCCCACAAAACCGCCGACCGCCCCCTCTACCGTCTTCTTAGGCGAGATGCGCGGAGATAGCGGGGTCCGGCCTGCCAGGTGTCCGCTGAAGAACGCAAAGATGTCCCCAGCCCAGACCACCAGAAACAGCAGCAGCGTCAGCTCGCGTCCGGGGCCCGGCCCGTCCGAAGACTGGTGCGCATAACGGAGCGGCACGAGGCACGACAGGGTCCCGCCCACGTAGACGATTCCCAGGAAGGTCGCAGCCGTGGCCCCAAAGTAGTGTTGGAGATCGGGAACCGCGAGCAGGGCAAACGTCAGCGTGGCCATCAGAAACAGCAGCACCAGCGCGAAAGCCAGCGAGTCGGGTTGTTTGAGTCTTACGACCGCCGGGGCGAGACACACCAGCCCACAGGCGACGTAGCCGAGCGGGCCAAAGACCGTTAAGCCGGCGTGCCGGCTGATGGCCACGTATTCGTGCCACGCGCGTTCGACCACCGCAAGCAGCACCAGTACGAATAGCCACTCCGGCCCCCAGGCGAGGATGTAGACGACGGGAGGAATCAAAACCAAAGCCGTGAGGACGCGTGATGTCATCAGGAGAAGTCCATCGTCCGCTTCACCCCAAGCCTAATCCGCCGTAGCGCCGCTCGCGCCTTTGAAAGTCGATGATGGCCCGGAAGAGGTCGATTTGCGTGAAGTCGGGCCAGAGGGTCTCGGTGAGCCAGATCTCGGCATAGGCGATCTGCCAAAGGAGAAAGTTACTGACGCGCATCTCCCCGCTGGTACGAATCAGCAGGTCGGGGTCGGGCATCCCGCGAGTATAAAGGTGGCGGCCGATGGCGGCTTCATCGACCTCAAGCGCGCCGTTACCCTTGATGTTCTCAGCCAGAGCGCGCAACGCGTCGACCATCTCGGCGCGCGCGCCGTAGTTGAGCGCCAGCGTCAGCCGCAGCCCGGAATTCTCGCGGGTCTTCTCGAGTGCGTTCTCGAGATCCTTCTGGACGGGCGGCGGTAGTTCGTGGATCCGCCCAATCACGCCCAGCCGGATATTCTGTTTGTTGAGCTCCCGGATCTCCTTCTTCAGGTACTCCTGCAGCAAACTCATGAGCAGCTTGATTTCGGTGTGCGGACGCTTCCAGTTCTCGACCGAAAAGGCGTAGAGCGTGAGGTACGGCACGCCCAGGCGCGCGCAGGCTTCCACCGCCTGCCGCACCGCCCGGATGCCGGCGCGGTGTCCGGCGATGCGCGGCAGGTGTCGCCGCTTCGCCCATCGTCCGTTGCCGTCCATGATGATCGCGATGTGCTGAGGCAGGCGGTCGAGGTCAATTTGGGCGAGCAGATGCTCTTCGCTGAGTTCCGTTTTCACCAAGGGCCTGACTGGCTGAAGGCTGTTTCCCTTTCAGTAAAGCAAGTTAGCATACTGCGGAGTGGGCCGCAAGGGAGAGGTGAATTCCAACGCGTCGCCATCGCCGGCGGCAGGCAGCGCTCGGGCCAGTCTGCCGTGCCAAGGCTGACGAGACCACCCAGAACGGCGTCAGCACAATACATCGCAAGATGCGCGAGGGTATGCGGCACTCCTGGCCCTGAAGGTCTCACGGCGCCGCATGACCCGGCAGGAACGAACTGAACGCATCCAAGACTGTGAGTCCGATCATCACCGCGCAGGTGGTCCAGGCGATCCAGTTGAACAGCCGCGTATTGCGGTACTCGCCCATCAGGTCTTTGCGATTAATGAGGCGCAGCATGAAAATCAGGACGAAGGGCAGCAGAATACCGTTGATCACTTGGGAAAGCAGGATGATGGGAACCTGTTTCGACTCACTCAGCACAATGACCACCAACGCGCCAATGGCGATCAGGCCGGTGTAGAGCGCGTAAAAGGCCGGCGCCTCATGGACGCGCTTGTTGATGCCGGACTCGAGGCCCAGTCCTTCACACACGTAGTAGGCCGTGGCGAGCGGCAGGATCGACGCTGAGAAAAGCGAGGCGTTGCAAAGGCCGAAGGCGAACAGCCAGCTTGCCGCGCGTCCGGCGAGCGGTTTCAGCGCCACGGCGGCATCCCCGGCGTTCTGGATATCGCGATGGCCGCTGACGTAAATCGTCGCCGCGCAGGCCACGATGATGAAAAACGCGACGACGTCCGTAACAATACAGCCCACGATGACGTCGAGGCGCGAGTGAAAGTAGTTCTTCAGCTTGATGCCCTTTTCCACCACGGCGGATTGCAGATAGAACTGCATCCAGGGCGCGATGGTCGTACCCACGACGCCGATGAGCATAGAGAGATAGCCGCTGTTGAACTGGAACGACGGCTTGACCGTGGCGGTCATAGCCTCTGACCACCCTGGGTGCGCCAGAAAGCAGGAAAGCGGATAAGCGATGTAGAACACGCACGCTACCAGGAATACCTTCTCCACAAACCGGTACGTACCCTTCACCACCAGCAACCACACGAAGACCGCCCCCAAGGGAACGGCAATGTAGCGAGTCACACCCAGGACTTCCATGCCCGAAGCGAGACCCGCAAACTCGCTGATGGTATTGCCGAGGTCCGCGAAGAGCAGCATGAGCATCAGAAGAAACGTGATGCGGAACCCGTACTCTTCCCGAATCAAATCGGCAAGACCTTTGCCGGTGACCACGCCCATGCGCGCTACCATCTCCTGCACCACGATCAGCGCCACGGTGATGGGAATCAGCGTCCATAACAACGAGTATCCGAAGCGGGCGCCCGCCAGCGAATAGGTATAGATACCGCCCGCGTCGTTGTCGACGTTGGCGGTGATGATCCCCGGTCCGACGACGGCCAGGAACATCAGGAAACTCGTGCGGAAACGGCGGTAGCGCGCCCGGTTGAGCGAAAGGCGGCCTGCAGCTTCCCGATCGGCCACGGCTCTTTCCGGATCGGCGAGACCCGATCTTGTTTCTTCAGTTGCCAACCGGCACCTCTAGCGGCGATGGACTACGACTTCGAGGACATCGTCGGCGGTAACAACACCGAGGAGATGACCTTTGGGGCCCAAGACAGGCAGGGCAACAAGGTTGTACTTGTGAAACAGATCGACGACGGTGTTCTGGCCCGTCTCGGCCTCGACCGCAATGAGCGGCTCAAAGGAAAGTCCCTTCAGGGGCGTGGTCGAGTCGGCGAGCAGGATACGGGCGACCGGAACCGCTCCGGCAAGACCGCCGTCGTTGTTGACCAAGTAGATGAAATGAACCGTCTCCAGCGGGCCTTCGAAATGCCGCAACGATTCGACGGCGGCTTCAACCGTTGCCGACTCACCGACCACAATGAACTCCGTGGTCATCAGCGCGCCCGCCGTCTTGTCCTCGAAGCCCAGGAGTTCACGCACCTCTTTGGCTTCCTCTTTCCCCATATCGGCGAGGACTTCCGCCGAGGTCTCCGGTGACAATTCCTGCAGGACGTCGGCGGCTTCGTCCGGAGGCATTTCTTCGACCAGGTCGGCGGCCTTCTCCGGGCGGATGCTTTCGAGCAAGGCGGCCTGCATGCGAGTGGGAATCTCGGACAGCGCCTGGGCCGCGGTCTCGTCATCAAGCGATTCAATGACGGCTTTCTGCTCGTCGCGGCTCAGTTCCTCGAGAATGTCGGCAATGTCCGCCGGGTGCAATTGGGCGAGCCGATCATAGGAGATGCGCAGCTTCAACCGCCGGGCGGGGTCGGATTCGATAAGATTCACGAACTCCCAGGGGATGGTCCTGGAGGGGAAGAGTCCCGACAGGGTTCGAATCGTATGCTTGGCCACCAACCCTTGCAGCAGGCGGCGAATCGCCGCGGCGAACCCGATGTTGGCGGCGAGAATCCGCAGTTCGCTGTGCCCGTTGGTGGGCTGGATGTCGAAGTCCACGTCGTTAACGCGCACGACCTTGCGATTGTTCACGTCGATCACTTGCTGGTCGAGCACGTCTTTCTTCACCTTCAGGAGTCCCTCGTCCGGCGCATAACAGCGGATGTTGGAGGCCGGCACGCTGGTTTGAATCTGGCGCACGGAGATCGACTGTATCTGGTCGTAGGTGATGCAGACCAGACGCTTGTTGGGAGTCTTCACGTGGTAGGCCGCGACGCGCAAGGCGTTCTGGCTGGGATCGACAGCCAGATCGACGAGCCGGCCGAGGTAATCGCCCTTGGCGTCGTACGCCGGAATATTTTGAAGCTCGGTAAAGTAGATCACATCAACCTCGGCCGCACCGGTCTTGCGCCCTCAAGCGTTAGCAAAATAAAAAAGCCCCAGCCGAGCCACATCGCTCGCGGGGCAACCCGCCCATCCCCAATAAGGATGGACGGCTGAAGCAACCCTCCTGGTGTGAGCTTTGGCTCCATACAACGTAGTCTCCCGACGTTCCAGGATTAGCCACCTTAGGCAAAGCCTTAATCCGGCGATGCCTGCTCAACCCGTTGGCCCGTCTCCGGGTTTCCGGGCAGTGGCCTGTGTTTGCATGGTAACCTCGCCTAACGAGGCCGAACTAGGACTAGAGATACCTCTCTCTCCACCTCCTTGACGCCCCTTCCAATTCCCTTCTCTTAATACGAATCAGTCGCGTCAATGTCAAGAAAAAAAGGCGAGAACCGGATCATTTTTTGGGGATGTCTTGAGCCGCGCCCGTCGCCGAAGCCCGGCAAGCTGGTCACTGCTTCAGTTCGCCCATCGTCCACTCGATCCCGTTCAACAGGAGCTGCTGGAACCGCGGGTCGCGCCAGACAGCGTCTTCGTGGCCGAGCGCGGTGTAGAACACGCGGCCTTTGCCGTAGCGGCGAGTCCAGGCCAGCGGCCACATGTAGTAGCGGTTGTGGACGCCGGGCTTGCTGCGGTCGACCGACATGGGATCGAGGCGGAGCAAGACGTGACTGTCGTCGCGGAAGTCGTCGATTTGGTAAATCTCGTCGGTGATGGTGAACGACTTGCCCAGGAATTTGGTGATGCCGTCGTCCAAGTCGGGAACCAGCACGTTAACCTGCTGGTGCCACGGATGACCGTCCAAATACCCGCCGATCATCTTGTTGTACTCGTCCCACATGTAGAAGGTATCGGTGGCGCTGTGGACGCCGATGAACCCATGGCCCGCCGCGAGATAGCCGGAGAAGATCGTCTTTTGCACCTCGGTAAAGGGAAGCTCGCCGGTGGTGTAGAACATCACCGCGTCGTAGTTCCTCAGATTCTCCGCCGTAAACGGCGCGACGTCGTCGACCACGGTCGTCTCAAAAACTCCGGACTTGTCGCCAATCTCCTTCACGATCTGAGTCGAAAGCGGGACGCTCTCGTGATGGAATCCGGCCGACATCGTCATATAGAGCAGCTTCTTCTTTCCCCGGGCGTGGACGGGTCGCGCCTTGAACAGAACCATCCCAGCAACCGTGGCGATCAGAACGAGTACGAGCCATCCCAGTTTGCGCATCTTCGCTCCTCAAGAGAATTGGGAAGTACTCTGGCTGGCCCTCGGGGTCGACAACCCGGCAAGCGGGCTCCGCGTCCTCAAGGGGTCAAGATTCTAACGGCCCGCCCCCTGGGCTACCGCCTGAGTGGCTAGGGCTTTGGCCACCTCCCGGCAGAACGCCGGCAGGTCGGTGGGCATACGCGAGGTGATCAGATTGCCGTCGACCACCACTTCCTGGTCCACGTATTTTGCGCCAGCGTGGATCATGTCGTCCTTGATGGCCTTGAAGCAAGTGACCTTGCGTCCACGCACGATGTCGGCGGAGGTGAGCACCCAGCCGGCGTGGCAGATAGCCGCAACGACTTTACCGGTCCGGTCCATGTCGCGCACCAGCCGCAACACTCGTTCGTCCTGGCGCAGCGTGTCGGGAGCCCAGCCGCCCGGGATAATCACGGCATCAAATTGCTTCGCGTCCGCCTCGCTCAGCGAAACATCAGCGACCACCGGATAACCCTTCTTGCTCGTGTACGTCTTCCCGGCCTCGGCCGCTACGGCCACCGTCCTAGCGCCCTCCTCGCGGAAGCGCAACAGTGGATACCAAACCTCCATCTCCTGGTACTGGTCTGCAACCAGTACCGCAATCTTCTTCCCTTTCAGTTCCATGACGAACCTCCCCGATGCCCTTATGTTACCACAGGGTTACAACGCATCTCTTCTCGATTGCTTGGATTGTGCCAATTTGGATACACGAGTGCGCGAATCATGGACGACCTCCATGTGCACCATAGGCCACACAAGCTACTCGCGAGTCGAGTCGGCCTGGGTCGTATATTAACTATGAGTTATTAGATATTATATAACAATTTGGGGTGTTCAGCCAGGAGCGCCGACACGATGAGCACCCAAAGGGCGCGCAGCCCAGGTTTTGGCAAGGCATTGAAAATATGAGTACTAGGGTATTGACCCTACAGCGCTCGGTCGGGAATGGTCACAAGGCTCTGTTGCGCGTCAGCCATACTCGAGCAGGTCAAGCGACGGACTTCTACAATTGGTCGGTCATTTTGGCAGGCGACGTGCCATAAACTTTCACAGGGGGTTTAGAGTTACTGACCGAGGAGGGAAGACCGATGCATTCGCCAGCGATGGTTTTCATGGAAGGCTTCTTCGCAAGTGGTGTGCTGTGCCTCGCTTACATTCGCTCGCTACGAGCAAAGATCGCCTCCTACGAGACCTTCATCAGTCAGCGCATCGAAGAGCGCATGGTCGGCTTGCTGGACCGGAAACCGTCGCCAGCGGTTTCTCTTTCGCCTCTCGAAGCGCCGCAAACTGTACGGTTGAGCCATTGAAGACTCAAACCAGGGGATTCCAAATGCCCGCCCATGACTCGTTTAGGGACCAGGCCGGGTACTGTTCAGTGCGTCTCACGGGATCTTAAACGCCTCAGCAACTCCGAGGTCCGCCCCGCTCGCCGCCGGTAGTGGCGTAACGCCACAACCTCGCTGCCCTCTTGCTTGCCCACCCCAGACATTGTGAGTATTCTCGAAGGTCTGGTGCAAACGCCGCTGCCGCTGGAATCGAGCCAGCCGGAGCCGGTTCCTACGCGTGCGGAATGAGGTTCCGCCGAGGAACCGGCGTTCTTCGAACAGCGCCTGTCCACTCGCCATGGCCACAACCCTTCCGAAACGCGAGTCGCGGCTGCCGCTCATGTTCCGCGCCCTGCGCCATCGCAACTACCGGCTTTTTTTTCAGCGGCCAGGTCATCTCGCTGGTCGGGACCTGGATGCAATCGGTGGCGCAATCGTGGCTGGTATACCGCCTGACCGGCTCATCGCTCCTTCTAGGACTGGTCGGCTTTGCCGGACAGTTTCCCGTCTTTCTCTTCGCGCCCATCGGAGGCCTCGTCGCGGACCGTTACAGCCGTCACCGTATCGTCATCGCCACCCAGTCGTCCGCTTTGGTGCTCGCTTTCATTCTCTCGGCGCTGACCCTTCATGGACACATCCAGGTATGGCAAATCATGGTGCTCGCCGCAGGTCTTGGTCTGGTGAATGCGTTCGACATTCCCGCGCGCCAGGCGTTCATCGTGGAGATGGTCCACTCCGGCGACCTCATCAACGCCATCGCGCTCAACTCTTCCATGGTCAACGGCGCCCGCGTCCTGGGCCCCGCGATCGCCGGCGTGACCGTGGCGGCAATCGGCGAAGGCTGGTGTTTCTTTGCCAACGGCGTGAGCTACATCGCGGTGATCGTCGGCCTCTTGCTCATGGTGGTACCGCCTCGCGAGCGCGTCGAGCAGGCGCGCTCCGGGCTCGAGAGCATCAAGGAGGGTTTCCAGTTTGTCGCACGCACTGGTCCGATTCGCGCCTTATTGCTTCTGCTCGGTCTGGTCAGCCTCACGGGGATGCCCTACGCGGTACTGATGCCCATCTTCGCCGACCAGATCCTGCACGGCGGAGCGCGCGGACTCGGCATGTTGATGGGCGCCTCCGGAATCGGCGCGCTGGCGGGCACACTCACGCTGGCCGCGAAGCGCGAAGTGCGCGGCCTGGGAAGCTGGATCAGTTTCGCCTCGGCAGGATTCGGGGTAAGCATGATCTTCTTTGCACTCTCGCGCTCTTTTCTGCTCTCGGCGGCCCTGCTCGTCCCGGTCGGCTTCTCGATGATGCTCCAGATGTCGTCGTCGAACACGCTGATCCAGACCATGGTGCCGGACGCGCTGCGCGGCCGCGTGATGGCCGTCTACTCCATGATGTTCATGGGAATGGCGCCGATTGGGGCGCTGCTCGCGGGCGCCATCGCTCACCATATCGGAGCGCCCCACACGGTGGCCCTGGGCGGACTGACGTGTCTTGCGGGCGCGTTGGTTTTCGGGTCACGCTGGCCGTCACTGCGCGGCGAGGCTCGAGAACTCATCCTCGCTCAAGGCATGTCAAGCGGTGAACCGCCGGAAGAGATGACGGGACAGCAACCGGTATCGATCCAGAAGGAACAGGCCGCTGGGCGATAGCAGAACGTGCGAGCGATGCCGAATCGGCGCGATTCAGTTCCCTTCGCTCAGCGACTCGCGACGCACGCGTCCCGTCGACCCGCGGACGACCAACTGAGTGCGGAGCACGTACTCGGCTCCCCGGCGCTGCTTCGAGCGCAACATCTTCTCGAGGGCCCTGAACGCCAGCTTGCCAAGCAGCTCGCGCGGCAGCTTGACGGTGGTGAGCGGCGGACGAGCCAGCCGCGCAAATAAGATATCGTCCGAGCCCACCACCGAGACATCCCCGGGCACCGAAAGGCCGGCATCTTCGAGCGCCGCGAGGACCCCGATGGCCGTCAGGTCGTTGCCGCAAAAGATGGCCGTCGCCCGCGTCTTCCCGGCGAGCAGTACGCGCACCCGGCGGCGCCGCCATCGACGTTTCCGTTCCCTTCCACGGTTCCGAACGGATCAATCCCGCGTTGCTTGAGCGCCTCGACCACCGCCTCGCGATAACGCGCCGCCGACCGCCGGGTCTCCGGTCCCGAGATCATACCGATTTTGCGGTGGCCAAGCTTCCAAAGATGCTCGACCGCCTGCGAGGCGCCGCGCGAATAGTCCACGCGGATGTTGCTCTGGTACGGCCCAACCGTTCCGAGATCGAGTGAGACCACGGGCATTTCGTGTGCGGCCAGCTCTGCTGCGACTTCCGGCCCCGCCTGCGTGGTCATCACCGCCACGCCGCGCACCTTATTCTGGATGGCCTTGCGGACCGCGCCCGCGATCCGGTCCGGGTTATAGCTCGTCGGGCAGAGCAGAACGTCCAATCCGTGCTCCACCGCCTGCACTTCGAAGCTCTTGATCAGCTCGGGGAAAAATGGATTCTCGATGTCGGAAATGATCAGAGCGTAGAAGTCGCTGGTGCCGCGCGCCAATCGCCGGGCATGCACGTTCTGGTAGTAATCGAGTTCACGGACAGCTTCCAGGACTCGCCGGCGGGTCTCGGGAGCCACAAACCGAGTGTTGTTAAGAACGTGAGAAACGGTCGCCACTGAAACGCCCACTCGTTCGGCGACGTCTTTCATTCGAGCTGCCATCGCTTGCGGTTCCCCCTCGTCGATCTCTCGCATCCCCGCTTCCCGCCGTCGTACGCCGCAGGCGGGAGGCAAAGGGGGCCATATCCTACATCATCCCGCCTGCGCGGTACAGGGATGGGGTGCAACCCGCCGGAGGGCTTGCAGTCCGCGCCACCACCTGTTAGATTCCTGCTCTGGCACGGCCTCCCATGTCCTCGAGGAACACCAAGGTCTACGACGCGCTGATCGTCGGGTCTGGAGCCAGCGGCGGCTGGGTCGCGAAGGAACTGACCGAGCGTGGCATGCAGGTGCTCATGCTTGAGGCCGGTCCGCCACGCGTCCCGACGCGCGACTTCACCGAACACGTCTGGCCGTACCAGCTCAAGTTCCGTGGTTTCCGCGATCAGCAAGCGCTGCTCGAGAACCAGCCGGTCCAGCGGCTGTGCTATGCCTGCGATGAGTACAGCCATCAGTTCTTCGTGAACGATCACGAAAACCCGTACACCTTCCCGCTTGACAAGCCGTTCATGTGGATTCGAGGCCGGCAGGTGGGCGGCAAGACTTTCTGTTGGGCGCGCGAAAGCTATCGCTATAGCGATTACGAGTTCAAGGCCGCCAGCCGCGACGGCTACGAGCAGGACTGGCCGTTCAGCTACCGGGACCTTGAACCTTACTACGACAAGGTCGAAAACTTCATCGGCGTCAGCGGATCGCGCGAGGGACTCGAACAGATGCCCGACGGGCGCTTTCTGCCTCCTATGCGTCTCTCCTGCGGCTCCCTGCTCGCGAAACAAGTGATCGAGAGGAAGTTCGGCTGGCGCGTTATGCCCGACCGCGTCGCCAATCTGACCGTGCCGCACAACGGCCGCCCCGCGTGCCACTATTGCGACGAGTGCCAGCGCGGGTGCTACACCGCGTCCTATTTCAACAGCCCGGCGGTAACGCTTCCCGCCGCCGCGCGCACCGGACGCCTGACTCTGGTCAGCGACGCCGTGGTCAGCCACCTGCCGATGAACGATCAGGGCAAGGCAGACGGCGTCTACCATATCGAGCGCACCACGCGCGCGCATCGCGAGGCGCGCGCCAAAATCGTGGTGCTTGCCGCTTCGGCGCTCGAATCCACGCGCATCCTGCTCCATTCGACCTCGCGACGTTTTCCGAAGGGTGTCGGCAACTCGAACGGAGTGCTGGGACATTACCTGATGGACCACTTCACCCTCGAAGGAGCGGGCGGCATCCTGCCGGCGCTGAAGTCGTCGGTGCGCGAGCCTATCGGCAACCCGGCGGGCTTCCTGATTCCCAAGTACGTCAACACCGGCTCGCATCGAAACAAGAACTTCCTGCGTGGATACCGTTTTGACGGCGACGCGAGCCAGAGCGCCTACGAGCACGCGTTTGGCATCGCGGGATTTGGCCGCGACTTCCGGCGCCGGGTGCGAGAGGAAATCCCGTACTACTTCGGTATCACGGCACAAGGCGAGTGTGTACCGCGCTATGACAATTACGTGGCGCTCGACCCGGAGAAGAAGGACGCCTGGGGCATTCCCGTGCTGCACATTCACGCGAGCTACGGCGAAAACGAGCGCGCCATGGCCAAGGCCATGCGCCAGGACGTCCTCGCCATCCTCGACGCCATGAAACTCGAAAGCCCTAATCCGCCGCGCCAGGAAATCAGCGTCTTCGGCAAGAACATCCACGAGTGCGGCACTGCACGCATGGGCAACGATCCCAAGACGAGCGTGCTGAATGGCTTTAATCAGGTGCACGACGTAAAGAACCTGTTCGTGACCGACGGCGCGTGTTTCGTGACACAAGGCTGTTATGAGCCGACGCTGACCATCATGGCGATTTCGGCGCGCGCCGCCGACTACATCGCCGAGGAGTATCGGCGGGGGGAATTATGAATTATGAATTCTGAATGGTGAATTCTGAATCAAGAAGTGTGAGCAGTGAACGGTAAGTTGTGAATGGCAAGGATTAGCTATGAGCAAATCAAAGATCACCGCTAAGAGACCGGCGACCGGCAATTCACAGTTCACAATTCAGAATTCACAATATTCACAATTCAGAATTCTCACCCGCCGCCAGTGGCTGCTCAAGCTCGGCGAGGCGGCTGTCCTGTTGGGATTCACTGGAACGGCCCCAGCGTCGGAAACGACGGCGTCCCCGCTCGCCGGACTCGCCGGCGAAGAGTCGGCGAAAGCGCTGCCGCCCGGCCTCTATGAGCCGTCGAGCGATCATCTCGCCCACGTGCTCGCGAGCGACTCTCTTTTTCACGCCGTGCCTCCGGGCAGCGAGACGGACTACGTCCGTCCACGCGTGGGCGCTTATCAACCCCAGTTCTTCTCGTCGTCTGAAATGCAAGCAATTCGGCGGCTGGTGTCGTTGATGCTGGGCGAGGCCGATGACGGCTCGGTGGCCGCGAGCGCGGGCGATGATCACGAGAACGCTGTCGCGGTCGTCGCCGAGTGGATCGACTTGCGCGTGGCAAGCGCCGCCGGCGTCCGCGAGGCGGCACGAGGACTCTCGCCCGAGCATCGCGCCCTCGCTGTCGCCTATCATGGAAGCGCGGCCGCGGTCGAGGAGCTCGAAACCGCCCAACCCGAGCGCATCTGTCGCGAAGGGCTTCAGTGGCTGACTGAGGAATCGACACGGCGCCATGGTAAGCCGTTCCTCGATCTCCCGGACGAGCAGCAAACCGTCGTGCTGAGAAAAATCAGCGACGCGCGCCCGCCGAATGCGGCTGAAAGCGCCGGTACGCGGTTCTTCAAATTCATCAAGCATGAAATCATTCGCGGTTTCTACACGTCCCGCGCCGGCCTGAAGGAAATCGACTACCAAGGCAATGCGTTTCACGCTGAATCGCCGGGCTGTGGTCACGACCACCCGAACACGTCCCAAGGCGGCAGCCCGTCAACCGGCTCTGACTAGTGCCGGTTTAGGGATCGCGCACCATCACGGCCGCAAAGAATCCGTCCATCCTATGGAGATCAGGACGGGTTCGAAAGTAGCCGTGGTCGTCGAAAAGTGTGGCGTATCGCGGGAACTCGCGGCACAACTCCTCTCGAGTGAGCCGCCGCAGGCCCGGCTTTTCCTCCAACACCTTCTCGACGACCTGCTCATTCTCTTCCGGCTCGAGCGAACAAGTGGCGTACACCAAGCGACCGCCCGGCTGGAGCGCATCCAGTGCCCGGCCGAGTATCTCCGCCTGCGCCGCCGCGAGCCTGAGTAAATCGGCGGGATCGAGCCGCCACTTGATTTCAGGATTGCGCCCCAGCGTGCCGGTGCCGGAGCACGGCGCATCGACGAGGATGCGGTCGAACGTGATGCCGAACGGCAGCGGCTGTGTGGCATCCAGGCGGACGACCTCGAGCCGCACGCCTTCGGGAATGCGCCCTGACAACAGCCCCATCATGACGCGCAACCGCCGCTGGCTCAGGTCCGCTGCGACGAGGGTTCCAGCGCCCAAAGCGCTCGCGAGTTGCGCGGTCTTGATTCCCGGCGCGGCGCACAGGTCAAGCACGCAGTCGCCTGGCGACACGGCGACTAGCGACCCAACGAGTTGCGAGGCTTCGTCCTGGATAGCCACTCGACCGTCCTGCCAGGCTCGAGCCGACCGCACCGTCCCGGACTCGACCACGAGCGCCGCGTCGGCATAAGTCGTGACGTGCGCCCTGACGCCTTCTTCGGCAAGCTCCTGCGCAACCCGGTCGCGCGCCGCTGCGCCTTGGCTCACCCGCAGTGTTGTCGGAGGCGTTTCGACACTCGACCAGGCAAGCCGCGTCGCGGCCTCAGGACCCAAGTGCTGCGCCGAGCGATCGAGCAGCCACTGCGGCATGGCCCGGCGCGCGCTTTCGAGGCCCTCGCGGTCAGGCGTTCCGGACTTGGGCCTTCCGGCCAAACTTGCGCGCGGCTCACACTTCCGGAGCACGGCATTGACCAGGCCTGCTGCGGATCGCTTACGCGCTGCCTTCGCCAGTTCCACCGCCTCGTTCACCGCGGAGGCCTTGGGAATCTTGTTGAGATGCCGGACTTGGTAGACACCCATCCGCAGGATGGTCACGATCTCGGGGTCGTAATAGCCTAGTGATTTACCGGAGAGTCGCTCGATCTCGAAGTCAAGTTCACCGCGCCAGCGCAGCACACCCATGACCAGTTCCGTGACCAGCCCGCGATCCACCTCGCGAAGCTTCGAGACCCGATCGCCTTGAAGCAGGTCGACCGCGAACGCGCGACCTCGGTCGACACGAAGAAGTATCTCGTAGGCCGCTTTGCGAGCCGCAGAAACCATAGCCAGGACTCTTTAAGAGTCGGAGCGGTAGAGTAGTCAGGCAACCAGCAGACCCGCGCCCGCGCGGATGCAATTGGCATCACGAAGCCGATCCGAACTTCTCCAGCTCCCGAACGCGGACGCCGTTCAAAAAGTCGCGGGCGGACATTCGCTTGCGTCCTTCGAGCTGTAGCTCGCGGACTTCGAGCGCGGTCCCTTCGCCGCAGGCGACCAGCAGCCTGTCACCGCTGGCCGTGACCGTACCCGGGTCGAGCGAGCGCGGGGACTCCGTCGTAACGGGCGCCGCGACCCACAGCCTGAGGTTCCGGCCGCGAAACGTGGTATACGCTCCCGGCCAAGGTTGAAGCCCTCGCACCCGGCGCGCGATTTCCTCCGCCGTGAGCGACCAGTTGATGCGGCCGTCTTCCTTCTTGAGTCGCGGCGCTAGCGTCGCCTGCGAGTGATCCTGCGGCTGGGGGACAATCTCACCACGCTTCAGGCGCTCCAGCGTCTCGACCATCAGCTCCGCGCCGATGCCGCTCAGCCGCGCCGCAAGCGTCTCAGTCGTATCGTCGTCACGAATCTCGGTTTCACGCTTGAGCAACACGTCGCCGGTGTCGAGTCCGGCGTCGATCTTCATCGTCGTGACGCCGGTTACGCGCTCGCCGTGGATCAACGCCCAGGCAATCGGCGCCGCGCCGCGATACTTGGGCAACAACGAGGCGTGCAGATTGATGCAGCCAAGCGGCGGCAGGTCGATCATCCACGGCGGGATAAGATGGCCGTAAGCCACTACTACGATCGCGTCAGGGCGACACTTCGAGATGAACGCCTGTGTCTCGGCGTCTTTCAAGCTCGTGGGCTGGAATATCGAAAGGCCGACCCTTTCGGCGGCGACCTTGACCGGCGGCGGCTTCAGTCCGTAAGAGCGGCCGCTCGGCTCGTCGGGGTTCGTCACCACGAGGTCGATGGTGAATCGGCGAGCGATCAGGGCTTCGAGCGTGGGAACGGCGAATTGAGGTGTGCCGCAGAAGATCAGGCGCATGAGTCGGTCAGGTGGATGCGGCCCAAGGCGGACCCTGCCCGACGGCGTGATGAGCAAGTGTCGCGCCCGGTCAGGCGAGGTCCGCGCGCGCTTACCATTCGCCTGCTTTCACCAGCTTGCGCACCTTGCGCTTGATGGAGTCGCGCTTGAGCATGCTCAGGTGATTGATGAAGAGGATGCCGTTCAGGTGGTCGATCTCGTGACAGAAGGCGCGCGCCAGCAGCCCCTCGCCCGACATCGTGAACTCGTTGCCGTGCACGTCCTGGGCGCGCACCGTGGCCTTCATCGGACGGGTGGTATTGGCGCGAAATTCCGGCAGGCTCAAGCAGCCTTCTTCCTGCGCCTGCTTCCCTTCCGTCAATACGATCACGGGGTTCGCGAGCACGAGTTTCTGCTCGGGATCTTCTCCCACGGCAGTGTCGATGACACAGAGCCGCTTCGAGATGCCGATCTGCGGGGCGGCCAGTCCGACGCCGTTGGCCGCATACATGGTCTCAAACATGTCGGCGACCAGCTTCTCGAGTTCGGGGCCAAAGTCGGTGACCGGCTCCGCGGTTTTCTCGAGGACTTCCTGGCCGTATTTGACCACCGGATAGATCATGGTTCTATCGCTCGCCCTGCTCTCTGCTAGAGACCTCAGAATCGCCGTACCTGTTCGAGGTAAGCATCGTAATTCCGCCGCGTTTCCTCGAGCGAGTCGCCGCCAAACTTTTCGAGCAGCGCGCGAGCCAGCACCAGCGCGACCATCGCCTCGCCGGCCACGCCGCCTGCCGGCACCACGCAAACGTCCGAGCGCTCGTAAGCAGCTTTCACGGACTCCTTGGTCTCGAAGTCCACCGATTCGAGCGGCTGGCGCAGCGTCGAGATGGGCTTCAGGTGTCCGCGTACCACAATATCCTCGCCATTCGAGATGCCACCCTCCAGCCCGCCGGCGCGATTCGACTTGCGAGTGAACCGCGATTCCTCGCGGCTGTAGCCTATTTCGTCGTGGACGCGCGAGCCGAATGCCGCAGCGTTCTCGATTCCCTGGCCGATTTCGACCGCCTTGACCGCCTGGATCGACATCACCGCCTGCGCCAGCATCCCGTCCAGGCGTTCGTCCCACTGCGCGCACGAACCCAGGCCCGGCGGCGCGCCGTGGGCGATCACCTCAAAGGTTCCGCCCACGGTGTCACGCTTCTCGATGGCCTGGTCGACGACGGTCCTCATACGCGCTTCGATCTCGGGATCGACGCAATTGAGGACGATATCCTCCCGGTCGCGCAGCGCCAGCACCTTCTCGAACGGGACGGCGTCGACGGTGAGCGCGACCGCGCCCACCGCGACTACGTGGCTTGCAACTTCAATCCCGAATTCCTTCAGGAACAACTTGGCCACGGCGCCCGCTGCGACGCGCGCCGCCGTCTCACGCGCGCTGGCGCGCTCGAGGACGTAGCGCGCCTCGGGGAAATTGTACTTCAGACACCCGGCGAGGTCCGCGTGACCCGGACGCGGTGGGGAGAGCGGCTTGTACTTGGCGCGCGACTCCGGCCGGTCCTCGACGGCCATCGCCTCTGACCAATTCTTCCAATCGCGATTCTCGATCAGCAGGGTGATTGGCGAGCCGATGGTCCGGCCGTGGCGCACCCCCGACAGAAACTGCGCCGTATCCGACTCGATCTTCATGCGGCCGCCGCGCCCGTATCCGCCCTGGCGGCGCTTGAGCTCGCGATCGACGTAGGCGAAGTCCACCGCGAGGCCGGCGGGCAGTCCGGAAAGGACCGCCACCAAGGCCTGGCCGTGGGATTCTCCCGCCGTCTGGAATCGTAGCATGAAGGATTTTGCGCTTCCGGCGCTCCCGGGTTAACCCTCAACTTCCGAGCCTCGACACTCTCTCGTCGCAGCTCTAACTGCATGGCTGGCCGCGTTGCCGCCCGCGCCCAAGCCTGCCGATTCTAGCGGAATTCCCCAGAGGCGTCAAAAAGCGGACTCGCCCGCGACGCGATTTTTCGCCCGCCAAGCACCAACTTGAGGGGCTGGAAACCTGCTATAATTCCGGGATGCATCGGAGTCAGCTTTGCGCTATCTGATCCTGAGCGACATTCACTCCAACCTGGAAGCGCTGGACACCTGCCTGGAGGTTGCCGAGGGCCAGTACGAGCGAGTGCTCTGCCTCGGCGATCTGGTCGGCTACGGGCCGGATCCCAATGCCGTCACCGGACGCACGCGCGAGCTGGCCGAGGCGGTCATTCGCGGCAATCACGACAAAGCCTGCGCCGGAATCACCGACGCCGAGGATTTCAACTCACTGGCTCGCGTCAGCACCTTCTGGACACGCGACGAGCTGCGGCCCGAGCATCTGGCCTTTCTCCGTAACCTGCCGCAGGGGCCTCTGGTGCTCGACGGCTTCGAGCTGGTCCACGGCTCCCCGCTCGACGAGGATGAGTACATCGTCGGGCCGCTTCAGGCGCTTCCCGCCCTCGCACATCTCGCCGTCCAGGCCGGCTTCTTCGGCCACACGCATCATCAGGGCGGATTCGTGCTCGGGCCGAAGGGCCAGTTCCAGTCGATCCGCGACTGGATCCTGCATCAGGAACCGGAACATCTGGAGGACGACGCGCAGCGGGTCACGCTGAAACTCGAGGACGGCACGCGTTACCTCATCAACCCCGGCTCCGTCGGACAGCCACGCGACGGCGACTGGCGCGCCGCCTTCGCGATCTTCGACGACGCGAAGCGCGAGGTCGAGTACTACCGCACGCCTTACAATCTCTTTCAGACTCAGGAGAAGATGGAAAAGGCCGGCCTGCCTGAACCGCTTATCCTGCGCCTCACCATCGGCCGCTGATTGCCACACCCTGTTATTCCGAACGAGACCCCGTGTCATTCCGAGGAGCCGTAGGCGACGAGGAATCTCGTATTCAGACCGAGATTCCTCGCTGCGCTCGGAATGACACCCGGTCAAAAGCCCACGTACTTCACGGTGATGGCGGGCGGCGCCTGATTCCAGTCGGCGGGCATGTGTTCAAACGACACGCGGAAGGCGCGCGTCTCGCCCGGCCGGAGCGGCGGAGTGCGCGACGAGATGGGATGCTCGGCGTCGCGCAGCACCACTTGGTTCAGCATGTCGAAAAACTCGAGCTGCAGGTCAACGCGACGGACCGTTTTCGAACCTTGGTTCGTGGCGCGCGCGTCGAGATAGGTGACGGTGTCGCCGAGGAAATTCTTGGCGGCGCTCATTTGGGCGCCGGTGATTTCGATTTGCGGCAGGTAGCCTCGCGCGTCGGCGGTCATCGCCGGCGGAGGCGCGGGGTTCGCCGAGCCCGAGCGCAGGACGAGCGCGGTGACCACGGCAGCGATCGCCAGGATCGCCACGATGAATCCGACGACTACGGGACGCGTGCGGCCAGAGGGCTGCAACTCCAAATTCGAGCCGTGGATGTTCGGCGCCATGAGTGAACTGCCATCCTGCGCTACGTGCCCGCAACTGTCAATCCCTCCACCAGCAGCGTCGGCGCCGCAATCAGCCCGCGGAACTCGAGGTCCGCGCCGATCATGGCGATGTGGTTGAGCATCTCACCGAGGTTACCCGCGATGGTAACCTCCTCGACGGGGAACGTCAGCTCGCCGTTCTCAATCCACAGGCCGGCGGCGCCGCGCGAGTAATCCCCCGTCACGACGTTCACTCCGGAGCCAATCAGCTCGGTGACGTAGAATCCGCTCTTGACCGAGCGAATGATGTCCGCCGGACGATGCGTTCCGGCCACGAGATAGAAGTTCCTGGGGCCGACGCCGGGCGGGCCGGCGACGCCACGCGAGGCGTTCGCCGTCGTCTTGAGGCCTAGTTTCCGCGCCGTGTAGCAGTTGAGCAGGTAGTTCTGGAGCACGCCGCGCTCAATCACCGGAGTGACACGGGTCGGGACACCCTCGTCATCGAAAGGGCGCGAGCCGAAGCCGCCCGGCCGCAGGCCGTCGTCAAGGATCGTCACATTCTCGCCGGCCACGCGCTGGTGGAGTTTGCCGGCCAGAAACGACGCGTGGCGATACACTGTGTCGCCGCGTACCGCGTCGAACGCATGAGCGACCAGCGAGGGCGCCGTCTCAGAATCGAAGATCACGGGCACGCGGCTGGTTGGAACCTTGCGCGCACCCAGCCGGCGCAGCGCGCGCTCGGCTGCCTTGCGGCCCACCGCTTCCGGGGCATCCAGCGCCGAGGCCCGGCGCGCTACCGAATACCAGTAATCACGCTGCATGCCGCCCGCGCCGTTTTGCGCGATGGGAGCGACCGAAACCGCACAGTAGGACGAGCGATAGCTGCCAGTGAAGCCCAGCGAATTCGCGTAAGCTCTGGCGCCCTGGCTGGCCTCAAACCACGCTCCCTCCGAATTGCGGATGCGCGGATCCGTCGCGAGCGCGGCGGCCTCGGCGCGCCGCGCCATGCCGATGCGCTCCTCGGTCGTCATTTGGCCGACGTCCGCCGAATAGAGCTCGAGGTCGCCCGAGTAGCGCCCTAGCAATTCAGGCTCGGGCAGCCCGCTTGCCGGGTCTTCGGACGTAACACGCGCCATCTCGATGGTTCGCTCGACGAGCTTCGCGAGCGCGGCTTGGGAGAAGTCGCTGGAGAACGCCGTCGCGCTCCGGGCGCCGAGAAATACACGCAAGCCCAACACCTTCGAGGCTGCTTCCTTCAGGCTTTCGATCTGGCCCAGACGCACGACGGTCGAGAACTGATCGCCTTCGCGCACCACGGCGTCTGCCGCGCTCGCGCCCGCGCGCCGCGCTCTCGTCAACAATTCGGACGCGATTTGTTCGAGCTGATTTTCAGACATCTTGTAGCGACCTAACCGGCAGCCCCGGGGGCGAGACATTTGCAGCCCAGGGCGCATGCCTGGCTTCAGCGAGCCCCTCACCCCCGCCCCATCCCCCGCAAGGGGGGAGGGGAGAGTAAATCCAGAATTACAACCCTCTCCCCTCGCGGGAGAGGGTGGCGCGCGAGCGCCGGGTGAGGGGGCCTTCTACCGAGTCACGTCAGGCTTGCACCCTGCGCTTCAAATATCTCGTCCCTACAGGGGCTGGTCACTGAAACGACTGGACACCCTTAGGCGCCGTACCGCCCACCGTCAGATGGCTGATCTTGAGCGTCGGAATCCCCACGCCCACCGGCACGCTCTGGCCGTCTTTGCCGCACGTGCCGATGCCCGGGTCGAGCTTCAAATCGTTGCCGACCGCCACGACGCGCGTCAGCACCGTAGGTCCATCGCCGATCAGGGTTGCGCCTTTCACCGGCGCCGTAACCTTGCCGTCCTCGATCAAATAGGCTTCCGAGGCCGAGAACACGAACTTGCCGCTGGTGATGTCCACTTGGCCACCGCCGAAGTTCACGGCGTAGAGGCCGTGGGCGACCGATCGGAGGATGTCCTCGGGATCATCCTTTCCCGCCAGCATGTAAGTGTTGGTCATGCGCGGCATGGGAATATGTTCGTAGCTCTCGCGGCGTCCGTTGCCAGTACGCGTGGTGTGAAGAATCCCGGCACTCAGCTTGTCCTGGAGGTAACCGCGCAGCGTGCCGTTCTCGATGAGGACGGTCTGGTGCGTGGCTTCGCCCTCGTCATCGACGTTCAAGGAGCCGCGCCGGTCGGGAATAGTGCCGTCGTCAACCACGGTGCAGAGTTCGGAAGCGACGCGCTGTCCCATGCGTCCACTGAACGCCGAGATACCCTTGCGGTTGAAATCCGCCTCGAGCCCGTGGCCCACGGCTTCGTGGAGCAGGATACCCGGCCATCCCGGGCCGAGCACTACTTCCATTTCCCCGGCCGGCGCCTCGCGCGCGTCGAGCTGGACGATGGCCTGCCGCGCCGCTTCACGCGCAAAGTGCTCGGGAGATTTCTCCCCCTGGAAGAACTCCAGTCCGACGCGTCCCCCGCCGCCCGAGGATCCCGATTGGAGCCGCGCTCCGTCCTTGGCGATGGTGAAGGCGCTCAGCCGCACGAGCGGCTGGAAGTCAGAGATGTCGCGCCCGTCCGAGCCGGCGATGAGCACGTGACGCACCTGATCGCCATAGGTAACGCGCACTTCGCGAATGCGCGGGTCGTAGGCGCGCGCGGCGCGGTCGGCGCGCGCCACCAGGTCCAACTTGTCCTTCAAATCGCGATCGGTGGAAGGCAAAGCAACGGGATAGAAATTGTGCGGCGGCGCAACAGTCGAAAGGCCGACGGTCGACAGCCGCGCGGGGCCGCTCGCGATACGCGCCGCGATCCGCGCCACCTTGAGGATTTTCTCGGGCGCGAGATCGTCCGAGTAGGCGTAGCCCGTCTGCTCGCCTGCCAGTACCCTGACTCCGCACCCCATCTCGATGCCTTCGGTGGCCGACTTGATCAGGGACTCATCGAGCAGAATCGAAGAGGTCGTGGTGTGCTCGAAATAGAGGTCGGCGTAGTCCCCACCCTCGGAGAGAGCCGCGGCGAGATAGCGCTCGAGGTCCGCTTCGGTGAGACCGTAGCGTTCGAAAAAAAACCTGTCGACTTGGGTCATTGGTAAGTCCTTGCGATCGGCGCTCCGCACCGAGGAGCCCCAGAACGGGCTCAAGATAACCCGCTACCACTCTATGAGATTTCTCTTGATTTTTCCATCGAGGTATATATAACTGCTCTATTGACAGGATGTTAATCAAACTTTACTGGTGGCCAACTTCCTGTCATGCGACTCCTGTCTTAGGAAACCGAAAACTGTTGATTCCTACTCTGATTCATCGCGGCGCTTCACAAACGGGACGCTTTGGACCGATCGGAGCAAGAGCCAGGGAACGGCTTCGCGCAGGTAAGGTACAGGAGAAATTTTTTTCTTAGGACCGAACCCATTTAAGTTGTTCAGCATCAACAAATAGTCTCAAAAGACATGCCAAAACGAAGCCATTCGCTCCCTTGTCTCCGGTCGGCCGCGAGTCACCCCTCTTCACGCAGGCGCTCGACCACCATGGTACGCCAGTGTCCCGATGATGTCAACTTTCGTGGGCAAACATAACTAGCCTACGTCGGAGAAGCGCGGCTCGCCCGCCGGCGGGGCCGGCCAACCCCGGCCCGATGAAAAGCGTCTAACGAGTTGCTGACCGAACGAGCCAAAATCTGGTATCCTCCACGAAGAGGTGGTTGAAGAGGTTAAAGATGCGAACAAGACTTCTGACTGTTCTGCTAAGTGGTCTGGCACTGAGTTGGGGAATCGGTAACCTTCAGGCACGCAGCTTCGGCCAGGCCGGAGAGCGAGTGAAGGACGACGCGGCGAAGACCGGCGAAGACGTCGCGCAGGCAGGTAAGGCGGCGGGCCACGGGATCAAGAAGGGTCTGAAGAAGACGGTCCACGTGAGCAAGAAAGCCGGCGAGAAGACCGAAGACGCGGCGCAAGCGACCGAGTCCGGCGCCGAGAAGACCGGCCACGTGGTGAAGAAGGACGCCAAGACGACCGGCACGAAGGTGGCCGGCGGAGCGGAGACCACCGGACACGCGGTGAAAGAAGGCGGCGAGAAAGCCGGCAGCGCCGCCGAGACCGCAGGTAAGGCCACCGGTCACGCCGCCAAGAAGACAGGGAAGAAAACCAAGGAAGCGGCGTCCAAGGTTGGCGAAGCTGTCCACTAGATTTGAGGCTGGAAGTTTGAGTTTGGAACGGGCGGACCGGCGACGGCGAGTCGTCGTCCGCAAGCTATTGTTAGACGTGGAAGCGAAGCGGGACTGGAGGGTCCCGGACTTCAGCGCCAGCAAGGAGGTCCAAAATGCGACTGAAAGTCTTGGTGACGCTCATCGCGGCCGTCATGATTTCGATGACGGCCCAGAATGCCGAAGCCGGAGCGCTTCGTTATCTCGGGAAGAGGATCAAGGGCGGCACGAACCAAGTGGCCCAATCGACGGTTGTGCCCGCGGCCAAGGAGACGCAAGCAGCGGGCAAGGCGACCAGTGGAGCGGTCTCGACCGCCGTTGACAAGACCAAGAACGGGGCTGAGACGGCTGCCGGGGCAGTCGCTGCGGCGGGTACTGCGACGGGCAGCGCCGCGAAAACGGGTGCCCTGGCGACTCGGGACGGCACGGTCGCCGTCGCGAACGGCGTCAAGGCAACTCCCGGCGTCGTCGCCCAGGGCACGGAATCACTGGGCAAGAAGATCTGGCACGTGATCTATTGAGGATGTGACCCTGGGAGTGACGTGCCCCTCACCCGGCGCTACCCTCTCCCGCGAGGGGAGAGGGCATGAGTCCACCTGTTAGTTACTCCCCTCGCCCCATTTGCGAGAGAGGAGCCGGGGGTGAGGGGCGGTCCACTCGACAAAGCCTCATACTTCGGTGCCTCAGGCGCGAGCGCGCGTCGCCTTGGAAGCTCATCTCGTCGACGTGGCCGAGTTAACCTTGACCGCGCTAACTCCGGCACACTAGAATAACAAACTTAAGACGGCGATCCGGCAGCAACACCGAGAGGAGGGATATGCTTGATGGTCCGATTCCGGAGGCGTTGACCTTTGACGACGTGCTCCTCGTTCCCGCCAAGTCTGCCATTCTGCCCACCCAGGTCGACACGCGAACGCATTTCACCCGCAATATCACACTGAATATTCCGGTGGCGAGCGCCGCCATGGACACGGTCACCGAATCACGCCTGGCGATCACGCTGGCGCAGCAGGGAGGCATCGGAATCGTGCACCGGACCATGCCGATCGACCGCCACGCGGCGGAAATCGACAAGGTGAAGCGCTCGGAGAGCGGGATGATTGTCGACCCGGTCACAGTCGGCCCCAAAAACAAGATCTCGGACGCCCTGGAAATCATGCGGAAATACAAGATCTCCGGCGTGCCGGTCACCCAGAACGGAAAGCTGGTGGGCATCCTGACCAATCGCGATCTGCGCTTCGAGTCGCGCCTCGACCTGCCGGTCGAAACGGTGATGACCAAAGAGAACCTCATCACCGTGCCCGTGGGCACGACGCTCGAAGAGGCCGAGAAGATCCTGCACCAGCATCGCGTTGAAAAGCTGCTGGTGGTCGACAAGGCTTTCATCCTGAAGGGTCTCATCACCGTCAAGGACATCCAGAAGAAGATCAAGTATCCCAGCGCCGCCAAAGATGCGCACGGGCGGCTGCGAGTCGGCGCGGCGGTCGGCGCCACGGGCGATTACCTCGAGCGCGCCCAAGAGCTCGTGAAGGCCCAGGTGGACGTGATCGTGGTCGACACGGCGCACGGCCACTCAAGCCGGGTGCTCGAAGCGGTCAAGGCGCTGAAGGCCCAGTTCCCCGAAGTGGACTTGGTGGCGGGTAACGTCGCGACCTTCGAAGGCGCCTGCGACCTGCTCCAGCTCGGCGTCGATGGCGTCAAGGTAGGCATCGGGCCGGGATCCATTTGCACGACGCGCGTGGTGACGGGAGCCGGCGTCCCGCAGATTACCGCTGTGGCGGAGTGCTCGCGCGCGGCGCGCGGCTCGGGCGTCCCCATCATCTCGGACGGCGGCATCAAGTTCTCCGGCGACGTGAGCAAAGCCCTCGCCGCCGGCGCGAGTTCGGTGATGGTGGGCAGCCTCTTCGCCGGGACCGAGGAGAGTCCCGGCGAGACGATTCTCTTCCAGGGGCGCAGCTTCAAGGCTTATCGCGGGATGGGATCGATTGGGGCGATGTCGGCCGGCTCGGGCGACCGCTACGCACAGGAAGGCGAGGCCCCCGCCAAGCTGGTCCCCGAGGGCATCGAGGGCCGAGTGCCTCACAAGGGAGCGCTGGCCGAGATGGTCGGGCAACTCGTCGGCGGTCTGCGCTCGGGAATGGGTTATTGCGGCTGCTCCAGCATCGAAGAGCTGCAACGCAAGGCGCGCTTCATTCGCATCACCTCGGCGGGCCTGCGCGAAAGCCACGTCCACGACGTGATGATCACCAAGGAAGCTCCTAACTACCGGCTTGAATAATCCTCAAAGCAGCGTCTCGCGCTATGTCCGGATTCGTGCGGCCGTCTGGAAAACCACGGCCGTCGCATGGGCGGGACTGATCTTCTATCTGTCGACCGGGACTTTCGGCGGCTCGCTCACGGCGTCGCTGCTCAGCCAGATTTTGAGCTTCCTCCATGCCAACGTCTCACCCTCGACTTTTGAGGCGCTTCACCACGTCTTCCGCAAATCCGCGCACCTGACGGAATACGCGATCTTTGCCATCCTGATGTACGGATCGCGCCGCGATGAGCATCCGTTCGACTGGCGGGCGCGACGGGCGCTTGCCTGCCTGGTGATGGCGAGCGCGTACTCGCTCACCGACGAGTTTCACCAGATATTCGTGCCGGGACGCGGTCCGTCGCTGGTCGATTGCGGGATTGATACGGTGGGAGCGGGATTGGGGCTGCTGTTGTTTTACGTACGCGGTTGGCTGGCCGGCTCGACGGTCGGAGAAACGTCCTGAGGATTCGCGACGGCCCTACTTTTCTTCTTTCCCTTTCGATCCCTCGGGCTCCTCTGGCGGCCCGGCCTTTTCTGCAGCCTCAGCAGCCTCCTCGGCAGCCTTGCGGCGGGATTCAGCCTTCTTGGCGCGCGCCTCCGAGCGCTTCTGGAGGACCTCGGTGCCGATCAGTTCGAGCACCGCGGTGTCCGCGCCATCGCCTTTTCGCCAGCCGGTGCGGACGATGCGCGTGTAGCCGCCGGAGCGCGCCGAATAGCGCTTGGCGACGTCTTCAAACAGCTTCTTGACGGCCGCTGCCGTCATGCAGTAGGCCGCGGCCAGCCGCCGCGCATGGAGGTCGCCGCGCTTGCCCAGCGTAATCATCTCTTCGGCGATACCCCGCGCCGCTTTGGCCTTCGCGACCGTGGTCTCAATGCGCTCCTCGAGAATCAAAGAAGTCACGAGATTGCGCAACAGCGACCGCCGGTGCTCAGTGTTTCTGCTCAGCTTCCTGCCGTAATTGCGATGACGCATCGTCTGTATTCCTGCCCTAGACTTGCTGCGGCGGGGCTTCCTGTGGCGCGCCCGGCATCGGGTTGCCCTTCTCGTCAAACCTCATGCCGAGGCTCAGTCCCATGGCCGCGAGAATCTCTTTGATTTCGTTCAGTGATTTCCTGCCGAAGTTCTTGGTCTTCAGCATCTCCTGCTCGCTCTTTTCCACCAGTTGCCGGATCGTTTGAATGTTGGCGTTTTTCAGACAGTTGTAAGACCGCACCGAAAGCTCGAGTTCCTCGACGGAGCGGTCGAGCACGTCGTTGCGAACCACCGGCGCCTTTTCCGGCGTCACCTCCTCAGCCTCGGGTGTCTCATCGAAGTTGATAAAGATCGTCATGTGATCCTTGAGCAACTTGGCCGCGAGCCCGATGGCATCCTGCGGAGAGATCGCACCGTTCGTCCAGACGTTCAAGGTAAGCTTGTCGTAATCCGTCATCTGACCGAGGCGCGCCGCCTCGATGGTATAGTTCACCTTGCGAATCGGCGAATGCACGGAATCCACGGGAATGTAGCCGATGGGCAGGTCTTCGTCGAAATTTTTCTCCGCCGACACGTACCCGCGGCCGATCTTGACGCGCATTTCGATGTGGAGGCTTCCGCCCTCACTTACCGTGGCGAGGTAAACATCCTTGTCGAGAATCTCGACGTCAGGATCTTCTTGAATCATCCGGGAAGTGACTTCACCGGGCTGGTCGACGCGCAGGTAAAGCGTCTTGGGGCCCTCCACGTTCATCTTCAGAGGAATCTGCTTGAGGTTCAGGATAATGTCGGTGGCGTCTTCGACCACTCCAGGAATCGAGGAGAATTCATGCAGCACGCCCTCGATCTTTACCGCGGTGATCGCCGCGCCCTCAATCGAGGAGAGCAGCACCCGGCGGAGCGCGTTGCCGATCGTCGTTCCAAAGCCGCGTTCGAAGGGTTGAGCGTAGAACTCGCCATAGCGATCCGTCAGCGTATCCAGATTGCAGGCGAGCCGTTTCGGTTTCTGAAAACCTTTCCACAGCATTGCTGGACTACCTCCTTCAAGCCCATCGCTCGGGGCTCGCAAAGCTACTTCGAATAAAGTTCGACAATCATCTGCTCTTTGATGTCAAAGCTCACGTCCTCGCGCTTGGGCAGCGCGTTAACGTGTCCGGTCATGGACTCACGGTTGAACTCCAGCCAGGCCGGAATGCGGCTGCCCGCGAGGTCAAGGGCACGGAGGATTGGCGCCATCTTGCGGCTGCCTTCGCGTACCGCGATTTCCTGTCCGGCGGTGACTTGGAAAGCCGGGATGTTGACCTTGCGGCCGGCCACCAGGATGTGCCCGTGACGGACCAGTTGCCGTGCTGCGGCGCGCGAGGTCGCGAGGCCGAGCCGGTAGACGACATTGTCAAGCCGACGCTCGAGCATCGAGAGCAATCGCTCGCCCGTAATACCCTTCGACGCCGCAGCTTTTTCGTAATAGCTGCGAAACTGGTTTTCGAGGACACCGTAGATGCGGCGCACCTTCTGCTTCTCGCGCAGTTGCAGGCCGTACCCCACGAGCTTCGGACGCCGGGCCTTGCCGTGCTGGCCAGGCTGGAAGTTGCGTTTCTCGATGGCGCACTTGTCCGTGAGGCAGCGCTGGCCCTTTAAGAAGAGCTTCGTCCCCTCCCGGCGGCAAAGCCGGCAAACTGCATCACTATATCTCGCCAAGCATCCTCCTCTTCATCTTCATAGCCCCCGACAACTTCGCACCTCCCCCTGACCCGTCATTTCACACTCGCCGGCGCTTGGGCGGACGGCACCCGTTGTGCGGAATGGGCGTAACGTCTTTGATGGTCCGCACTTCCAGCCCCGATGAAGCCAGAGCCCGGATGGCCGATTCGCGGCCCGCGCCCGGCCCCTTGACGCGCACCTCAACGCTGCGCATGCCGTGGTCGCGAGCCCCGGACGCAGCGCGGGCCGCGGCTTGCTGTGCGGCAAACGGCGTTCCCTTCCGCGAACCCTTGAACCCCAGCGATCCTGAGCTCGACCAACATATCAACTTTCCTTCCGGGTCGGTGATGCTCACCAGGGTGTTGTTGAACGACGCCTGGATGTGTACCACGCCGCTCGGCACCACGCGTTTTTCCTTCTTTTTGAAAACCTTCTTTTTCCCAGTCTTTGCTGCCGCCTTGGCCATAGCACCTCAATCTGGAGATTACGTCTTCGCCGTCGCCCGCTTCTTGTTGGCAATCGTGCCCTTGCGCGGACCTTTGCGGGTCCGGGCATTGGTATGCGTGCGCTGCCCCCGCACCGGAAGATTGCGGCGGTGCCGCAGCCCGCGGTAGGACCCGATCTCGATCAGCCGGCGGATGTTGAGCGCCGTTTCTTTGCGCAGGTCGCCCTCAATCGCGCCTTCCTCTTCGATGATCTGACGGATCCTCGTGACTTCATCCTCCGTTAGGTCTTGAACCTTCTTGTCGGGATTCAGCCCGGCACGATGAATGATGGAAAGCGAGCGCGGCCGGCCAATCCCGTAAATGTAGGTCAAACCAATTTCCAAACGCTTGGCGCGCGGCAAATCGACGCCCGCAATACGAGCCATACTCGTGCCTCCTTGCTATCCCTGGCGCTGCTTGTGCTTGGGGTTCTCGCAGATCACCCGCACCACTCCGCCGCGCCTGACGATCTTGCACTTCGCGCAGATCTTGCGAACTGATGAACGCACCTTCATGTCTATGCCCGTCTCCTCTTGGCTCGGAGTTCCACGCTCCCGCCGATTGGCGCCGGTCACTTGAACCGGTACGTAATCCGGCCGCGCGTCAGGTCGTAGGGCGAGAGTTCCACCTGGACTTTGTCGCCGGGAAGAATCTTGATGAAGTTCTTCCGCATCTTGCCCGAAATATGCGCCAGAACCCGGTGCTTGTTCTCCAGCTCGACCCGAAACATCGCATTGGGCAACGGTTCAATCACCGTTGCGATAACCTCGATAGCTTCTTCCTTGGCCATATGCTCCTGAAATCGAATATCCGAAACCGCTAAACAGCCAGGCGCGTGAGGACGTCTGGACCGTTGCGCGTAACCGCCACCATGTGCTCGAAGTGGGCGGAGTAGCCGCCGTCGAGCGTCACCGCCGTCCAACGGTCGTCGAGAACGCGCAACTTCTGACTGCCCTCCGTGATCATCGGCTCGATCGCAAGTACCATGCCTTCCTTGAGAACCGGCCCACGCCCTGCCTTACCATAATTGGGCACTTGGGGCTCCTCGTGCAGCTCACGCCCCACACCGTGCCCCACAAACTCGCGCACCACGTTATACCCGTGCCCTTCGGCGTGCTGCTGGACTGCCGCCGAGATGTCTCCGACGCGGTTGCCGAGCTTGACTTTCTCAATCCCGAGTTCGAGGGCTTCTTCCGTGATGCGCAGCAGCTTCTCGAGCCGCTCAGAAATCTTGCCCACGGGGACGGTCAGGGCTGAGTCGCCGTAGTAGCCCTCGAGCACCACACCCATGTCCAGGCTCAGGACATCGCCTTCTTCAAGACGCCGTCCGGAGGGGATACCATGAATGATCTCGTCGTTCACTGAGGTGCACAAACAGCAGGGATACCCGCGATATCCCTTGAAAGCCGGCCGCGCTCCCAGCTCCGCCAGCCGCTTCTCCACGTGCTTCTCGAGCTCGAGCGTCGTGACGCCTGGCCGCACCCGGTCACGCATTTCTTCCAGAATCTCTCTTACCATCCGGCCGCTGCGCCGCAGCCGTTCGATCTCCGCCAGAGACTTGCAGATGATCATGATCCTCGATAAATCCCCAAATCTGACGGCTGATTGCTTCGGGCTCAGCGTTGCCGTCGACGTCGTGAAAATAGGGGCGCTGCCGGTAGTAATCGATCAGCGGCTGCGTCTGTTTCTCATAAGCAACCTGGCGCTGCCGAATCGTCTCTTCATTGTCGTCCGACCGGTGGATCAGCGCGCCTCCATCGAGGTCGCAGACACCCTCTTTCTTCGGAGGCTTGAAGTAGACATTGTAGATTTCCCCGCAGACCGAGCACGTTCGGCGGCCCGCCGCACGCTTGATCAGCAACTCCCGGTCGACCTGAATGTTCAGCGCCAGCGGCTCCCAGCGGCCGCGCGTCTCAAGCAGTCGATCCAGGAAACGCGCCTGCGCGAGCGTTCTCGGAAATCCGTCCAGGATGAACCCATTGGCGCAGTCGGGCAGGCTGAGCCTCTCTTCTACAATACCATAAACCACTTCGTCGGGAACCAGCCCGCCCGCATCGATCAGCCCCTGTGCCGCCCGCCCGGCCGGTGTCCCGCGTTTGACGGCCTCTCGCAACATATCGCCAGTCGAGATATGCGGGATACCGAAGCGCTGCGCGGTCTGGCGAGCTTGCGTACCTTTGCCCGCTCCCGGGGCTCCCAGCAGGATCACCGCCCGTGGCTTCATCGAGGACCTGCTCTCCAACCTCAGGACGCAACGCGGCGTCCCCGAACGCGGCCCTTCTTCAAGAAGCCTTCATAGTGCCTCATGATGAGCTGCGCTTCCACCTGCTGCACGGTGTCCATGGCCACGCCCACCACAATCAGCAGCGACGTGCCGCCAAAATAGAAGTTCACACCGAGGCCGTGCAGCAGCCAGCCGGGCATGTGAGTGTCAAACCAGGCCCCGCCCAGCCACAGCGGCAGGTGATTCACCCTAAGGCCGGCCAGCATGATCTCAGGAATCAAGGCGACGAGAGCCAGATAAAGGCCCCCCACCCAGGTAATCTTAGTCAGGACATCGTCCAGATAGTCCGCCGTGCGCTTACCGGGCCGGATGCCGGGAATAAACCCTCCCTGCTTGCGGACGTTATCCGCCACCTCGTCCGGGTTGTAGACAATCGAAAGGTAAAAGTGCGCGAAGAAAATGATCAACAGAACGTAGGTCAACGTGTAAAGCGGCTCGCCATAGGCGAACAGGCTGAGAAACGCGTCCACAAACTTGCCCACCAGTCCGGTTTTCCCAAAGACGAGGGTAATGGTCTGCGGAAACGTCAATAGCGATACAGCGAAGATAATGGGCATCACGCCGCCGCTATTGACCTTGAGTGGCAAGTGCGTCGAAACACCGCCCATCACCCGCCGGCCGACCACGCGCTTGGCGTACTGGATGGGCACGCGCCGCTCGCCTCGCTCGACGTAGACGATGAACGCCACGACCGCCAGCATGAAGACCAGGAGCACCAAAAGGGTCAGCATCCCCCACTGATGGGTCACGAAAACCCTGACGCGCAACTCCTCAATCGCCCGCGGAAGACCTACGACAATACCGGCGAAGATCAGCAACGACATTCCGTTGCCAATGCCCCGAGCCGTGATCTGCTCGCCCAGCCACATGATGAAGACCGCCCCAGTGGTCAAGGTCAGCACGGTATTGAAGATGAACGCCGGGCCGGGGTTGGTCACGAGCGGCAGACCGGCCAGAGTCTGGCGCTGAAGCGCCATGGCGATGCCGAACGCCTGGAAAGCGCTGAGCACCACGGTCAGCCAGCGCGTATACTCGGTGATCTTGCGCCGCCCGAGTTCGCCTTCCTTCTGAAGCTTCTCGAGCGTTGGGGAGACCACGCCGAGCAACTGGAGAATGATCGACGCCGTGATATACGGCATGATCCCCAACGCAAACACCGTCAGGCGCCGCAAGCTGCCGCCCGAAAACATCGACAGCAACCCAAACAGTGTCCCCGACAGTTGTCCCATCGCCTGCTCGAGCACATTCGAGTTGATGCCTGGCGTGGGGACAAACGCCCCCAGCCGGTAGACCGCCAGCATCAGCGCCGTGAAAGTAATGCGCTTCCGTAGGTCCGGGATATCGGTGATGCTTTTGAGTGACTCGAACATACGACGCGTCTAAACTGGAATCACTTCCGCCTTGCCGCCTGCCTTTCCGATCTTTTCCAGGGCGGACTTCGAAAAGAGGTGCGCGGAGATCTGAAGAGGCGCCTTCAGCTCGCCGTCACCCAGCACCTTCAACCCGTCGCGAAGCCGCTTGATCAGCCCGCGCTCCACCAGCAGCGCCGGCGTAATCGCCTCCTCGGGCTTGAATTCCTCGAGATCCTTCAGGTTGACCACGGCGTAGCGCTTCTTGAAGATGTTGGTGAAGCCTCGCTTGGGGATCCTGCGATGCAGCGGCATCTGGCCGCCCTCAAACCCGGGCCGAACGCGCGCCCCCGTCCTTGACCGCTGTCCCTTCGAGCCGCGCGTCGCCGTCTTCCCGTGTCCGGAGCCCATACCCTCGCCAATGCGCTTGCGGCGCTTGTGCGCGCCCTTCGGGGGGCGAAGTGTTCCGATGTGCGTGGTCATGATTCCCTACTCCTCATCCGGCTCGCCCGGCTCGGCGCCTTCCGAAGGCGCCGGGCTTTTCTTCGCCCGCGAACGCTTCTTGGGAGCCGCTTCGGCAGGCGTGCTCGAAGCGTCAGGAGCCGCTTCCTCGACGGCTAGGGATTCTGGCTTGGCGGCAGTCGCAGCAGTGGGCTCTTCCGGCGAAGCTGCGGCAGGCGTGATTCGATATTCCGGTACGCTGGCCCAAGCGGGTGCGACCGGCTGCGCCACAATCTCGACCAGATGAGGGACGCAAGCCACCAGGCCGCGCACGTGCGGCGTATCCGGACACTCCACCACCTGGTTGAGCCGCCGGAGCCCCAGGCTGCGGACCATGTCCTTCTGCCGCCGCGGGAACCCGATCCCGCTCCGTACCCATTTCACCAGCACCGTACTTTGCGCTTTCTTCTTCACCTTCACCGTCTCGAGGTCCCCTTAGATTTCTTCCGGACTCTTTCCCCGCGCCGCTGCCACCTCTTCGGCGTTGCGCAATCTGAGCAAGGCGTTCATCGTCGCCTTGACGACGTTGTGGGGATTCGTGGTCCCAAGCGACTTGGTCAAAACGTTCTGAATGCCTGCCGCCTCGACCACAGCTCGCACCGCCCCGCCTGCGATCACACCCGTGCCGGCGGCGGCCGGCTTCAGCAGCACTCGTCCGGCGCCGTAACGCCCGAGCACGGCGTGCGGGATGGAACTGGTGGTAATGTTCACCTTCACCAGACCCTTCTTCGCGGCCTCGATCCCTTTGCGAATGGCCATAGGAACTTCCCGCGCCTTGCCCGAGCCGTAGCCCACGTGCCCGCCGCGGTCGCCGACGACAACCAGCGCCGAGAAGCTCAGGTTCTTGCCGCCTTTCACCACCTTGGTGACGCGGTTGATCGAGACCACCTGATCCTTCAACTGCAGCGTACTTGCATCAATGCGGCTTGCCACTCAACCTCCCTGCTCATGTCCTAAAACTTCAGTCCACCTTCACGCGCCGCATCTGCCAGCGCCTTCACTCGACCGTGGTACTCATAGCCCCCGCGGTCAAACACCGCGCGCGAGATTCCTTGCTCCTTGGCGCGCTGGGCCAGCATCTGCCCTACCGTCTTCGCCGCCGCCAGATTGCCGCCACTCTTCAGGGTCTTCCGCACTTCCGCGTCCCGCGAGGATGCCGCCACCAGCGTATGCCCGCGGCCGTCGTCCACGAGCTGCGCATAGATATGACGCGACGACCTGAAAACGTTCAAGCGCGGCGCTTGAGCACGGCCCTTCACCCGCTGGCGGATACGCGCGTGGACTCGGCGGCGCGTCGTGTCTCTTGAAACCAGCTTCAACATCACTCTCTCCCAGAACCACGGCTCGTCCGGCTCCCGTCCAGAGACTGGCAGGCGCCGACTGCACTTACTGCTTGGCCGCGCCCGTCGCACCAGCCGCGGCCTTCCCCACCTTCTTCTTCAGCCGTTCGCCGGTGTACCGGATACCTTTGTTCTTGTAAGGGTCGGGCGGACGCAAACCGCGAATCTCCGCCGCCGCCTGTCCGACCTGCTGCCGGTCGGCGCCGCTCACCACCAGATGAGTCTGCTTTTCCGCGGTGATCGACAAACCTTCCGGGATCGCATACTCCACGATGTGTGAGTACCCCAGCGTCAGCAGCAGCGCCCGTCCCTTGACTTCCGCGCGGTACCCGATGCCGACAATGTCCAGTTGCTTCTCAAAGCCCTGGCTGACGCCGCGCACCGCATTGGCCACCAGACTCCTCGCGAGACCGTGCGCCGCGGCGTACTCTTCATCAGCGCGCTTGGTCAGCAGGCTCCCGTCCTTCCTTTCGATCGTGATGCCGGCGGGAAGGGCGACACGCAGCGTACCTTTCGGGCCTTTCACCACCGCCGCCGACCCTTGCACCTCGACCGTTACGCCGGAGGGGACCGCAATGAGTTTGTTGCCGATTCGCGACATAAGAACACCCGTTCTCAGGAAATGCTACAGAGGACCTCGCCGCCCACGCCCGTCTTGCGAGCGCTCTTGCCCGTCATCACACCGCGCGGCGTGGTCAAAATGCTGACGCCCAAGCCACCGAGCACCCTCGGAATGTGGCTCGCACTCGCGTAGACGCGGCGTCCAGGTTTCGAGACCCGCTCCAGGCTCGAGATGACGCTCTCGCCGTCCGCGCCGTAACGCAGGACAATGCGCAGCGTCTTCTTCTTGCCCTCTTCCGAGACCTTGTAGTTGCCGATGTATCCCTCTTCTTTGAGGATGCGCGCGATCTCCACCTTCAGCTTGGAAGAAGGCATTTCCACCCGGGAGTGCCGCGCCGTAAGACCGTTGCGAATTCGCGCCAGCATGTCCGCGACGGGATCCGTCATTGCCATAAGAATCCGGTCTCCTGAAAAAAGCCGTTACCAGCTCGACTTGGTGACGCCCGGGATGTCGCCCTGCAGCGCCAGTTGCCTGAAGTGGAGCCGGCACATCTGAAACTTGCGCAGGTAGCCGCGCGCGCGGCCACAAATCCGGCAGCGATTCCGGTGGCGAATCTTGAACTTGGGTTTCTTGACGAGCTTGGCCATCTGCGATGAACGCGCCACGCTTACTCTCCTGTCTTCCCTTCGGTTGTTGCTGCTTCGGTTGCCGGCGAAGCCGCCGGTCCGGGTTTCTCTTCCCCGGCCGCCGCCGTGGGCCGACGCGGGGTTTCCTGCCGGAAAGGCATCCCGAGGTGCTTGAGCAGCGCCAGAGCTTCCGCGTCCGAGCGGGCGCTTGTGACAATCGAGATGTTCATGCCTTTCACTTTGTCGACTTTCGAGTACTCGATCTCTGCGAACACGAGCTGGTCGCGGAGCCCCAGCGTATAGCTGCCGCGCCCGTCAAAGGCCCGCATCGACAGCCCCCGAAAGTCGCGAACGCGGGGCAAGGCCACGTTGGTCAGGCGGTCGAAGAACTCGTACATGCGGTCGCCACGCAGAGTGACCATCGCCCCGATGGGCATGTTCTTGCGCAGCTTGAAATTGGCAATCGACTTCCGCGCCCGCGTGATGACCGGCTTCTGACCGGTGATCTGCGCGAGCTCACGCGTCGCTGAATCGAGCAGCTTGGCGTTCTGGATGGCCTCACCCAGGCCCATGTTGACCACGATCTTCTTTAGACGCGGAACCGCCATCACGTTCCGGTATTTGAACTCCTTGACCAGGGCCGGAACCACTTCGCTTTGATATCGCTGCTTGGTTAGCGGTGTCATCTTCGATAATCCCTGCTTGATGCCTTGCGCAGGCGCGCCGTTGCGACGTGTACGCGCCGGCGGCTACGTGTCAAGCGTCTTGCCGCACTTGGCGCAGACGCGCACCTTCTGGCCTTGCTCCTTTTCGCGGCGCTGGATACGCGTCGGACCACAGTCGCTGCAGACCAGGGCCACGTTCGAGACGTGGATGGGCCCTTCCTTCTCGAGGATTCCGCCGCGGATCTGTTTGGCCGGATTGGGGCGAGTGTGCCGCTTGATCATATTCACGTGCTCGACATACAGCCGGTGCTTCGCGGGCTCCACTTCGAGGACGCGGCCCGTCTTTCCCTTGTCGCGCCCGGCAATCACCTGCACCTGATCGTTCTTGTGAATCGCCAAAACTGCACCCATCAAATCACCTCCGGGGCGAGCGACACGATCTTCAGGAACTTCTTCTCACGCAGCTCGCGCGCCACCGGCCCGAAGACGCGCGTGCCGACGGGCTCGCCCGCGTCGTTGATCAGCACGGCGGCGTTTTCGTCAAAGCGGATATAGCTCCCATCCCGGCGGCGCTGCTCCTTGCGCATGCGCACGATCACGCACTTCACCACCTTGCCCTTGGCCACGGCGCTGTCGGGCGCCGCCTCCTTGACCGCCGCGGTCACCACATCGCCCAGTCCTGCCTGGAGTCCCACGTCGCCTCCGAGCGGCAGAATACAGGCCAGCCGGCGCGCCCCGGAGTTGTCGGCGACGTGCAGAATGGTTCGCATTCCAATCATTGGACACTCTCCGGCAAAGGCGCAAACTGCTCCGCTCTCGCAATGACTTCCACCACCCGCCAGCGCTTGCGCCGGCTCATGGGCCGCGTTTCCTGGATGCGCACCCGGTCGCCGACCCGGCATTCGCTCTTCTCGTCGTGCGCCAGAAACTTCGACGACCGCCGCACCACGCGCTTGTAGAGCCGATGGATGATCTGACGATCCACGGTGACCACCACACTCTTCTGCATCTTGCTGCTGGTTACGACGCCAACCTTCTCCTGCCTCCGGCCGCGACGCTGAGCCGGCGCGCTCGGGGCATTTGCTTGATCTGAACCCATTCGCCTTCCCTCAATGGCCCTCACGCGGGCCCAAGTCTACTTCGCGGCCTCCGGCTTCAAACTGCGCTCGCGCAGGATCGTCTTCACCCGCGCAATGTCGTGCCGCAACTCGCGAATCTTGCGCAACACGTCAGTCTGTCCGCTCGAAAACTGGAACTTGAGGCGGAAAAGCTGGTCGAGCAGCTCGCGCTCCTTCAGCCGCGCTTCCTCCGCGGTCCATCCTCGCGCCTCTTCTTTCAGGTCCTTTACATGTTCAGCTCGTCTCTTCATTCACTCTCCACCTTAAGCGGCTGCCGAGCGCGCGACAAACTGCGTTGTCAGAGGCAGCTTGTGACTTGCAAGGCGCATCGCTTCCCGCGCGTCCGCTTCCGGCACGCCTTCCATCTCAAACAGAATTCTGCCCGGCTTGACCACCGCCACCCAGAACTCCGGCGCGCCCTTGCCCTTACCCATGCGCGTTTCAGCCGGCTTCTTGGTCACCGGCTTGTCCGGGAAAATGCGGATCCACAGCTTGCCGCCCCGCTTGATAAAGCGTGTGATGGCGATGCGGCTGGCTTCGATCTGCCGGTCGGTGATCCAGCCCGGCTCGAGCGCCTTGAGCCCGAAGTCCCCGAAGGAGAGGTCGGAGCCCCGCCACGCCTTGCCGCGCCGACGTCCCCGCTGCTGCTTGCGATATTTCACTTTGCTCGGCATCAACATAACTTAGCTCTCGTTCGGTGCCCGCTACGCTGCCGGCGCTGCCGCCACCGTCTCCCCGACCTTTTCCGGCCGGCGCTTCTGCTCCAGAATCTCGCCGTTGTAGATCCAGCATTTGACGCCAATCACGCCGTAGGTGGTCCGGGCCTCCGCCAGGCCGAAGTCGATGTCGGCGCGCAGCGTGTGCAACGGCAACCGTCCCTGGAGATACCACTCACTGCGCGCGATTTCGGCGCCGTTCAGCCGCCCGCCACAGCGTACCTTGATTCCCTTGCAGCCAAAGCGCAGCGCCGAGTCCACGGCCTTGCGCATGGCACGCCGGAAAGCGACGCGCTTCTCCAGTTGCAACGCAATCGATTCCGCCACCAGTTGCGCGTTGAGCTCGGGCCGGTGCACTTCCTGAATGTTGATGGGCAGCACCTCGCGTCCCGTCTTCTTCTGAATGTCCTGGCGCAGGCGGTCAATCTCTGCGCCCTTGCGTCCGATGATGATTCCCGGCCGCGCCGTCCAGATGGTGATCTTCAGCTTGTTGCCCGGGCGCTCGACCTCGACCGAAGCCACGCCCGCGCTCCGAAGCTCCTGCTTCAGATAGCGCTTGAGTCTCAGATCCTCGTGCAGCAGGCCCGAGTAGTCTTTCTTGGCGAACCAGCGCGACTTCCACGTCTTGTTGTATCCCAGGCGAAATCCGTAAGGATGTACCTTCTGGCCCACCTCTAACCTCCCTCGTCCTCGTCCCCGAGCCCGGGCTCGTTGCGCCCGGGCCTCCGTTCTTGCCCCTCTAGGACCGCTCGCCCTCTTCCACCACGATGGTGATGTGGCTGATGCGGCGCTGGTAGCGGTAAGCGCGTCCCATGGGCGCCGGGCGAATGCGCTTCATGCGCGACCCCTCGTTCACATACGCTTCGCGCACCACCAACCGGTCGACGTCCACCGTTTCCGATTTCTGTTCGGCGTTGGCAATCGCCGACAGCAACACTTTCTCGATCTGGCCGGTGGCCCGCTTCTTGGTGAAGCGCAGAACGTTCAACGCTTCGCCCGCGTTCTTGCCGCGGATCAGGTCCACAACCAGGCGCGCCTTTTGCGGCGAAACCCGAATGTATTTGGCGGTTGCTCGTGCTTCCATCGATTCTTCTCTCTGCTCTCTCGAAGCTTCGAACCCTCAGCCTGCCTCAGCTTGGCGTGCCTCCACCGGCCGGAGGCGCACTTGGTTTGGGGGCTGCGGGAGCTCCTGGACCTCCCGGCGCGCCGGCGCCCGGCGGAGGAGGCGCCGCAGCAGCGGCAGCTCTCTCGGCCGCGATCTTCACGCTGTGCCCTTTGAAAGTCCGGGTGGGCGAGAACTCACCCAGCTTGTGCCCCACCATATTCTCGGTGATGTACACCGGGATGAATTTCTTGCCGTTATGCACGGCAATCGTATGCCCCACCATCTCCGGAACGATCGTCGAGCGTCTCGACCACGTCTTGACCACCTTCTTCTCGAACCGCCGGTTGAGCAGTTCTACCTTCTTCATCAGATGGTCGTCGACGAACGGCCCCTTCTTGACCGACCTTCCCAAATGCTCCTCCTCCTACTTGCGCTCGCGCCGCTTGACGATGAACCGGTCCGTCTGCTTGTTGTTGCGCGTCTTGTAGCCCCGCGTCGGCTGCCCCCACGGGGTAACCGGATGCCGTCCGCCGGAAGTCTTGCCTTCACCGCCACCGAGCGGGTGGTCGACCGGGTTCATGGCCACGCCACGCACCGTGGGACGGATACCCATCCAGCGCTTGCGGCCCGCCTTCCCGATGGTGATGTTCTCGTGGTCGAGATTCCCCACCTGGCCAATCGAGGCCATGCAGTCGATGTGGATCAACCGCACTTCACCCGAGGGCAGGCGCACCTGCGCGTACTCGCCTTCCTTCGAAAGCAACTGGGCCGCGCCGCCCGCACTGCGCACGAGCTGCCCACCCTTCCCCGGCCGCATCTCAATGTTGTGGACCAGCGTGCCAGTCGGGATATTCTTCAAGGGCAGCGCGTTCCCGACCACGATGTCTGCGTCCGGGCCCGCCACCACTTTGTCGCCCACCTTCAAGCCGGTGGGGTGCAGGATGTAGCGCTTCTCGCCATCGGCGTAATCGAGCAGTGAGATGAACGCCGAGCGGTTAGGGTCATATTCGACCGTTGCGACGCGCGCGGGGATGCCGATTTTGTCGCGCTTGAAATCAATCAGGCGGTAGTGGCGCTTGTGGCCCCCGCCGCGGTGCCGGATCGTCAACCGGCCCAGGTTATTGCGGCCTGAGATGCGGCTCTTGGGCTCGAGCAATGGCTTGTGCGGCTCGAGCGTGGTGATTTCGTCAAACGTCAGCCCCGTCTGGAACCGCCGGGTCTCGGTGTACGGTCGATACGTCTTGATGCCCATGGTTCTTTTCTTCCCGCCAACAGTTTTTCCGCCGGCCGCTCTACGCGTTCTCGGCGTATTCCGGCATCTTCTGTCCAGCCTTCAACTTGACGTAAGCCTTCTTCCAATCCGGCCGCGACCCAAAGGTCTGGCCGCGCCGGCGTGTCTTGCCCTTGAACACCGCAGTGTGAATCGACTCGACTTCGACCTTGAAGACGGCCTTCACCGCGGCGCGAATCTCCGCCTTGTTGGCGTGCGACGCCACGCGAAATACCAGCGTCCGGTTGCGCTCCTTAACGTTCAGGCCCTTTTCAGTGATGAGCGGCTTTTCCAGAATCTGGTAGGGATTCTTGTTCATCGCAGCGCCTCGGCCAGGCGCGTCAGCGCGCCCTCGGAAATCACCAGACGATCGTGGCTGAGCACCTGGTAAGGATGCACTTGGTGATGGCGCACCAGGTCGCAGCCCTCGACGTTGCGCGAGGAAAGCTCGAGGTTGCGGTTGGCCGCATCGCTCACCACCAGCACCGACTTCTCGACACCCAGCTTGCGCAGCGCCCCGGCAAACACTTTCGTCTTGGCCTCGCCCAGGTTGAACTGGTCAACGACGGTCAGCTTCTGCTCCTGAAACTTGACGGCCAAGGCCGACCGCAACGCCCCGCGCAGCATCTGCCGCGGAATCGCATAAGCGTAGTCGCGCGGTTTCGGCCCATGCGCAATCGAGCCATGGCGCCACAGCGAACTGCGAATGCTGCCGACCCGCGCCCGTCCGGTGCCTTTCTGCCGCCAGGGTTTCTTGCCGCCCCCGGAGACCGCGTCCCGGCTCTTGGTCGAGTGGGTGCCTCGTCGCTGGCTCGCCAGATACGACTTGGTGGCCTCCCAAAGCAGACTCGCATTGGGCGGAGCGGCAAAGACCTCGTCGGCGAGGTCGAGCTCTTTCACCGTCTGGCCCTCGAGATTCTTGACTTCAACTTTTGCCACGTCTTTATCCGCCGTTACTCTCGATTCGGAAAACTGTTCCGTGACGACTCGCCCAGAGGCTACTTCTTCTTGCCGCTCGGAGCCTCCGGCTTAGGCGCGGCCTTCTTGTGAGGCGCTCGCGCCTTGCGCACCACGACGTATCCGCCCTCCGGGCCCGGCACAGCACCCTGAACCACCAGGGTGTGGTCGTCCGGCACCACTTGCACCACGCGCAGATTGCGAACCGTCACCTGGTCGACGCCCATGTGTCCGGCAGACCGCATCCCCTTCAGCACCCGCGAAGGAAACGCCGACGCGCCAATCGAGCCCGGCGCCCGATGGAACATCGAGCCGTGCGCCCCGCCGCCCCCGCCAAAGTGATGCCGCTTGTGAAAGCCCGCAAAGCCGCGGCCTTTCGAGATGCCGATCACGTCCACGGTTTCGTCCACCGCAAACTGGTCGACCAGTACTTTGTCGCCGACCTTGGCTTCATCGCCCGCACTCAACCTCACTTCGCGCAGGAAGCGTGACGGGTTCGCGCCGGCATGCTTGAAGTGGCCCTCGACTGCACGTGTCAGCCGCTTGGGCGCGGGAAATTCCACGAGTCCCAGTTGCGCCGCGTCGTAACCGTCCTTGGCGACGGTCTTCCGCTGGATGACCACGCACGGTCCAGCCTTAAGCACGGTCGCCGGAACCGCGTCACCGTTCTCGCGGAAAATCTGCGTCATGCCGACTTTCTTGCCCAGTATCGCGTTGACCATATCCCGTTACTCAGCGCTACTTCGTATGTTCCTTACCAAACGCCTTGATCTCGATGTCCACACCCGACGGCAGATCGAGCTTGGTCAAGTCCTCGACCGTCTTCGACGTCGGCTCGAGGATGTCGATCAAGCGCTTGTGAGTGCGAATCTCAAACTGCTCGCGCGACTTCTTGTCCGTATGCGGGGAACGCAATACGGTGTACTTATTCTTCGTCGTGGGCAGCGGAATCGGCCCGGCCACCTGCGCACCGGTACGCTTCGCCGTCGAGACGATTTCGGTCGCCGACTGGTCAAGGATCCGGTGGTCGTAAGCCTTCAATCGAATTCTGATTTTCTGATGCAGCATCCTTTGCTCACCTGCCTCGAATCGTGACTCTTACTTCAGGACCTCGGTGACGGTCCCGGCGCCCACCGTGTGGCCGCCTTCGCGGATCGCGAACCGGAGGCCCTTCTCCATCGCGATGGGCGTGATCAGCTCGATCTCCAGCGACACGTTGTCCCCCGGCATCACCATCTCTGTCCCTGCCGGC
>DASZAI010000086.1:0-65685 GCA_035945295.1 Terriglobia bacterium | reverse complement strand
GAGCGTAAGCTCGAACGCATCTACGCACTGGCCAACCGCCGCCTGAGCCCCAGGCCGCCGAGTTCGTCTTCTCGCTCGGTTACATTTTAGATGACGCGATGGGTCCACACGAAAGTTACATTCTTAAATGGCTTGATAGGCCGTCTCTGGTTGAGTACCGCTGTGAACAGCCGCCGATGGACAGCGTCCATGGACATGTGGTTGAACGCGCCTTGCGCCTTCGCGAAAGTGACGGTTTGCGTTAGCTGAAGGGCCTTCGTTTCTTGGCCTGGTGCCGGCGATAGAAAGTCGAGGAAGAGGGAAACTGCATCGAATGCAAATGAGCCCGAAGTGATTTCCACCCAGTGGGGCTTGGTCGATCCTTCCATCTTTGCGGTGACAATGAAAGCTCGCTGCCGCATGTCCAACCAGGGGGAGCGGGCCTCGCGACCCGCTACCCCAGCGCCCGACACCAAAGCCGAGCAACGTTAGTTCGCATTACTTACCTGTTGCCGAACTGGAGGCCCCTCGCACCGGTATTCGCTTCTGGGCCATCGCCTTTGCCTTGGTTCTGGGTACGCCGTACTCGAAGGTTTCGCCGAGTTCCACCGCTTCGAACGACAGGGTGAACTCACCCTTGTAGGTGCCTTGTGCATTCCCTAGCCGCGCGGAAAAGCACAGTGCGAGAGTCACAAGAGCTACCTGATTTAGAAATTTCATATTTCGAATCGATTTCACAACAACCTCCGGTCGGATTGGGACATTCACGCGTCAGACGTTGCCCGCGTGTCGCTGGGTAATCTAGCGTTCGATCGCCCTGCAGTTAGTCCTACTGTTTCAGGCGAGGAAATATTCCCGTACTCGCGGCGGGCAGGGAGGAGGGAATAAAAGGGCGCTGGGCAAAGTCCCATTGGATGGGAACGAAACAAAGGACGCCAACGTGGTCGTCTTTGTAAACGACAGGCCGAGCCAAAAACGAACCGGCCTTTTCGACGTGATGCAGGTGACACGACATGTCTCAACCCAAAAGCATTCCACCTCCCTGTGCGTTTGATTCGGAGAAGCTCGCCCTCAAGATCGACGAGGTCGTTCCATCCGATGTGGAGATTATTGCTGGCGAAGTCGGGAAGATCATGGCCCTCATCCAGCAGACTGCACCGTCGAACGACCTGGATGGTATTCACCTTGCATTGCAGGAGGCATTGGCCAATGCCATCATTCACGGTAACGGCAACGGTTCAACCAAAGCAGTGCGTATCTGTGTCGCCGTCCAAGAAGACTGTGAACTCTTGATGGTCGTCAAGGACAGTGGTTCGGGGTTTGATCCCAGTGCGCTTCCCGACCCAATCGCAGGGCAGAACCTGTTTGCAATTCGTGGAAGAGGGGTTTTCCTCATCAGGCAGCTCATGGACGATGTCTGGTTCGAGTTCGAAAACGGAACTGCAGTCTATATGCTGAAACGGGGATCGGAGTGATAGCCCAAGCCGGGAATCCCTGCCGGAGGAAACGACCATGCAGGTACCGCCAAACAGAAGCGAAACCATCAGCCACGGGCGCACGAGTTCAAGGTGGGTGAACATCAGTTTGAGCGCCGGTGCGAGGGGCCCTACGAGTTGACGCGACTTAGTGAGAGCTGCGTGCTCATGGAGAAGGCGGCGCGTGAGCTGGTGTCGGTGCTGGCGGAGTGACCTTAGAGGCGTAACGGTGTCGTAGAGAGGAAACGGCGATGACTGGACATCCAGTCATTCTTGATCCGGAAGTCGAGAGTCCCGCGGTGCGAGATTTCGAGGCGGCCCTCGCGAAACGTGTGGTAGGGCAGGAGCGCGCCGTACGCCGCCTGGCGCGGGTTTACCAGGTCTATCAGGCTGGCCTCGAGGCCCCCGGCCGGCCCATGGCGAACTTGCTTTTCCTCGGCCCAACCGGTTCGGGCAAGACCCGGCTGGCCGAGGCGGCCGCCGAGACTCTGTTCGGCCACGCCCGCGCTCTCCTAAAGATTGACGGCGCCGAATTCCAACACGGCCATGGGATCGCCAGGCTGGTGGGGTCGCCACCAGGATACGTGGGTCATCGCGAGACCCACCCCATGATTACCCAGGAGGCTCTCGACGCTTACCGCACCGACAAGCACAAGCTGTCGCTCGTCCTGTTTGACGAAATCGAGAAGGCTAGCGAGGCCCTCTGGCAGCTCCTGCTGGGCATTCTGGACAAAGCCACTTTGACCCTCGGTGACAACCGCCGGGTGGATTTCTCACGCTGCATGATTTTTCTAACTTCGAACCTTGGGTTGCGGGAGATGATGCGCCTCATGTCCGGCGGCATCGGCTTTTCCTCTGGCTCCCGAGAAAACGACGACGAGTTGGACACGAGGATCTATCGCGCGGCGAGGGACGCGGCACAGCGCAAGTTTTCTCCCGAGTTCATGAATCGCATGGATGCGGTCGTCGTCTTCCGGCCCCTGCAACGTGTCCACCTGGAACGCATCCTCTAGATCTCGAATTGGCCGGCGTGCAGGAGCGCATCCTGTCCTCCGCGCACGGCAAACCCTTTATCATCCGGGCGACCGCGAGGGCTCGCGAGTTCCTTCTGCGCGAACGCACGGACCGAACGTTCGGGGCGCGACACCTGAAGCGGGCCATCGAGTGCTACCTGGTCTTTCCGCTCGCGAAACTGGTTGCCACCGGGCAGGTCGAAGCGTGGGATACGGTCATCGCTGATTACGATCCGGTCGGCTCAAGGCTGACTTTCCTCAAAGAAGCGCGGCACAGTTTGAGGGCGACAGCAGAAGTCAAAGCCGAAATGGCGGCGGCGGCTTAGTTTGGACTGCCGCCTGCCCCACTAGGCGCCGGTTAAGGCGATTCTGAATGAATAACCTTTGCCGGATCGCCGACCTGCGCGGGTTCGTCTGGTGCTGACCGACAAGGGGATCCCAGCATGGAGCCCTGGAGCGGCCCTGATCGATGGAAAGGTCGGCTTGTTGACTGTGCCGACTTTAGCTGATTCGCGAGGAGGTTTAGCCGGGTGAATAGCTTGGGTTGGCCGGGTACGTTTTGGCAAGACCTCCGGTACGTTGTACGCATGCTTGCCAAAAATCCGGGCTTCACCGGCGGTCGCGGTATTAACCCTGGCGCTAGGCATCGGTGCCAATACGGCGATCTTCAGCGTTGTGGAAGGCGTGTTGCCTGGCACCACTGCCCTATTTCAGCAGATGGTAGCCTTCGCCTGTGTGGGCCCCGATCTCACAAGCCCAGGGACACCGGAACACCTTCAGGGGGGAGGCCACCTTGAGCTTTCCAAACGGGCGAGAGCACTGATTCCTGCCTCCTAGATTCATTGGTTTGTCGCTGTATCCTCGGCAGCTCTTTTGACACGCTTGTCTTCCTCTCCGACGCCCGTGGTGAGGGACTTCAGATCGCCTCCACCGCCTGCGCCCCCGCGTCACTAGAATTGCCCGGTGAAGCTTCACCCGCCTGTGCCTTGCCAAAATCACATCTGCCTGAAGCTGATTGACTTTTCCGCCCTTAACCTCCAAGACTTATCTGCATGGTCGCACTTCTGTCTTCGCTGTTGCATCTGCTTCTTTCGCGAGGGAATGTGCGAGAAATCGCTCTGGAGAACCTTGCCCTGCGTCAGCAGTTGGCGGTGATGAAGCGGCAGTCTCCGCGACCTCGGCTGCGAACCGCTGACCGATTGTTTGGGGCCGGCTGTCAGGAATCTGGCCCAATTGGCGAAACGCTTTGTTGTTGGTCCGGCCGGAGACAGTCCTGAATTGGCATCGGCAAGGGTTCCGCCTTCTCTGGACTTGGATTTCCAGGCGCAAGCGAGCCGGTCGCCCCGGTGTGAGTTCCGAAGTCAGCCACCTGATACGAAAGATGGCTGAAGCCAATCCACTGTGGGGAGCACCGCGTATCCACGGGGAACTACTCAAGTTGGGAATCGACGTCTCCGAACGCACGGTCTCACGGCTCATACCCAAGCGACTCAAACCCCCGTCGCAGCCCTGGAAGTCCTTCCTGAACAACCATATCCAGGATCTGGTCTCGATCGATTTCTTCACTGTTCCGACTGCCACGTTTCCCGTTTTGTTTGTATTGGTCGTGCTGGCTCATCACCGCAGGCGGGTAGTCCACTTCAACGTGACGGAGCATCCGACGGCTTGGTGGACGTGGCAACAGGTTGTGGAGGCCTTTCCCGAGGATACGGCACCGCGTTACCTGCTCCGGGATCGAGATAAGATCTATGGGTGTGACTTTCGCGAACGAATCCGAGGCATGAGCATCAAGGAAGTTCTTTCCGCTCCGGCAAGTCCGTGGCAACGCGCCTTCGTGGAGAGGCTGATTGGATCCGTCCGGCGTGACTGCCTGGATCACGTCATCATGCTGGGGGAAGGGCATCTGCGAAGGATCTTGAAAAGCTATCTTGCTTATTACCACCGCAGCCGGACTCACTTAGGGCTGGTCGAAGACGCCCCAGAACCGAGGGCCGTTCAGCCACCCGAGATGGGAGATATTGTCGAACTCCCTCAGGTGGGAGGTCTGCATCATCGCTACGAGCGACGAGCGGCCTAGGCAGTTCAATCTGTACAGCGAGCCTTCGGCAGCAATCCCACGGTTACCCTCGCGGGGGCGAATTTTGTTCTATCGGTAATCGAACCTCTCCGCCTTTCAAACCGTTCCGCCAAGCAATTCCCCAAACAGGTTTCATTCTGAGACGAAATCGACCAGAAGGTGTCGGTCAAGATGTTTTTTGCAACTGATTCCGTTATTGGCGAACCACAGGCGCTCTACCGTGAAATACTGGCTACCGTCGGCGACTTTTTGAAGAGCGTTGCCTTACAGCGTCAGACTGTGGATACATCCACCGCATAATTGCCCTATTGCGCGGCCCCAACGTGGGTAACTCAAGAATGATCGGGGGAGGGCGCTCCACGTCAAGTTGTGCTGCAGGAGCGGAATCCCAGCGCGCGGCCCTACTGCCAGAGATGCACGATCCGCATTCACTGAGAGCAGACTGCGCTTCACGTTCCAATTCTTGACAGATCCTTGTCGGCCGACGTTCATCGAAGATTCGGACGGTGAAGCAGCGGTTGTGGTGGGATGGCAGGCTACTCGCAGATTAGGGGCGCGACCCCGCTGTGGCAGGGAAACACCCAATTGCTGAATCTGGGCTAACCTGGGAGTCTGGAGTGCCGCCCCAGAATTGGAAAGCTCAAGTCGATCAGACCGAGCGTTTCCACATCGTTGGGCCCTGGGCGGTTGTCACGGTGTTTGCCCGTTTCTTGATGGCGTCAACTCGCCACTGATGTTTTGCGTCCTAACGCTTCTACCTGAGCCACAAATTTCTGCAAGAGCGGCGACTTGTTATCCTTTCGCCAGATCAACGAAAAAGACACCTTCAAATTCAAATCGACGATAGGCAACAATGCGACGCCTCTGGGGCATTGCCAGCGCGCCGAATCGCTAACCAAAGCGACGCCCAACCTGCAGGCGACCAAACTCAGGATCGTGGCATGGTCATCGGCTTCCTGCACAATTCGCGGCGACTTCAAGCCTCCGCGGAAACACGCCTCCATCAAACGGTCATAGGCGGTTGGGTTTGCGCGCCGGGGAAAGCAAACAAAGGGTGCATCATTCAGGTCGCGAAGTCGGAGCCTCGTCTGCGTGGTCACAGGGTGCCCTTTCGGCACGGCGAGCACTATGTTGTGTTGCGCTACCGGCCGCTGATCCAATTCTTCACCCAATGTGGCGATGCTAACGATGAAACCCGCATCAAACCGGCCCGACCGGACGGCTTCCACTTGCGCGAGGGATAGCATGGGAACGGGTGTCAGTTCAGCGTCTGGCTGCTTCTGCCTGAACCGGCGAAAAGAGTCCGGAACGACGCCATGCCACGAAATGCTCTCCACAAATCCCACCCGCAGGGTACCGGCCTTGCCGCTCGCTACGCGCCCGGCGCGCCGGATGGCCTCCTGAACTTCCTGTAGAATCCGTCGCGCATCGTCCAAAAATATCTTTCCCGCCACACTCAATTTAACGCCGCGAGGAAGGCGCTCAAACAGGGGAAACCCGATTTCTCTCTCCAAATCCTGTATTTGGCGCGAGAGTGCTGGCTGTGCGATGTGGAGGAATTTGGCCGCCCGGCCGAAATGCTGTTCTTCCCCGACTGCAACAAAGTAACGCAAATGCCGCAATTCCATATTAATACCCTGGAGGTATCGAAATTATAACAAAGATGTCTTGGACACATGGACATTTTGTCCTGGAGAATAGCGTCAGGATATGCGGAATATCCAAAGGGGGGTTGGGGATGTGACGATATCTTTGTGCCGGTCGTCCTGGGCCGCGAGGTCGTTGGGATCGTGGCTAAAGATGGCCCCGATGTCAGGCAATTTCCTGTTGGGGGATCACCTCTCGAATCATTATTTCTCTTGGGGGGAAAGAACATGACCAGCAGCTATCCTTTTGTCATTTTGGGCGATGAGTTCAAAAGCAAGCGTGTTCTAGTGACAGGTGGCACGAAGGGTATAGGAGAAGCGATTGTACGTCGTTTTGAATTGAGCGGCGCCTCGGTGGCCACCACCGCGCGCTCAGAGCTAGCTCAAGGCCAGGCTCCTGCTCTTTTCATAAAGACGGATCTCGGAACGGCCCGTGGTGTCCAAAACGTCGTCGATCGTATTCAGCAGGAGTGGGGTGGTCTCGACGTCCTGGTGAATAATGTCGGTGGAACAGAAACAAAACCAGGCGGATTCGAGGTGCTCTCCGACGAGGACTGGCAAAGAATACTCGATGTCAACTTGCTCGCCGCCGTTCGCCTTGATCGTGCTTTCGTTCCCGGCATGATTGAACGCAAGTCGGGAGTCGTCATTCATATCTCTTCCATCGCTCATCGTCTACCGTTCTCCAATTCGACTCTTGCTTACGGGACGGCCAAGGGAGCCCTTTCTACTTACAGCAAGGGGTTGGCAAAGGGTGTTGCTCCAAAGGGAGTCCGAGTAACGATGATTTCGCCCGGTTTCATCGAGACCTCAGGCGCACACGGAATGATCGTCGACATTTCAAAAGGTAGCGGCATCAGCGAGGACGCTGCACGTCAACGGATTATGGACATGCTGGGAGGCATTCCCATCGGCCGGCCAGGACGCCCCGAGGAAGTGGCGGAGCTGGTAGCGTTCCTCGCCTCGGACCGAGGCGCGTTTATCAGCGGCGCTGATTACATTGTCGACGGTGGCACAGTGCCCACGACTTGATGCCTCTCGTACCCTAAACGACCTGAAGGATGACAAAGGTGTTATGCCCTGCGCCATCGATACCGGAGCCGCTCATCGTCTTTGGGAACTCAGCCAGGAGCTCATTGGAATTCCTGATTCAGGGCACGGCGGTAAGATCCCGACGCTCTTGCTCGAGGCTCCTGTCATGCCGTGCCCGCCCATACTTGGAGGAGAGACATGAAGGCGCTTGTGCTCAACACACTCGGTCGCGGGTTCGACTTGGAAGACGTTGACATTGCCTCACCGATCGGGCGGGAGGTTCTGGTTGACGTGCAAGCCTCCGGGCTGTGTCACACCGATCTGCTGTTCGCCACGCACGATATCGTTCCGACCCCGGCCGTGCTAGGCCATGAGGTCGCCGGGATCGTGGCGGAGGTCGGCCCCGATGTCGCGCAATTCCGTGTCGGGGACCACGTCGTAGGTTCTCTTGCCCAGTCGTGCGGGGCGTGCGCCAGGTGTCTCGGCGGCCGCTCCTTCCAGTGCCAGCACCCTGAATCGACGCTGCGGCGGCCGACCGATCCGCCGCGTTTAAGCCGACATGGGGTTGGGTTGTTCCAGGGCCTGGGGCTCGGCGGCTTCGCCGAACGCGCGCTTATCCATGAAAACCAACTCGCCGTCGTACCCAAGGAACTTCCTTTCGCTCAGGGTGCACTGCTCGGCTGCGGCGTTGTGACAGGCGCCGGCGCCGTCTTGAACACCGCTCAAGTGTGCGCCGGTGATACGGTTGTCATTTTCGGCGCCGGAGGCGTCGGACTTAATGCCATAAGCGGCGCTCTCATCGCCGGCGCATCCAGAATCGTGGTTATCGACATTCAGCCGAAGCGACTGGAAGCGGCCAAACAATTCGGCGCGTCCGATGTCATTGACTCCACGAAAACCAAGCCGGTCGAGGCCGTCCGCGGTCTTCTGCCGGGCGGCGCGGATCACGTCTTCGACTTCGTGGGGTTAAAGGCGGTCGCCGAGCAGGGGCTGGCCATGCTGGGCGTCGGCGGTGGACTCTATCTCATCGGAGTAGCCAAACCCGAGGTCAACCTTGACCTAAACATCTTTGACGCTATTGGTGGGCAGAAGCGCGTGCAAGGCGTGAACTTTGGCTCAACCAACTTCAAACACGACATCCCGATGTACGCCGAGCTGTACCTGCAAGGCCGGATGAACCTCGATGATCTGGTCTCGAAAAGGATTGCGTTGTGTGACGTCAACGAGGGCTACGCAGCGCTCAAGGACGGCTCGCTCAACCGGGTCGTCGTTACTTCGTTCTGACCGTGGAGACTCATATAAGGAGGCACAAAATGGCAACGATGGAAACAATCACCGGCAAAGACAGGATCAAGACGATCACGACGCACTATATCGATGGAGAGTTCGTTGAATCTCATGGCCGCGAGACCATGGACATCATCAGTCCGACGAGCGGCAATCTGATCGGCCGCGTCACGCTGGGCGATGAGGAAGATACGCGGCGCGCCATCGCCGCGGCCAAGCGCTCGTTTGCGACCTACGGCCGGTCAACGAAGGAAGAACGCGCGAAAATCTTGCGACGGCTGCACGAGGCCGCTTCAGCGCGCCTCGACGATCTGACGGCCGCGATGGTCGAGGAGTACGGTGGCGTCGTCCAGTTCGCCAGGCCCATCGTGGAGTCGGGCGTCAACGCGTTCCTGGCCTCCGAGAAGGCGCTCCAGGAACTTCCATTGACGCGAAGCTGGGGCAAGACGACGGTCACCTTGGAACCGGTTGGCGTGGCCGGCCTGATTACGGCGTGGAATGCGAACGCGCTGTTCATTTGCCTCAAACTGGCCTCGGCTGTCGCCGCCGGCTGTACGGTCGTCATTAAGCCCAGCGAGTTGAGCTCGCTGCAGACACGGGTGTTGATCGAGGCCCTGCACGAGGCCGATCTCCCGAAGGGTCTCCTGAATGTTGTCACGGGCCTCGGCAATGTCGTCGGCGCCGAGCTCGTACGCAATCCCGACGTTGCCAAGATCTCGTTCACAGGCTCGGTGGCCGTAGGCGAGAAGATCATGCGCGACGGGGCGGAAACCATGAAGCGCGTCACGCTGGAACTGGGCGGCAAGTCGCCCACCATCCTGCTCGATGACGCCGTTCTCGACCAGGCGATCCCGTCGGCCCTCGGCATGGCCTTTTTGAACAGCGGTCAGGCGTGCGCCGCGGGGACGCGCCTCCTCGTGCCGAAGAGCCGGCTCGATACGGTAAAGCGGGGCATCCGCGACGCGATCCGCGCTTTTACCGTCGGCGATCCGGCCGATCCAAAGACCGCCATTGGACCGATGGTGTCGCAGAAACAGTACGAGCGCGTGCAATCTTACATCCACAAGGGCATCGAAGAAGGCGCGGAAGTGCTCGTGGGCGGCGACGGTCACCCACCAGGTTTCGAGGCGGGTTACTTTGTGAAGCCCACGGTGTTTGTTAACGTGAAAAACGACATGACGATCGCCCAGGAAGAAATTTTCGGCCCCGTGCTGTGTGTCATCGCCTATGACTCCGAGGACGAGGCGATCCGGATCGCCAACGACTCTAAATTTGGTCTCCACGCCTCCGTCCTCGGGACCGACCTTCAGCGCGCGCGTCGCGTGGCCTCGCAGATACGGGCCGGGCGCGTCGTGATCAACGGCATGTTGGACGATCCGCAGGCGCCCTGGGGTGGCTTTAAATACTCCGGCATCGGCCGCGAATATGGCAGGTACGGGATCGAGGCGTTTCTCGAGACCCGGGCCATCCTCGAATCCTAAGGAGACCCTCTCATGAGGCAACACGTTACCATCTCTCCCAACGAAGCTGCGGATCGCCTCGCTATTCGGGAGCTCGTCGAGGCCTACGCACACTGCGCCGATCGTCGCGATGCGAAAGGTCAGATGGCTCTCTTTACCACAGACACCCACTTCGTGGTATACATGAACGCCAAGGATCCGACGCCCTCGCAGGAGCAGCATTCACGCGAGGCGCTCGCTCCGGTGTTCGCGGACCTGAACAAGTACGCCGCCACCACGCACTTCGTCGGACAGAGTACAATCTTCATGCTGACGGGCGACCGCGCCAAAGGGGAAGCGTACTGCCTTGCGCATCACGTCTCGGTAGACGGTGGAAAGCGGAGCTTGATGCTTGCTTCGCTCCGCTACCTCGACACGTTCGTGAAGATGGATGGCGCGTGGCTATTTGCGGAGCGCCTGCTCTACGTCGACTGGCTTGAGGAGCGCGCACTGTCATGACAGCAACTGACCAAGTGCCTTCAATGACCGCCTTGGGGTCATCGATGGACGTTCCGATGGCGGGCCAAAAGCGCCTTGTAATCGTGGGCGCGACGGGAATGGTCGGCGGATACGCCCTTCGGTATGCGCTCGAGCACACCGCCATTGGCACTGTAATTTCGATCGGGCGCAGGAAGCTCGGTATCTCGCACCCCAAGCTGAGGCAGGTTCTGCACCAAGACTTCGCGGACTGTTCTGCACTCGCGGAGACACTCTTGGGTCAGGACGCAGCGGTCTTTTGCCTGGGCGCATATACCGGGGCGGTGCCCGACGCGGAGCTCCGTACGACAACCGTGGACTACACGGTCGAGTTCGCGCGAGTTCTCCGCGCCAGCAGCCCCGGCGCGGCGTTCTCATTCTTGAGCGGGAGCGGCGCGGACCCGACAGGACGAAGTCGGATGCCCTTCGCGCGCTACAAGGGAGAGGCCGAGAAGGCACTGCTCGCCGCGGGATTCCCTCGGGTTTACCTCTTCCGGCCTGCGTACATCTACCCTGTGGAGCCGCGGAAGGAACCGAACTTCAGCTACCGTCTGTTGCGAGGGCTCTACCCCGCATTTCGGGTACTGTTCCCCAACCAGGTGATTCGAGCGGACGACTTGGCCCGGGCCATGGTGGATGTCGCTGTGCGGGGAACAGAGGAGCGCCGAGGCCCGGTTTTCGAGAACCGTGACATCCGAGCCATAGCCAAGTCGCTTCATCCCCAAACGGAGTGATACAGCGGAGCTCGCTGGTTCAAGCGGCAGATGTGTCACTTTGAGGATATCCTTGCCGAAATGAAGGATATCTTTGCCGCCCTGACGGCCGGAAACCCTGTGTTTCGGCAGGACGGAGGGTTCCCGAGGACGAGACGTTAAGGCATAAACCTGCCGCGAGTCCGTTTTGTTTTGTAGGGATATTGTTGCCGCGAGTCCTCGAGTCGGAGTTGGCCAACGACGACGTTTAGCCACCGGCCTCGCGGCAGCAAAGGATGAATCACGTACAACCTGGAACGCAGCAGAGCTACGTGGCTGCTCGGCAGATGTCTACGATCACGCAGGTCTCCATCGGCACTGGGCTGAGCGCGAAGTTTCACGCAAGGGCTGCTGTCGCCAGTAATTCTGGGCTGACGGATTCGGCGGCCGCCGATATGCCAACTTACCGTCAACTGCCCCGCCGGGTAGTGTGCGTGTGGCCGACGATCTTCCCAGAACCCTCGTCAATAAGCGCCAAGGCCTGAAGTCAACAGTTGAGAGCAGCGTTCAGGGATTGGCGCGTCTCTATCAGGCAACCCACGAGCCGGAGCTGAAGGCACATCGGTTTCGGAACTTAAAAGCTCGACAAGAGAAAATCTTTGGCGGCTGCCAGGACTTTCTCACGCATCGCAGGCTCTGGTAGCATGCGAGCGATTTCGATGGCCCCGGCCATTGTTGCAAAGATCGCGAAGAAAGCGCGCTCTTTGTCTGCAGTTCGCCGGCCCGGCATAAAGGGAAGCATTCGATCCTTGTAGTTCACGAGCTCGGGAAGGATCTGCTTTCTCATCTTCTGATCGACCCGGGTCAATTCGGGGGCGAGTGCCGGCAGCGGGCAGCCGCGCTCGGGGTGATCGCAAAACTCCAGGGTTAGATAAGTCTTCACAATCGCCTTCCACGCGGGCTCGGGGTGGGACTGCTCGGCCGCATGGACCAGGGTGTCACCGATGTCGCGGAAAGCCTCCTTGAGGGACTCCAGGAGCAGCTCGTCTTTGCTCTCAAAGTGTTTGTAAAACCCTCCATGTGTCAGGCCGGTGTCGCCCATCACCGCTGCAACTGCTGCGCCGTTAAGACCTTCGGCGCGTACGCGCCGCGAGGCGTCTTTCACAATCTTCTGACGGACTTCCGCTTTGTGTTCGGGCCGGTAACGCATCGCTCACCATAGGATGCGCAAGATCATCCCAGGGTGCAACCGGCGGCATTTGTCAAAAAAGTCCGAATCCATAGGATGACATGCATCATCCTATAGTGCGAAAGGAGGATTTCCCAATGTCTCACCCGATTCTGATCACAGGCGCAGCCGGCGGGGCTCAGGGTTCGACCGGACGTCTTATCGCAACCACCCTGCTCCGGCATCGTATTCCCGTGCGTGCATTCGTCCATAAACTCGATGCCCGGTCCGATGAACTCCGTCGGCAAGGCGCGGAAATCTTAGAGGGCGACCTTCTCAATCCCGCCTCGGTCGAACGGGCTATGGAAAATGTGAAGCGCGCATACTTCACCTATCCCGTAGTTGACGGGCTGCTCGAAGCGGCCACCATCTTTGCAGCATCGGCTCGCGATGCGAGTCTGGAACTGGTCGTGAACAATTCGCAGTTTCAGGGCACACCCGATGATCCGACATTCCGAGAACTTCGTTACGCGCCCTCATTCCGCAATCTGCAGCATCGGCTCGTCGACCGCATCTTCGATTGGGCGCAGGTTGGAGCCGTTCATATTCAGGCGCCCCCCTATTACGAAAACGTGCGCGCCCTGGTCAGCCGCAGCGTCGCCGAGCAAAACACCGCGTTCCTGCCGTGGGGCGATGGCAGCGCCGTCCTCCCCCTCGCCGGCGCCGAAGACGTAGCCCGCGTCGCCGCAGCCCTTCTGGCCAGCCCCAGCCTGCCGTCCGAAAGGGTCTACCCGCTGGTGAGCGAAACCCCAACGGCGCGCGACATTGTCGATACTCTTGGCAGAGTGCTTGGGCGTCCGATCCGGTATGTGCCCATTACAGACGAGCAGTGGGCTGACGCCGTGAAGGAGCGACTCAACCCACACGCGCTCGATCATCTCGGCCATCTCTGGCAACACTTCCGCAAGGGCGAGCTGCGGTATCGGGCGACCGATACGGTCCGCGCAGTCACTGGCCGCAATCCGCAAACGCTGGAGGAGTTCTTCCGGGCGAACGCCGGATCTTTCGGCGCCGACGCGACCCGTTCGAAGTCAATCTGAGGCTATCGAAGGATGGCCGTCATCCCATTTCGACAAGGAGGCTCTATGGCTTCGCAAGCGATCTTCCAAACGCAACTCGTCCTCGGTTATGTCGCGTGCCTGCTGGTCTTCGGCGCGTACATCCTGCCCAGGCTCAGGGTGATGAACCGTTTCAGCGCGCAACGCGTCATCGCCACGATCCACAGCTTTCGCTTCTTCGGGCTGGTCTTTATTCTTCCGGGCGTCGTCGGCCCCGGTCTGCCCAGTGGTTTCGCCACATTCGCCGCCTGGGGAGACTTCGCCACCGGCGTGCTGGCCCTCCTGGCCCTTCTCACGGCGAGGAGACGTCCCCTGTTCTGGCTCTTCGTTGTCGCCTTCAACGTTGTGGGCGCAACCGACATCCTCGTCGACTACTATCTCGCCACCCGGTTGGGCCTTCCCTTTGTGGCAGGCCAGCTGGGCGCCACCTATGGCATCCCGATCCTCTACGTCCCCATGCTGATGATCACGCACGCGATCGCATTCTATTGGCTGGCGCGTCCTCTCTCCGGGACAAATCAAGCCGTCGCCGGAAAAGCGCTCGCGTCTTAGCTCGGATGAACGACCCAACCAACGGACTATTGTGGAGAACCGTCATGATCGACCCAAGCGCCAATGTACGCGAACACTATGGCGCCGCGGGCTTCACCGGCCGAACCCAGTCGGCGGTCGCGGCGATCGCGCCTGAAGGTCAGACGCGACAGTCGCTCAGCTCGCGCTCCTGGATCAGTTTCATCTCCGGGGCATACTCGCCACCTCCGAACTAGCCAGTGCCGCCGGGATCGAGCCATCGACGCGCGTGCTCGATCTCGGCTGCGGCATCGGCGAGCCAGCACGCTATCTCGCCGCCCGCCTCGGCTGCAGGGTGACCGGCGTCGACCTTCGTCAGGCAAGCTACTCTTGCTGGGGAAAAGGACTCGCGAGGAATCCTGCGCTGGCGGATTCGGCGGCACTTCTCCGATATGCCGACAATACGTCCAAGTGATTTCCAAAGCCGGTGGCACGTCGCATTGAGTGTCAGAGAAGGGCGTTTTTCATTCCTGATCCGCCTCGGAAGGTGAATCGGGGCTGTTCCCACGCTCATGGGTAAGCGTTCGAACCACAAGGCGGCGGTAATCAGCGAGGGGCGGACCAACCTCCGAATTCCCGCCATTCCGAGTGAAAGCGCTTACCGGGTTCTCCGAACCATTTGCCTTCAAGGAGCAGGTGCTTCTGCAGTGAGACCCTATTGCTGATCGGGCGGCACAATTTCCAGCGGTCTGAACACAGACTTGTCGGCGCGACCGTGCCCATCATCGGAGAACGTACTTCTTCTTCCATTGGGTGGCTTTGTCAGGTTTGCCCCAGGCTTGGTAAAGCTGGACAATCCATCGATGGGCCAGTTTCATGTGATAGCGATCGGGGACGTCGATGACGTTCTTGCGGGCGAGCATGCCCTGATAGCCTTCGAGGAGCAGCGGTTCGGCCTCGGCATATTTTTTCTCTCCGGCGAGGCTCGCGCCCAGCAGGCTTTCGGCGCGAAATCGCTGCCAGTTGTCGGGCTGGACCTTCGTCTCCGTCTCCAACGCTTCGCGCGCCAACGGCTCGCTCCGCGCGAACCTGTTCTCTGACACATACGCGAGTGCGAGGTCGGCTTCCGAAGCCATCGTATCAGGGTGGTCCGGGCCCAAAGCGTGCCGTCGCCCCGCCAGAGCCTGAGCAGCATAGGTCTCTGCCAAGGCATATTTGCCCCGTTGCTGATACATCCAGGCAAAATCCGACAGGGTGTAAAGAGTGCTGGGATGCTCGGGATCCAGCACGCGCCTCGCGATTCCCAGGGCTTGGTTTAAGAGCGCCTCGGCCAGGGCGTAGCGACCCAGTTCGCTGTAAACATAGGCCAGATTGTCCATGGAGAACACCGCCGAGGAGTGTTCAGGGCCTAACATGCGCCGCCTGATCTCCAGGAGCTGGCTGAGGAGCGCCGCGGCCTGCTCGTACTTGCCCTCATTGCCGTAGGCGGCGGCCAGATCGTCCATGGAGAGCAGCGTTTCGGGATGGTCTGTGCCCAACACGCGGCGCCTGATCTCCAGGACTTCGACGTCGAGCGCCTCGCCCTGCGCATACTTGCCCTCCTGGCCGTAGACGCTGGCGAGATTGCCCATGGACATCAGTGTGTAGGGATGCTCGGGGCCCAGCACACGGCGCTGGATCTCCAGGGTCTGGACGAAGAGTGCCTCGGCCTGGGGATACTTGCCCTGATGTACGTAGACGTTGGCCAGATTGTTCATGGAAATCAGCGTCGAGGGATGCTCGGGACCCAATACGCGGCGCTGGGTTTCCAGGGCCTGACGTTGAAGCGCTTCGGCCGGTGGATACTTGCCCTCGGCTGTGTAGACGTTGGCCAGACTGTTCATGGAATTCAGCGTGTCGGAATGCTCCGGACCTAAGATGCGGCGCCGGATCTCCAGGGCTTGGGCGAGAAGCGCCTCGGCCTGCGGGTATTTGCCCTGATCTCCGTAGACGTCGGCCAGATTGTTCATGGAATACAGCGTGTCGGAATGCTGAGAACCTAAGACGCGGCGCTGATTGGCCAGACTCTGGGCCAGGAGCACCTCAGCCTCCGGGTATCTGCCCTGAAGATCGGCGATACGCCCGAGGCGGCTCATGGCCTTGAGGGCCTCCGGACTCCTCGTGCCCAGCACCCGACGCCGCAAATCCAGCGCCCGCTCTAATTGCGTCCGGGCCTCCGCGTAGAGGCCGAGGTCCATGTACGTCTGCCCAATGGTGTCCCGAATCGCAGCCTCGACCTCCGGCTGCTTCCCGAATTTACCCTGGATGCGCTGCGCCGCGCGGTCGAGCACTGTCCGCACCGTGATGTCGGGATCGGGTTTTGACTGGTTGTAGGCGCTGGCCTGCCCCAGCAGATCGTTCTGCAGAAAATCGTTTACCGCCTGCGCGATGGCCGACTCCTGTTTAGCTTTCGCTTCCGCCCGCCGCGCCTGCACCGCCTCCCAGGTGCTGGCCACCACGCCCAGAACCAAAACCACAAACACCGCCGCCACGCCCAGAACCAGCGCCCTGTTGCGCCGCGCGAACTTCCACAGTTGGTACGAGGTGCTGGGCGGCCGCGCCGTGATGGGCTCGTCGTGCAGATAGCGGCGAATGTCTGCCGCCAGTTCGGCGGCTGAGGCGTAGCGCCGCGTCTTGTCCTTTTCCAGGGCCTTGCCGGCGATGGTATCGACGTCGCCGCGATAGGTGCGGTTCACTGAGCTGAGCGCCGTCGGCTCTTCTTCCCGGATCGTCCGCACCACCTCGTGAAGTTGCCGTCCCATAACGTAGGGTCCTTTGCCAGCCAGCAGCTCGTACAGAATCACCCCCAGCGCGTAAACGTCGCTGCGCGTGTCGATCTCGGCCGGGTCGCCCAGCACCTGCTCCGGACTCATGTAGGCCAGCGTGCCGACGAGTTGGCCGATGTCCGTCTGGCGCGTGGCCTGCGCGTCCGAGTCCGTGAGCCGCGCCACTCCGAAGTCGAGAATCCGCGGCTGGCCCGATTCGTCGACGAGAATGTTGGCGGGCTTCAGGTCGCGATGGATCAGCGCGCGCTGATGGGCGTGCTGCACCGCATCGCAGATCTTGGTCATCAGTTCCAGCCGCTGCCGCACGTCGAGCTGGTGCTCGTCGCAATAAGCCACCAGCGCCTGCCCCCGCACCAGCTCCATGGCGAAGTAAGGTTGCTTTCCGAAGGGCGTCTCGGCCGTGCCCGCTTCGTAAATCTGCGCGATGCCCGGGTGCTGCAGCCGGCCCAGCGCCTGCGCCTCGTTCTCGAAGCGGCGCAGCATGTCGAGGGTGGCGTATCCGGCGCGAATCACTTTGAGAGCCACGGTGCGGTGGGGAAAATCCTGCTCGGCCTCGTAGACCGCGCCCATCCCGCCCTCACCCAACAAGCGGATGATGCGATAGCGACCAATGCGGGCAGGCAAAGGCTGCCCGCTGTCCACGAGCGAAGCGGCTGCGCTTGGTAGCGCTGCCGATACACTGTCTTTGGTGGCTTCGTTGGAGCCCGACGGGGTGTTGGGCACGAAGATGGGACCCTCATGGCCGGGCATGGATGATCCTCCCGCAGGGCATGGGCTCTCTGTGCTGGGGCCAGGCAAACCTCACCCTGCCGGACGTAGCGCCACAGCCAGTTTTCGAGAGGCGAGCTCAGCGAAAACCTGCCTCGGCGCCCAATTCCAGGGAAAGATAGTATACAGGAAACCGAAACGTGGACCCCCCTAAGCGTGTGTTGGTTTTGGCGCCGGCACTCGAAAGTTCACTCGTGCCCGAACTACGACCATCCTGCAGCGCGCCGACGGCTAATCCAACTGCCTCAGCGACGGTGCCGCCCGCCGATTCTCGGTCGGGTTGTTATGCCCCTGAGTGCTTTCGGGCCATTTGACAGCCCGGAGTTGATCCCACCTGGAAAGTCGGCTTCCCGTCCATTGAGCGCCGTTCACCTGACCGTATAACGGCCAACCCGTAGAAGTGTCTCGACGGCGCCATCGTCGGCGTCAAGCTCATAAGGACGAGAACGCCTCAAGTCAGCGATTGAGATCTTTCGACGACGGGCACGATCCCCCTCGACGCTCGCCGCGAAGGTCCGCAATGCCCCACCCCACCACCAGCTCGGGCAAGAAGGACGTCCGCTTTCCTTACCGGTCGCGGACGACTCGCACACACCCCACTGCGGGCCGCACCAGATCCTTGTAAGTACGTAAGTATATACTGCGGATTTTCCGACGGAGGTGCGGGAAAACCCTTGAACTTCCCACTGTTTCTCGGCAAAACTCGCTCCGAGTGTTAGCACCGGCTTAAAATGGCGCCACTTTCAGCGGTTTGGAGGGAGCCACTCACCGGAAAAGTTCACTTTCGAGCGGACTGACCCGCATGCAGGAAAATTTTTCCCCACTTGAGGTTCGGCAAATTCAGAACAAATATCAACGCAAACAGATACCCTCCAGCGCCATCAACCAGAAGGGCCGCCCGTAAGAGCAAAGGATTCTGCGCACCCGCGGGCGGCTTGACCGATAGCCGGGCTCCCTCGTAGGGGCTCATGTCGCGGCTCGGCCGCGGGCTGCCAGCGCGGGTGCCGGGTGTCTCCCTGCACTTCAGGGGCGAGCACGAGATGCTCGCGGGCGTCGTCCCGGCCCTCGCGCTCTCCAAAGGCGACCTGAACGAGGCGCTCCGCGAAGGAGAGCGTCACGCCTCGCCGGGCCACGGCGCGTGGCGGTTTCGGCAAGGCCTGATCATTTCTGAGGTCGCCCTCACCACTGTCGCGCTGATCGGTGCGGGGCTTCTGCTGCTCAGCTTGCGACGGTTGCAGCGGGTCAATCCGGGTTTTGACCCGCACCACGTGCTGGCTGTGGGCCTCGACCTTTACACGCGAAAGTACTGCGCGAGCGACAGCGTTCGATTCTGCCAGGAACTGACCGACCGCCTTCGGGCCCAGCCGGGAGTCCTTTCGGTGACCCTGACGGAGTTCCTCCCGCTCAGCCTAATGCGCGGCAACGCCTACGTGACCATCCCAGGCGCAGAAAGCAAAGCTCCGCGGGACGGTTTTGAGATCCAATTCGATTCAATTGCGCCGCAATACCTCCAGTCTCTCAGGATTCCTCTGCTTGAAGGCCGCGAGTTCACTGTGCGCGACGATAACTCCGCGACACCCGTGGTGATCATCAACCGCACCATGGCTGAGCGCTTCTGGCCCCGCCAGAATCCAGTCGGCCGGATAATCCGCTTTCTTCCCGAGAACACCGAGCGCAAAGTGATCGGAGTCGCGCAAGACATCAAATACCATACGCTGTGGGATGCGCCTGTTTCATACCTATATCTTCCAATGTACCAATCTCACGTTCTCGACCCGGCGGTGCTGGTGCGCACGACGGCAGACCCGATGAATGAGGTGGGCACGGTGCGGCGCGAAGTGGCGGCCATGGACCAGCTTGTTCCCATCGTCGACGTCACAACGCTCGATCAGCAGGCGATGGATTCCTCCGCCCAACCCCGCGCTGCCGCGGAGTTTGTCAGCGTATTCGGGCCACTGGCGCTGGTGCTGGCCGCGGCGGGAATCTACGGAATGCTCAGTTATTGGGTTGCGGGCCGAACGCACGAGATAGGCATTCGCCTGGCGCTGGGAGCGCATCGAGCCAGCGTGCTTAAGCTTGTGGTTGGCCAGGGACTCAAACTCACCCTCATTGGCGTGGGTCTGGGAGTTGTCGGGTCGCTGGCCCTGACGCGCTTCCTATCCAGCGTTTTGTACGGGATCAAACCAGGAGATCCACTGACCTTCAGCGTTGTCGCGTTAATCCTGGGAGCGGTCGCGTTCCTCGCCAGCTACATTCCCGCCCGGCGGGCGACTAAAGTCGAGCCATCGGTAGCGCTAAAGTGTGGATGAAGTGAACGCTCGACGTTCACGGACAGCCATTGGAAAACGAACCGTGATAGCGGGAAAACTAAATCAGATCGGACCCGGCTGGCATTTAGAAACTCGTGTAGAGTTTCTACCGCATCCCCGCCGATGAGGCACTCCAAAACTGGCTCCCATCAGACCGATGGTTTTGGCTCCCTTTTATCCCGGTGCTGACACTCCGAGACGATGCGGCGTCCGACGCGTTTCCCGCACTCCCAAGCGGGCCTTGGAAGGGAGGGCGTGCGGCCGTGCCCCTCACCGCCGGCTGCCTGATTTCGCGAGTCCAAAGACTGCGTCAAAAAGGGTCGCGCGCCCACCGCTGCAACCCACTGAACCCACAGCGCTGAAATCACGGATGCAGCTCGTGTCGAAAACACAGGGTTCCTGCACAAGGCTCACTTGTCCCCCTAGGCCGTTATAACGTGGGCGTGGATTCTTGTGGCATCCGAAACTAGTTCACTGTCAACCGCACGGTGGTTGTATGGGCGAAGTTGGAGCCGCCCGCCGTCGTGTTGGTGTACGTTCCCGTTATCGTAAGTGTGTAAGTCCCCGGCGGCGTGCCCGGGCTACCCCCACCGCCGCCCCCACCGCCTCCTCCGCCACCTCCCCCACAAGAAGCCCAAAGCAGGATGACAAACACGGTGGCAGTGAAGCTCAAGGCGGCGAGGCGCGGCACTCGACGCCCGCGGACGCCAACCACGAAACCGACGAGAACCAGAAGAGCGACGACCTCGAGCAGATGCCACGGAGCGTGCCGAGGTGCTGACCGCCAGTCCGGCGGGGATCGGGGCCCACTTTGCGACGGTGATGGAGCCGTAGTAGTCACGATCATTTGCACGGTCTGGGCGTTCGTACTGTTGAACGTGACCGAAGGCGGCGACATCGAACAATTGGCGAGCTGGGGCGCGCCGCTGCAACTGAGCGACACGGCTTGAGAAAAGCCCCCAGCCGGCGTGATAGTCAGGGTGTAGGTCGTCTGCTGGCCCGCTTTGATCGTCGCCGAGGCGGGCGATGCCGAGAGGGAGAAGTCCTGTCCAATCCCAGTGATGGGCAAAGTTTGCGGACTGCCCGACGCGTTGTCGGTCACGGTCAGCATTCCGGTCCGTGTACCCGCAGCAGCGGGGGTGAAGTTGACATTGATCGTGCACGACCCGTGCCCCAGGACGCTGGCGCCGCAATCGTTAGTCTGGGTGAAGTCGCCCGTTACAGCGATGCTCGCAATGGTGAGCGGGACGTCGCCCCCATTTTGCAGGTTTACTTGAGCGGGACCGATCGTCGTCCCGATAGGGGTTCCGCCGACTGTCACAACGCCCTGTGAAAGGCCGTTCCCCCAAAAGGATACTGAAGGGGGTTCGAAGCCCGAGCCGTAGACGGGCAGCACGTGCGGACCCGCGTATGCGTTGTCGTGGATGACGATCACTCCCCAGTGGTCGGTGTTGTCAGGCGCCGTGTACTGAACACTAATCGTGCAACTCGCTCCCGGTTGAAGGCTACTACCGCAGTTGTTGGTTTGAGAAAACCAGCTGGTTTGCGAAGTAATGCCGCTGATGCTTACGGCGCCGCTCGTCTGGTTGGTCAGGGTGGCTGATTCCGATGCGCTGGTGGTTCCCACGGCCTGACCCGGAAAAACGAGCCGGGGAGGATTCAGGACCAGGCTTGGCAAGTTGGTGGGGTTGAGCTTGGCTACGAAGCCATCCTGAGCACCGCCGTACGAGGCGCGAACCGCGTTGAGAGTTGGGAAATCGCTCGCGGACGTCTGGCCCGCTACGTACGCGTTCCCCATCGAATCCACTGCGATGCTCCGGCTCCGGTCGATGCCGTTAGGTGTACTACTCGAACTTTGGCTGCCGTCGAGGTACGTGGAATAGACAAGATTAGAACCGGTTGGATCGAACTCCGCGATCCACGGGGCTCCCTGGAAGTTTGGCGGCGCGCCGCACATTAGGCAACTGGCCTGGATGGGATTCACGGTTGGGAGGTCCTGCGCCACAGTTCCTCCCGTGACGTAAGCGTCTCCGGAGGCATCAAGCGCAATAGCGCCCGCAAAGGTGCTGTTGGGAACTCCGCCAAAGTAGGTGGAGTAAGTCAATCCGCAGCCGGCCGGGTACAGGCGGGCCACGAACGCGTCGCCCGCCGGACCGGGAGCGCTTTGAGAACCGCCCTGATAGGCGTCGGGCGTCGTGGGAAAGTCAACCGACTCATGCGTACCCGTTACGTAGGCGCTTCCGCTTTTGTCGACTGCGATCGCAAAAGCTTGGTCTCCCAGGGGAGTGGTGAAACTAGGGTTTCCGTTCCCGCCGAGATATGAGGAGTAAACGAGGGCTGTTCCCTGGGGGTTAATCTTCGAGATGAAGGCATTCTCGGTAGCGTTGGAGAAGCCCGTCTGAAATACTCCTGGGGTCGTTGGAAAATCGATTGAGGCAGTGTAGCCCGTGACATAGGCGTTACCCGCCGAGTCGAGCGCGATGCCCTGCGCTGACTCATTGGTGGTTCCGCCGAGGTAGGTCGAATATACGAGCGAAGAGCCGGTGCTGTTGAGCTTGGTCACGAAGGCATTGCCACAGGCAGGAAACGCCGGGCAGTCAAAAGTCGCGGCCGATGTAAACCTGGTTTGAAGTGTCCCTGGAGTCACTGGGAAGTCAGGCGAGCCGGTCGCGCCGGCGACGTAGGCATTGCCGGCGGAGTCCACGGCGATGCCCTGAATCTCGTCCGGTCCGGTGCCGCCGAGATAAGTGGAATACAGAAGCTTGGAGCCGTCCGAGCTGATCTTACTGACAAAAGCGTCCCCTACCTCCAGGCCGCCAGCCCCTTTGTAGCCGGTTTGGAAGGCGCCGGGCGTGACCGGGAAATCGGACGAACCGGTGAAACCCGCCACGTATGCGTTGCCGTTGCCGTCGGCCGCAATGGCCAAGCCCATCTCCTCGTTCGCGCCCCCGAGAAATGTCGAGTACACAAACGACGAGCCATTCGGGCTCAACTTGGTTACGAAAGCGTCATTCGTGTACGGCAGAGTGTGGTTGATGGCCGACTGGATGGCGTTGACTGCCGGAAAGTCGGCGGAAAACGTCGTGCCTGTGATGTAGGCGCTGCCGGCGCTGTCAACCGCGATGGCGTACGCCTGGTCCTGCGCACTCCCACCTAGATAAGTCGAGTAGCTGAGCGTCGGGTCGATGATGAGCGGTTCACTGCGGTTGTAAGAGGAGAGAAGGAACGTGATTTCGTCTTGGCTGCTGAGGGCGTATCGTCCATCCACGGACCGATGTCTGTTCGATTTGGAGTCCGGTTGGTACACGACGGGCTTGTGAAAGCGAACCTCCCCGCCGGGCGCAGCCAGCACGAGATCACCGCTTACCTTATCAACGCGTACGTGTTTCGCGCCTTCGAATTTCAGCTTTATGGCGCTCGCGTCTGCGCCCGGGGCGATCACAAAGTCATACTCCAGCGTCCTCTGGTGGCCGTAGTAGACCAAGTCGATGCCAGGATACACATCCGCATACCGCACGCGGGAGTAATTGGGCACGCGGGTGCGCCATTGGGCAGGATCGTTTCCCCGGAAGTAGTTAGTGATTCCCGGAAGTTGATCGAGTCCCATCGCTTGGGCAATCGCGTTCCCGCCGACCAGCTTCATACGCAAAGTCGCCACCACCGGACGCTCGCTTGCCCGCGGTGTTTCGAGCTTCGGACTTTCGGCCTCCGGCACATCCCTTCGCCGCAACGTTAAAACGGCTTCGTTCCGTTCGAGAAACAGGGTGTAGCCTGCTCCCCGCGATCGGAACTGTACATGGTCGTCAAACTGACCCTCGTTGGATTCGAAACTCAGCGGCAACTCGCCGTAGGCTCGACGCGCCGCCGCCTCTGAAGCTGTGTCGGGCAGCGCGAACCAGGAGGCTCGAACAACTCGGTCGTCAGCCAGCGGCAGGACCGCCAGAAGTGGCGAGGCCCGGAACACGCTTCCCGACGGCGAGACGCCCGTCCCTGTCACCGTTACGGTTTGGGGACTCCCTGTGGCATTGTCCGTGATGACTAGCGAGCCGGTCCTCGTGCCCGTGGACGAGGGTCGGAAGGTGACGTTGAGCACGCAGGCCGTACGCGCTTGGAGTGTTATGGGTAAAGCCCGGCAGGAGTTCGTCTGCGCGAAGTCGCCCGTCGACGTTATTCCGGTGATCGTGAGACCGGAGCTCCCGGTATTGCTCAAGGTGACGGTCTGAGCCGCGCTAGTGCTGCCAACGGCCTGATTGCCGAACGACAGCGTGGTGGGACAAGGCGTGAGGAAGGGCGTCTCAATTCCATTGCCTTGAAGAGAAACCTTGACCAGCGGAGCGGCACCGTTCGGAACCGGAAAGATGACCTGAAGCTGGCTGACGCCCCCGCCCGTCACCGAGGGGCGGAAGGTAATGCTTAGGGTGCACGACTTGCCCGCTGTCAGGGTGCTCCCGCAGTTGTTGGTCGCGGCGTAGCCTGCGGGCACCTGGAGGGAGGCAATGGTCACGTCCGCCGCTCCCGTATTGGTCAGGGTCACTGTCTGAGGAGCACTCGCGGTTCTCAAAGGAGTGTCGGGAAAACTCAGACTGTCGGGCGCGGCGGTGATTGTCCCCGCGCTAGGCACACCGTTACCGATGAGGTCGACATGAAGGAGAAAAGCGGCAGGATTGGTTGTGATGGGAAGGGTCGCGGTTCGCGGCCCGCTGGCCGAGGGAGTAAAGGTAACGCCGACCGTGCACGATGCTGCGGTGCTGAGGGTTGCATGTGAGCAATTGTCGGAAACAAGGGCGAAGTCGGACGGATTGGCGCCCGTCAGGGCAAGTGAGCCGAGCGACGCTGAAGATGGCCCGGCATTGGTGATGGTAACGATCGAGGCAGCGCTGGTGGAGCCGAGGTCGTGATCGCCAAAGTTGATCTGAGTCGTAGAAGAATCGAGGTTGGCCGAGTTCGGGGTCCGGACCTGCGCGACCGCAGTGCCGAAGTGTGGATTAGGGCTGCCGGCGTACTCGGAGATAACCCAGATGCTGTTGCCGTCCGGGTCCACGGAGGCGCCGCTGTAGTCGCCCCAGCGCAGGTCGAAGTCGTCGTAGAGCGCGGTCCCCTGCTTGTAGACGGCGAAGGTCGTCATGTTGCCAGCGGGGTCTCCGGCGTCGCGCCCGACAAACGCCGACGAAGCGAATAGCGTCAGACTCGAGGTAGTGAAAACAACGCCAGCTTCGCCGTTGGGCTTCGCCGAAACCGCCGGAAAGTATGCGTCGCCGGCGCCAGTAATCGTGCCGGATTGAGTTAGCGCGACGGTCGGAAGGCTCGCGGCGCTGATTTGATACCAGTTGGCGACCGCGTTGCCGTTAGAGTCCCCAGCGTTCTGGCCGCACCACAGCGATCCGTTGGTCCAGACGGCGTTGAGCAGGCGGAAGTCGTTGGTGGCGATCAAACTGCCGCCCGGCTGGCGGGCGTCGGGCGGCAAACTAAACCCCGGTACACTGACGTCGGCGGCGCTTAAAGCGGGTGTACCCGAGGTATTGATGGAAAACACATTGAGGGTGGAACCGGGATTGGCGTTAAACTCGGCCGCCACCAGAAACTCCCCCGATGAACTTCCATAGGTCAGCGCCGGCTCGATAGCGAAGGCGGGGAAGCCGGTAGCGGTCTTCACGTCCTCGAAAGTGGTGATGTTGAGCGGTGAACTGCCCGAAAGAAGTTCGGGGAGACCAATCACTTTAATCCAGGTATCCGAAAAGGAGCATCCCCCAGTGTCGGTTGCCACGCACTGCTGGTTGAGTTCAAATTGTCCCGTCGAGATGTAAATGGCAGACGAACTCAGGCCAAGCGTTGGAAAGTCCGGAAAAGTGTTCGCGGTGCCGGAAAGATTCCTGCCCTCGAAATCGATCGAGTACTTGTTCCAGACGCCTGTCGGATCCGAGGTCTGGGAGACCGCAAGGAAAACATGGCCGTTGGTGAAGTTCGTCAGGTCGACTTCTGCGGCGGTCAGAATGAAGCGATTGTCAGTCTGGTCGTAGATAATGCGCGGGTCGAAAATCTGGCCGGTGATTCCCAGACTTCCAAAGAAAGTGCTGAGCTGCTGGAATCCGCCGCCTTGCAAGTTGCCGGACTTGTCATAAACAGCCATCAGCGAGTTGATCAGAACGACCATGTCATTCGGCCCGACGGCCAGGACTGGGTCGGGAGGGATGAAGTTGGTGTCGGATTCGCTGGGTCCGTCAAAGATCACCGCCGAACCAGAGGCTGAGGCCGCGCCTGTCATCGATAACGGCCTCGAGGTGGGCGCTCCGGCGGACGGAGTGGACAGACGGCTGTGGCCCTCGGCACGCAGGCGAAGCTCGTTGGCCTGCTGCTTCGCTTCCTTAAAGCCAGGGAACTGGCCAGGCCGGTGGACGACGCGGTTCTGAGGCGGGGATGCGCTTACCTCAGTGGCGGTCCAGGGCTCGATTACAACAGGAACCGCTACGGTTTCTGTCTGTCCCTCCACCGAGAGTACTTGGTGCGGGTGGCCGTCCCCAGCAAAGGCAAGGCCGCCCAGAAAAACGGATAGCAGAGAGAAGACAATTCCGCGCTGGAGCCGTGGGACGCTGCCCGGGCTCCGACCTGAGCGGCGATACCCGAACGGCTTCCGTACGCGCGCTGCGTACCGCCCAACGGGACTCGTTCCTGTTCGAGCAGAATCCCCGCTTTGGCGAGCGCGATCAGGTCGGGTCGTTCGCAGCTTTGAGAGTCGGGCCCTGCGGACGTTTCCTCGTTCCGCGACGGTTTTGCTCGCAGAAAATACTGGTTCGTACATCAAGCAATTCGTAAACTGTAAGCGAAGCAGCGCCGCCCGTCAAGACAAGAAGTGCGAGAGGGGTCTGAGTTGGGCGCCAAGAAACTTGAAGCCTGGTCAGGGTGGCGTCAAATTGACGTGCGGTCGCTGTCACGTCCAGTGAGAGTGGTTCGCGAAACTATTCCTTTTCGAGCCGGCTCACGTCAAGCTCTGCGAGCCCGTGCCATCTAACGGAACTCCGTCATCTCCAGAAATGGCCTCTCATGCGTGCAAAAAAACTCGGGGAGATTTTGAGCACGCCGACTTGAGCGAAGAGCCGACCTGGTACGCTGGCGCTGATCGCAGTGTCCTGGGGAGCGAAGGAAGTCGCGGTTCTTGGCCGCTCGGCCTATACCGCGGCGTTGAATGCCGCTGGGTGCCGCCCCACCGGCAAGAATGTGGCATTTTCCGGGTTTCTTCCGCGCGGGCCGTCACCCGGCCCGAACTTCGGACTGCCCATGCAGAATCGGTGAACGTAAGACGACAGGGAGAACCTTCCCCAATCGGAAGCAAGTCCTTCAAGTTCAGCGACGCAGCGCCTCCCGGCTTTTTGATAGGCCCAGTTCAACGGTCGCTCGACCGCTGCCGACAGCCGTCGGGAATAGGCGACATGCGGGGACAGTTCGTTGCCCTTGCCAGCCGTGTAGCCGACGACCCGATCGGATTTCCGTTCCAGGCCCGCGTGCGATTTGGCGTGGGACTCGGAGCGGCGCGAAAAACCTGCCCGCTTGGACGAGGATCTGGCTGATGCTGAGATCCTGCGACTCAGCGACCCCCGACGGCTGCTGCTCCAACGCCATGCCGCACAACTCAGCTCGGGCAAGCACCAGGGCGAGGGTCGCTTCTTCCCCCTCCGACCACTACGATCTCCAAAGATCGGGAGTCTTAACGACGAAACACTGCCATTGACACCCCACCGAAGAATCCACGGATCGCCAGCACAAGGAACAAGCATCGTTTCATGAAACAGCCTCCGTCGTGAGCTATGTTTATGGACGAGCTTCGTAGACGACGTTAAACGGTGTTTCCGCTGCTCGCCGGAAACGGCTGAACCCAGCTGCCGCGACGACCTCCCGAATACGCTTTTCGCCGGACTGCGCACCCAAACACAGCGCGACTTCCTGCGAGCGCGAGCAGGGCGTACACAATAGAGTCGAAAAAGAGTAGTACACGCGGCCCACCGGATTGAGATTGTCTTTCAGCTCATCGTTGGCGAACGGTTCGACGATCATCCAAGTGCCAGCCTTGCTGAGCGAATTACGCACGTGGGTCGCGGCCCCCACCGGATCGCCCATGTCGTGCAGACAATCGAACACCGTAATCAAGTCGTAGTCCTTGCCAGGAAACTCTTTGGCCTTCGCGACGCCAAAGTTGACGCGAACCTCAACGCCTTCCCTGCGCGCGGTGGCGCGGGCACCCTCAATGGATTTGTCGTGATAATCAAATCCGAAGAATTGCGATTTTGGGAAGGCTTTGGCCATCAGCACGGCTCCCTTGCCGCAACCCACATCGGCCACGCGAGCGCCGCCTTCGAGCTTGGCCTGGACCCCTTGTAGAGAAGGAATCCACGAACTTACAAGGTTGGCTGCATAGTTCGGCCGGAAGAATTTCTCGCAGCCCTGAAAGACAGCGTCGTCGTGTTCATGCCAGCCCATGCCGGCGCCTGAGCGGAAGGACTCGGCAATTCTCGGAACAGCGGCAAGAGAGCCGAGAGCCAATTGGAAGGCCCCGGGAATGTAAGCGGGGCTATCTTCGTTCGCCAGCATAAACTCCTGTTCTTCGCTCAAGCTGAACTTGCGCGTCTGTTCGTCATACGTGACGTAGCCGCCCGCTGCCTGGGAGGCCAGCCATTCGCGCACATAACGTTCATCCGTTTTTGTCTTCGCGGCCAGTTCGGCTGAGTTCAGGGGGCCTTCGGCGAGAGCCTTGTACAGTCCCAATTTCTCACCAATCACGACAATGCCAGAGTGGACCGCGGCGCCCAGATCCCCAACGAATTGCCCTACGAATGCGTTCAGTTTGTCCATGTTAATAGCCATTTTTGCTCTCCTTTGTGATTTCGATCTCTCCCTCGTTCTGCACCGAACGATGCGAATATGCGTTGGGGGCGTGAGGATTTCAATGAAGAGAGGATAGCGTTTGTGTATCTTTCGCATATCGGCGCAAGCCATTGATTCCTGGAGAATAATGTGCTGGAGTTAACCTTTATGCGACGCACAAGAACGCCAGTGGGTGAGATTGAACTGGACCTGGGCCGCTATGAGCTTCGCCGCCGGGGACGGCGTGTCAAACTCGAAAGGAAGCCCATGGAGTTGCTGATTTTTCTGGTGAGCCGGCGGGAACAACTGGTGTCGCACCAGGACATCGTGGCGAAGCTTTGGCGGTCGAACCTGTTTGTACTCCGGCGCGCACTCAAGGGGAAGATCGTTCCACAATTTAATGGGCGGAATCCAATCGCCTATGTCGGCTGTGACTCGTGTTAATCTAACCTGTTGCTAACCGCAACCACGATTCCGGGCGAATGGTCGCTAGCCAACTCGGAATCTACTGGTCCATTCACGTCGGTTCCTGCCCCAGACGCCCAGAGGGCGAAAAGTCGCCTCGTGTTTGGATGAGGCGAGTACAGAGGCCGGAAGAGAGACGGCTACAGCGATGGCCTGTCCGCTGCGCGGCCCATTCTATTGGTTCGCCCGCATGATGCGTTTCCAGGTCTTCGGCTCAATTCTCATCGGCGCACAGGCACCGCTGTCCAGACTCACGAATCCGCCGTGGTAGGAGATGGCACCGTACCTGAACAATCGCCCCAGTAAAGCCAGCGCATGTTGTGCCAGGGTCTGGTTCACAAACGGTTCCTGGCGCTCTAACGCCTCCGCCGCGCTGCAACTGGGCTGGCCATCATCATCCAGTTGGCGATCCACGATCGCAGGATACAACTCAGCGACGCTTCGCAGGCGAATCCTCTTTTTCCGGTTTACCCGATTCAACGGTTCCCCGAGGATGAACTGCCCGCTGTCCGCGTTGTTGCCGAGATCGAGCCAATAGTCCACATCGCTTTCGTGGGCGGTGGCGGCTTGAATCGCAGCCCGGGCCGCTCGTGTGTCGACGCATCCGATCACGATATCGGCTCGGTCGATTTTGTCGTGTGGTCCTAAGCTGACCGGCGCAGCCTCCCAGTCAACGCCCCAGAAAATGTTGAGGCGATTCACCATCACCACCACCTTATGCAGGCCGGTCTCTGAGCGACTAAACGGTTGGCGTACACAGTTGGTAGGCGAAATGGTGTCGCCGTCCATCAGTGTTACATGAAGGCCTCCGGGGTGGCCTGCGGCAAGCATCGCTTGGTGGAGGTAGGGAAGCCCGGCTGCGATTGCGCTACCGGTACCTCCACAGCCCACCACCAGAACCCGTACCTGACAACGGAGCAGTTCACCGTGAATCGTGTGAGTCTCCATGGTTCACTGCTCCTCGCTGCTGTCCACAAACTGCCGCAGGGTCTGTCTCGCGTCCGTCAGAAACTCAGTCGGGAAACGACCTTCGCGGTCCGCCAGACTCAACCACAGGCCCGCGAAACCCCGGGGGTGAGTGGTCAGCCGCACCGCTCCGGAGGGATGGGTAAAGGAACTGGAAAAGAAGGCTGTCTCCCATTCTGAGATGCCGTCGGCCGTCACCTCCTGCGGTATCCGCATCGTGCCGGCGCATACCAGGCCTCGCGAACCCTCCGTGTTCCAGTAGGGTGCGGTCTTTAGCGGCGTGTTCGCAATGGGCCTCGCATCGTGCTCCAGAGCCCGCACGAACAGTTCATTGCGGCAGACCTTGAAGACCCAGCGGTGGATGCGGATACATGCGGCCGTTCAGCCTGGCCGCCTCCTCTGTGGCGCCACCGAAAAACATCACCTGGCGCTGTGCGGTGCTCCACCAAACGATTGAGTCAGCCGTACGGACGAGTACGTTGTCGGGCAGGATCTCAGGTCTGATTCTCGATCCTAGGCCGCGTGCCAGAGTCCGCAGAAAAACCGTGGTCAGCGGCTGTCCCGGCCCCAGATACGGCGCCTGATTCTTCTCCCCCTGCACCTCGTGGAGCGTTGCAAACGCTGCTGAGTCGTCCCGGTAGACCAGCACCGCCTGCTTAAGCGTGAACGATCGCCGAGAGCCGATCCTGATCTGTGCTTCCATGGATTCTCCTCAAGGCTGGATCACCCAGCGCTCGGTGCCAGGCATCAAGTCGATTACGCGACTGGCAGCTGCTAGAGTGTCGCAGATCACGCCGAAGGTCCGACATGCCTGCCGGACGCTCTCCGGCTGGTGGGCATTGAAGGGAAGGATCACACTCGGTTCCGGCGTCACTTCCATCATTGTTTGCCCTTCATCATCGAAGCAGCCTTCAACGGCGTCGCCCTCTGTAAAGACCGCCAGCAAACTGGGCAAGGGAGGATTGGTGTCACAGAATTCCTCGCGCATCCGGTCGGTCAGCTCCGGCCGCTTCGCCTGGCCAGAAATGTCCGCGAGATCGAGGAGCGCGTCCACCAGAAGTCCTACCTGCGTGTTTCCCAGTTCCGCTCGCACCTCTCGAAGCTTTCGGCGGCCCAGCGCCTTCCCCTTGATGTAAGCCGGAATACACCCCTCGACATCCGGGATCTCGTACTGGTCCTCATCGGCTTCGCCCTCGATCCAGTCTTTCAGCATGGTCACTCGGTCCTCAGCGTCCTTATAATCATAAACGCGGACCCAGTGATTCAGAGCGCGCATGAACAGGCTGTAAAAGGTCGCGGGCAGTCGCGGATGGGCTTTCTCGAGCGACTCCAGGGTTGGGCCGAGAACCACGAAACCGCAGCGGTCGGGATCGACCGTTAGGTACAACTGGGTTCCGTCAGGGTTCTCTTCGTTCTTACCGGAATACTCGTTGAGATCACTGCCGAGCGTGGCGTAAACGTCAAAGCGCCGTCGAATAGCGGCGCCACCATGGGCGGCGATCCACCGCTCGACCGTCCTGAGCACGTAGGCTCCCGGATCGCGATGGGCCGATTCCCAATCCTCTGGGGCCGCCTGACTGACTTCCACCAGGGTTCGAGCCAGGACGATCAACGCCGAATCGCCAGCGGAGTATAAGTACTCCTGCGGTATCCCTTCGAGACGCGGAATAGACAGTTGATCGCCCGTCCCCATCAGGTCAGCGGCGGAAGCCAACCGGGCGGCGGCGACAGGGGTGATCCTCTTTGCCAACGCCCCGTCGCCCCCAGCGCCTCGGTTATCAATCTCGTCGCCGTTTGATAATCCGTGCATCGTGCATACCTCGCGATCAGGGTTTGGTTGCGGGGGTGGCGGTCCCCGGCTAACAGCTCCAGCTCGCCAAGGACCGCCTGTTTCGCTGCCTCCTTTCTGCGCCTCTGGCTCATGGGAAATCACCCCTTGGCGCCAATGGCGCGAACGAAGTTGTAGCGAAGCTTGTCGCCGACCGCCTCCGGGCCGGTGATCGAGGCGGTGGCGATGTCGGGGTACATCGTTGCCAGCACCGACCGGACTTGCTCGGGGCTGAGCTTCGGGTCAGGGTCGGGGAGCTTCACGCCGTTGAAACTGAACTCCCTGGTTACAACGCCAGTTTGCATATGCTTTCACCTCCTGCTGCTGCTGCTGTCGCTGTTGGGCTGGCCGCGCCGGAAGCCGAAGCCGCGGGTTGCGAGCCTCCGAACAACGTCATCGTCGCAGCTGGCGGAGGCGTCGCTGGCGCCTCCGGAGCCGAGTCCCCGTTGGTAGCCGGCTTCTCTGTTCCTTTCTTGCCCCGCTCGGCCGCTTTTTTTCGGGCTTCCTCTTGGGCAGCCTTCGCCGCAGCTTCCATCTCAGCTTTGGCCTGGGCTAGCGTGCTGCCAAGTTGGGCGTGGCACTCGACGTAGCTTGCCAAGTGCTTGCCCAGCTCGGTGTCGAGCTCTTCAGGTGTGCCGGTGTAGCTCAACGGTGTGCTGAGCGCCGGGTGCTCGTCATCCTTCATCTTCTTGGGAATGACCGTCACCCGGAGTGTCTTGTCGTCCTCGCGGGCCACGGTGATCACCACTGTGCGTCCCGCGAGCATTGGCATCAGTTCAACAAACACGGATCCTCCTTCTCTTCTTCAGATTTCCCGATGGCCAGAAACCTCTTCCTGGTTCAGGATTTCCTTCACTCGACCTAGCGGTCTCGAAGACATTCCGCCACTGCCTGACAGCGTGCAGCACGCTGGGGCCATGTAAGACCGGACCCCCTGGGGCTTCAGCCTCCCTCAGTCATGGGATCAAGCCCAAAGAGCTTGATTCACAGGAGCTTTCGGCTTGGTCGCGCTCTCGTCTTCACCTAACAAGCGCGACGGTAGCGCGAGAAAAAAATGCACTGCCTGAAAGACGTGTGACCGAGATTCCAGGCGCCTCCCTGCATCGCTCGCCAGCGTCGCCAGCCTAACCACACAGACCGGGCCGCGATCGGGGGAGACCGGAAGTCTCGCGCACACAATGGCCTGAGGCCAATTCGACTGCCGCAGGCGAACGTCGGAAAGCAATCAAGCCACGCGATCGGCGGTGGCCACCCTGCCCTCCGCGGGCAAAATCGGAAGGTCGGAACCCCGAAAATTGACATCGAGTCCCTGCCCGCGGAGGATTAAGTTTCTCGTGGTCCTCAGTGCGCAATTTGCTTAGCCTGGGCTTATCACGAGGCCGCGGTGCTCGTCGAGCCTGTTCAGTCAAGGCCGTCACGGCACGATGGCCCGACACCACCGGAGCAAACAACGGCTGCATGTATGGAGGGTGCCCAATGGCTGAGACCCGGCTGACCCTTCCACAGGGATACGCCTCGCTACTCAACGAGCTCAAGGAGCGCATTCGTGCAGCGCAGGTCCGCGCGGGCTTGGCCGTCAACCGCGAGTTGGTATCGCTCTACTGGAGCATCGGCCGGGACATCCTGGCCCGTCAGAAAGAGCAGGGCTGGGGAGCCAAGATCGTCGACCGGCTGGCGGCTGACCTGCGCAAGGCCTTCCCCGAGATGACCGGGTTCTCGCCTCGCAACCTCAGTTACATGAGGTCCTTTGCGGAAGCCTGGCCCGACGAACAATTTGTGCAGCAGCTTGCTGCACAAATTCCCTGGTTCCACAACTGCGTCATCTTGGACCAGGTGAAGAGCATCGCTGAGCGCGAGTGGTACATCCGCCAGACCATCCAAAACGGTTGGAGTCGGAACGTCCTGGTTCACCAGATCGAGAGCGGCCTGTATCGCCGCCAGGGCAAGGCTCTCACCAATTTCACTCGCACTCTGCCGGCCCCCCAGTCAGAACTCGCGCAGCAGGTCGTCAAGGACCCGTACAACTTCGAGTTCCTCAGCCTTGCCAAAGAGGCACGCGAGCGTGAATTGGAGCACGCACTGATCGATCACCTCCGAGATTTCCTGATAGAACTCGGCGTGGGCTTTGCCTTCGTCGGCAGCCAATACCCGATTCAAGTAGGCGACGAGGAGTTTCGAATCGATCTGTTGTTTTACCACCTGCGCTTGCGCTGTTTCGTCGCGTTGGACCTCAAAATGGGCCAGTTTCAGCCGGAACACAGCGGCAAGATGAACTTCTATCTCTCAGCCATCGACGACCTCCTTCGACAACCTGGGGACCAGCCCAGCATCGGAATGGTGCTTTGCAAGTCGCAGAACAAGGTCGTGGCCGAATACGCGCTCCGGGATCTTCGGAAGCCCGTGGGCGTTTCTGAGTACCGGCTGACGGAAGCCCTGCCCAAGCGCCTACGTGGGAGCCTGCCAACAATCGAAGAGTTGGAAGCGGAGCTGGAAGATTCACCGAAATGACTGGCGAGGAGATGCACGCATGGACGCCGTTCGTGAGACCCAGTCGACTGAGGACCCCGTCGAGCGGTCTCACCTTGAAGTCGCAGTTGATGTGAAAGCCGCTGCCCGCTTCCTTGGGGTCAGCCCGTCCTTGGTGTATGCTTACGTGGAGCGAAAGCAGATTCCCCATTTCCGAATGATGGGCCGCTCGATTCGATTCAGCCTGTCTGAACTCGAAAAGTGGCGCCAACAATTCTTCGTCAATGGAGGAATCAATGAGTAGGCCACGCAAGATAAGTGGAACCGTTTATCCGCGGAAAGATTCTGCGTTCTGGTGGATAACCTACCGGAACCGTGAGGGCCAGGTAGTGCAGGAGTCCACGGGAACGGCGGACCGGGACCAGGCAGAGCGTTTCCTGAGAGAACGCCTCGATGCGAGAGATGATGGAGTGCTGCCCACGATCCTCGCGAGCAAGAACCTCACTTTCGGCGAGTTTGTAGACTGGTTCCTGGAGAAGCGATCGAAGCCGCCGTTTCGCGCAGAAAAGACGCACCTTATGCACCTGAATGCAACCCAGTTGCTCCGGCCGACCTTCGGGAACACACGGCTCCTTGACATCGCGCCGGAAGCAATCGAGGACTATCTACGTCGGCGGCTGTCCGCAAGAAGGAGGTACCGCACAAAGCTGGGAATCCGGCATCGGGCAACCACGGTCAAACCGATGACGGTCCATCAGGAATTCCGAGTTCTGCGGCGGATTCTGAACGTTGCCGTCAAGCAGAAGCGGTTGGCTAGCAACGCTTGCAGCGCGGTCGAATTCCCTGTTTCTGTCAAGAACTCGACTCAAAAGCCCCACTACATGACCGCCAGCGAGCAAGAGCGAATCGAGATGTGTGCGCCCAGCCACCTAAGGCACATCATCGTCATCATTTCGGAGATGGGGCTTCGTCCCTACAAAGAGCTGACGCCGATGATGAAATCTCAAGTCGACCTCGAAAACTCGTTGGTCTGTATCGATGACTCCAAAACGCCAAGCGGGGTGGGGGATATGCCCATGACCGAATTGGCTCGCCAGGCGTTCAAGGAACAGTTGGACGAGACTCCTGGATCGGAATACTTGTTTCCGACACCGAGCAGGAAATCCTCCAGGCCCTACATCACAACACTTAAGACAACCTGGGCCGCAACGCTGAGAAGGGCTGGTGTCCCCTACTTCCCGATCTATCATCTGCGCCACACGTTCGCCACTCGTCTCAGTGCCGGTGGCGTCTCCGATCATTTCGTCACGCTCATGCTACGGCAGGGGGACGCAGACGCCTTCAAACGGTACAGCCAAGCCAAGCTCAACATGATGCGAGAAGCACTCGCGAAACTCGACCGTCAGGCGAACGAACATGAGGGGAGTTTTGTTACGGTACGCCCAAACTGAAGGGGTTTTGTTACGGTTTTCTTACGTTTTCGGCAATGAGGCGGGTATGAAAAATGGGAAGGCATTGTAAAGAAGGGATTTAGGTGGTGAGCCGTGAGGGAATCGAACCCCCAACCTACTGATTAAGAGTCAGTTGCTCTACCAATTGAGCTAACGGCCCAGGGAGACTCAGTGAGTTTAGCACGAACCGCCCCGGTTTTTTCAAGAGCCTGCGTGAATGGATGGCGAGTCCACGTCAGACGTTTCCGAGCGACGGCGGGTCCGGCACCAAGAGAGTACGCCGTCTCGAGCAACAGCGGCGATCAGGCGCGCAGCAAAGTCGCGGACCCGCATCGACACCCGCGCATGTGGTGCTTCCTAAGATTCTAGGTGCTGACTGTCAGTACCGGACACTCCGCCTCCGCCGCGATGCGGTAAGCGATGTTGCCGGCGCGGTGCGTGGATACCGGCTCGGCCTGACGGACGCCCAGGACGATGAGGTCAGCTCCGCGCTCCTTCGCTGACCGCAGAATCGTTTCGGCCGGGTCTCCCGGCTCAATGACGGACTTGAGATCGCACCAAGGCTGGGCCTCGGTAGGAACCAGCGTTTGCATTTCGTGCTGAAAGGATTCGGTCGCCAGCCTGATCTCGAGAGGAGTCGTCGCCTCTGGTGGGACGACATGGAGAACCGTGAGATGCGCGGCGTACTAGAGCGCAAAGGAAATCGCATACTTGGCCGCGCGGAACGAGGTAGCGGACAAGTCCGTAGGATAGAGAATGCGCTTCACGGTCAGCTCCTCAGGCGCTTGGCCGGAGACGTGCGGTCCCACCGTCAGCACCGGACACGGCAGGCTGCGGAATATTCCCTCGGCGACCGAGCCCATTAGGAGGCGCCGGAATCCGCGCCGCCCGTGCGTCCCAACGATTACGAGGTCGATGTCGTGCCGGCCGACTGCCGCTCTCAAGGCTTCGGTGACCTCGCCCTGGACGAGCAACGCCTCGTGCGGAATTTCCTCTAGCTCCTTGGAGTTCGCGAGTCTCTCGAGCTGGTCTTTGGCGCTCACACCTATCTCGACGGCGGTCCACGCCGCGGCTTCAGGCGAGACAAGCGGATACGCGTCTGGCACTGCAACATGCAGCAGATAGACTTTCGACTCGTAGCGCCGGGCGATGGCCGCAACACGCGGCAAGGCTGCCAATGAAGAAGGAGAAAAGTCGGTGGCAAGCAGGATGTTTCGCAACTCGACGACGGGCGCAGCGGATTTCTTTTCGGCGACTCTCATGCAGCACCTCCTGCGAGTTCTAGCAGATCGCGGCCGAGGTCGGGCCGGATCTCAGCCGTCTCAAGTCTCCTGCGGGCGTGGGAATCACGATGTGATGAGTGTCACACGCCGAGGTGAGCGCAGGCACAGACCGGAACGTGAAACGAAGTGAATGTAGTACCAGCCTGAAGCGCCGCCCAGTGCCGAATCGAATGCTTGGCGGCAGTCGAGGAGCCGACCATGAACGGTCTTGCCGAACAGCTAGTGACTATTCCGGCCGAAGGCCTGAACCTCGAAGGGATCCTGGAGATACCGCCCGGCGCATCGGGAATCGTACTCTTCTCCCACGGCAGCGGCAGCAGCAAGTCGAGCCCGCGAAATACTTTTGTGGCCGGAGTCCTGCATCAGGCAGGGCTCGGTACACTGCTGATGGATCTACTGACCGAAGACGAGGACCGCGACTATGCCCGGCGCTTCGACGTCACTTTGCTCACCCAGAGGCTTGCCCACGCCGTGTCTTGGCTCCGGCTATCGCCTGAGACTCAGAACCTCAGGATTGGCTTGTTTGGAGCGAGCACCGGCGCAGCGTCAGCTCTTCGAGTAGCAGCCACGTTGGGCGAGGGAATCGGCGCGGTCGTTTCTCGCGGCGGCAGGCCGGACTTGGCGGCGGACGCCTTGCCGCGTGTCAAAGCTCCGACGTTGTTGATTGTGGGCGGTGACGATTATCGAGTCCTTGACTTGAACGAACAGGCCTACCGTCGGTTGAAGACCACCACGAAGCTGGTGATTGTTCCCGGAGCGACGCACCTGTTCGAGGAGCCAGGGACTCTAGACATGGTGGCCCGCGAGGCCGCCGTGTGGTTCAAGCAATACCTGCAGAAGCCTCGAGGATCTTATGCCGACCAGGAACGCACATCGAACATTGACGCATGAAGTCCTGCCGGATTCGCCGTCCGAGTTGCCGCTGTGGCAACTCGACCCGAGGAGCTCGCAGGACACAACATCGAGGCGCGCGGGCGCGAGGTCGTCAACCAACTCCTGGAAGCAGGATGGATTCTGCTCCATATCTATACACTCAAGTACCAAGAGAACGACGTTTGGCGCGAACGTCCTATGGCGATTCTCGGCAGGCCGCGCGGCGTCGAGAAGAACCTTGAAAGGCACGAGCCGGAGCAAAGCGAAGCTGCTACGCCGGCCGCAACACGTGGGACTCTTAGCAGCTTTCCATTTCCGAGGAAACGGTCTTCGGTGACTGAGTAAGCGGCCGGAGCAAACCGGCGAGTCTCCAGTAACGCACACGGCCCACATCCACATGAACAAAGTCCGAATGGGGATACGTGCCCACGCCGCCATCGTGCAGGGCCGTTGCCGCTCGTTGCACCCGAGCGAGGTCACGTCCTGGAACGCGAATGTCGGCGGCTTTGGCTTCGAGGTGCATGCTGTGCTGCGCGACGCCGATGGTGTGAGTGCGCAAGAACTCGTTGGTGGCCGTTGAGCGATAGCCGCAGATGATGTGGAAAGGCTCGCGTGTCTCGAGCTTCCTCGCGAGCGCGTACAAGAGGTCGAGCAGCCGCGTGTCGATGGGCTTGATTTCGTCGCGGCGGTAGTCCCGCAGGATCCAATTGATCTGGGCCAGAGCCTCGGGAAGATACCGGCCGTCCGCCCAATACGTTGCTCGCAGTCGCTCCCCAGTGTGAGTGTGGTAGAAGGCGAGGGATCGCGGCCCGGAGGAAGCCGCCTGCGCCTGGAGCCAGCGCGGGACAGCGGTCGCCGCGGTCGCCATCGACCCCAGCTTGAGGAAGCCGCGGCGGCTTACCGAGCCTGTCTTGTGAGGAGAGTCTTGCAGAACTTTCATTGAGCTTTGGTCGGCGTTTCCGAAGCGGGTGCGACACCCACCTCTTGAGCCAAACCTTGTTGTTCTTCGATGACCCGCTTGACCGTTTTCCACTTTAGCACAGAATGTAGAACGTTTCCCGCAGCAACGCGCTCGACGGTTGTTGCCGGGTCTTCGGCTCGTTGGTAGACATCCGGATGTACTTCGAGAAACGCGGCGCCGCCAGGCAGCCGGGCGAGCAGCACGGGTTCGTAGATAATCGTAATCGGAGTGCCGACCGAGACCTGCCGGTAAAGCGCGTGGATATCGTCAGGAAGCAGCCGCACGCAGCCGTGTGTCTGAAACGTATAAATGCTCGCCGGGAAGATCGTCCCGTGAATCCCACAATCAGGCGTGACGCGGATCCAGTACTTCCCGAGCGGATTCTCGGGACCGGGTGGCACTCGTTTCTTGACGGCCTTCCCTTCGCGGCGCATTTCCTCCTGGATGGACTTGGGCACGATCCAGACCTTGTTTTGCTCCTTGCTGAGCACCGTGAAATGACCGATCAGGGTCTGCCAGTCTGGACGACCCACCGCCACCGGATAGTGGCCAGCCAGTTCGCCGTTCTTGAAAAGGAACAGCATGCGCTGCGGAATGTTGATGAGGATGCCGTCGGCGACGCCGGCGGGAACAACGTGGCGGTTGTCAACAAGGAGTTCTTGCCCTTGCTTCAGACGCGCGCGCGGCTTCAACCCGTTGAGCTTGGCTAGGACCGTGGCGTCGATTCCGAAGCGAGCGCCCACGCCGGTCAGCGAGTCACCTTTACGGACCGTGTACTTGAATCGGCCGCCTACGATGCTGTTTGAGAGCTGCGGCTGCTGGGCTTGGGTGGACAGCGAAACGAGGATGAGCAAGAGACCGGCGCGCAAGAGAGACATGAATAGTCCTGACCATGTCAGTCTACAAAAAAATTGCACGCGCCGGGTCAGCTCTTCAAGCTGCGGACAACTCGCGCGATTCGACGGCCTCGTGTTTCGCTTCCGGCGCCTCCGTCAGCGTAGCCTCGGTTAACAGCAGCACACTGGCCACCGAGACTGCGTTTTCGAGGGAGGTGCGAACCACCTTGGTCGGGTCGATGATACCGGCCGCGACCAAGTCACAGTACTCGCCCCGGCCTGCGTCGAAGCCCAGGTTCCCTGTTCCCGTGCGCATCCGGTCGACCACCACACCGCCATCGACGGCGGAGTTCTCAGCGATCTGCCGGGTGGGCGCCTCAAGGGCGCGTTTCAGGATGAGCAGGCCGGTGCGTTCGTCGCCGGTCGAATTCGTCTCCTCGGCCGCCACAGCGTCGATGACGCGCAGCAGAGCGAGCCCGCCGCCCGGCACGATGCCCTCCGCCATGGCTGCTTTAGTCGCGCTGATGGCGTCGTCGAACGCTTCCCGGCGGCTCTTCAGTTCGGTTTCAGAAGGCGCGCCAACGCGAATCACCGCCACGCCACCCGCCAGCTTCGCCAGTCGCTCCTGGAGCTTCTCCTTATCGTAGTCGGAGGTGGTCTCTTCGATTTGCTTGCGCAGCTCTTCGCAGCGGCCTTCGATGGCCGGCTTCGCTCCGCCGCCTTCGATAATCGTCGTCTTGTCGCGGTCGATGACCACGCGCTTAGTTCTGCCGAGGTCTTTGAGGCCAAGGTTCTCGATCTTCAGCCCCAGCTCTTCAGCCAGGACCTGCCCACCGGTCAGGATGGCGATGTCGTCGAGCATCGCCTTGCGCCGATCGCCGAACCCGGGCGCCTTGACCGCTGCCGACGGCAGGACGCCACGGATCTTGTTGACCACCAGCGTAGCCAGCGCCTCCCCCTCGACGTCTTCAGCAATCACCAGCAGCGGACGGCCTGCCTTTGCGACCTGCTCGAGCAGCGGCAGGAGGTCCTTGAGGCTGCTGACCTTCTTCTCGTGAAGGAGGATGAACGGCTCTTCGAGCACCGCCTCCATCTTCTCAGGATCGGTTATGAAATAAGGAGAGATGTAGCCGCGGTCGAACTGCATGCCTTCGACGATCTCGAGCGTGGTCTCGATCGTCTTGGCCTCCTCGACCGTGATCACGCCTTCCTGTCCGACCTTCTCGACCGCCTCCGCGACGAGTTCGCCAATCGTCGGGTCGTTCTGAGCCGAGATGGTCGCAATCTGGGCCTTCTCCAGCCGACTGGAAACCGGACGGGAGAGAGCCTTCAAGCCCTTTACCGCGGCGCGAAGACCACGATCCAGGCCGCGTTTCAAATCGACCGCGCTGGCGCCTGCTGCCACGTTGCGCAAGCCCTCGGCGAAGATGGCGTGCGCCAGGATTGCCGAGGTGCTGGTACCGTCGCCGACCGCTTCGCCCGTCCGCTCCGCCGCCTCACGAATCATCCTGGCACCCAGGTTTTCCTCGTGGTCCTTGAGGTCAAACTCCTTAGCGATAGTGACTCCGTCGCTACAAACGATCGGCCGGCCCCAGGGTTTCTCGATGAGCACGCACTTTGATTTTGGACCCAGAGTCACCCGTATCGCATCGGCGAGCGCTGTTGTTCCACGGAGGATTTTCTCGCGTGCTTCAGATCTGAAGAGAACCTGCTTGTAACTCATCGCACCGCTCCTTTTTCAAGCTAGCCAAATACAGCACGCGTCGCCGGGCGCCAGGCTGCAACTCCGGGGCGCCCGGCTTTCGTCTTGAGAAGTATCAGCATCCTTAGATTGAATTACTTCCACCTTCGGACGCTCGTCCCCGCTTTCAACCCGCCAGGCAGCGTTTTTACTTTGCCTGGATGGATTTAAGATATTCAGTCAGGTTCGACGCACGTAGCTGCGCAGTGCTCGTCGTCGAACTCATTCCACGAAAGATCGGACCCCATATGGGCATATCCTTCGAGCCGTGAACGGCTTGCTGCGGATTGCTGAGAATATGGAAAATGCGCGAGTCAGGAAACGTGCCGTTGTTGTTCTTGGCCAGAAGCGTCAAGTCAGGGGGCGCCGTCTTCAAGGCTGGTGCGGCGGGGCCGTTCCCCTTCTCGTCCTTTCCATGGCATACCGCGCAGTAAGTCTGGAACAACTTGTCACCCGCAACCTCGTGGGTCTGCTGGGCCGGGACCTTGCGGATTTTGACGGCCGGGTTCTGTTCCTGGGATTTCAGCGGCAACAAAAAAGCGACCGCACACAAAACCGTCAGCGGGAGCAAGAAGCTCCTGGCGCTATGTCGGGTGCTTTGATCAAACCTAGTGACCTCCTTATGTTTCTCACCAGGCCTTCCAAGCTGAAACTACTTTCCAAACAACTAAGCTGCCGCGACATGCGGCCGACGCGCCACCGGCCGGGGCTTCGAGATCACAGCCATCGTCTTGGCAACTTTGACCGCGGGTGCGTGCAGGGCCATATCCGCCTGCGTGACAATTCCCACGCAGCAGCCCGCCTCGTCCACCACCGGAATCCTGCGAATCCGATGCTTCTGCATCAAATGTTCGCACTCCTCCAGGCTGTCCTCGGGCTTGCACATTACCGGCTTCGGCGTCATCACCTCTTGCACGCTCACGGATTCGGAGAAACTTGCCTCCGCCACCACCGTGCAGCAAAGGTCGCGGTCGGTGACGATCCCTTCGAGTCGCCGTGTGTTGAGATCGGAGACGACCGGCACCGCGCCCACATCGTAAGTCCTCATGATCTTGGCCGCGAGCTGCGTGGAATCGAGCGGCCGACAGCACTTCACCTCTTTGGTCATCACATCTTTCACTTTCATAGTCGACCCCCCAAATCAGATTTAGTTCGCTTCGTTCGCCGACCTTCGCCGCGCGCCTGTCGCCTGGGTGTCTACAAGGGCAAACTCGGCGAACTTACCGGTGTGCGGCTGCGCGACCTTCGCGTAGTCGGAATACTTCATGCGCACAGCGTCGGTATGCGTTCCGGCATTGAAGATGATCTCGTCCGACTCCCCCAGCGAGCCGTCCACCCATGTGTCCATGCCATAGAGCTTCCCAAAGGGCGGGAAAGCCCCGAGCTCGCAACCGGAACATAGCTTGGCCAGCTCGCTCTCGGACGCCATCTCGAGATGCTTCACCTCGAGCGCCTCCTTTAGTTCGTGGAGGTCCAAGCGGCGTGAAGCCGGCAGCACCGCCATGATCAACTTGCCGTCGCTGTGCACCACCACCGCCTTGGCGAAATGCTTCCCCGTTATGTGCAGGGTTTGAGCGACTTCCTGAGCCGGAAAGGCCTGCCCGTGGGGAAGCCACTGGTAGTTCACCTTCTCGGAATCCAGATATTCGCGGATACGTTGCGCAATCATGGCATCCTCCCTCTGCTGCTCACTAAAAGGGCCGGGTCTCCGGAGGAGCCTCGAGCATCGCTTTTCGTCCCTTCGGCCTAGGCCCTCCCCCAGGACTCCGCGTCTCGCGCTTCGTCAAAGGTAGAATGGCCGGACCCCGTGCATGCGCCGCCTCCCGCCATCGCTTGGCCCGGAGACCGAGAGGTTTCCAGGTCGGTTTGCCTTTCATGGCAGCCTCCTTCGAGCGCGGGGAGCGCTCCCCCGGTGTTCAGCAACCCTGAAAGCCCTTCGTCGCCGGAGACGGCTTCACGCCGCTTTGGTCTCGATCGGCACCTTCTTGGCTGGCGCAGCCTTGGGCAGGGCGAGCTCCAGGACCCCGTCCTTGAGCCTCGCCGTCACCTTGGCCTTGTCGACTTCCGCCGGCAGATCGACCACGCGCAGGATCTGGTTGGCGCAGTGCTCGGAATAGACCGTCTTGCCTTCCTTGCGCTCTTCCTTGGTCTCGCGCTTGCCGGTAATCGTCAACCGGCGTGGCTCGACGCTAACTTCCAGTTCCTTGGCGCTGAAGCCCGGAACCTCGGCTTTCACCTGAAGCTCCTCTTCGGTTTCCGAAATGTTGATGTGGACCGGATGCAACAACTCTTTCTCGGCCTTGAACCAGTCCTCCAGATCACGGCCGAAGACTCGTCCGTTGCTCTCGAACAGCTCAAATGCGCGGCGGCCAATGGACTCGTACGTCTTCTGCATGCGATCAAAGACCTTCTCGACCTCTTCAAACTTGAAGGGAGTGATTTCTCTTACCTGTTGTGTGGCTAATGATTTCTCAGGCATGGCTTTGTGCTCCTTTCGGGGATTGTAGTGGCGCTGGCGGGTTGTCTCGTGCCCAACTCGTACGCTGATCGCGCTGGGGCGTCATCCCTATGCCAGCGCCTAGCTACAGTCGAACTTTACTCTTCGGCCGCAGAACTCACCGTGTGCTCGCTCACCCTCCGCTGTGACGCCGCTCACAGGGCGAATACTGAAACGCCAACAACCGAAGTGTTACATCAAGCTCTGAACCGGGACGCGATTGGCCCGCTCGAGCAGACTTCGCACCTGTTCGTCAGAGGTCTCGGAGAAATCGCGGTACCACTGGCCGACGGCGAAAAATCCCGCGGGCTGAGCGAGGCAGATCAGTTCATCCACTACGGTTTGCATTTCCTCGCAGACGGAAGGCGGAGCCACCGGGACCGCCACCACGATGCGCGCCGGCTTCTGCTGGCGCAGCGCCTGGACCGCCGCCCGCATGGTCGAACCCGTGGCGATGCCGTCATCCACGAGAATCACCACCTGCCCCGCCACTTGAGTCGCCGGCCGCTCGCCTCGATAAAGCTTCTCCCGGCGCTCGAGTTCCACCTGCTGTCTTCTGGCAATTGCTTCAATCGTGCTGGGTGAGAGCGCCAGTTCCTCGACCAGCCGCCGATTGAGTACGCGGACTCCGCCCAAAGCGATAGCCCCTAGCGCCAACTCCTCATGGCCAGGGACGCCCAGTTTGCGCACGATCATGACATCGAGGGGCGCGCGCAGCGCCTGAGCGATTTCAAACGCCACCGGCACGCCGCCGCGCGGCAGCGCCAGCACCACCACGTCCGCCCGGTCAGCGTAGGCTCGAAGCTGGCTGGCCAGAATCTGCCCCGCTTCCACTCGATCTTCGAACGGCAATCCGACCATGGTCTCCTCTCCTTTCACGCCTTGGGCCGTCTGCCGCTCTTCTCAGTTTCAGCGGAGTTCGGAGCGGCACGTCCGACTGTTGGATAACGTACTTTAGGTCCCGGCGGCGCGCCGTATCCCCCGGCACGCCGCGTTGTGACCGGCGTCACAGAGTCGAGTGGCGCCAGAGGCTAAGCTGAATGCGAAGGATTGGCATGGAGGTCGCCATGATACTTCCGCTGCAAATCACGTTTCGCAATATGGACTCCTCGGACCTGGTCGAAGGCTGGATCCGCGAGGAAGCCGCCAAGCTGGACATCTTCTATCCCCGGATCATGAGTTGCCGGGTGGTGGTGGGACGGCCCAACGTCCGCCACAAGTGGGGCAGCCTGTATCATGTGCGGATCGACCTCAGCGTGCCGGGTGCGGAGTTCGTGGTAAAAGAGCAACCGAGCTTGCACAGTTCGATCCAGCACATTGATGATGGAAAAAACGTGAAGCACCTGGAGCTGAAAGCTCCACACAAGGACCTGCGGCAGGCGATCGACGACGCCTTCAAAGCCGCTGGACGCCGCCTGCAGGATTACGCGCGGCGTCAGCGTGGCGACGTCAAGACCCACGAGCCTGTCCCGCGCGGTCGCGTCAGCAAGCTGTTCCCCGCAGAAGGCTACGGATTCCTCGAGACGCCCGGCGGTCGCGAGATCTATTTCCACCGCAACAGCGTTCTCGAGGGCGACTTCGACGGGCTGAAGATCGGCTCGGTGGTGAGCTTTACGGAAGAACCGGGAGATCAAGGCCCGCAGGCCAGCACCGTCCGGGCGATTCGCAGGCGCAAGCCGGCTCAGGTGGAGACGGCGGCGCAGGTTTAGCTTCGGCTCCTAATGGCTGCGCTAAGCGGAGGAGTCGGATACAATAAACGACCTACGGGAATCCCGGCTGCCGTTCAACCGAGGTGACATGCTCAAGATCGAACGCATCCTGTGTCCGACCGACTTCTCCGAGTTTTCTGAAAAGGCCACGGACTACGCGCTTTCGCTCGCGCGACACTACGAAGCCACGCTTGTTCTCCAGCACATCGTCGAGCCGCTCACTTGGGGCTACGCCGGCTACGCCATGCCGGACTCGGTATACCAGCTCTACGGCGAACTGCGCGAGCACTCGGAAACCCAACTGCGGGAGCTCGTCAAGGCGAGGGGCGCCGACCTTCACACCCAGGTGGTCGTCCACGTGGGCACGCCGATCGACAGCATCCTGTCGCTCGCCGAAAGACAGGCGATCGACCTCATCGTAATGGGCACTCACGGACGCCGTGGACTCGATCGACTCACCATGGGATCGGTGACGGAAAGGGTGTTGCGCAAAGCTCACTGCCCGGTGCTGGCGGTTCGCAAACCGGCGCACGACTTCGTGGCCACGGGGAAGGACTCGGACCCCGTCCAGTTGCGCAAGATTCTTTTGTGCACGGATTTCTCCGACTTTGCGCATCGCGCCGCGGATTACGCATTCTCCCTGGCGATGGAGTACAACGCCGAGATCACACTGTTGCACGTGCTCGAGGAGGTTCCCGAGGCGGCGCAAGTGGCGGCCGCGACTGCCGAGGCGACGCGCAAGCTCGAGGAACTGGTTCCCTCCGATGCCCGCAACTGGTGCAAAGCCCAAAGCGTGGTACGCACCGGCAAGCCCTACCAGGAGATCGTGCAACTGGCAACCGAGGCGCAAACCGACCTGATCATTATGGGAGTGCGCGGGCGGAACGTACTCGACCTTGCCCTGTTTGGTTCGACCACACACCGGGTGCTGCAACTCGGTTCCTGCCCGGTGCTGGCGGTCCGCATCTGAGGGTGGCCCTTAAGATGCCTTAGGCCATTCCCTGCCCGAAATAACTCCTATGTTATTCATTGTGTTTGACTTATTTATTTTACAAAATTTCGCTTGACAGGACTAAACAACCGATTTATACAAGTGTTTCATATCGATGTTTGATACGATTGTTTGGCGGCCCCTTGAGGTGGTACAGTGGCAACGACTCCTTCGGTAACTGACCAAGAAACCCGGCAACGCTTGATCCAGGCGGCGGCCCGGCTTTTCGCCGAGCGCGGATTCAACAACGTCACGGTGCGCGACATTTGCGGCGAGGCCGGGGCCAACGTCGCGGCGGTCAATTATTACTTCCGCGACAAGTGGGGTCTGTATAAGGAAATTCTCCAGGGCATCATCGAATATCAAAAGCGTACTTCAGAACTGGCCCATGACGCGGGCGAAGGAAAGTCGCCGGAGGAGCGGCTGCACCATTACATCCGGGTGTTCCTGCAGCGCGCCCTGGCAGGCGAAGGGAGAGAGTCGTGCCCTGGCAAGCTTGTGGGACGCGAAATGACCGACCCAAGTCCGGCGCTCGACCTTTTCATTGATGAGGCGATTCGTCCCAACAGCGTGCGCCTCGGTGCGCTGGTCGCCGAGCTCATGGGTTTGCCGGCGACTGATCCGCGAGTCGGCGCTTGTGTGGGCAGCGTCCAGACGCAGATGGTGGGACTGATGAACCCCGTCGCCGCGCGCCTGGTGCCTGGGCTCAACACGCCGGCGGTAATCGACGGGATCGCGCACCATATCGCGGTGTTCTCGCTGGGTGGCATCCGCGCTATCGCCCAACAGAAACCCGTGTGGACCAAGCCGGAGGTGAAGCAGTGAACTTAGCGGCCGTCAAACTTCAAGGCGGAGACCGGCAGGCGTACAGCGAAGTCTACCGGGAGTTTCATCCGCGCGTGCTGGGCCTTTGCCGCTACCTGCTGGGATCGCACGACGAGGCGGAGGACGCTTCGAACGAAGTCTTCGTACGGCTGCCCGTGGCGGTGAAGACTTACGACACTTCCCTGCCCTTTTCGCGCTGGCTCGCGAGCGTCGCGAGCCACTACTGCATCGACCTGCTGCGGCGTCGCCGGTCGGAACAGCGCGTCCTCGAGCCCGCGGATCCGGAAGGGCCGGAGCCGCCGGCGTCGGATACTTCGCCCCTCGAGGATCTGCTCGTGCAGGAGGAGAGGACGCGAGTGCGCGCTGCCATCGCCCGGCTGCCCGAGCGCTACTCGGTTCCGTTGGTGCTGCGCTACTACAACGAGCTGAGTTACGAGGAGATTGCCGAGCGGCTGGGCGTGAGCCACGAGAACGTAAAGACGCTCATCTTCCGCGCCAAAGAGAAACTGCGGAAGTCGCTCGAGAAAAATGCGGCCCGGGCGCCGGCCGGACTTCGGACGAGCGAGCGTGCGCCGTACGCGTCAGGGATTTACGCGTTTCGAGCTTGCCTCGAGGAGTAAACGATGGGGAACGCTGTAACTTCTCGCGGCGTATTCCGTAATGTGAGATGCAGGCCGACGGGCACCACGGGGTAGTGCGCCGTCCGCTTAGAACAAATCGATAAACTTAATTCGCAGCCGGACCCGCCGCCGGCCGGAAACCGGGAGGTGACTGTGGGCCGACACTTACCGCTCATCTTCAAGAATTCGTGGCGCAACCGGCGCCGCACCGTCCTGACCACCCTCAGCATCGGAGTATCGCTCTGCCTGCTGGGGCTCATGATGGCCATTTATCATGCCTTCTACTTCAGCCAGCCGTCGGCAGAGCAAGAGCTGCGCCTCGTGACTCGCAACAAGGTATCGCTGGCCCGGCCGCTGCCGCAGTATTACGGCGAGAGGATCAAGGCGATTCCGGGGGTCCGCGAGGTGGAGATCGAGCAATGGTTCGGCGGCAAGTACATCGATGACCGCCCCGAACACATGTTTGCACGCATGGGCATCGAGCCCGACAAGTTCTTTACCATTTATTCCGATGCGAAAATCCCCCAGGACCAGAAGAAAGCGTTCCAGCAGGAACGCAGCGCCTGCGTCGCCGGGAAAGAGTTGGCAGCGAAGCTGCATTGGAATCTGGGCGACCGCATCACTATCAAAGGTGACATCTTTCCCGTCAATCTGGAGCTCACGCTGCGCGGAATCTTCGAGGCCGATGACGCATTCATGAACCGGTCGCTCTTTTTCAACCGCGAGTATCTCGTGCAAAGCCTACCGGAATCGAGACGCGGAGAGGTGGGGACATTTGTCACGCTCGCGGCCACTCCCGACGACGTGCCGCGCATCGAAACGGCGGTCGACGATCAATTCCGCAATTCGCCCGCCCAGACCAAAACCGAAACTCAGAGCGCCTTCGGGCTCAGCTTCCTGGCCTTTCTGGGCAACATCAAGATGATTCTCTTGAGTGTGTGCGCCGCGCTGACCTTCACCATCCTGCTGGTGTCGGCGAACACTATCGCCATGTCAGTGCGAGAGCGGGGACGCGAGGTGGGAGTGCTGAAGACGCTGGGATACACTTCGGGCACCATCCTCTGGATCATCGTGGGCGAGGCGGTGATGATTTCGCTGCTCGGCGCGGTGCTGGGACTGGGCTTGGCCGCGCTCTTGACTAACGCCGTCCGCAGCATGCCGACGTTCAACGCCCAGCTCGAGACGCTGACGATTGCCCCGTCCGTGGCGGTGATGTGCTTGCTCGTGGCGGCGCTGATTGGCGCGGCCAGCGCTTTCGTCCCGGCCTTCAACGCCTCGCGCGTCTCCATCGTTGAGGCGCTGAGGAGCGAAGACTGATCATGGCTATCCCTATCGCCTACAACTTCCGCAATCTGGTGGTTCGCAAGACCACCACCATCATGACGGCCCTCGGCATCTCGCTCACGGTGGCGGTGCTATTGGCCGTGCTGGCGCTGGTCCACGGCCTGGCCGCCTCGCTGAGGTCGACCGGCGATCCACTCAACGTGCTGGTGTTGCGCAAAGGATCGAATTCCGAGCTGGTCAGCAATTTCACGCGCCAGGGATTTCAGGTCCTCAAGGATAAGCCTGGGATCGCGCGCGACGCGTCGGGACAACCGATGGCGTCGCTCGAAATGGTCACGGTCATTAACCTGGTTAGCGTCGACGCTCCCGACGGCACCAACGTCACGGTGCGCGGCCTGACGCCCATCGGCATCGAGATGCGCAAGAGCTTGAAGCTGGTGGCCGGCCGCTGGTTTAATCCCGGCCATCGCGAAGTGGTGGTGGGCGAATCGATCGCCAAGCGCTTCCCGGAAGCTCAACTGGGCAAGCAGCTTCACTTCGGCACCGGCGACTGGGACGTGGTGGGAGTCATGTCAGCCGGTCAAAGTGCGACCAACAGCGAAATCTACGCTGACCTCAATCAGCTCAGCTCGGACCAAAACCGCAGCGAGGTCTTGAGTTCCGCGCTGGTTCACGCCACCGATCCCGTGGCTGCCGATGCCCTCGTCAAGGACATCTCGAATGACCAGCAAATGAATATGGACGGCGAGTTGGAGCAGGATTACTACGCCAAGCAGACGCAGTCGGGCCAGTTCCTCCAGATTCTAGGTACCTTCGTGGCGATTGTGATGGCCGTGGGAAGCAGCTTCGCCGCCATGAACACGATGTACGCCGCTGTGGCGCGACGCTCGCGGGAGATCGGCACGCTGCGCGTCCTCGGATTCTCGCGCGCCAGCATCCTCCTCAGCTTCTTCTCGGAGTCGCTGCTGCTCGCGATCCTGGGAGGCCTGATCGGCTGTCTGCTCGTCTTGCCGCTCAATGGGGTGACCACGGGCGTTGGCAATTTCCAGACCTTTGCCGAGACTGACTTCAACTTGACGGTCACGCCGGCCATCATGCTTACCGGAGTCATCTTCGCGGTTCTGATGGGCGCCGTGGGCGGCTTGTTCCCCGCCTGGAACGCCTCACGTAAGGAAGTACTGACGGCGCTACGACAGGTGTGAGGGCAGTAGTCAGGAGGCAGGAGTCAGAAGTTCGGAGCCGGAAAGGAGAAGCGGAATCACAAGAACTCGAGGAACGAACCGAAGAAGTTGTTTAGAATCAACAACGGCCGAAAAGCGCGGCGCGCATGGAAATATATCTTACTGATAAAGCAAGACTTATATGACGTCTTGAGCATATCTTATTGAAGAGAAGGCTGGTTAACTTATGGACGAACTCAAGAGCTTGCAAATCGACCGCAAGCCGACGCGAACCGGTCCCCAGCCTGGACCTTCCAAATGGGCGGCGCGCTGGATCATCGGCGGCGTGGCGCTTTTCGTCCTGCTGGGCGCCGGACGCGTGGTCTATGAGAAGACTCTGAACGCCGCGCCGGAAGTCCAGACGGTACGCGTCGCCACCCGGGGTGGAGGCTCGGCCGACTCGGGCGTGGTTCTCAATGCCACCGGCTACATCGTCGCGCACCACGAGATTGAAGTCGCCTCGAAAGTAGTCGGGCGCGTCGCTTGGATTGGAGTCGAGAAGGGCGACCACGTTACGGTCGGCCAGGTGCTCGTGCGCCTGGAAGACTCTGAATACCGCGCCCAGCTCGAGCAAGGCAAAGGCAACCTGGCGAACCTCGAGGCGCGGCTGCTTGAAGACCAGCACGGCTCGCGCCCCGAGGAGATTGACCAGGCCAAGGCCAATCTGGATCAAGCGAAGGCCAACTTGGCGGACGCCAAGGTCACGCTCGACCGGATCAAGGACCTCGCGAAGCAGGGTGTGATGTCGCACCAGCAGCTGGACGATGCCCAGGCGAAATACGACGACGCGGCGGCGCACGTGGTCTCGCTCGACAAAGTCTATCAACTGGCACGCCTCGGTCCGCGACAGGAAGAGATTGATTCGCTCCAGGGCCAGGTGGAGCAGGCCCGCGGCCTGGTGAACTACTATCAGGACCAGCTCGATAACACGGTGATCCGCGCACCCGTCACCGGCACCATCCTCGAGCGCGCGGTCGAGAAAGGCGAATTCGTCACCAACGGCTTTGTGGGCGACAAGGGCGCCAAGGGCTACGTCGTGACGCTCGCCGACCTAAACGATCTCCAGGTGGAGCTCGACATCAACCAGAACGATTTCTCGAAGCTTCATATGGGCCAGAAGGGCATCGTCACCACGGACGCTTACCCGGACCGCAAGTACGACGGCGTGATCGCGGAGATCTCTCCCAAGGCGGACCGCCAGAAGGCGACGGTGCAGGTGAAGGTGAAGGTCCTCCAGCCAGACTCCTATCTGCGGCCGGAGATGAACGCCAGCGTCGCCTTCGTCGCGGATGACAAGCCCGCCAGCGGTGCGGTTGCTGCGCGGCCGGTGATCGTGGTGCCGGCGTCCGCGGTCAAGAGCGATGCGGTGTTCGTGGTGCTCGGCGGGAAGGCCGTCCGACGCGCCGTCAAGACCGGTCCGACGATGGGGCAAAACGTGCGTGTGGATCAGGGATTGATCGGCGGCGAGGATTTGATCCTGAATCCGCCTGACAGCCTGAAGGACGGCGACCGGGTGCGCGTGAAACCGGCGTAGCAAGTTGGCGGAATCGAGCCCCTCACCCGGCGCTGGCGCGCCACCCTCTCCCGCAAGGGGAGAGGGTTGTGATTCTGGAGTTACTCTCCCCTCCCCCCTGGCGGGGGAGGGGCGGGGGGTGAGGGGCGTGGCGAAGCCGCAGTCGTGAAGCCTGAAGCAGAGGAGTTTCTGATGAACACTGTGGTCCAGACGCAGCACTTGACCAAGGAATTCATCCGCGATGAGTTTCACGTTATCGCGCTGAAGGACGTGAGCATCGAGGTCCACGAGCGCGAATTCGTGGCGCTCATGGGCCCCTCGGGCTCCGGAAAATCGACGCTGCTCCACTTGATCGCCGCCATGGACTACGCGACTGACGGCCGGATTTCGGTGCTGGGACAGGATCTGCGCAGTCTGAGCGACCGCGCGATTGCGCATTGGCGGAACGAAAACGTGGGATTCGTCTTTCAGACGTTCAACCTGATTCCGGTGCTGACCGCGCTCGAGAACGTCGAGCTGCCGCTCAAGCTCACGCATCTCAAGAAGCAGGAGCGGCTCGAACACGCGACCACGGCGCTCAAACTCGTAGGACTCGGCGACCGCCTCGGCCACTATCCGCGCCAGCTTTCAGGCGGCCAGGAACAACGCGTGGCCATCGCGCGCGCCATCGTCACCGATCCCAAGCTCATCCTCGCCGACGAGCCCACCGGCAATCTCGACGCCGCCTCGGCGGAAGAGGTGTTGACGCTGCTTTCGCGGCTCAACAAGGAGTTCGGCAAGACCATCGTTATGGTCACGCACGATCCGCACGCCGCGCGCTACGCCTCCATCGTCCGGCACCTCGAAAAGGGCGAGTTACTGCCCTCCAACGGCCAGCCATCTTAGCTAGGTTGCTAGCCTATGGCTGGACTCATACTTCCAGATGACGCAGGTACTCGTAGCTGACCTTGGCGCTCTCGAGGGGCGGGAGCGACGTCCGGTCCTGCTCCACGAAGTAGTACTTCAGCCCGCTGCGGTCCGCCTCGAAGATCCGCTTCCAGTCGATCGAGCCTTTGCCGACTTCGATGAAGGCGTTGCCGCCCCGCATCAGGTCGGTGGTCGGAGTCTGGCCGGGCTTCATGTCCTTGATGTGCAGCAGGGGGAACCGGCCCGGGTACTTGTCGAGATACGCGACGGGATCGGCGCCGGCGCGCGTCACCCAGTAGCAGTCCATCTCGAAGTTAACCAGCTTCGGGTCGGTCGACTCGAGCAGAACGTCGTACCCCGGCTTGCCGTCGACCTTCTGGAACTCCAGGTTGTGGCCGTGGTAAGCGAACTCGAGCCCGCCCTTGTGACACTCCTCGCCCACCTTGTTGAAGAGGTCGGCGAGCCACTTGAAGTCGTCGGCGCTCATGTGCTCGAGCGCCTGCGTCGTTTCGCGCATCGGTACGCGGTGCTCCTGGAGCTGGCGAGTCGTCGGGAAGGCGCACGTGAGATAGCTCGCGCCAATCTCCTTCAGCGCGGCAATTTTCTCGGGAATGCCGGAGGTCAGCTCGGCTGCGGGATAGTGCGCGCTCGGACACTTGAGACTCGCTGCATCGAGCGCCTGCTTCACCTGGGTGGGCGTCTTGCCGAAGAGCCCCGGCATCTCGACAATCGTGTAGCCGATGGCCGCCACCTGCTTCAGCGTGCCCTCGAAGTCTTTCGCCATCTGCTGGCGGACGGTATAGAGCTGCAGGCCGACGGGAATTCCCAACGGGTCCGCCCAAAGCCGGCGGACACTGCGCGCCATCGCTCCCAAGGCCGCCGCTCCCACCGCCGCGTCGCGCAAGAACGTTCTTCGATTGCTGGTCTTCATGGAATTCTCCCCTCAACGAGTTGATAAGAACACGAACGAAGACAGAACTGAAGACCACCACTCTATCGCAATGCGAGCGCTTTGCAACGCCATTTCGCAGCGTCTCCGGCGGTCGAGTCACTCCGAAGACTTGCCATGCGGCGAGGCCGGCCGGCAATGGCCGGTAATGGTACGATAGCGGGATGCAACAAACGGCGAGCGCGGTGGTCCACATCGCCGACGAAGACGTCAAGTTCATGCGGCTGGCGCTGGGCGAGGCGCAACGGGCGTATTGTGAAGACGAAGCTCCGGTCGGCGCGGTGATCGTTCACCAAGGACGCGCGATCGCGCGCGCTCACAACCGTCCCATCCACCTCCACGATCCCACGGCACACGCCGAGGTCCTGGCGCTGCGCCGCGCGGCGCGCAGGCTGGGTAACTACCGTCTGACGGGCTGCACCCTGTATGCTACAATTGAGCCTTGCGCGATGTGCGCGGGAGCCATCGTCCACGCGCGACTGGCTCGTGTGGTGTTTGGCGCGCGCGATCCGAAGGCCGGAGCGAGCGGTTCCGCGCTGACGGTGCTCAATCATCCCCAGCTCAATCATCGGGTGAAGGTTGTCGAGGGTGTTCTGGAGCATGATTGCGCGTCGATTCTGCGGGAGTTCTTCCGTCATCGCCGGAAGCGGAGAATCGAATCGCCTGGCGATTGAGCCGTCTTGACCTGACACCCGATCCGCCGCCTAGCCGCTGCCGGGTGCCGAGCGGCCAAGGCGCGTCGAGGCGGAGATAGTCGAGGAAGAAAGCGGAAGGGCGTCACATTCCTGCTGCTCGAATAGGTCGGAGAGGTACCGAAGTGGTCATAACGGGGGCGCCTCGAAAGCGTCTTGCCTGCCAAAAGCGGGCACGTGGGTTCGAATCCCACCCTCTCCGCCAGGCTATCTGGCTTTTTTCCTTGCGGTTCGCAAGGCGCATTTTCTCGTGTACCCCTGGTGTCCGCTTCGTTGCCGATCGCTAAGAGCAGTCTACGCCACTGTCGAATCAACAAAGCCGCCTTTAGTAGTCCAGACCTTGACGCCTAGCTTTTCTTTACACACCTTTTCCAACATGCAGTCTCTTCCCTTGCCTCCGATACAAACCACGATTGGCGTTGCCTTGGCAGACGGGTACTTCATCTCAAGCAGGTGCTTCCCTACGAGGGCTTGACCTATCACACCGCGACCGATGGAATGTGCGCGAGAACCGTAGGTATGTGCTACCTCGATAACTTCCACTGCGCCGGCTGGGGATAGCAACTTCTCGAATTCTTGTTGATTTCCTTTAAAGCTCTAGGTTCTGAAGACGGGGTCTGGATATGTACACCGTCAATGCTCCGCTCTTTTCCGTAACAAGGTGGTTTAGTGCTCGCCTTGCCGAGACGGACCTCCCTGAAAATCACCCCGCCCACTTCGGCTCTATCCTTCTTCAGTAGATCCAGTTCCGTCATGATTCCCTCCGTTTTGGATGTGGTTGCCCGATTATGAATGATCCCGCCTTGAAGCTCAAAAGGCTTTCCCCTCTCTGCGCGACTCGTTTCCGGTCATGCTCTCTCGTAGATGGCGCTCCCAACTGCGGCGAACATCGGCCTCTAATTGCCCCTGCGTTCGAATCATAGCCCTTTGCGCTCCGCGCCCACCAACGAGAAGGCGATCACGCAGTTATCCGATGACCGGTTGTGCCAGGCATGGCGGGTTCCGTTCTGAATGACGCAATCGCCCGCTTTGAGAACAACCTCGGCTCCGTCGTCCAATTCCATGACCACTTCGCCGAAGACGACGACGTCGAAGTCTACCGAGTCGGTGGTGTGCATGCCCGGATGATCCGGCTCCAGGACATCCAACATGCCCGGCAGCTTTTGCCGTGTTTCTTCCAGAGCAGCCGGCGTGGCGATCGGCTCGACCTTCGTGCTCGTAGCTGGTGGCAGGGTGAAGAACCCGAAGCGGAAACCATTCTTCGGGGGAAACCAGCCAGACTGCGACGTCGGAGTTCCGTCTGCCGGGAGTGCGGGGGCGGAGTCGCTTCCCCATAAACGATAGAACTGATACCCAGGAAACAGAGCGACGGTGACGGGCTTGGCCGGTGCATTGCTCACGATCACCGACTTGCCCGCCTTGTTCCTCCCAGTCACTACGCAATGGATTTCGGGCGCTTTGAGCGGCGCGCAGCCTTCACTGGCGCGCGGTTGTTGCGATGCGCTCGCTTCGTTCCACCCGCCAGCTGCGGCGACCGCTCCGAGCGCTCCTGCACTCCTGATGAAATGTCTGCGTGTTCCTCTCACGATTCTTGCTCCTTCACTGGTTCCGGGGTCTGAACTCCGAAACGGTGGCGGCGTTATTTCAAACGTGCTCCCAGACCCGCACCGCGAGCGCGTCTGCATCGGCCTCGCGCCTGGCCTTCGGCGAATCCTCCAAACCGAGGATGTCGAGGCAAGCGCCCTTCAACTGGCTCGCCGCAAAGACGCTGAAGTGGTCACTGCTGCCTGATGTGGGTCTTCACTAGGATGTAACGGTTTTTTGATTCTCTCTTTCCGAAATAGGAACGGAGCTCAACGCTAGATCGAACATCCGCCTTCTTGGGTTTCACCGCTCGCATTTTTTTCAGCACCTCCTCGCCCATTACTTGTATCACGATTTGAAGTTTCACATGGGCGATTGGCTTTTGGCATCCATCACGACGCGTTCCCAACTGCCCCTGACGTCCGCCTCTAACTGTTCCTGCCTTGCCCGGACCCAGGGAGCGTAATACTTCTCAGTGACCTTGATGCTGCTGTGGCCGAGCAACACTGAGACGCGCTCCATAGGTATGCCATGTTGAAGCAGGCCGACCGCGAAAGTGTCCCGGAAGCGATGCGCGTGGCCGTCTGGAATCCCTGCCAGCCGAAACACTGCCTTGAGTGTACGCTGCCAATCGCCAGTTGCGCTGCCGACCTCCTCGGAATTTACAGCGAAGGTACGCCTGCTCGGCCTGTCCACTATGCTCGCACACGACCTGAAGTATAGCCACTCTCAGTTTGCTTCTTGGCGGAGGCATGTGGGCCTTCAACCCCCCTGAGTGACCCCTCATCCGTAATCGCGAAATTGCACGTTCACCGGCAATGGAAGACGGAATCGAGGTAAACTCAAATCCTGGCGGGGGTCCAATTCTGCACCGGGGTAGAATCCTACCCGGTCCACACCTTGAGCAGGCGCGTTGGACAGACGCCCTATGCCGTAAGCTGGGTATCTGGAATTCGGCAGTCACTCTGAAAACGCGATGAATCCGCTAAGAACACGATGAATCCAGTCCGGCCAGTCACCCGTATACTTCCCGGCACGGAAGATCCCATCCGCGCCGAGATGTTCAGTGTCGAGCGCCTCGAGCAGCACGCTGAAAGTCTTGCGGCGGCGCAGACCGTCACGCGCAAATCGGAGCGGGGCCGGCGGCTCACACCGCGCGTCCTGGAGAACGGCCGCGTACTCCTGGAGTCCTACCGGGCCATCGCGCGAGCCATTCAGCAGGAGCATACGATTGCTCCCGCCGCCGAATGGCTGGTCGATAACTTCCACATCGTCGATGAGCAGCTCCGCGAGATCCGGGACGACTTGTCCCCCGGCTTCTATCGCGAGTTGCCCAAGCTGGCTTCCGGTCACCTCGAGGGCTACCCACGGGTATTCGGAGTGGCATGGGCGTTCGTGGCGCACACTGACAGCCGGTTTGACCCGGAGGTGCTGCGCCGTTTTGTGACCGCCTACCAGCGCGTCCAGCCACTCACCATCGGCGAGCTGTGGGCCGTGGCCATCACCCTACGTATCGTGCTGGTGGAGAATCTGCGCCGTCTGGCCGAGCAGATTGTGAGTGGACGGGCGGCACGTCTGGAAGCCGACCGGCTGGCCGACAGCCTGCTCGCTCCAGACGGCGAATCTCCGCTGACCCCAGCGACGGTCCTGCGGCACTTCGAGAAAACGCCTCTCGCGACGGCCTTCGCGGTGCAGCTCGTCCAGCGCCTGCGCGACCTGGATCCGAAGGTGCGCCCCATCCTGCTTTGGCTCGATCAGCGTCTGGCCGGACAGGGAACGACGGCTGACGAAATGGTCCGCGCCGAGCACCAGCAGCAGGCGGCCATGAGCATCACCGTGCGCAACATCATCACCAGCATGCGGTTGATGTCGGCATTTGACTGGCCGGAATTTGTTGAGGGCGTCAGCCTGGTGGACGACATTCTCCGCGACGGCACCAACTTCGCTGAGATGGATTTTGCCACCCGAGACAGGTACCGCCATGCAATCGAGGAACTCTCGCGAGGCTCGGACACCTCGGAAATTGAAGTGGCTAAGCGTGCCGTGCATCGCGCCAGACGGGCGCGCGCTGAGCCGAGCGACGGCGCACCGCCTGACCAGGACCGTCGAACAGACCCTGGCTATTACCTTATTTCGCGGGGACGGCTGGACTTCGAGCGCGAACTCGGTTTTCGTGTCTCCTGGAAGCGCCGGCTGCTACGTTGGTATATCCGGGCGGCTGTGCCCGGCTATCTCGGAACCATTGCTGTCGCGACAGCCATGATTCTGGCCCTGCCGCTGGTGCTTGCCGGCGTAGCAGGCGTCACTGCCAAGGCTCTTGTGCTGCTCGGCCTTCTCGCTGCGGTGCCTGCTTCGGACCTGGCCATGGCGCTGATCAATCGTGCGGTGACGGGTTTGCTTGCACCCCGAACGCTGCCGCGGCTGGAGCTCGGCGGCGGTGTGCCGGAGTATTTGCGGACCATCGTGGTCGTGCCAACGATGCTCACGACGCTTCATGAAGTCGAAAAGCAGGTGGAGCGTCTGGAGGTTCACTATCTCGCGAATCCTGATGGGGAGCTGCGTTTCGCGTTGCTCTCTGACTGGGTGGACGCGCCGGACGAACACCTTCCGGGTGACGACGGGCTGCTGGCCGCCGCGGTTGACGGCGTCGCGCGCCTGAACAAGCTTTACGGCCCTGCGCCCGGCGGCGGTGACCGCTTCTTGCTCCTTCATCGCCGGCGTGTCTGGAACGAATGCGAACGCAAATGGATGGGATGGGAGCGGAAGCGAGGGAAGCTGCATGAACTGAACCAGCTTCTGCGCGGCTCGACGACCACGACGTTCATACCGGTCGGCGGGTTTCCCCCGCACGACCTTCCGGTGTTTCGTTATGTGATCACGCTCGATGCTGATACGCGCCTGCCACAAGGTGCTGCGGACCGTCTGGTCGGCACTCTGGCGCACTCTCTCAACCAGCCGAGGTTCAGCGCTCGCGCCGGCCGCGTCGTCGAGGGCTACTCGGTGGTGCAGCCGCGCATCACGCCTTCGCTGCCGACCGATCATGAGGGCTCCCTTTTCCAGAGAACCTTCTCCGGCCCGAGCGGTATCGATCCTTATGCATCGGCCGTCTCGGATGTCTACCAGGATTTGTTCCAAGAGGGTTCATACACAGGCAAGGGAATCTACGACATTGATGCGTTCGAGTCGGCCTTGGCGGGCAGAGTGCCGGACAATGCGCTGCTGAGCCACGATCTTTTTGAAGGTATCTTCGCTCGCACCGCCCTGGCCACAGACATTGAGCTTTTTGATGAATTCCCCTCGAACTACGGGGCCGCGGCCGCCCGACAGCACCGCTGGGCGCGTGGAGACTGGCAACTTCTGCCCTGGATTTTCGGGCGCGGCCGGGGAACGCCGCATGAACACCGTTCTGTCTTCATTCCCGCCATTGGCCGTTGGAAGATTCTCGACAATCTGCGACGCACTTTGTCGGCTCCCTTTGCGTTTCTTACCTTGATGGCGGGGTGGCTGGTCCGGCCGGCGTCTCCCTGGGTGTGGACCGGGTTTATCCTGGCGACGGTTGCGATTCCCGCCCTGCTGCCTTTCATGATCGGACTGAAGCCGCGCCGCCCCGGAATATCCAAGCGCAGCCATTTTCGGGCGGTGCTCACCGACCTGGCGCTGGGCGCATCCCAGATCGGCTTGACGGTGACGTTCCTCGCCTACCAGACATGGCTGATGTCTGACGCGATTCTTCGCACTCTCGGCCGTCTGTTTATCACCCGCAGAAATTTGCTGGAGTGGGTAACCGCAGCGCAGTCCAAGTATGGGGCCGATCTCAAAATGTCCAGTACATATCGGCGCATGGCGGGCGGCATCGTGCTCGCCGCGGCGGCCTTTGTGGTCCTGGCTTACGGACGACACTCAGCTTGGACCGCGGCGGCTCCGTTCGTCGTTCTCTGGGCTGCCGCTCCTGCCATAGCGCGCTGGATCAGCCTGCCTCCCCGGCTTTCCGGGGCAGAGCGGGTATCGTCGGCCGATGCGCGGGCTCTCCGTTTAATTGCGCGCCGGACCTGGCGATTCTTCGAGGCTTTTGCTACCCCCGAGGACCACGCACTGCCCCCTGACAATTTTCAGGAAGATCCCAAGCCCGTCGTGGCGCACCGGACTTCGCCTACCAATATGGGGCTCTATCTTCTCTCCACGGTTGCCGCTCGTGACCTCGGGTGGTTGGGCACCTTGGACACCGTCGAGCGGCTGGGGGCGACGCTCGAGACGATGAGCCGCCTCGAGCTCTTTCGCGGCCACTTCTACAACTGGTACGACACTCGCGAACTTCATCCGCTCGAGCCCAGGTACGTTTCATCTGTGGACAGCGGAAACCTCGCCGGCCATCTGCTGGTGCTGCGCAACGGTTGCCGCGAGCTCATGCAGAGGCCGTCTCTCGGAGCGAACCTGCTCGCCGGAGTGGGAGACGGCGTTCGGCTGTTGCGGGGAGCGCTAGCCGTAATCGCGGACGCGCGTCGCGCCCGAACGGTCACTTGGACGAAGCTGGGGAATGCGGTAGACGCGCTGGCCGCCTCACTTGACTCGCCGCCGGTCGATGCCGCGGACTGGGCGGCGCGTTTCGTCGAGCTGCGGGGGCGCGCCCACGCGGTGGCGGACATCGCCCACATCCTGGTCGAGGAGCTGGGCCAGGCTCCCGATTCCGAGTTGGGCGTTTGGGCCGATGCCGTCCGGGCCTGCGTCGAAAGCCACGCCCGGGACGCGGAAATATTAATCCCATGGACACGCTTGAACTCGGAAGAGATTGTCGCCATGGCCGAACGTCCTCCCGAACAGGCGCCCGAATGGGGGGCGATTGAACCGTTTTTCCGTTCCGTTCCCACGCTGGCCGACGCTCCGGGACGTTTCGAGGCCGCTCTCCGACAGCTGGCCGCACTGCGCTCGAGCTTACTCAACAATTCTCGCGCCGACATGGACACGCTGGCTCGGATCGACGCGCTTGACCAGGCCATCAAAGGCTCGGCCGCGGATGCGGCATCGCTCATTCACGACCTTGCGGCGGTTATACGGGCGGCGGTGAACATGTTTCAGGCGATGGATTTCCATTTTCTGTTTGACCCTACTCGCAAGCTGCTTTCCATCGGCTACCGCGCTAACGAAGGCAGCCTGGATCCCAACTGTTACGACCTGCTTGCTTCCGAAGCGCGCCTCGCGAGCTTTATCGCCATCGCCAAGGGTGACGTTCCGCCGTCGCACTGGTTTCGGCTGAACCGTGGACTCACACCGGTGGGCCGCGGTTCTGCGCTTATCTCCTGGTCAGGCTCGATGTTTGAATACCTCATGCCGGCGCTGGTGATGCGATCCCCGGCGGACAGCCTGCTGAGCCAGACGTACGAGCTTGTCGTGCGGCGGCAGATTGCCTACGGAGCGGAGCGCGGGGTCCCCTGGGGAATCTCGGAGTCGGCCTATAATGCACGCGACCTCGACCTCACGTATCAATACTCCAGCTTTGGCGTGCCTGGCCTCGGGCTCAAGCGCGGCCTCAGCGAAGACGTCGTCGTCGCGCCGTATGCCGCTGCGCTGGCCGCCATGATCGATCCTGCCGCGGCCAGGCAAGACTTTGCGCGACTCGCTGCAGCCGGCGCGAGGGGAGCGTACGGCTTCTACGAAGCGCTCGATTACACCAGCACGCGGTTGCCAGAAGGCAAAGACGTCGCCGTTGTGCGGGCCTACATGGCGCACCATCAGGGAATGTCATTGCTGGCGCTTTCGAACGTGCTCAACGACGGCGCCATGCGGACCCGCTTCCACACCGAGCCCATGGTGCAGGCCACCGAGTTGCTGCTCGAGGAGCGCACGCCGCGCGATGTGATGGTGGCACGGCCCCGCGCGGAAGAAGTCTCCGCACCGGCCGAGGTCCGCGAGCTTATTCCGCCGATGCTGCGCCGGTTCACCACGCCGCATGACGTGACTCCGCGGACGCATCTACTTTCGAACGGACGCTATGCGGTGATGCTGACCGTGGCGGGCTCAGGCTATAGCCGCTGGCGGGATATTGCCGTCACGCGCTGGCGCGAGGATGCTACGCGGGATTGCTGGGGCTCGTACATCTTTCTTCGCGATTCGCAGACGGGCCAGGTCTGGTCGGCCGGATATCAGCCCTGTGGGGTCGAGGCCGACGCGTACGAGGCTTCCTTCTGGGAAGACCATGCGGAGATTGTCCGGCGCGACCGTGCTCTGACCACCACGCTCGAGGTCGTCGTGTCGTCCGAGGACGATGCCGAAGTGAGGCGCGTTTCCATCACCAATCTGGGAGCCCGCGCCCGCGAAATTCAGGTGACCTCTTACGCCGAGCTCTGCCTGGCTCCGCAGGCCGCCGATGTGGCCCACCCGGCATTTTCCAGCCTTTTTGTGCAGACGGAATTCGTGCCTGAGGTCGGAGCGCTGCTGGCGACGCGTCGCACTCAAACCGATAAAGAGACGACCGTTTGGGCCGCGCATGTGGCCGTGGTAGAAGGCGAAACCGCTGGCGACCTCGAATTCGAGACCGACCGCGCGCGGTTTCTCGGACGCGGCCGCCACGTCCGCCGTTCTGTTGCGATACTCGACGGTCGGCCGCTCTCGAACACGGTCGGTCCCGTACTCGACCCGGTGCTGAGCCTGCGGCGTACGGTTCGGATTCCACCCGGCACCACCGTACGCGTGGTTTTTTCAACCATCGTCGCTCCGGCCCGCGAACAGGTGCTGGATCTGGCAGACAAGTACCACGACGTGAGAACGTTTGAGCGGACGCTCACGCTGGCTTGGACGCAGTCACAAGTACAGCTTCACCATCTGGGCATCGGCCCCGACGAAGCGCACTTGTTCCAGAGGCTGGCCAACGCCATGCTGTACTCCGACGCTTCGCTGCGGCCGCCTTCCGAAGCACTCAGCCGCGGGGAGCTCGAGCTTTCCAGGCTGTGGGTCCACGGAATCTCCGGCGATTTGCCCATCGTGCTGGCGCGCATCGACGAGGCGGCAGATATCGAGACCATCCGTCAATTGCTGCGCGCGCATGAATACTGGCGTACCAAGCAATTGTCCGCGGACGTGGTCGTTATTAATGGGGAGCCACCGTCGTACGCACAGGAGTTGCAGAGCTCGCTCGAAGCGCTCGTGCGCGGCAGCCGGCTGCGTCTCTCCCCGGACACCAGTGGCGTACGCGGCAACATTTTTCTCCTGCGGGCAGACCGGGTCTCTGCCGAAGAGCACACGCTGCTCGAAACCGTCGCGCGGGTGGTGCTGTTCAGCCGGCGGGGCACCTTATCCGCGCAGATCACCCGGTCCGAGCGAACAGAACCGGCGGGTCCCCCGGCGCCGCGACCGCTGCGCCCGAGCAAACGTCTGGACACGCCACTACCTCGGTTGGATCTCGAATGGTTCAACGGTTTTGGCGGTTTCGCCGAAAATGGCCGCGAATATGTGACCGTCCTTGGCTCAGGCTTGCGCACGCCCGAGCCGTGGATCAACGTCATCGCGAATCCATCGTTTGGCTTTATCGTTTCAGAATCGGGTTCCGGCCCCACCTGGTCGCTCAACAGCCGCGAAAACCAGCTCACGCCGTGGTCTAACGATGCCGTAACCGACCCCTCCGGAGAAGCCATCTACATCCGCGATGAAAGCACGGGCGAGGTTTGGAGCCCTACCGCGTTGCCGATTCGCGATGAAACTGCTCAGTACGTGGCGCGCCACGGCCAAGGCTACAGCCGTTTCCATCATGATTCGCATGGGATTCTGGCTGAGCTACTGCAATTCGTGCCGTCGGAAGATCCGCTGAAAATCTCCCGGCTCATCCTCGAGAATCATTCCGGCCGCTCTCGTCGCCTCTCGGTAACGGCTTACGCCGAGTGGGTGCTGGGCAGTTCGCGCGGCGCGTCGGCGCCCTATATCATCACGGAGGTCGATCCCCAGACTGGAGCGCTCCTGGCGCGAAGCGCGTGGGGCGGGGAATTTGGCGGGCGCATTGCCTTTGCGGATCTTGCGGGGCGGCAGACTTCCTGGACGGGCGACCGCAGAGAGTTCCTCGGCCGCAATGGCACGCCCGAGCGTCCGGCGGCGCTGGAGCACGGCGGTCACCTTTCCGGAAAGGTGGGCGCGGGTCTGGATCCATGCGCCGCGATCCAAACCTCGGCGGAGGTGCCTCCCGGCAAGCGCGTGGAGATCGTGTTTTTCCTCGGCCAGGCGGAGAATCGAGAACGAGTGCGCGAGTTGATCGGCCGCTATCGGGGCGTAGACCTGGATGGAATTTTGCGCAACGTGATAAGCCGGTGGGACGAGCTGCTCGGCGCCGTCCAGGTCTCGACCCCCGAGCGGGCCATGGATGTGCTGCTGAATCACTGGCTGCTCTACCAGACGCTGGCCTGTCGCGTCTGGGCGCGCACGGCGTTCTATCAGGCTAGCGGCGCGTACGGCTTCCGCGACCAGCTTCAGGATGTGATGGCGCTCTGCGTTGCCCAACCCGATGTCACGCGCGAGCATCTGCTGCGCGCGGCCGCGCGCCAGTTCGCCGAGGGTGATGTCCAGCACTGGTGGCATCCGCCCTCGGGGCGTGGCGTGCGCACGCGCATCTCCGACGACCATCTCTGGCTGCCGTACGCCGTTATCCACTTCATGGAAACCACCGGCGACATAACCGTGCTGGACGAACTCGTTCCGTTCCTGGAAGGCGAGGTGCTGGCAGAAGGACAGAACGAATCGTATTTTCAACCGCGCACGTCAGAGATCCGAGCCACACTGTTTGAACATTGCGCGCGCACGCTGGACCGCAGCCTCACCCTCGGCAGCCACGGCCTCCCGCTGATGGGCACGGGCGACTGGAATGACGGTATGAACCGCGTTGGCCAGCAAGGTAAGGGAGAAAGCGTCTGGCTGGGCTGGTTCCTGCACACGATCCTCTGGGAGTTTGCCAAAGTCGCGGATGCGCGCGGCGAGCACGAACGCGCGGAGACTTGGCGGCTTCACGTCAGCGCGCTCAAAGCGGCGCTCGAGCGCGAAGCTTGGGACGGCGAGTGGTACCGCCGCGCTTACTTTGACGATGGGACGCCGCTCGGCTCTGCCACCGGACCGGAGCGCCGCATTGACTCGATCGCTCAGTCCTGGGGAGTCCTCAGCGGCGCCGCAGAACCGGGCCGCGGATCGCGCGCCATGGCCGCCGTCGAGCGTTACCTGGTTCGCCGGCCCGACGGGTTGATTCTGATTTTCACGCCCCCCTTTGACGGCCCATCGCCTGACCCCGGCTACATCAAAGGCTACGTTCCCGGGATCCGTGAAAACGGC
>DASZAI010000085.1:0-12031 GCA_035945295.1 Terriglobia bacterium | reverse complement strand
GCCCTCGGGATTACTGGGAACTGGACGGTCGAGCGCGACGAGCGCTGAAACGTATCCGGCGTCGCCCGCGTATCCTGGCGGCCTGCTGGCAGCAATCCCGCTTGGCGCTCGGTTAAACTATATTATGCGAACATCAATAGTTAGGCGACTTTGGTCAGCGCCGCGTCCAGCGTTGACAGCACTGGCGCGGTGCGACTGTTTCAAGACTTGGTTTTCTTCTTCCTTCCACGGCCCTTGCGATAGAACTGGGCCTTGTATCTTTTCACTCGCTCAACGTCTTGTCTCGTCCAGCCTCGAAAGACGCTGCGTCCAATCTGAATCCGCTTCGGTGCAGGAACTTTGCCGGCCGCGAGCCATCGCTCAAGAGTGATGCGGCTAATTCCCGATTTCTTGGCGACATCCTCGGTTGAAAGCGAATCCATATGATACTAGCGTGTATCATATTCCTCTTGAAACGGCAAGCTTTTTCTGTGACCATATTCGAAGAGAGGGAAGGAGTCGATAGCAGCCAGGGGCGAGGAATCGCATGAAAGCTCGGGCAAAGCGTAAGCGTTTCCGTGGCACGAGCACGATTGTAGACCCGCAGAGGGCGACGCAGCCAAGGATCGACGAGGCCAACTTAGAGCTCTATGACGTGAGGTTTTGGTTTAACTGTTCCCCAAAGAAGTGCATCGAACACCCAATTGCGCAAAAAGTGCTTAGGCTTTTTGATCCCGCCGTGCGACCGTGGATAATGCGCAAAAGTATAGATGAGATCCGAGCGGCTGAAGAACTCAAACATAGTGATGAACAACTGATGCGCCAGCATATCCCGTGGTGGGAGGACATCCAGACTGAATTGCGCAGCGCTGATGTGCCGGCTGGCCTCGTAGCTAGGATGGCAGATTATTTAGCAGGTTATGTGCTCGTTCGGAACCTCTCGCAGAAAATCACTCGCCCAGCCAAAAGGCTGTGCCATAACCTGGGTATCAGCCTTCCCCCGATTTCGCGCCCGCCGCACAGAGAGAGCTTGAGGACAAGGCTTGTCAGACTGATGACCAGCGAGCTTATAGAAGCCGGAGTCCTAAGGAAAAACGTGCCTCCAATAATCGCAAGGTTATTTCAGCTAGTTCGCGATCCTCTACACCGTGAGCGTTTAGACCCTACCTCAGTCTCCCGCATTGATCGGCGTTCCCGTCGCAGAGGACAGAGCTAACGCCTACTGTGACCCGTGGTCAGTTCTGTCCGGATTCAATTTTTTACAATCGAAATTGCGATGGTATCCTTTCGATGCTGGGGCGGTAGTCCCGGTGAGATGAGGCGTGCAAATGTTCGCGAACTTGAAATTCGCAATCGCAGTTCGAGGCCTTCGTCAGACTGACCTTGCGGCAGAGGTTGGCCTGTTTCCCAACGTGTTGAGTGAAATCATACACGGCAGGCGGAAAGCCAATTCCCAGATTCGTGCTCGCTTAGCGAGGGCATTGCGGACTGAAGAGACTTGGCTGTTTACCGAGGATGCGCGCATTCCGGAGCCGACTTTACGGACTAAATCTTGCGTCCAAGGAAACAAGGAACCACCGGGTGTGAACTGAACTTGAAAGTTTTTGTTGCCCTGCCGATACGCGCATGAGCGACATGGCCGAAAATAGCGGGCAAGGGTTTGAAGAGCCGGTAGACGTGAAGGCTGCCGCTCGATTCCTTGGCGTAAGCCGCTCGCTCGTGTATGCTTACGTTGAGCGAAAGCAGATTCCCCATTTTCGAATGATGGGCCGCTGTGTCAGGTTCAGCCTTTTTGAACTCGCGAAGTGGCGGCAAAAATTCTTCGTCAATGGAGGAGTCGATGAGTAGAAAAGGGAGACCACGAAAGACGAATGGGAGCATTTACTCACGGAAAGGCTCTGCTTTTTTGTGGGTACGCTATCGCGATCGTGACGGAAAGATCCAGAAAGAGTCAACCGGGACGACCGATCAGCAAGATGCAGAAGGCTTCCTCCGGGAGCGTCTTGAAGCCAGAGACCAGGGAAGCCTGCCGATCATTCTCTCTAGCAAGAACCTCACGTTCAACGAGTGGGCGCGTTGGTTTCTGGAGAAGCGATCTAAGCCACCGTCCCGCGCTCCGAAAACACACGAGCAAAATCTCAACGCGGTTAAGTTCCTCGGTCCAGTTTTTGGCACCACTCGGCTTTCGGACATCACACCAGAAGCGATCGAGGACTACATCGAGAGGCGCCTCAACGAGGGGAGAAGAATCCGTACGAAGTTGGCACTCCTTCATCGAGGCAAAGTCAAACCCGCAACCGTTCACCAGGAGTTCCGCGTATTGAGGCGAATGCTGAACCTCGCCGTCAAGCGGAAGAAACTCAAGAGCAACCCCTGCCAAGCGGTCGAGTTTCCGGTCTCGGTGAAGAATACGACCCGAAAACCTCACTACATGACCGCCAGCGAGCAAATGCGGATCGAGTTCTTTGCCCCGAGCTACCTCAAGCACGCCATCGTCATCATCACTGAGATGGGCCTTCGACCATACAAGGAGTTGATGCCGATGCTGAAGTCCCAAGTTGACCTCGCGAACCGGGTCGTTCACATTCCTGATTCAAAAACGCCTAGTGGGGTAGGCGACATGCCGATGACGGAGTCAGCTTGGGGATGTGGACCAAGTTGTAGTACATGAAAATAGCTCGCCACAGTTCGCAAGGCACAAGAAAAAGAATTTCAAACTGACCCACTGCTGCCCGTGAGTGGGATGCCTATCGTGAGACAGAATTCTTGGGTATGCTTCCCAATAAGGGCGACATACACCGGTGGATACGCTTCTAGATTCTGCTTGCGTCGCGCCCTTCAGCGCCATCGCTGTACGGCATCGCTACCCTTAGCCCGACCTCCTGCCGGTCGCGGCTGCTCACAGACCATTGAAATTCGATTCCTGATTTGCGTGGATGGGTGGATTCGCGGGGAGGATTCTGTGTCTCACCTCCCCACGATCCGAATGCAAGGGTGTGTAGTCCAACCGGGCTAATAACGCGAGAGCTTCGCGAGGTAAGCCGAATCTCTTGCGGGGCCGATACCCAGGCCTGCATAGTGCCCGGTGGACCTTCGCCGAGAAACTGCCCGATCACTTGTTCTCGCCTGATGCGTCGTCCCGGTTAAGAGGAGTCAAGAAGTTGTGAACGACAAAATTGGCTACTCTGATGCCGAGTTGTCGGCCGGTGGTGAGGTCGGTGCGGAAATGCTGTCCAGCAAAAATGCGGCTTAAAGTTGCTTCCTCGGCGGCGGCCCCAAAGCTCGTGAACGAGCGCTCGACCCCCGGCAAAACCTCAGACGTCACGTTGAACTCAAAATGGCCCTGATGGAAGAAGGAAATCAATACGTCCGCTCCGGCGGCGCTGATCACAGCATGAGCGCCTGGGTACGAGGGATCTGGGGCGGTGGTCCTGACTTCTGGAAGCCAAGCCGGGTTCGCCGTTGTCTCGGGATTGTTGACCAAAGCGGCGTCCCGGATGGCGGTGACCGGGCGCCAGAAATTATAGGTGTACTTGGCATCGTAGAAAGCGATCACGCTGTCGGCGAGACTCAGGTTGAGCAAGGCAAATAGCCGGGCGTTCTGCGCGGTCGTAAGGGTGTGCGCCAACGATGCTGTCTGGGCGATCTCGTTCCAATAGTTTTGGATCGCCCCATTCCAAAAACGGCCGGTGAGTGCCTGATCGGCGGAAGCCGTCGTGCTATTGACAACTCCGAGTGACTTGACTTCATTGAATGCGTCGCTGTAGGCATCGCTGGTCAGCGCCGGGGGAGGGCCTGGGCGAAACTGGTCGGCGCGCTCGAGAGAAAAGGGCGTAACATGAGGCCACTGAGTAAACTGAGGCTGCTTGGGGAAATTAGGTGGCGTCGACTGGTAATCTCCTGGGGTCTTTCCGAAAACATAGGGAGCAATCGAAGCATTGGATCCGTCATTGCTTCGTGCGGCGAGAATCCGACCAGCAACCTCCTCCCCAATGATGATGCCGTCAGCCCACTCTGCTCCCTCCGGAATTTGCGCCAGCGACTGGTCGAGTTCGGCGTCGAGTGTGGCCTGGAACGCCGGATACAGGGCGACAAGAACGTCGTGCGCCGCGGCGGCGGCGGCGGCGTCTTGTGAAGCGGATGGCGACGTACCGCGAAGGTCGACCAGGTATGGCTCGTGCGTCCCATCGATGGCATTAACCGCATCATAGATGGCAGCGTGCATGATCGCAAGACTGCGCGTAGGGTGGATCGTCGCCGGTTGCGCACCATGAGTCCGAACGATTTTGAGCAGTATTCTATTCCATTGTACAACCGGATTGACTGATTGAGCCGTGGAGCCTTCAGAGGCCTGCGGCCCGCCATTAAACAATGCAGCGTAAGACTTGGTCACCTGTACAGAGAGACTGCTAACCAGGAGCGTAAGCATAATCAAGATCTTTGACACGGAAATAGCCTCCTTTTCGTAGCTAGAATGAGATTCGTACGAACCGGCCCGCGAAGCCAGCCAGCCCAGCAACTTGCATTCGCTCCAAGCAGCCCGTGGCCCGGTGCGTACGAAACTAAGACCGATTTCGTGCCGCTCTTATTCCCAGCGATGAATGGAGGTTTGTATCCGAGTACGGAGCTGGTTCCTCAGTTCAATCGAAATCTTCTCCATGATATCTTCCAACTCGTTGAGATCCTCGACTGCTGCCTCCAATTCATGTTCCTGGAGCATACGCAGAAGGTTCACGCCGAAAGGTTAGCGTCCATTGCTGGGGACGTGCCGAACGGTCTCATGTAGGCCGGGACGTTCAGGCGCACTGCGACATCTAACGTGTCGAAGTTTCTGGCGAGCAAGACGAATCGTTTGCCGCTTGTTACGACGGCCAGTCGCTCGGCGAGCCAGGTGTCGAATAGTTCGGCTGGAGGGCGAGTCACAAGAACGTAGCCCACTGTCCACTTCCGGCTTATCGCAAAGCTGGCATCGCACAGCACTGCGTCCACGCGGTCAATAAGCTCCGCGGTTTGTTCGATCGTCCCACGGGTAAGGACCTCACAGCCCTGTTTGGTCGCGATCGTCGCAGCAAGTCTCTCGCGAAAGGCTGGATCGTCGTCCACAACCAGAATTCTCATGATGCCAATTCCCCTTCTTTTCGGTTTTCGGCCTACGGGCGGGCAAGGCGCCGGAGCGCATTTGCGATCATGGGCTCCGGCTCTCGTCCGTAGGTCGCTGCCTGTCTTGCCTAGCTACCCGCCGTGCTGTCGTTGACTTTGAGCACTGGTATCAAAGTCCCTTGCATGGACTGCATTTTGGCTTTCGGAACATGGTAATCGAAGGCCAAGCCGATCTGTCCCGCTTCGAGTGACTTGATGACCTTGTGTCCGTCAACATCAACAACGGTGAGCTGGCTGTGGTCTGATACGGGTTTCGTGTCGGGCGCTCCTTTTAGAATGAGGGCACTCTTGGCCCCGCTCCTAACCACCAAGAACTGATCTGCCGAGCGCAGATCGATTGTGTAATCACCCGCCGGAAGCGTTACACCTCCCCAGCGTGCCTCAAACGGCAGACTGAACTCGCCCCTGTACACCTCCTGAGCCGTCCCGCGCGCCGTCGAAAGGCCAAACGCCAGCGCTGCGAGAGCGACATAGTTCACAAGTTTTAGAATTCGAGCTTTCATCGAAGAACCTCCTTTTGATATCCAATCCGGGTGCTCGTGCACACAAACCCTGTGCGTGAGTCCGTGGGGCGATTTCACCTCGTACCGGTTTTATCGCCTCCAGTAACCTTGACTCTCTTCGAACGCCAAAAATTCCCAACCTTCACCTGTTCGGAAAGGCTTTCTTCAAGCGTGAGGCTTTGGTGGGCCGATAGAGTGTTTCTTGCTGCTGCTTCCGCTGAGGTTAGTTGTTCCGTGAGCATCACAACGACGGGCTAGCACAGGTCATGGATCGCGTTGCGTAGGGTTTCCTCCGAATCGTTCCAAGCCGGACCGACTGCAGAAGTCTTCGCCCTTGTAAGCATGAGTGCGCACTGCGTCTTCTGAGGCGATCGCCATTCCGTAAACGGGATCCACATCCGCCGCTTGCGTGACGTTGATGACGTTCCGCCACGATTCACGAGCGAAAACAGAAGCACCGAGCGACGTTGAAATAGTAGATGAAACCCTGGTAGCCGCTCTTTCTCGCTGCTCGCTTAGGACCGACGGGTATTCCGCAAACTGGACTCTGGTGCAGATGCCTCCCCCTCGGGGTCTTCGCCGATTCCTTTTAGCGCATCCCTGAACCCACGGATGCCTTTCCCGAATCCCCGCCCCAGCTCAGGCAACTTTGCGGGGCCGAAGATGAGCAAAGCGATGGCCAGCAGGAGAATCAAGTGTGTCGGTTGCAACAGGGCTTCGATCATTTGGAGACCTCCTTCTTAGGAACTAAGAATGGCTAAGTCCGAGGGGGGCAGGATTGTGGAGCCGTTACCCTTCGAGTATCGAAAGGCCACCGGCTACGCCTGCAATCCTGCCCTTCCTTCCGCCCGACGCGACGGGAGTCGTTCAGCTATCCGCGCCTTTACTCGTCCCGTGCCAGTGAGTCGAGAAGTGCTTTCGACCTGCCCCCCAAAGAGTCCGGGGCCTCTCTAGCACCTAATTAGAATCCGCGCCTAGCCGCATCGGCTTCGCTTGCCAGTTTGAACAGCAGTTCAACGAACCCGTCGGATTTGCCCTTGACGGTGTGTCCGATGAAGAGCCCGTCATCCGCGAAACTCGGAACGCTAGCCACTGCCCCGCCATTCTCCGTAGAGCTCGGGCGGATGATGGCGACCGGCGGGAACGTTCGGCCGTCGTTGGTGAGGAAGTGTGTTGGCTCGGGCATGATCAGGTTGGCCTGCACTGTATCGCCGTTGGTGGATTCCGGATCCGTCTCGCCTTGGCCGTTAGCCAGAACCGAAAACGTCACCGATGCACCCGTTGATCCAGGGAATCCGGTGTCTGTGTCGGAGATGGCAAGCGCGTTGCCGGCCTTGTCCTGCCAGGTCTGAAAGTGCATGGTCTCGCTGGGGCCGATACTCAACAGGATCCGCAAGACTTCCGGATGTGTAACCCTCTGCGCCAGTGCTGGATAGAGGCTGGTGCCGCCTTGCTCGATGAAAGCGAAATGGAATCCGGCAGTGAAGGCGATCGCCTGCAGGTGGGCGGTGATGCTTGAGGGAGGGTTGCTGAGATCGCTGCCGGCTGTGTCGCTATTGGTTCTGGGAATCGCCGTATGCTGACCGACATTCAGACTTGGAACCGCTTGAAGGAACCGCGCGCCCGGGTCGAAATCTTGGTTCGTAATGCTGCGGTAGCGAGTCCAAAAACTGGTATCCACTGTGAGTTGCGTGAGGTTTGTGAGCCGCCTTCCGATGTTCGCCGGGTTGACCCCGTCCGCCGTGCTGCCTTGCAAGGTACGGAACTGGTCAAGATTGACGGCCTCCGCGCCCTTGGATTCCAAGTATGCCTTGAGAAACGCGGCATGGCTGATTTCGTCATCGGTGTTGTCGTGGATGTATTGCGCCATGTCCCCGTCGAGGATCGTCAAGGCTCCCGTGTAGAGTGGGTTCCCCCCATTGAATCCTGACACTTCGTTGTCCTGAACTCCTCCCAGCTCGGAGTATTGCAGCCACAGATCGGCTTCGACCTGCTCCAAGGCGTTCAGGAATCTTAGGATTGCGATATCTCCGCTGTTGAGGCCACCGCCGCCTTGTGCTTGATCTTGGCCGAAAACGGACAATCCTTTGGTCAGCAGACCGGCGCCCACGCTTGCAGTGCCGGCGGCAGCCAAGCCTTTCTTCATGAACGAGCGTCGGTTCGCCCCTGCATTCAATTTACTTAAGAAACGCTTCACAATACCCTCCTTGAAACACGTTGTCTGGCACGGCTCGAATCGTCGTCTGCTTTTCAAGGACGAAGACTCATGCCTTTGCATTAAGGAGACTCTTGCGAGCAGGCAAATATTCCCGGGAGAAGTCAGAAGGAGAAAAGAATTTGGAGCACCAAGTGTCTTGCGTCGGAGAAACGAATTTGGAATCAACGCGGCTGATATCCAGCCCTTTTAGCGGACGGCATACCCGGGCACACCGGCTTGGGATTATCGATGGTGAGCACTGCTAATTTCGGAGGTGGTTCGGCAGAATTCAGAAAAGGGCAAAGGCTCGCGAACCTACTCGTCAGTTTCGAATGATTGCCAGGAGACGCCAACCGGCGGATGTCTGATCAAAAGGCCGCCTTGGAACTTAAGGTGACACCTTGGGGAGAATTCGATCCTGGACGAGGCGCACAAATTCGCCGAGCTCGCCATAGTTCAAGTCCGACGCTGCCCAGTAGGTCATTCCGGCCTGAGTCCAATGGATCAGATTGTAGCCCTGCTGCATGACCGCCGTCTGGGATGAGGGCTCCGAGGAGGGCCAGATAAAGAGATTAATGAAATGCTTCCGGCGTTGGTAGACGAGAGCGGCCACTGGCCTGTCGGCCAGATAGTCGAGGCGTCCGCCCACCAACGGAAATCCTTGCGCACTCAAGTCCTCGACGGGCGGCGAGAAATCAAGCTTGCCGTCGAACCACGGCTTGACAGTGTGCTGGTCGGAAGAGGGAACGTCGGTTAGGTGGCTGACCATCAATGAGCGCACGTGACTGGCCAGGACCTCTTGAGCCAAGGGGTGGTCGGGCGGGGGGTTTTGGGGCCGGCGTACGAACTGCATGGCTATAACTGCGACCAAAGCCAGGGAGGCCGCAACACTCAAGTAAGCCCAGGAGAGCTTTGGTAGTTCTCGCGCCGCGGCTTCCGGCTTCAAGGCTATAGGACGGCTGCGTGCCAGATTCGATTCAACGAGAGCAGCTCGGATGCGCTGCTGCAAGCTGCGAGAAGCCCTGAAGTAAAGGGGGCCAGTGTTTAGGGTGCGGCTCAAGGCCTTGTGAGCCTCGTGCGCTTGCGCGCAGCTCGGGCACTCCTTCAAGTGCGCCTCGAGCCGGAGCACACTCAACAAATCGAGCTCACCATCCAGGTAACCGTGGATCAGCGTTTCATTTTCCGGGCAACTCACGTCAGGGCTCCTTGCTCACCGAACCGGTGATGTATCGCTCCAGGCGTTGGCGGGCGCGCGCCAGGCGGGACATGACCGTGCCCACGGGAATGCCACAAAGTTCGGCAATCTCCTTGTACGACATGCCCTCCAGTTCGCGCAAGACGATCGTTTCTCGAAACTCCGCTGGTAGTTCCTCCAGCGCGTCTTTTACCCGGCGGGCATCCGCACTCTCAAGGAGTGAGGCCTCCGGACTATGGAGGCGCTCTTCCGGCGTGTGGATTTCCTCGTCGAAAGGGATGGTAAACTCTTGCCGACGGTTTTGCTTTAGCCAGGTGTAGCAGCTATTTCTGACGATCGTCAGCAGCCAGGCGCGGGGGTTGCCGTCGCGAAAGCCCTCAAACGACTTCAGGGCGCGCAAGCAAGCCTCCTGCACTAGGTCTTCCGCGTCGTAATCATTCCGGATGAGCCAGCGCGCCAAGTTGTAGGCGCTATCCAGGTGCGGCAGCACCGCCTGCTCAAAGCGCCTGAGCTTATCCCCTTCTTCCAAGCGCCCGTCCTTTCCCGCCACCATATGAGACTGGTTTTATATCGGTTTTATTCCTGCAGTCTAAAGAGGCCGGCCGGGAATATTTCGTCGGGGTGGGCAGTCTATGCAGGTGAAGCAGGCGAAATCCGCGATCGACGCGGTGAGAACAGGAGGAAGGGTTCAATGCGAAGACAGAAGGAAGAAATCATTCTTCACAATCACAACAACGACGGCGTGGATCGCCGGGGTTTTCTGAAGTGCATGGCTTGGGCCGGCACGGGTGCCCTTTGCGTGATCAAGGGAGGGGTTCTGAGGTCGTATAGCCTCAGCGACCCGGCCAGCCTGGCGGCCAGCGCCCCGGACGGCGAACTCGCCTTCGTTCAGATCAGCGACAGCCACATGGGGTTCAACAAGCCCGCCAATCCCGATGTCATCGCCACCTTGCAGGCGGCGGTCGACAAGATTAATGCCGCACCGGTCGAGCCAGCTTTTCTATTGCATACCGGCGACATCAGCCATCTATCCAAACCCACAGAGTTCGACGCGGTGGACCAGGTGCTGAAGAGCGCCAAAGCCAAACAGGTCTTCTTTGTCCCCGGCGAGCACGACGTTCTCGAGGACAACGGCCAACAGTACCTTGAGCGCTACGGAAAGACGGCGAAAGGCGCGGGCTGGTACAGCTTCGATAAGAAGGGGGTGCACTTCATCGGCCTGGTCAACGTACTCAACCTCAAGGCCGGCGGACTCGGCACTCTGGGGTCCGACCAATTGGAGTGGCTGGAAGATGATGTCAAAGGTCTCTCGGCCAGCACTCCCATTGTGGTATTCGCCCACATTCCCCTCTGGGCGGTGTATCCCGAGTGGGGTTGGGGCACGGAAGACAGCGCCCAGGCGCTCGCGTATCTCAAGCGATTTGGTTCAGTCACGGTGCTGAACGGGCACATCCACCAGACCATGCAGAAGGTCGAGGGAAACATCACTTTCCATACGGCTAGCTCGACGGCATTTCCTCAACCTCAGCCCGGCACAGCTCCGTCCCCCGGGCCCCTGAAGGTGCCTGCCGAGCAGTTGCGCAGCCTTCTGGGCGTGACGAGCGTCGATTACGTGCCCGGTAAACATACCCTGGCTATCGTTGATTCATCGCTGGCGTAGTCCTGTCTTGCGATCTGAAAAAAAGTAACGCTAAATATCGAAAAGGAGTGTACTCCAATGAAGAAAATGATTCTCAGTGTACTAGCCACCGCTTTGCTTGTTCTGTCCTTCAGCTTATCGAAGGCCAGTCATGCCAAGCCCGCCGCCGGCGAACAAAGCGCCTCGACCGACAAGTACCAGATCAAGATCGATAACTTCAGCTTCGCGCCGGCGACTCTTACGGTTCCAGTTGGTACGACGGTGACCTGGATCAATCAGGATGACGTACCCCATAACATAAGGAGTTCAGACGGGAACATCCTCAAGTCAGCGGTGATGGATACAGACCAGAAGTTCTCCTACACCTTTACCAAGGCTGGCGCCTATCCTTATTACTGCGGGATCCATCCGAAGATGACCGGCAAAGTTATCGTGCAGTGACCCTAAAAGCAGCAGCCTGCACAACTGTACTGGTTCTTGTCTGTCTCGGGTGGGCTTCGGCGGCAGAAGACCGAAACCTGGATGGGCAGCCCATCCAGGATCGGCCCGGGTTCAACGCTGGCGCAGCCTCTGCCTCTCCGGAGATCGTAACGGATCGGCCGGACATCACCGAATCCGGAATTGTGGTGCCGAAAGGCAGTCTGCAAGCAGAGAACGGCCTCACGTTGACCAGCGACCACGACCAGCGCACTGTGGACCTGTCTGAAACTCTGCTGCGCTTGGGGGTGGGAAGCCGGACTGAACTGCGCCTGACTCTACCAAATTACTTTTATGGTATTGAAGGTGGCGCCCCAGCCTCTGGTTTTGGAGACGTCGCGCTAGGAGTGAAGCAACAGCTTGGCCCTCTATTAGGCGGGCTCGAGCTGTCCGCGATTGGCGGGCTCTCTCTGCCGAGCGGAGCTGACAGGATTAGCAGCCACGGTGTCGATCCATTTCTGAAGTTGCCGTGGTCGCGGGACCTGAGGGGCGGTTGGTCGGTAGGAGGGATGTTTTCAATGTTCTGGAACACCGAGGAAGGCCGGCGCAACTTCACGTGGGAACCGACCTTCTATGTCGAGCGGCAGATTACGTCTCCGTTGGACGTGTTTGCAGAGTACGCAGGCGACTATCCCCAGCGCGGCGGTGCGCGCCAGATCATGCACATTGGAGGCGCCTACAAATTGACGCGCCGGCAACAAGTAGACTTGCATTTCGGCGCTGGTTTGTCACCGGGAGCCCCTATTGATGTTCGCATAATATAGTTTAACCGAGCGCCAAGCGGGATTGCTGCCAGCAGGCCGCCAGGATACGCGGGCGACGCCGGATACGTTTCAGCGCTCGTCGCGCTCGACCGTCCAGTTCCCAGTAATCCCGAGGGC
>DASZAI010000084.1:0-129426 GCA_035945295.1 Terriglobia bacterium | reverse complement strand
CGGAAAAACGTTGCCGGGCCCCTGGCGGAACTCCCGCCGCCAGCGGTGAAGCACGTTCGGGTTCACTTCAAAAGCTCGCGCCACCTCCGCCACCGATGCCCCTGTCTCCAGCCGCTGGATCGCGGCCAGCTTGAACTCCTTGGTGAACTGCCGTCGACACAAACCCATGACTCAATCTCCCTTCGATGGCATTTTCATACCATTCGCTGAATTTTGAGTCTTAACCGTTTGTCTCAAAAATGGGGACCACTCCAAAGACTGACACTCCCCTCGTCGCGCGCTGAAGCACGGAGAGTGGCAACCCACCTTGACAGTTGCATTCAATGGCGGTCAGGAGTATCTTAACCGGCGGTCGGGCGTTGAAAGCAGAAATCCTGGTCTAAGACAAAACCGCACAGGAGGGCGCGATGCGCAGACAGCGGGCGGGCTGGCGTATCCTCGGCTTATTTGCACTATCTTCGGCTCTGACACTTCTAGGTACTGTTCACCTCTTCGCTCAGGTTGATACGGGTTCCGTGCTGGGCACCATCACGGACCAAAGTGGCGCCGTGATCCCCGGCGCCAAAGTTACGCTGACCGATGAAGGAAAGGGCTTCTCGATAACCACCACGACTGGCGCCGATGGCTCGTACTCCTTCACTCCGGTGAAAGTCGCCATGTACACGGTGACTGCCGAGATGGCGGGCTTCGAGAAGATTTCTCAAGTTCACGTCACGGTGAGCATTCAGCAACACGTCGTGGTGAATCTCACGCTCAAGCCGGGGAGAACAACGCAGGTCGTCGAAGTCACGGGCGCGCCGCCACAGCTCCAAACGACGGAAGCGTCCGTCGGCCAGGTGGTCGGTAGCCGGACCGTCGAGGGCCTGCCGTTGAACGGGCGGAACTTCACCTTTCTCGCCCAAATCGTGGCGGGAGTGAATACGCCCGAGGCGGATACGCGCGGCAACGCGGCGTCCGGCGCCTTCTCTGCGAATGGCGAGCGGCCGGCCCAGAATAACTACCTCCTCGACGGCATCGACAATAACTCCAACACGATCGACTTCTTGAACGGCACGAATTTCGTCGTACTGCCTCCCGTCGACGCCATCCAGGAGTTCAAGGTCCAGACCAGCGATTACAGTGCCGAGCAGGGCCGGGCGGGCGGAGCCATTCTCAACGCCACCGTCAAGTCCGGAACGAACGACTTGCATGGCAACTTCTGGGAATTCTTCCGCAACGACAAACTGGATGCCGCCGATTTCTTCGAAGACTTAGGCGGGATTCAAAAGGGCGAATTCCGGCTGAATCAGTTTGGCGCGACCGTAGGCGGACCGGTGGTGATTCCCCACGCCTACAATGGACGAAACAAGCTGTTCTTCTTCGGCGACTACGAGGGAACGCGGCGACGGCAAGGGAGCGTATTCAGCAACTCCGTCCCCACGGCGCTCCAGAGGGCTAGCGGGTATACGAACCTGGCCGAACTGATTACCCTCCAAACCGGCAACGCCAATAGCGCGGATGCGCTGAATCGAGTATTCCCGTTTGGAACGGTTTTTGATCCCGCCACAACGCGGCCGGTCTTTTGCGGACAGGCGGACCCTGTGACTGGCCTCATGCCGGCCGCCGCCACGCCGAACGATCCGTGCTACGGAATAGCAGCCGGCGCGCAGCTTACCGGCGTGTACATCGCTGATCCGTTCTATGGACCGAACGGAACAACCCCGGTCGGGAACATGACCAACTTTACCAATGCTTGCCCGAGCGCCAATGCGTGCTTGCTGAATCAACTTCCCATGGGTCGGCTTGACCCGAACGCGATCAAACTCCTTAATCTTTATCCGGCCGCGCAACTACAGGGCCTTCTCGTCGGCAACCAGACGTCCAACCCGAATCTCAGCGAGAATCGCAACGGCTTCGACACGCGAATCGACTTCAACGCCAATGACAAGAACCAGATCTTTGGCCGCTTCAGCTTTGTGAACGACCCCCAGTTCATCCCCGGGCCGTTCGGAGGGATTGCTGACGGCGGCGCTTTCCAGCAGGGAGCGCAGACTGCCCGATCGGATCAAGGCGCTATCGGTTGGACTCGCAGCCTGTCGCCCACTGCGGTGAACGAGGCGCGCATCGGCCTCACTTACATCCATACCTCGCGTTTCGGTCCCGAAGGCACGACGTTCGGGATTCCCGCCCAGTTTGGGATTCAAGACGTTCCGCAGGTCACGGAGAATGGCGGCTTACCGGCCTTCAGCATCGGAGGATTGAGCACCCTCGGGACGAATGCTTTCCTGCCTTCCGACGAAGTGAACAGCACGGTCCAAGTGACCGACAACTTCAGCAAGGCTTACGGGAAGCACTCCTTCAAGATGGGCTTCGAGTTCCAGCACATCAAGTTCTCGACCCTCCAGCCGTCGTGGTCGCACGGCCAGTTTGACTTCAATGGGACTTATTCGGGGCAAGGAATCTCTCAACTCCTCCTGACTCCCATTGCAGCGACCGTGCCGACCGGCGTGGATAATGTGGGCGGTACTGACACCGTTTTTACGTCGAACATCGCGCTGGTCGATGACGTGCATAACTATTACGGGACCTATCTTCAGGACGATTGGAAGATCACGCCGAAGTTGATGCTGAATCTCGGCCTTCGTTATGAACACTTCGGCCTGCCCGAGGAAGTCCATGGACGTCAAGCGAACTTCGTGCCCGGCGTCCCCTTCTCGACGGCAGCCTACCTCGTTCCCGACTCGCAGAAGAACAGGAATATCTTCGCTACATTCGATCCCAGCGTGGCGCCCAATGGTTTCACTGCCGCGCTGGGCACCGATGGCATTGCGCTCAAGTATGATAAGAATTGGGCTCTGGGAGATGCGCAGAACCAGAACTTTGCTCCCCGCTTCGGCTTTGCCTACCAAGCCACGCCCAAGCTGGTCGTGCGGGGCGGCTTTGGCGTCTTCTATGGCGGCTTTGAGGTACAAAACGGAAACAACCAGGGGAACAGCTTCCCTTACCAGTTTAACTTCGGGCTGTTCAGTCCCAATTCGAATACGCCCATCACCGTACCCGGGCTGGCCAGCGCGCCGGCGGGTTGTACCCAGGCTTACACCTTTGAACTTGGATTCGCTTGTACTCCACTCGATCCGAGTCTGGTCCCCGGGTTCGGCGTCGGGTTGACAGGCCTCCAGACGAACTTCCAGACGCCTTACTCGGAGGGCTGGAACATGGCGTTCGAATACGCCTTCGCTCCCAGCGTCACTTTGACCATGGCGTACGTGGGGAACTCGACGCATCACCTGGAACTTTTCAAAGGCACGAACCAGCCGTCTCAGATCCTCCCTCCTAACACGTGTCTCGAAGCGCCAGCCTGTCCGGGGCAGAATCCGGGTAACATCAGTTACGTCCCCTTCCCGGACTTTTCCACCGGCCAGACTTACCAAACGACCGACGGCAACAGCTACTACCATGGCCTTCAGACGACGCTCGAGAAACGCTATTCGTCCGGCTTGAGCCTGCTCGCTACCTACACGTGGTCGCGGTGCCGCGGCGATGCGGCCGACCTTCTTAACGGCACGGCCATCGGCTCCTATCGGGCCGTGAACGTTCCCGGCGCCGGCATCAAGTACGATTACGGCGACTGCGACTTCGACATCCGCCACGTCGTCCACTTCAGCGGGGCATGGGAACTCCCCGTCGGCCAAGGTAAGAAATTCCTGGCGTCGACCAGTCGCGCGGTGGACCTGCTCGTCGGCGGCTGGAGCACCCAATGGATTGCCACCGTTGAAGGCGGTCAACCGATTACTCTCACTTGTCCCGACGGACCTGCGTCCGGCGTTGGCTGCTACGACTTTACCATCCCGGGGGTGGACCGGCATGGTTCGGGAGCGCCTTATCACTTCCTGAACTCCGCCGCCTTCACGCAGCCGTGCCCGCCGCCAGGATTCCCGCAGCCCACCGATTCACAGGGGCACCTGCAGTGCATACCCGGTATCTCGGGGCTCGGTCTGCTGGGCGGAACGGCTTCTCAGGTCTCGGGTCCCGCCATCAGCCGGGTGGATTTTTCGATGTTCAAGACCTTCCGGCTGTCGGAACGCTTCAAGCTGCAGTTCCGCAGCGAGTTCTTTAACATCTTGAACCATCCCACGTTCAATGCGCCGGGATTTGGCGGCAACGGCGTCATTGCCGTTCCCGGGTCAACGGACTTTCGCAACACAGCCTTCGGGCAGATTGGATCAACACGCTTCCCGTTTAACGATCCGCGGCAGATTCAGTTCGCCCTGAAGCTCTATTATTGAGTCAGGAGGGTCTTAGGATTGCGAAGACGGAGCCACCCTATTCCTGGGTGGCAGGCGGGCCGGCTGGCGGCTCAGTGAAGGCGGCGCAAGCCGAGGCGAGGTCGGAATACATTCCAGTGACTCGGTCCAGATGCACCATTCCGAGGACGTCCTTGACCTTACCACTCGCCCCCGCGATCACCATTCGGCCGCCGGTACGGTCCATGAGACCCGAGCACACAGCCAGCATTCCAACGCCGGAACTGTCGAGAAAGGTCAGTTTGCTGAGATCGAGCACCAACCTTCTGGAGCCCTTCTGCATGCGCTGCTTGATCGCGCTTTCAACCTCGGTGAGCGCATTGCCCAAAGTGAGCTGACCGGCCAGCTCGATGACGATGACATCGGGCTCCACTTGACGGGTTACGATGCGGACGAGCATAAGTGACCTCCTTCTGGACTGCTCCGCTCGGGTAGCAGGGTATGCCTCGCCTTCTTGTCGCTGCCCTTTTCTGAAATCCCGTCGTCGGCCGCCGCTACGCTTGGTCAGCCGGATTCAGGGAGCTTGCCAGTCGAGGGCGTAGACATCCTGGGCACCGGCATCGCGTAACGTCAAGGGCGAGTCGTCGGGCGTCAGTCCGGCCCAAGGTCCAAAAACTCCCTGGGCGCGCCGCAGACCGGTCAGGCTGAGCAGGCGCTCCACCTTGAGGTCGCTCATCCGCACTCGAGAGAAGGCCGGCTCGGTTTGCAAGAAGGTGTCGAAGTAAAGCGCTTTTCCGTCGCGCGACCACATCATAAAGTTGATGGTCTCCTTCGCCAGCATCTGCCATTTCTGCGTGGTGAGATCGAAAAGCAGCAGGTTCTGCCCCGTTGTTTGGATTGCCGCGATATAGCGCCCGTCGGGCGACCAGCGAGGACAACACACTCCAGCGGAACCCGTCACTTCTGTGGCGTGGCGGGTCTTCAGGTCCAGCAGGCGGACCGAAGACTTGAGGAAATCCTCTGGTTGGTCTCCAAACGCCAGGGAGTTCTGGTCCGGCGACCAGGAAGGGTCGCCTTGGTCGCTAGCGCCCAAGGTCAGTTGCTCCGGACTGCCACCTTCCGCCGAGACCAGATCGATGTGCCAGTGCCGGTCGGAACCCATGCCCATGAAGGCGATCTGCTTCCCATCCGGTGACCACCGGGGCTGATAGACCTGCATGGGAGGGTACGTGAGCTGCATTCGCTCGCTGCCGTCGAGCTTGCTGCGCCACAGAATTCCTTCTGGAAACGTGACGAACGTAACCCGCTGGCCGTCCCGCGAGAAGCTCACCCCCTCGGCCGAAATCCCAGAGAGATAGGGCAACCACTGCCGCGACTTTGCATCGTATGCCACCAGCTCACCGCGCACTTCTCCTCCCACCACGAAGAGCTTCTTGCCGTCGCGGCTGGGGACAGGCAGTTGGATACTCGCGGTTCCCGAGGTCAACTGCACCGGCTCGCGGCTTGCCCTACCGAAGATTCCTGCCGTCTCGCCGAGCGCCCAGATGTTCGACACGTTGCCCCGCGTCGACTGGAAGACGTAGTACTTTCCGTCGGCCGTCCAGTTGCCACAGCAATCGCCGGGGGGACCGTTCCATCCGGGGAGCAAGGCATGCAGGTGACTTCCGTCAGCGGAGACTTCCCAGAGCGAGTTGGAGTTATTGTTCGGATCAAAGAGCGTAAAGCGCAACCTCGTTCCATCCAGCGACCAGCGAATCCACCAGGCTTCACCGGGAAGGGTCACCAATTTGCGCGGGTCGGAGCCGTCACTGTGGGCGAGAAACAAGTCCCCCTGGGTAGAGTCGGTATAGACAATAGTCTTGCCGTCGGGGGCCCAGGCGGCCGCGTGCGCCGTGATGTTGCCGAGACGGCGCGGTGACCCCCCCAGTGTGGGCACGGCCCAAAGCGCGCCCGGCGACACCGGAGGGCCCTCCGTGTTTCTCACCAGAAGCTCTGTCCGGTCTGGCGAGATATCCTCGAGCCAGGCGTTCGGGAATGGCGTGGGAATGGAAACCACTTCTCCGCCGCCGGTCGAGACTTGGGCCAGGACGCCGTGGTCGGCCACCCACTCACTGAAGTAGAGGCGCGCGCCATCGGTCACGACGCCGGCCGCATGGTCCTTCGGACGGCCGTCGTGAGTGAGCTGGGTGGAGCCGCCAATCTTCGGCGGCGGCAGCGGACGCGCCAGCCAATAGATGGCAGCGACAGCCGCGACGAGCACCACCGCACTGGCCACAGCAACCGTCGCCCAACGCCGGGGTGGGGGAGCGCTTCGTGCTCCCGTTGGAGGTCGCATGCCTGTCACTGCATCCGCGGCCGGGAGGGCGGAGCCCTCCCCTACCATGGCCGAGCGACCGGAGCTCGTATCGCGCTTCAGCCGCTTCAAGTCGGCCCGCAGCTCCGAAGCGGTTTGGCAGCGGACATCGCGGTCCTTTTCCAGCGCTTTACTGATGATGCGTTCGAGATCCGCCGGCAACTCAGGATTCACGCGCAACGGCGACACCGGGTTGCGATTCAAGATCGCCTCGTGGATCACGGCGGTCGTGTTACCGGCAAAGGCCTGTCGGCCAGTTGCCATCTCGTACAGCACCGCGCCGAAGCTGAACAGATCGGTGCGCGCGTCGAGCTCCTCACCCCGCGCCTGCTCGGGCGACATATAGGCCACCGTGCCCATCGCTACGCCGGGACTAGTGAGAAGCTGTTCGACGGTTGCTGTCGGCGCGTCCTGTAGGGGCGGAGACCCTTCGCTGGCGCTCAGGGTGACACCGCCCCCCATGTCATGCTGAGCGGAGCGAAGCATCTGCGGTGTCAGCTTCGCCAATCCGAAATCCAGGATCTTTGCCTGGCCGCGTTGGGTCACGAAAATGTTCGCCGGTTTGATGTCTCGATGGATGATGCCCTTGGAGTGCGCCGCGTCCAGGGCGTCCGCGATCTGAATGGCGAGTTCGAGTAGCGTATCCGTCTTGAGCGCCTTGCTTTCGATCACGGTACGGAGCGTGTGTCCCTCCAGCAGCTCCATCGCAATGAACGGCTGGCCCTCGTATTCGTCAATGTCGTAGATCGTGCAGATATTGGGATGATTGAGGGCCGAGGCGGCTTGCGCCTCACGTTGGAATCTCTCCAAGGCCTGGTGACCCTTGGCTAGACCTTCAGGCAGGAACTTGAGCGCCACGAAGCGGTGCAGCTTGGTGTCCTCGGCCTTGTAGACGACACCCATGCCGCCGCCACCGAGCTTCTCGACGATGCGATAGTGGGAGATGGTTTTGCCAATCACGGAAAGCGAACCACCTTTTGAGCGGTCATGGTAGGTCGTCTCCCGCGGCAAGTCAACAGCACCCTGCTGGGCGCGTACCAAGACGATCACTATTAGCGTTCAAACGACACGAACCGCAGCCCGCTGACACGGCCAGGCGATTGTCTACGGCGGGCAGCGGCTTCCGCGGACTCCCCAAGAACCTGGTAGCATCGCACCGCAATGGGATCCCTTGTTAACCCACGGTGTGGCATAATCCACTGACGCTGCATTCCCGTGATCTTCCAAGGTTCCAAGTCAGCCCGTCCTACCGGGGACCTCGCCTTGCTGGCCGGTCTTGCGGCGGCCAAGCTCGTCCTCCATCTTCTGGTGGCGCATCGCTACGGCTACTTCCGCGACGAGCTCTACTTTATCGACTGCAGCAAACACCTCGACTGGGGCTACGTGGATTTGCCCCCGCTTGTCCCGGCCATCACCAGGCTGGTCCACGACTCACTCGGCGATTCGCTGACCGCGCTGCGCTTCGTTCCCGCTCTGGCCGGCGCGCTGAAAGTGATTCTGGCCGGTCTGATCGCCCGCGAGCTCGGAGGAAACCGCTTCGCTCAAGCGCTGGCGGCCGTGGCGGTGCTGGTCGCGCCGGGGTACCTCGCTGCCGACCACTTGCTCACCATGAACGCGCTCGAGCCCGTCTTCTGGACGTCTTGCGGCCTGGTCTTCATCCGGCTGGTCAAGACCGGGAATCCACGGCTCTGGATCTGGTTTGGAATTCTTGCCGGGCTGGGTCTTGAGAACAAGTACTCGATGCTCTTGTTCGGGCTGGGCTTTGTTGCCGGCTTAATGCTCACTCGGCAGCGCAGGCTGTTTCTCAACCGCTGGATCTGGCTCGGCGCCGCCGCGGCGCTCGTCATCTTCCTCCCGAATTTGCTGTGGGAAATTCATCACCACTTTCCAACTCTCCAGTTCCTCAGCTATCATCGCGTCAGCCCAACGAACGTCCCCTTGACTCCGCTCGCATTTCTCGCTGAGCAGATCCTGGATCTTCAGCCGTTAACCTGTCTCATCTGGATGGCGGGCTTGTGGTACTACCTGGGCAGCCGGGAAGGCGAACCCTATCGCGCTCTCGGTTGGACCTACATTGTGATGTTATTTCTCCTCCTGGTTCTCAGAGGGAGAACCTATTACCTGCTGCCCGCCTATCCTCTGTTGCTTGGAAGCGGGGCGGTATTCGTCGAAAAGGCCCTGACTCCGCCGCGTTGGGTCTGGGCCAGAGTTGCTTACCTGGCCGTGCTGGCGCTAGGCGGGGCGTTCCTGGCGCCTTTCGCGCTACCGGTGCTGCCGGTGACGGCTTACGTCAAATACTCGAAGAGCCTGAATCTCGATCCGCCGGCGATCGAGAATCGCAAGCTCGGAAAGCTGCCGCAACTGTACGCGGATACGTTCGGTTGGAAAGAAATGGCCGCTGCCACGGCCCGCGTCTACTATACTTTGCCCACCGCCGAGCGAGAACAGACCGCGATCTTCGCGAATGATTACGGAGAAGCCGCTGCCATCGACTTCTTTGGACCGGCGTACCGGCTGCCCGAGGCGATCAGCCCGCACCAAAACTACTTCCTCTGGGGACCCAGGAACTACACGGGCCAAAGCATTATCCTGCTCGGCCACAATCCCACGCTCGAGAAGCAATGTTCAGCGGAGGAGCAGTTGGGATTCGTCGAGCACGAATACGCCATGCCCTATGAGAGTTTCCCCATCCTACTGTGTCACGATCTGAGGAATCCGCTGAAGCAAGTATGGTCCGATCTGAAAAGGTGGGAATAGGCCGGCTAGTTCCGTGAAACAAAGTCGCGCAACCGGTGCGAGCGCGACGGATGTCGCAAGCTGCGAAGCGCTCGGCCCTCGAGCTGGCGGATACGTTCTCGGGTAAGCTGGAGCGCGCCGCCCACCTCCTCGAGGGTGTGCGTCTGGTCGCCCTCCAACCCGAAACGCATCTTGAGGATCTTTTCCTCGCGCGGCGTGAGCGTTTTCAGCGCCGACTCGGTCTCCTCCTTCAGGCTGAGGCGGATGACCGTGTCGGAAGGAGAGGGGTTCGTTTTGTCTTCGAGGAGGTCCCCGAGCGGTGATTCAGCGCCCTCGCCCACGGGCGCGTCCAGCGACACCGGCTCCTGGGAGATGCGCGAGAGGCTGCGTACCTTGGCGGCTGGAAGACCCACCCGGCGGGCAATCTCCTCGGCTCGGGGCTCGCGGCCGAACTCCTGGACCAGTTGCCGCCTGACCACGGCCACTTTGTTGATGACCTCCACCATATGCACCGGAATGCGAATCGTGCGGGACCGGTCGGCGATGGCGCGCGTCACCGCTTGGCGGATCCACCAAGTGGCGTACGTCGAGAACTTGTAGCCACGCCGCCACTCAAACTTCTCGACCGCCCTCATCAACCCGATATTCCCTTCCTGAATCAGGTCGAGCAGATGCAGGGCGCTGCGATGAGCGTACTTCTTGGCGATCGAGACTACGAGACGCAAATTCGCCTCGGTCAACTCTTTCCTGGCTTGCTCCGCTTGCGCGAGGCCACGCTGGATCCTCTCCCAAGTGCGCTTGGCCTCGATGGCGCTCAGGCTGAGTTCTGATTCCATCCCTTTGAGCTCACGCCGGCGCGCTTTCAACTCGACTCGGACCTCGGCTGCCGTTTTGCCGCCAGCCTCCGCGCGCCGCTTGAGGTGGTCCACTTGCTGAGCGAACTCGGCCAGGTGTTCGTACGCACGAGCGACCTTCGCAACCAGCCGCTTCTTTTCCGGTTCGTTCAGCTCGACGGCACGCACCAGCTTCGACATCTCGACGCGCGTGCGTGCCAAGCGATACCGGGCGCTCAGGCGTGCCCGCGGGTCCGACTTCGGCGCGCGCTCGAGTCGAACAGCCTGGGTGAGCGTCAGCCGGTAGAGTTTAGCGATTCGGCCGATCAGCTTCAGCGTCTCCCGAGTCTTTTCCTGGACTTCGTTCTCGGTATAGGGCTCATCAAGGCGCGCGATCTCTTTGATCGAAGCGGTCCTCGAACGCAATCCCTCCGCGATGCTCAACAGCTCCTCTGCCACGATAGGCGATCGTGAAAGCGTCCGCCAAACCAGCCATTGGCCGCGCTCGATGCGTTGCGCGATAGCAACTTCGCCCTGCCGGGTCAGCAGCGACACCCTCCCCATCTCCCGCAGGTACATCCGGACCGGGTCCTCGGAGCTGTCGAGCTGCCCCGGGGTCAGGTCGAGTTCTTCCGCTGCCTCGCCGGAAGTCAAGGCCGAGGCTTCCTCGCTGGCGCGCGCCTCGAGCGCAGTCTCCTCGTCCTCCGGCTCGGCAATCTCAATTGTCGGATCAAGCTCAGCTTCGAACACTAACTTCCTCCTCTGGGAAGGTCGAGGCGGCTTACCGACATGCGCTCTCCCACACTCCCGCGCCGGCAAGTATCGCCCCGCAAGTGGTGCCTCAAAGACTGAAGAGTAACCTCAGGAGGGTGCCTCAAGACGCTTACTCGACCTTCGATTAGATGCGGCAAGAAGGAGAAAAGTTGGGGCGCCAAGGAATTTGGTGTCGATTGATATACCATGGGGAATCAGTTGGTTACGATAAATCGTCCGCCTCCTTTTCGACCCTGGCGAGCCAATAACTGCTAAACTGGGCGGTAGGTCTTGGGAAGTGCATCTCCTGCTCGGGGCTTTACACACGTGTCTGAAGAATCGAAGTCGGCACAAAAGAATCGCTCAGTCGAATTTTTCGACCGGCAGTTTGCGCGGCAGGTCGAGGAAGGCCACTTCGCCCTTAACCCGTTCGAGCAGGCTATCCTGCCGTTTCTCGCAGGCGACGTCTTGGACCTGGGCTGTGGGCTTGGCAACCTCGCGGTACGGGCCGCCAGACAGGGCTGCCGCGTCACCGCCCTGGACGCCAGCCCTGCGGCCATCGGCCACTTGGCACGCCACGCCGCAGCAAAGAAGCTGGCGATCGCGGCGCGCCAGGCCGACCTCGTTAGCCTGGATATCCAAGGCGAGTTCGACTGTGCGGTCGCCATCGGGTTGCTGATGTTCTTTCCGCAAGAAGCGGCCCAGACGGGTCTCATGCGCATCAAGGGCCTGGTCAAACCTGGCGGTTTGGCTGCCGTGAACGTGCTGATCGAAGGTACAACTTTCATGGACATGTTCGACCCAAGCGGCTATTACCTGTTCCGGGAAAACGAACTGCCTGAGGCGTTCGAGGGATGGACGAGGGAATACTCCAAAGTCGAGTCATTCCCGGTGCCCAAGGATACCCTCAAACGTTTTTGCACCTTGGTCGCTCGCCGGCCTGTGGCCTAGACTCGACATGGAACGGATCCGGCCAGCGTGACAAATCGCAAACGGGAATCCATCACCTCGTGGGCGCACAATCAGCTCACTCCCGCTTTGTAACGCTCGCCGTGTTCGCGAACGTAGAGCCCTTCGACGACAGGCTCTGAATCGCACTCGGCTTCGATGACCGTAACCGGGGAATCGGGCGCCTCAGCAGGCAGACCCTTGAACTGGACAGAGATGTCGTCCTGGCGGAAGTCCACTCGCTTCCCTGAAACGAAGAGCCGCGCCGACTTTACTTTCGCGCGCAGACCGCCAATCGCCACGACAGTCGGCGGCTGGAAGAATTCCAGCCACTGCGAGGCCGGAGTCCCGCCCGGCCAGAAATGGACGTGAATGTAAAGCGTGTTCCCTTTACGCGTGAAGTTTGCGAAAGGCGTTCCGCCACCCCGGCAGGGTTCGGACTCGTAGATCGACGCGCCGTTCCGCTCCATCCATTTCCCGACCTCAGTCAGAATCCTCACCGACTCCGGAGGAACCGAGCCATCGGGCATGGGCCCGATGTTCAAGAGATAGTTGCCGCCTCCCTTCGCGCACGTAATCAGGTTGCGCACGATAGTCTTCGGCGATTTCCATTGGTCGTCGGCCTTCTGGTAGCCCCAGCTATCGTTCATCGTCATGCAAGTTTCCCACGCCCGTCCGCCGCGTTCCGCCTGAATGTGCTGCTCGGGGGTCGAGAAATCTCCCGGCAGCCCGTTGCGGTTGTTGACGATGATGTCCGGTTGAAGCTGGAAGACCATCTCATTCATCTTTTTCGATTCCCACTGTTCCGGAGTGAGCGGCCAGTCGACGTCGTACCACAGAATATCGATCTTGCCGTACTGGGTCATCAGCTCGTGGATCAGTCCATGGGTGTATTCCACGAAACGCCGGCGAGCGTTCTCATCGGTCGCACAGCGCGCGCCGTCGGGATGATGCCAGTCCATAAGTGAATAGTAGAAGCCGGCACGCAAGCCCTCGGCCCGCGCCGCCTCAACGAACTCCTCCACCAGGTCCCGGCCGCAGGCTTGCTTGGGCGCGCAATAGTCGGTCAGCTTGGTCGAGAAGTTGCAGAACCCTTCATGGTGCTTGCTCGTCATCACCATATATTTCTGGCCCGCCTGTTTCGCCAGCTTCGCCCACTCGCGCGCCGCGTGCGGCTTGGGAACAAAATGTTTGGCGAGCAGCTCGTACTGCGGAATCGGGATTCCTTCCTCCTCCATCGCCCATTCATGCTGCCCGATGACGCTGTACAAGCCCCAGTGAATGAACATGCCGAATTTGGCGGCGTGCCACCACTGCATGCGGCGCAATCGATCGGCCACGACTTCGGGAGTCTCGGGCGTCTGTTGAGGATTCGGTTGCGCCCCGATAGCGGCAGTCGCGCCACTCATCGTGCCGCCCGTCCCGGCAGCCGTCGCAACACCTGCGCCGAGGAGCTTCAACGAGTCTCGTCTGGAGATCCTCATGTTCCTACCCTCCTTGATCTCGAACCTGACTCGCAATCCGCAATACGATATAAGTGGCTAAGCTGCTGAATCCAGGGCGCATTCCGGCTTTGAATTTTCTTCCGCTGGGCTCCCGGCCGCCGGCCGCAGGAACCGATGGGGCGGCCGCCTGCTGACATGCCGGTCCGCGCAGGGTCCCGGCGAACCCCGGCCGTGTTAGTGTCAGACTCAGGTCGCGCAGTCATCCCTAGGGGACGAGACTAACACACCGCGACGAGCGATATGAGACAGATGAGACCGATGAGACTGAATATTTTGTCCGAGGGCACACCAATGGACCGGTCTGCGAAACGAGCCGGCCAAGAAAGTGCAACAGCTTTGTACTTCCGTGCGTGAGAAACTGATTTATAGTTCTCCGGCGGGATTGCACCGTCTCGGATGGCATCACTCCACCAATGATTCTGCCGATGGTCCTAACTTGCTTTCTCGCTCAACTGCCGGTTCCCAGCGCCGGAGTGCCGTCGTTCGGCACGAGGTCGCTCTGGCTGGGGCTGATCCTCGCAATCGCCGGAATCTTCTACGCCATCGAGAAAAAGGGCCAACCCGCTGTGCTTGGCGAACTGCTGGCCGGAGTGGTTCTCGGCAACCTCACGCTACTGGGAATCCATGCGCTCGAGCCGATGAAGAACGACGAGGTGATTCAGTTTCTGGCCAAGTTCGGAGTGTCGTTGCTGCTTTTCCAGATCGGGCTGGAATCGAATACCGCCGAGATGGGACGCGTCGGACTCAAAGCTTTTCTTGCCGCCGCCGCAGGCGTAATTGCGACCTGCCTTTTGGGCGGGTTCCTGGCCGGACGATGGGTCTTGCCCGAAGGGAGTCGCGATTTTGCGGGTTTCTTGTTCCTCGGAGCGATCCTGGCGGCAACGTCGGCGAGTGTGAGTGTGCGGGTGCTCAAGGATTTGGGCCGGCTCCAGACGCGCGAGGCGAACATCGTCCTTGGTGCGGCGGTCATGGACGATCTGCTCAGCCTGCTGCTCCTGGCGGTGGCGGCCGCCCTCGTCCAACAGGGTCAGCACGGGGAAGCGGTGAACCTTGCGGCTCTCTCGTGGATTGGCCTCAAGGCCGCCGCCTTCTTCTGCGTCGCCATTATCGGCGGGCGGAAGGCGGCGCCAAGGATTTCATCCTGGATGGCACGAATCAGTGTGGAACACAAGATGAAGCTGATCTTTGCCTTCCTCTTCTTTCTGACGTTTATGTTCGGAGCCGAACTGGCGGGACTCGACGCTATCGTGGGAGCCTTCGCCGCCGGGCTGGTGCTCGAAGCGGTGCATTTTCGAGAGTTTCGTCATCCCCTGCTGGTCGAAGAACTCCGCCGGGCGAAGGCGCCGCCCGAGGTTGAGGCGCAACTCGAGCGCGCGGTAGAACGGCATGTGGAGGAGCTCGTCGCTGGCCCGGCGTACATTCTGGTACCCGTATTCTTCGTCGTGACCGGCATGCTGGTCGACCTCCGCACACTCGCGAATCCGCCGGTGCTCGGAGCCGCCGCGCTGCTCTTCGTCGCGGCAGTTTTGGGCAAACTCGCCTGTGGACTGGCGGTCGGCAAGAACGCCAATCGCTGGATTGTGGGAAGCGCCATGATCGCGCGGGGAGAAGTGCAACTGCTCGGAGCGACCATGGGCCTGACGCTGGGAGTAATCTCGAAAGATACGTTTGCGGCCGTCGTCATGGTCGTCATTCTGACCGCCCTTTTCGTTCCCCTGCTCCTGAGCTGGCTGCTCCATCACCTGGAAACTCATCCTTTAAGCCACGTCTGACACCTCGGCCCGCTCAGGTTTTTCCCCGCACTGCCGATAAACCTTTCGTGGAGGGCTCGGTAGTGTCCCGGGTGGGCACGACGCGCCGCTTTCATCTATGCAGGAAGAGCCCGAGGCGAGGATTCGAATGAAGATCAACAAGATTTTAATTGTGGACGATGACCGCGACTTTCTGCGGGCGTTGACCCTCCGCCTGAAGGCCAACAACTACCAGGTGGTCCAGGCGGTCGACGCCGGCTCGGCCATCGTGATGACGAGCCGAGAGTCGCCAGACCTGATCGTTCTGGATCTCGGACTGCCCGGCGGTGACGGCTTCCTGATCATGCAACGGCTGAAGAGCGCTCCCTCGACCGCGGCGCTCCCCGTGATCGTCCTCACCGCCAAAGATGCCGAAGGCAACCAGGAACGCGCCTATGAAGCGGGCGCGGCGGACTTTCTTCAGAAACCGGTCAACAACGAGTGGCTGCTGGGGGCGATAGAGGGTGCGCTCGACGTTGTCCAGCACGTAGCGCTCCAACAAATCGCACGCTAGCAGGGGACAGGCCCGAGCGGCCAGACCTTTATGCGAGAGCGCAACAGACGCTGGCAAGCTCAGGAGGCGCTGCCGCGTAGCGACGAACGGGCGGGGCAAGAACGCGAAAAGGCGGCCGGCGACCGTATGCAGCTCGAAGAAGGCTTCCTGTCGCATGTCTCCCACGAGCTCCGCACTCCACTTAGTTCCATCCACCAGTTCACGACACTTCTGCTCGACGGCCTTGCGGGCGACGTGAGCGCCGAAGCGCGCGAATATCTCGAGGTTGTCCTCAGAAACGCCGAACAACTCAAGCGAATGATCGGTGATCTTCTCACTCTCACGCGCTGCGGGTCGGGCAAACTCACCCTGGACCCGGCGTTCACTTCGCTCGGCGAGCTGATCCAGCACGCGTGCCGCTCCCTCCAAGCAGCCGTCACGGCCGGTAGCATCAGCCTCTCGACCGACTTTCCCAGCAATCTACCGGCGGTCTATATGGACGCGGCCCGGATCTACGAGGTCCTGACCAATCTCATTGACAACGCGATCAAGCACACTCCTCGAGGCGGGAAAGTGGTCGTGAAGGCCGAGCGCTCAAAGAATCGGCCCAAGTTCGTTCGTGTGTCGGTGTGCGACACGGGGCACGGCATTGGACCTGAGAACGCGAAGCGAGTCTTTGAGCGCTTCTACCAGGTTCCCGAAGATGCGGCATCGAGCCGACGCGGGCTCGGCCTCGGACTTTACATCTCGCAGGAGCTTATCAAGGCCCATGGAGGCAGCTTAGGGCTGGAGAGTGAACTGGGGCACGGAACCGCCGTCTCCTTCACATTGCCGATTTTCTCGCTGGCCCCCCTGATCCTGCCGCTACTCTCGGCCCAGAACTTGAGCAAAGGCTCGATGGTATTCGTCGCCATAAAGCTGCCGGCGCCGGAAGAGCTTTCGGCCAGGCACGCACAACGTTACTCGCGAGCCGCCCGCAAGGTCCTCGAGCGCTGCATTCGCTCGGGAAGCGACATCCTGCTGCCGCGCTTCGACGCGAACCAATCACCGGACCACTTCTACGTGCTGGCGTTCGCCGACCCAGGAGAGGCGGAGACCATTGTGCACCGCATCAAGCAGGATGTCTCGCGGTTCCAGGCTGCTGCCCTCTTCGGCGAGAGCGTGGAAGCGTTCAGTACGACCATCGCCCTCCCTCGTTCGAGAACCGGGCCTCTCCTCGAGATCGCAAACCATATCAGCCGTCGAATTGAGAAGGTTGTGGAAGGGGAGGGCCTTCACCGCCAGCCTGAGTCAGAAAAACGGTTCATCCGCCAGCCGTGACTTCGTCAAGGTCTGACAACTGTGAGACCGCAGAAGCGGCGTTCGCGACTCTCCTTCATACATACCCTGATGGCCGATGGATGCTATAGTGGGCTCGTTCCGGAGAGCACTTTTTTGGGAATTCTCCCCGATTTCCTGTTCGCGCGCGAGATGCTGATGCGATGAGCAAGAACACCGCTGTGATAGCAGGCGCCTCGGGTCTGGTCGGCGGCCACTGCTTGAAGCTGCTACTTGACGAGCCTCGCTACGACACGGTGCTGACGCTCGTGCGGGGCCCGATCCCGCAGGTCCATCCGCGTCTGGCACAGAAGATTGTTGACTTTGACCGCCTGGAGACGCTCGAGCGGACGCCGGTCTCCGACGCCTTTTGTGCCCTGGGCACGACCATGCGCCAGGCCGGCACACGCGACCAGTTCCGCAAGGTGGATTTCGACTACACCTTGAAGGTCGCGCAGTGGTCGCGCGCCGCCGGCGCCACCCAGCTCGCTCTGGTCTCCTCGGTCGGGGCCGATCCGCGCTCCCGCAATTTCTACCTGCGCACCAAGGGAGAAATCGAGGAAGCGATCGCTGGTTTATCTTTTGCTTCGCTCCACATTTTCAGGCCGAGCATTCTGGTCGGCGAGCGTCGTGAACGCCGCCTGGCTGAGACCCTCGGAATCGGCGTGGCGCGCGGTCTGCAGTTTCTCCTCGTTGGGGGGCTGCGGCGCTACCGGCCCATCCCTGCGGCAACGGTTGCCTCAGCCATGGTCGCTGCTGTCGCGACGGGCGCACCGGGCAGACACGTTTACCACTTCGATGAAATGAAGGCTCTCGCGAGTCGCACCAGTCATTGACCGATGGGCACTATCGATTGGCGGCGATTCCAGACGGCCCAAACCTCAGCAAGCTCCCGAGCGACCTGCTAAAATAATTCACATGTCCAGCGAATCCTCGACCTGGCTGACGTGGGCGCATCCTGTTGTGAGGGACTGGTTCGTCGAGCGCCTCGGCACGCCGACGGAGCCACAGGAACAGGGCTGGCCGCACATTGTGGCGGGCGAAGACACGCTGATTTCCGCCCCCACCGGCTCGGGAAAGACTCTGGCCGCGTTCCTCGCCTGTATCGACCGCCTGGTGCGCAAGGCGCTGGTCGGCGAATTGCAAGATCGCACCGAAGTGCTTTACGTCTCGCCGCTCAAGGCGCTGGGCAACGACATCCAGAAGAATCTCGAAGTCCCGCTGCGCGGCATCACGGAACTCGCCGGCGTGCGCGGGTTGCTGATGCCGGAGATCCGCACCGCCGTGCGCTCGGGTGATACCTTGCAGCCGGAGCGCCGCGCGATGTTGAGGCGGCCGCCTCACATCCTGGTGACCACGCCGGAGTCGCTCTACATCCTGCTGACGTCGGAGAAGAGTCGCGCCATCCTGAAGGACGTCGAAACCGTGATCGTGGATGAAATCCACGCCGTCGCGGACGACAAGCGCGGCGCACATCTGGCCCTTTCGCTCGAACGCCTGGATTCCCTGGTGACCGATTCCGAGCCGGGACGCCGTGCTCCGATGCGCATTGGTCTCTCGGCGACGCAGAAGCCGATCGAGTTGGTAGCGAGCTTTCTGGTGGGCGGCGCCCGCCCTCAGCCCACCATTGTCAACGTGGGCCACCGCCGCGAACTGGATCTCGCCGTGGAGGTCCCCGCGAGTGAGCTTGCCGCGGTCGCCACGAATGAAATGTGGGACGAAGTCTACGACCGCCTGGCCGCGCTCGCCCGCGAGCATCGCTCCACCTTGGTGTTTGTGAATACACGCCGACAGGTGGAGCGCGTCTCGCACGACCTCGCGGAGCGGCTGGGCGAGGACGCGGTGGCGGCGCACCACGGTAGTCTCTCGCGCAAGATAAGACTCGAGGCGGAGAGGAAACTGAAATCGGGCGAGGCGCGCGTGCTGGTCGCGACCGCTTCACTCGAACTGGGCATCGACATCGGCACCGTCGACCTCGTGTGCCAGGTCGAGTCGCCGCGTTCCATCGCGGTGGCGCTGCAGCGCATCGGACGCGCCGGACACTGGCGCGGCGCCGTGCCCAAAGGCCGCATCTTCGCGATGACGCGCGACGAACTGGTCGAATGCGCGGCGCTCGTACACGCCATCCGCCAGGGCGATCTCGATCGCCTGGAGATTCCCCAGGCACCACTCGACATCCTCGCGCAGCAGATGGTCGCCGCGTGCGCCTGCGAAGACTGGAGCGAGGACGCGCTCTACGCGCTGGTGCGCCGGGCTCATCCCTATCGGGAGCTCGAGCGCAAGGATTTCGACGAGCTCCTCGCAATGCTCTCGGAAGGGATTGCCGCGCGTCGCGGACGGCTCAGCGCGTATCTCTACCGCGATCGCGTGAACGGCCGGGTGCGCGGAAGGCGCGGCAGCCGCCTGGCGGCGATCACCAGCGGTGGGGCGATCCCCGACAACGCGCTTTACTCCGTCGTCGCCCTGCCCGAAGGCGTGACCGTGGGCACCGTCGATGAGGACTTCGCCGTCGAGAGCATGCGCGGCGACGTGATGCTGCTCGGCAATACCTCCTGGCGCATCCGCCGCGTGGAATCGAAGGGCGGCCGCCTCTTGGTCGAAGACGCGCACGACGCGGCGCCCAACGTCCCGTTCTGGCGTGGCGAAGCGCCGTCACGCACGGCAGAACTGTCAGCTCAAGTGTCGGACCTGCGGGAGCGTGTCACCGCGATGACTGACGGCGCGCCGTCCAACGCCGTCGCCTGGCTGAAACAGGAATGCGGGCTCAATGACGTCGGCGCCGAGCAGCTCGTCGCCTATCTCGCCGCCGGCCGCGCCGTCCTGGGTGTCGTGCCCACGCAGAAGACCGTAGTCGCCGAGCGCTTCTTTGACGAAGCGGGCGGGATGCAGCTCATCCTGCACGCGCCCTTTGGCGGCCGGATCAACAAAGCCTGGGGACTGGCGCTGCGCAAGCGCTTCTGCCGCTCCTTCAATTTCGAGCTGCAGGCGGCAGCCACTGAGGACGGCCTGAACATCTCGCTCGGCGAGCAGCACAGCTTCCCGCTGGCCGATGTCTTCCGCTTCCTCGACGTGAACTCCGTGGACGCGGTGCTCGAGCAGGCGGTGCTCGCCTCCCCCATCTTCAACAACCGCTGGCGTTGGGATGCGAGCCGCGCGCTGGCTCTGCTTCGTTTCCGCAACGGCCAGAAAGTGCCGCTCTATCTTCAGCGCATGCAGGCGGACGATCTGCTGGCCGCGGTATTCCCCGAAGCCGCCGCTTGCCAGGAAAACATCGTCGGCGACATTCACATTCCCGACCACCCGCTGGTGCGCGAGGTAATGAAGGACGCGCTCACCGAGGCGATGGACCTCGAAGGACTGAAGCGCGTGCTTGCGGCCATCGACGACAGCAGCATCGAGTGCCGGGCCGTGGACACGCCCGCCCCGTCAGCGTTCTCGCACGAAATCCTTAATTCCAACCCTTACGCCTACCTTGACGACGCGCCGCTCGAGGAGCGACGAGCGCGGGCGGTGGAGATGCGCCGTTCGCTGCCCGAGGCGGTCCTCGGAGAAATCGGGCGGCTCGATCCTGCGGCCATCGCCCAGGTACGCGAGGAGTCCTGGCCTGACGTTCGCGATGCCGATGAGCTGGCGGACGCACTCACTACACTGGTGGCGCTGCCTGATGATTTTGTGACTCCGACGGGCGAGCGCGTGAGCGAATCGTGGGGCAGCTATTTCGACGTCCTGGTTTCTCAGCGCCGTGCCGCACGCGCGATCGATAACGGTCGCGCGCGATGGGTCAGCGCCGAGAAGGCGAAAACTTTTCTCACCGTTTTCCCGGCCGCACAGTTCTCGAACGACTTGGCCGCGCTCGACACCGCCTCACCCTCGCGGGAGGATGCCGTCTGGGAAACGGTTCGCGGCTGGATGGGACACGCAGGTCCCGTGACCGCCGTTTGGCTCGCTCAAATCCTCGGACTACTTGTAGACGAAGTGGACGCGGCCTTGCTGCGCCTCGAAGCCAGTGGCAACGTCTTGCGCGGCCAGTTCACTCAGGTCGCCACCGTCGAATGGTGCGAGCGCCGCCAACTGGCGCGCATCCACCGGCTGACGCTTGGATCCCTTCGCGCCCAGATCGCGCCCGTCACGCCCGCCGAGTTCATGCGCTGGCTGCTCGACTGGCAACACCTCGCAACGGGCACGCAGGCCCACGGCGAGCGCGGACTGCTTGAGGTCATCCGGCAATTGCAGGGCTTTGAGATTCCCGCCAGCTCCTGGGAAACGCAGATTCTCGCCCGGCGCCTCGCGGACTACGATCCCCAGCAGCTCGACCAACTTTGCCTGACCGGCGTGGTCGGCTGGGGACGAATCTCGCCGCATCCTGCGACGCTCGACCAGACACTAAATGATGGAGACCAGAAGGTCCGCTCGCGCCGGGTGGCGCCTTCGAGTGTCGCGCCCATCACCTTGTTCGTGCGTGAGGACGCTGATTGGATGATGCCACGCCATCTGGACTTGAACCACGCTGTGGCTGGCTTGAGCCAACCGGGAAGACAGGTGCTCGAATTCATCCAACAACGCGGCGCGTCATTCTTCGCGGACATCGTGCGCGGCACGGGAAAACTCAAGGCGGAAGTGGAAACCGGGCTGTGGGAGCTGGTGGCTGCGGGACTCGTCACCGCCGACGGCTTCGACAATCTGCGCGCCCTGATCGATCCCAAGCGGCGCTCGGGACACGGTCGCGGAAAAACTTCGCGGCCCCGACACAGTTCCGGACGATGGTCGCTGCTATTTTCGGGCGAGCCCGTGGATCGCACCCGCGCGACCGAGGCCGTGTGCAAGATTCTTCTCGAACGCTACGGCGTCGTCTTCCGGGAGCTCGTGAGGCGCGAGAATTTTGAGTTGAAGTGGCGCGAACTGCTGGCCGCATTCCGCCGCCTCGAGGATCGCGGCGAAGTGCGTGGCGGGCGCTTCGTGGACGGTTTCCTGGGCGAGCAGTTTGCGCTGCCTGTGGCGGTGGAGTCACTGCGCGCCCTGCGCAACAGTCGAATCACCGGCCAGACCATGACGCTCTCGGCAGCCGACCCACTGAATCTCGTCGGAATCATTATTCCGGGCGACCGTGTGCCGGTGCTCTCCGGGCGCCGCATCCTGTTACGCGATGGAGTGTTGATCGCCGAGGCGCAGTTCTCCGCGCAGGGTGACGTCCGCCTGCACCCGACTCCGGCATTCGACGCCAGCGATGAAGCCCGCACTCGATTCGCGGCCGGCGATGATTCGCGGTAAGTAGGGCGTTCTGCCTGGGAGTCGCCACAGACTCGGCAGGTCGCGCGATTATCAGCTACAATGAGTACTGATGAGCGCGAAGCGCATTCTAATTACCAATGACGACGGCATTCACGCCGAGGGCCTGAAGGCGCTGGAGCAAGGCCTGTTGCCAGTGGGCGACGTGTACGTGGTCGCGCCCGAGCGCGAGATGAGCGCCACCAGCCAGTCGATCAGCATTCATCTGCCGCTGCGCGTTCGCGTGCACGACGAGCGGCACTACGCCGTCTCCGGCACCCCGGCCGACGCGGTCATCCTGGCGCTTCACCAGATCCTGAGCTTCATGCCCGACATCGTGCTCTCCGGTATCAACCAGGGCGCCAACTTGGGCGAGAACATCATCTACTCGGGCACGGTGGCGGGCGCGCTCGAAGCCACGCTGCACGGCGTGCCGGCCATCGCGGTGTCGCTCGCGTCGCGCAAGCAGACCGACTTCTCAGGGGCAGCGTCGTTCGCCGCGCAACTCGCGGCCAAGGTGCTCGAAGAAGGACTGCCGCCCGGCGTCATGCTCAACGTCAACGTGCCGCGCGTCCAGGCCGGCGGCGTACGCCTCACGCGCCAGAGCCGCAAAATCACCCAGAACGTCATCCACGCCAAGACCGATCCGCGCGGCCGTCCTTATTACTGGCAGGACGAAACGGTGGCGTTTGACCGCGTCGAGCCGGACTCCGACTACGCCGCCATCCGCGCCCACGAGATTTCCATCACGCCGCTGCAGGTCGACCGCACCGATTATCCCAGCCTGAATCATCTGTCCGAGTGGATGTCCTCGCTGAACAGCACGGTGGCGAAGTAGCGCCCTGGCCAGACCAGAATGTTTGAGCTACACGCTTTGAAGTTGTACGTGTCATCCTGAGCGAAGCGAAGGATCTCGCTCGGCTTTTCCAGGGCGAGATTCTTCCTTCGCGCTGCTCAGGACCGCCTCCGGCTCCTCAGAATGACACTGTGCTACGGTACGCGTGCGCTTCCCACCGCGCTGTGTTAGGTTGCTATGACCATGTCCAAAGTACGAGTGCGCTTTGCGCCCAGTCCGACAGGCCATTTGCACGTGGGGAACGCGCGCACCGCTCTTTTCAACTGGCTCTTTGCGCGACACGAAGTCGGCGCGTTCGTCCTGCGCATCGAGGATACCGACGTCGAGCGCTCGGAAGAGCGCTTCGAGACGCAGTTGCTCGAAGACCTGCGCTGGTTCGGGCTCGACTGGGATGAGGGCCCCGACGTTGGCGGCCCCTTCGGTCCTTACCGGCAGTCCGAGCGGCAGGCCCTGTATCATCAGTACGCCGCGCAACTGATCGCGCAGGGCCACGCTTACTACTGCTTCTGTACGCCCGCCGAGCTCGAGGCGGAGCGCGAGGCCGCGCTCAAGGCAGGACTCCAGCCCAAGTACTCGGGACGATGCCGCGCGCTCGCGCCCGCGGAATCCGCGTGCCGGGTGGCCGCGGGCGATCCCGCCGCCGTGCGGCTCCGCATTGCGGGCGGCAGCTTCACCTGGAACGACCTCGTGCACGGCCTCGTGAGCTTCACGAGCGACGTGATCGGCGATTTCATCCTCGTCCGCTCCGGCGTCCACTCGGGTGGTCATCCGGCCTACAATTTCGCCGTGGTCATCGACGACCACCTGATGGAAATCAGCCACGTCATCCGCGGCGACGACCACATCTCGAACACACCGCGCCAGCTCGCCATCTACCAGGCGCTCGGCTGGGAGCCGCCCGCCTTCGCGCACCTCTCGACAATCCTGGGTCCTGATCGCACGCCGCTGAGCAAGCGGCATGGGGCGACATCCCTCCAAAATTTTCGGACACAAGGCATTCTTCCCGAGGCGCTGAGGAACTATCTGCTGCTCTTGGGCTGGTCGGCGGCCGACGGCAAGACTGAAAAGTTGACTACACAGGAGATGATGTCGCAGTTTTCACTCGATCGAATCAATAAGAGTCCGGCGATTTTCGATCCCCAAAAACTCAATTGGCTTAACAGGCAATACGGACTCGAGAGAGTTGAAGACCTAGGAAAAGTGATCGCGGGCCGCCTGGTATCGGAGGGACTGCTAAGGGAAGATGAAGTGGGTCCGGCCGACAGCATCATGCACCTGGTCATTGACGTTGCCGCCACAGCCCGGTGGGATCATCCCGAGGAGTTCGCGCACTTTGTCACCATCGTCTTCGACTACGACGCCGCTCGGGCCGTGAGTGGCGAAGAAACCCGCCACGTTGTCGAAGACGCAGGATCGCGTGAAGTGCTCCAGGCGTTCATCCCCAAAGTGCTGGCACTCGCTGAACCTTTGACCTACGAGAAGTTCCGCGAGATCGCGAAGAGCGTTCAAAAGGAGACGGGGAAAAAAGGCAAAGACTTGTTTCATCCCATCCGGGTGGCGTTGACGGGCGCTGTCTCCGGGCCGGAGCTCGAAAAACTAATCCCCATCTTTGAGGAAGGCTCGAAGCTCGGTCTGGCGCGTCCGGTGAAGAGCTGCGCCGAGCGGCTGCGCGAGTTCGCCAAGGCAGTGGGGATCGAGACGGCGAGCTAGCGCTGCGCGTAGCCCCGATAGGGGCGAGATATTTGTAGCCCAGGGCGCAAGTCCTGGGTTGGGAAAGCCCCTCACCCCCTTGCCCCTCCCCCGCAAGGGGGGAGGGGTGCCGAAGGCGGGGTGGGGCCGCTGACCCAGGGCTCACGCCCTGGGCTACATAGATGCCGCCCGCCAAGGCGGGCTAGTTTAATTGCGTCGCGTGCAACTCGGGACACTAAGGCTCGAGGCGCGCTCGTTTCATGGGCAAGAGCTGCGCTCCTGCCCGCCAAAGCGGAAGCTTCGTTTCCGCACTCCAAACCAAATCACCCAATCGCTCAATCTTCCGCTCGCTTGATTCCGACCACCGCCATCGTACGTCCGGCTCGCGCGCCCTCTTTGCGGAAGGAATAGAAGAGATCCGTTCGGCAGGCGGTGCAGAAATCCGCGACCTGAATCTTCGACGGCTGCATTCCAGCGGCGATGAGCTGGCGGCGCGCTACCGCGACGAGGTCGAGGTGCGCGGCGGGCGCGTGATCCGGCCCGTGACCCGGCGGATGCGCGGAAAGCGTCGGATAGCGCTCGGCGCGGGCGCGTGCCGCGTCGTCCGGAGGCGGCGTCCGGAAGAACCCGTCGCTGTCCGCGAATCGTCCGCGGAAAGCGTCGACAACTTCCGGCCCGATCTCGTAGCAGCAGACGCGAATGCCCGGACCGATGGCCGCGAGGAGGTCTTGGGGACGTGAGTCGAACGTCCGGCGCATCTCCCCCACCGACTTCTCGATGATTCGTTCGAGCGCGCCGCGCCACCCGGCATGCACGGCAGCGACCACGCGGCGTTTGGGATCGACGATGAGGATGGGCAGGCAGTCCGCCGTGCGCACTGACAACAGGATGCGCGGCTCGCGCGTGAGAAGCGCGTCGCCCGCGCAGAAGTCCGCCGCGACGCATGGAGGTTCGACCGGCGCAAGGCCACGAACTCCCGGAGGCTCGTAGTCCAGCTCGCCGTCGGGCTTCCGCCGCACCTCGAACGCATTCGTCGAGTGGATATGGCGGAGCATCGCCAGGGAAAATGCGGAGGCTCCAAGCTGCTCGATGAATTTGCGCCGGTTTCGCTCGCACCCGGCAGTCAAGTGCGTCGCGCCCCGCGGAACGCCTGAGCCACGATGCAAACTCAAATCCAGGCCTACCGCCGCCTCGGATCTTGGCGTCATCAGGCGCGTACTGAAGGCGTGCAGCAGCCACGGCAAGCGCGCCAACTGCTCCGACTCCAGCCACGCGAGTCCGCCGCGCCTCACCAGTTTGAAAGCTTCGCTGCCCACAGGCTCACGATATCACACTGGAGAAACGGACTCCGCGACGCATGAACCGGCATCAAAAGGAGGTTAGGAGCGGCCAAACCAGTGTTCGACAGGGCAGACGTTGAAATAATGCCGCCGATTTGGCAAGCTAAGAGTGAGCACCCCATGATTGTCGGCACGGGCGTGGATATCGCGGAGACCGTCCGCATTGAGCAAGTGTTGGACCGGCACCCAGAGCGCTTCGCGAGCCGGGTGTTTACGGCCGAGGAAATCGCCTACTGCGAGAAGTTCAAGAACAAAGCGGAGCGCTACGCGGCGCGCTTCGCGGCCAAGGAAGCCGCCTTCAAAGCGTTGGGCACCGGGTGGGGTAACGGCGTCCGCTGGCTCGATGTTGAGGTGATTCACCAGCCGAGCGGAAAACCGGAGCTAGTACTGCGGGGCCGCGCCGAGGAGCTGGCGCGCGAGCTCCGCGTGACGCGGACTTCGGTCTCCATCTCGCACGCTGACCACTACGTCGTAGCCCAGGTGATCTTCGAGTCCGATGACTGACCGATGGTCGAGAACGTTCGGGCGGGCGAACCGATGGGCGCTGCCGGTATGCTGTGCGGCGGCAGCAGTCTTGGCGGCGCAAACGACGTCGCGCGCCCCGGGAACCGTGGTGCTCACCAGCAAGGAGGCTTCGCGCCTGCTCATCGACGAGGTCAAGCCGGAATATCCGGCGCTCGCCAAGGTCAACTACATTCAAGGCCTTGTACGCTTGCAGTTACGAGTGACCCCGGAAGGGCACGTGTCCACAGTGCACATCGTGCGCGGACACCCGTTCCTGGCGGAAGCGGCGCTCCAAGCGGTGCGGCATTGGATCTACCGGCCGTTCAAGAACGGTGCGGAGGCGGTGGGCTTCACCACCTTCGTTGACGTGCGGTTTTCACTTCATCCGCACAGCCTCGAACAGCTTCCTCCCGCACCCGAGAGAGACCTCGACCGCGAAGTCAAGCCACCGGCGTTGCTGGCAGAGATGCCAGAGGACACACCCCCCGGCTCAGTGCACATGCGCGTACTGGTCGGCGACAAGGGCCGGGTGCTAGACTCACAACCGTTGTCCGGGCCGGCTTCAGGCTTTGAAGCGGCGCGCGAGAAGGTGGAGCATTGGACGTTCCGGCCCGCGCGCTGGGGCAATCACGCCGTCCCTTGGTACATGGAGATCGATGTGCCCGTGCGAGGCCGCCCAGCGGTCGAGGGATCGAGTGACACGGTTCTTGACCATTGAAGGTACGGGCCATCGGAGCGCCATCACAGGAGACCTTAGGAACTCCAGGAGATCGTAATGAGTGTCAGCAATCCCCACTCAGGGGAGCGTCGAGAGTCCACCGGTTTGGACTCGGACCGTTGGGCTCGAAGCTTCGAAGCGGCAATCGTCCTTTCAGCGATTATCCTCGCCGGCGTGAGCTCGGGCTACAGCCGGTGGACGCACAACGAGGAGAAGCCGAAAGAAGCGGAGTTCAAATACGCAGGGGGCACTGAGAAGATTCCCGACGGTTGTAGCGGGCGGCTCGAGGTGACGCCCAACGATCTCAGTTTTGCGTGCTTTCAGTACGACATCAAGGTTCCGTACTCGTCCATCAGGCTCATGGAGTACAGGCCCGACGTCAGCCGCAGGGTTTGGAAGCTCAAGCCGAAGTGGAAAGTGAGGCCAGCGGGAGGCGGAGGCAAACGCAATCACTATTTTACGGTGGCATTCACCCAGGGCGGCAAGACGCACGTGATGGTCCTCGAGGTGCTTCCCGATGCCATGCGACCCTATCTCGCGGAGATCGATCTCAAAGCGGGCCGGCGCGTTGAAGTGATGGGATATGAAAACTACGAGAACAACGAGTGACCCGGCTTACTCCTTCGAGGGATAGAAATACCCGGCACGCGCTCGAACCTTCATCCCCGGGCGCTTCACCTCCACCTGAATGCGATGGAATCCCGACTGATTGAGCGTGTCGGGAGCGTAGGCGAGTTCGTACTGGCTCTGAATCTCGGAGGCGATGCGGCTCAGTTGGTCCTGGAGCGCGGACTTCGACCAGTGCGAGAGGAACACCCCGCCTGTGTATCCCGCATAGAACTCCAAGAGGCTCGAGGCCAGCGCTGAGCGGATGACCTGGCCGGTCGCAATCAGAATCGGCACGACGGGCACGGGCGTGCTCCAGACGCGCTCCGAGTTGGTCGGCGTCGGCACGGTCCCAGGCGGCATCGGGTGGGCGACATTCGCGTCGAGCGGACTCTGCTGCTGATCCTGAGGCTTCTGCATCAGGAGCGCTTCGGCTGGATTGAATCCCAGCCCGTAGATCGTCACCTCGGCGGAAGTAGCGCGCCGGATGATGTCGTCCTTGCCCGTGTCGCTGCCGCGATCAAAGCCATCCGAAAAAGCAACGATGACGCGGCGTTCGTTCTTGGGGCGCTTTTCGAGCATCGCGGTAGCGCGCGCGAGCGCGTCGTTGAGCCGAGCCTCGCTGCCCTCGGGAGTCACGCCCTTGAGCGTCGCCGCAAGCTGGTCGCTGTCATTCGAGAAGTCCTGAGCCACGCGCACGCGGTCGCCGTAGAAGATCACGGCCGCTTCACCCTGCGGGCCGAGCAGAAGGCTGGAGAACAACGACCCCACCGGCCGGACGTGCGGCAGCAGCGGCGCGACGGCGTCGTTCGCCTCCACAATGATGACCACCGCAACCGGGTCGGTCGCGATGTCGAAGCGGTCGATCCGTTGCGGCACGCCGTTATCGAGGATCTGGAAGTCTTTCTGGCCAAGGTCGTAAACGAGCTGGCCGGCGGAATCAAAGACCGTCACCGGCGTCGTTACCAGCGGAGACTGGACGCGGATCTTGGCAGCTTCCTCTTCCTGATGCTTCAGGTCCGGCGGGGGCTCATCTTTTTTCGGCTGCGCGAACACCGGACTCTCACCCGTCACTCCTTCCTGAGCTTTTGCGATTACCGGCGCGGCGAGGGCCACGGCCAGGCTCGCCGCTACGGCCAAAGCGGCTACCCAGTCGGCTGTGGAGCGGTCGCGCGCGTAGTTACATGACATGAGGTCCTCCGGCTTGAGGCTTCTCGGCCCCGTACCTATGATGATTATCTCCCACGGCGCGTTGCGCTTGCTAGCCCGACTCATCGAGGCTCTTAGAACTCGAAGTCCAGCGAGAACTGGAGCTGGCGTGGATTGAAGGTGTCAAGCGGCAGTCCGAAGCCGGGCTGAGCCGCGCTGCCCGAGCCAAAGAAAGGATTGATCTCGCGGACGTTGGTTCGATTCAGCAAGTTGAACGATTCAACGACAAAATCGAGATGGCGGACGCCTCCGAAGGGAATGTACTTCACTACGCGCAGGTCGATAGTCGCGAGCCCGGGGGTAGAAAGGCTATTCCGGCTGAAACCCAAGGGACGCGAGGAAAGCGGGAAGGCGTCAGCGCGGTTCGAGTCGAGTCCGGTGAGTGGGTCCACCGGCCGTCCACTCTCGAGCGTCACAATGGGCGCGAGCTCGACGTGGCCGAGGATGTCGTCGAGTAACCTCGACCCCGCGGGTTTCGCGGCGCCATGGCGCGGGTGATCCTCATCCTCCCCAAAAGGAAGATCAAACGTGCCGCTGAAGACCAGGCGCTGCTCTTGATGATTGCGCGAAAGGCCGCGTTCGGCGGCGAGGTTGAAGGGATTCTGGGGCTGCTCGTCGAAGTCCGAAGCATCGTCAGTCGTCTTGGAAAGCGTGTAGCCTGCCGAGAACTCAACTTCGTCCGCCAGACGCCGGTTGAGCGCCACAGAGAGCCCGCGATACGTGGAACTAGCGGAATCCTCGAGCTGGTAAACGTCATTGAAACGCGGGTCGAGCCGCCCAGGCCCGAAGAAGTCGCGCCCGAGTTGCTGCGGCATAGGATTGACGATACCCAGCGCGCCAGCGTAGTCGGGTGTCAGCACGACCGGCGGGAGCAGGTTGACGTTCCGCGTACGCCCCAGCTTCAGACCGCGCACGAACAGATAATCGGCGCTCAGAGTCAGGTTGGGACCGAGAAGCCGTTCGACCCCGGTGCTTGTTTGCGCGCTATAGGCCTTCTCAAGATTCGGGTCAGCACGAAAGATTGACGGCTGGATGCCCGCGAGCGGCGCACTGAGCGGACCACCCAAGTTCTGAGTGAAGATCGCCGTCGCCGCGGCGCCATCGGCGGTCTGTTCGTAGGAGCGGACGCCGTCCTTCACGATGGCACGATTAAGATTGGCGAGCACGTAACGGTCATAGAAGAGTCCGAACCCGGCGCGCAATACCCAGACGCTCGAGGGGCTGTAGGCGACGCCGACCCTCGGGCTGAAGTCGTCGTGGTCCGGATGAAAGCCGCGCGGCAGTTGCTCAAAGTCGTAACGCGCGCCGAGGTCGAGGGTCAGACGTGGTGTCACGGACCAGTGGTCCTGACCGAAGAGGCCGTAGCTGGTGACGCCGAAACTCGCGTCTGGAGTGCCAAACGCCTGGCGAAACGAGTCCGCCTGCCCGCTCGCGAAATCTCGAAGACTGGGGAAAATGTAGACCCCGCCAAAGCCGTCGCCGAGCGAGGTGTCGAGTGAAACGTGGTTGACGGTCGCACCTACTTTGATCAGGTGGACGCTCTTCGAGACGGCCAGGGTGTCGCTGATTTCGTCGTGGCTTTCGTGACGCCGGCCGTTGCCGAGGTAAGGACGGCCGAAATTGGCGAGTCCGTTGATGTCGATCTCGGGGCCCAGCGCGTCGCCCGTGCGCAGCGTGACCTGGCGCCGCGCCAGTTGGAATCGCAGGTCATTGACGCGGTGGGTACCGACGAGTGCGACGAGCGAGCCCGCGAGCCCCTGATCGTTGGTGAATCCGCTGCCGCGTCCGCTCGGGTCGGTCAAAGCTCCGGTGCTGAAGGCGTCGCCCGCCTCTTTATTGTTGGTGAACGCATAGCGCAGCATCAGCGAGTATCGATCGCTCAGGTTCTGGTTCAGCTTGGCGGACGCCTCCGTCTCCGACCGGGCGGTGGGAAAGAATCCTGACGTGATGCGCTTCGTCCCGAGGCGCGTCCAGAGCCCGGACTGGAGCACGGCGTTCACGGCGTTCGCAACGCCCGGCTGGATGAACGACTCGTCCTGCCCTCGGCTGCTCTCCTGCTCCCAGGCCGCGTAGAAGAACGTTTTATCCTTGCGGATTGGTCCTCCGAGCGACGATCCCACCCGGTAGCGCGTGAGGTCGGGCTTTTGGGGCTCGAGCTGAAAGGGCTCGCGCGCGTCTAAAGCGCCGCTTTGCAAGAAGACGAAGTCGTCGCCGTGAAATAGGTTTGTCCCCGTCTTGGTGACCACGTTGATGGAGCCGCCTGAGGCGCCGCCAAACTCCGACGACAAGCCGTTGTTGACCACCTGAAACTCGCGCACGATCTCGAGGGAAAGCTCGGTGCGGCTCGATCCCGTGTACTCGTCGTTGTTGTCGAGTCCATCGATTGAGACGCTGTTGCTGCGGGCGCGCAGTCCGCCGAAGCTGAAGCCACTCGCGGCGAGCGGTGCCGCCGAGCCCGAGGCGGATGACGGGTTGGCCGCTGCGACGCCGGGCGCGAGCAGGACGAAGTCGAGGTAATTGCGGCTGCGCACCGGACCCTCTTCGATACGTTCGTTGTCAATGGTTGACGTCATCGTGGTTTCGGATGGGGAAAGCGGCGTCGGCTGTGCGCTGACCGTGACTTGTTGTTTGAGTGCGGCCGGAGCAAGCTCGATCGAGAGGCGAGTTGTCTGGCCGACCAGCAGCACGACACCGGTGTGCCGGTAGGATGCGAAGCCCGCGTGCTCGACAGCCACTTGGTAGGTGCCGACGGCCAGGTCAGGGGCGCGAAATGACCCGCGCTCGTCGGTCGCGAGATGTCGCGATTGGTTCGTGTCGACGTTGCGCACGTGGACCTCGGCGTCCGGGACCGGCGCGCCGCTCGAGTCCGTCACGATGCCTTCGAGCGTCGCGCCCACGGCGGACGTCGGCGCGAGCGCGCACACGGACAGCATCGGATTCGCGACCAGCAGTAAGACGGTCGTAATGGCAATCTGGAAGGACGTCGGACAGCCCCCAATGAACGGAGTATGGCCGCTGAAGCGTGCAAGCCTGCCGCAAACGCGTCCGAACTCAGCTCATGAAACGATGGGCTAAATGCGAAGACAACAAGGAGGGGAATGGGCAAGGGCCGGCGCAGCAGCCGTCAGCAGAACCGGAGCCCCGAAATGCAAGGAAAGCGGCCCCGTGCCCCGTAGTACAGCGGGGCACAACCCGCGATCTTGCAGCCGGCGGAACAGGGCGATACCGAAGGAGACCAGCACGGCGAGGAGGGTAGTGGCGCCGCCCGCTGAACGCGCCACGTCGCCGATCTCTTCTCGCGGGCTATCCCAGCGGTCAATAGTCTCAAACAGAGGTCCGGACAAGTACCAGCCGAGCCAGAGGAGAAAGAGCAGCCGAATTCCGCGCCGCCGCATGCCAGGCATTGTAACACTCGAACGGAGAAACAGAGTAGTCAGTGCCGGGTAGCGCGGAGGAAGGGCGACGTCCTATGACTTGCGGCCGCGCTGGCGCACCGCTTCGTAGAGGACGATGCCGGCGGCGACCGAGACGTTGAGTGACTGGACGCGTCCGAGCAGAGGGATATGCGCCAGGTCGTCGCAGGCCTCGCGCACCAGGCGATGCATGCCGTGCCCTTCACCGCCCAGCACCAGCGCGCAGGCCACCGAATAGTCGAGGTCGAGGTACGACTTGGGGGCGGCGGGCTCGAATCCGTACACCCAGATGTTCCGCTCCTTGAGATTCACGAGGCTGCGCACCAGGTTCGGGACGCGCGCCACCTTCAGGTGCTCGAGCGCGCCGGCGGCGGCGCGCGCCACGGCGGGTGAGAGTCCGGCGGCGCGCCGCTCCGGGATGATGGCGCCGCTCGCACCCGCCGCCACCGCCGTCCGTACGATCGCGCCCAAGTTGGCGGGATCCTCGACGCTATCGAGGACGACCAGCAACGGGGCCTCCGTCGTCGCCGCGTCCGGCGCCGGCAGCAGCGACTCCAGATCGTCATAAGCCTTCACCGGGCAGAACGCGACCACGTTCTGGTGCTGAGCCGTCCCCGCCGCGCGCTCGAGCGCCGGACGGGGCGCGAAACGCACGTTGACGCCGGCGGCCCGGCAGGCGTCGATGATCTCCTGAACGCGCCCGCCATACTGCCCTTCCGCCACCAGGACGTAGTCCACGGGACGATTTCCGATGGCTTCGCGGACCGCGTTGATGCCGTAGAGCGCATCCAGCGGACCGCTTCCACGTTTCGACAAGTCGCGACCTCCAAGGTTTATTGCGCAGCCGGCAGACCGTGCCCTGGCGGCTCAGTTCCTTTTCAGTTTCATCGCCGGCTCACCGAACGACGTGAACAGGCCAATCAGTCCCAGCGCCCAGATGTACCACGGGAGCGAGTCGTGATAATGGAACTGCAGGACGACGCAGACGACAAAGAGCAGCCCTCCAAACATGATCCCCTCCTCGGTCGATGAGCCCGCCGAAGACGCCCGGCGTTCGCTCGCACGCGGCGGCCGCTGATGGTGTCCTAACTTGCGGCGTAGAGGCGGGCTTTAGCCCGGCATTTGCCGGCCTGAAGGCCGCCGCTACATCGCAAATTGGCATTTGCCGGCCTGAAGGCCGCCGCTACATCGCAAATTAGGCATTTGCCGGCCTGAAGGCCGCCGTTACATCGCAAATTAGGGCACCACCGGGCCGCTTTTCGCGTTGTCAGTGAGTCCGAAAGTCTCCTATAATAGAATGGTTTTGCACTTTTTCGGAGAGTAAGTCCTATGTTCAGATTGTTCACTAAAAGCCGCCAGACGCTCTACAAGTGGCTGCTGGGGGCGTTTCTGGGAGTGATGGCCATCGGCATGGTCATTACGCTCGCGCCCATCGGTGGCGGTGACACGTCGCAGGTGCAGGCGAACGTACTAGCCACCATTGGGAGTACCCAAGTCACCACCGACGACCTGCAGCGCATGGTCCAGTCGCAACTGCGCAACTCACCCGCCGCGCTTAACCCGAAGTACGTGTCGAGCGTTGCCACGAGTGCGCTCGATGAGATGGTCATCGAGCGGGCGATGGGTATCGAAGCCCAGAGGCTGGGTATTCAGGTCACCCCGCAGGAACTCGCCCAGGCCCTCCAGACAATTCCCTGGCTTTACAACAACGGCAAGTTCATCGGCGTCGAGGCCTATCAGAATCAGATCCAGGAGACCACCGGACTGACCGTGCCGCAGTTCGAGAGCCAGCTTCGCCAGCGCATGCTGCTCGACAAGGTGCGCAGCATCGTCACGGACGGAGTGACCGTCACTCCCGCCGAGGTACACGACGAGTTCGTGAAGCGGAACGCGAAGGCTAAGATCGATTACGTCACTTTCGACTCGTCTCAGTTCATGAGCAAGGTTGAGGTCACCCCGGCGGCCCTCGAAGATTATTTCAAGAAGAACGCGGCCGCGTACAAGGTGCCCGAAGAGCGGCGAGTCAACTACGTGCTCATCGCGCCCGACCGCGTTCGGGCGCAGTTGAAACTCGATGACACGACGCTCCACCAGTATTACGCGCAGCACTTGTCGACCTACCGCGTGCCCGAGCGCGTGAAGTGCGTTCACATCCTTTTCATGACCACGGGAAAGAGCCCCACGGAAGTGACGACGATCGAGAATACGGCAAAGCAGGTGCTGGCGCAGGTCAAGTCGGGGGCTGACTTCGGAGAGCTCGCCAAGAAGTACTCCCAGGATCCGGGGAGCGCCCAGAAGGGCGGCGAACTCGGTTGGGTGGTGCGCGGCCAGACGGTGAAGGAGTTTGAGAACGCCGCCTTCTCCATGAAGCCCGGCCAGGTGAGCGACCTCGTCAAGACCATCTACGGTTTCCACATCATCAAGGTCGAAGACAAGCAGAACGCCCACCTCCAGACCTTCGACGAGGTCAAGAATCAGATCAGCACGGACCTCGAGCGGCAGCAGACCGCTTCGGCGGAGCAGGCACTGGCTCAGCAGGTCGAGAACGAGCTCAAGGCCAACCCCAAGGAGGACATGGCGGCGGCGGCGTCCAAGTTCGGTTTGGAAGCGCAGGAGACTCCGCTGTTCAAGTACAACGACGTGCTGCCTGACTTCGGCAGCAGCGAATCATTCTCGAACCTCGCCTTCCAGTTGCACGTCCATGAGGCGGGCGAGCCGATTGCCGTGCCGAAGGGGCTGGCGGTGATCCAGTGTGCCGAGATCGTTCCCGAGCACATCGCGACGCTCGACGAAGTACGCGCCAGCGTCGAACAGGCGTACCGCCGTGATCAGTCCCTGACCCTGGCCGCTGACAAGGCCAAGGAGTTCGCAGCCAAGGCGAAAAGCGGCGGCGACTTCAAGCAGCTCGCCAAGGCCGCGGGTGTGGAGGTCAAAGAAAGCCAAGACTTCACCCGGCAGGACAGCGTCGGCTCGATTCCCGGATCCCAGTTGCCCGCAGCCTTCACCCTCGAACCGGGGCAAACCGGCGACCCGGTCAGCATCGGCCAGGCGCTGACGGTGGTCTTCCGCGTAGTCTCGCACACGCCCGCCAATGAAGCGGACTTTGCGAGTCAGCAGTCGCAGATTGCGGAAGAACTGCTCGAGCGGAAGCGCATGGTGGCTTTTGAGATTTACCAGCAGAACTTGAAGGAGCAGATGCTGCGTTCGGGCGAGCTGAAGATGAATGACGCCGCGCTGAAGCAATTCCTCGCCCAGTACCAGAACCGCTCCTAGCGTGCCCCGCATGAGCCCGCGCAAAGCGAAGCGCTTTCGAGCCTCGACCGAAATCAAGCGTCAGGCGCGATTGCGAGTCGGCGCGCCGCCACCCTCCCGCCGGCTCGAATCCACCAAGCGAAAGCCTCCCAAACACCGTAAGCGCATCACCGAATTGGAAGCGGAGTAATCAGGCTTGGACCCAAGCCTAGCCCTTCGACCCTCAACCAGGCTTGAATTCGGGGACCTTTTCGCCCGGCTGGAACAGTGCCGGCGGCTCGACCGAGAAGTGGTCGGCCAGCGACTTCTGAATCTCGAGGAGATCTCGCTTCGAGAAGCCGTCGCTCGAGATCTCCACTTGCCCGTCGGGCGAGATGAGTAGGATCGTGGGTACGTACTCGAGGCCGTACTGCTGCGACGTTTCGTAAGGCTTGTCGTCGATGAGGATGGGAAAGTTGATGCCGAAGGTCTTGGCGAAGCGCTGGGCATCGCGTGCGTTGTCCTGTACGATGCCCCACAGCGCGACGCCCTTCTCGCGGAACTGCTGGTAGAGCCGCTCGAGAAACGGAAAAGTGTACTGACAAGTGGGGCAACCAACCTTGAAGAACGCCGCGAGCACCGGCCCGCGCTCGAGCGCCTGCTTGAGCGAATATGGCTTGCCCTCCGTGCTGGTCAGCTCGAAGGCTGGCGCGGCCTTTCCTGCGGCTACAGCAGACATGGCAGTCCTCCGAAATTTCCCGCCCGTCATTATTCTAGCAAAGAGTCTCAGCTTTGCGGCGAATGTCATGGCAAAAAGGGTGTCGGACCTTTAAGTCCGACAATCAGCGGCACCCGCCTAGGCTAAGTCACTTGGGCTATGCAGGTGCGGGTTCACTCTCGCATTCCCATACTCGCGCGCCCTCGGCGCGGGCGATTTTCACGAGATCCTTGTCGGCGGTTATTAGAATTGACTTCGATTCCCCGACAAGCACACGCTTTCGCCCATGCAGGAGCGTTACGACCTGAAGACAGTCGAGGAAATCGACTTTCCGCTTCCATTTACTTATGAGACGTTTAGCTTCGCTGGAGACAATCGGAAGCAAAATATCCACTTCGTCTATCTGAAGTTTCCACCCTACCGTGCGACCGATCAAATCTTGGATGTACTTAACGTACTGGTCCTCGGTGATCTCGTGCCCTAGGAACTTTCGTTTGAACACCCCGAATGCCTCGGCGAGGCAATAGGAGGTGGAGTACATGCTCGTGTGCTCATTGTAGTATTTTCGGAGAGCGTCCCTCCCTTTGCTTTCGCCCGCGCCATCGTCGACCAGCTTGACGAGGGCCGAAGCGTCGAGGTAATGCGCCTTGCACCAATATCCGCTTACAGGGTCCGCCACAGTATCTCTACGCCATGCAAGTGAATTTGAACGGCCGGTAGGCGCACCCAATGTCTTTCTAGCGCTGGGGCCCTCCGGCCAATGATAAGCCCGCGATGAATTGGAATACAAATTGATCGCCGCTTGTGGCGCATCCTTCAGGGGCTCGAAGCCCTGATCTCATGTGGCCCGATCAATGTCGGAGCTAAAGCTCGCGACCCCCTAGCGACGCAGCTCGCGCAGCATCTCCTGCGCCGCTCTCAGCACTGGATCCCACACCGTCGAGAACGGCGGCGCGTAGCTCAAATCGAGTTGCGCGACTTGCTCGACAGTCAATCGCGCCTGAAGCGCCGTCGCGAACACGTCGATACGCTTCGCGACGCCCTCGGGTCCGATCATCTGCGCGCCCAGCAGGCGTCCTGACGCGCGATCGGCGATAACCCGCACGAGGACGTCCTGGCCGCCCAAGTAGCGCGCGTGCTCCGCCGCGTGGACGGTGGCAGCGCGGGCCGCGTAGCCTAGCGACTCCGCTTCCGCAAGGCTCAGTCCGGTGCGCCCCACCTCCTGGCTGAATACCTTGACCACCGCCGTCCCCACAATCCCGGCAAAGCGCGCGCGACCTCCGGCCGCGTTCTCGCCCGCCACGCGGCCCTGCTTGTTCGCGGTGGTGCCGAGCGGGAAGTAGACAGCGCGCCCGCTCACCAGGTGTTTGGTTTCGACGCAATCGCCCGCGGCAAAGACCGCCGCAGCGCTCGTCTGCATGGCGTCGTCGACGGCGATGGCGCCCGTCGGCCCGAGTTCGATGCCCGCGTCCTGGGCGAGATTGACCCGTGGCCGGACCCCCGTCGCGAGGACGACGCAGTCCGTCTCCGCGCTCCCCGCCGCCGCGCCTTCCCACGCGACGCGCCGCAAGCGCCGTTCACGGTCGCCCATGAGCGCCGTCACCGCCGAGCCTTTAATCACGCGGACGCCGTGCGTCTCGAGCTCGCGCTCGACCACGGCGCTGATCTCCTCGTCGGCAGCCTCGAACAGCCGCGTGCCGCGCTCGACCAGCGTCACTTCGAGGTGGCGGGCGACCAGCGCCTCCGCCATCTCGAGTCCGATGTATCCCCCGCCGATGATCACGGCGCGCCGCGGACGCTCGCCATCGAGCGCGCGCTCGAAAGCCAGGGTCGACTGCAGCGTGTTGACGTCGAAAACGCCCGCGAGGTCGAGTCCGGGAATCCGAGGCCGCGCCGGTTCCGCGCCGGTCGCGAGCACCAGGCGGTCATAATGGACTTCCTCGAGCGCCGCGCCGCCCGGCGGAATCACCGTGACGCTGCGACGGCTGGTGGAAAGCTCGGTCACTTCGTGCCCGGTGAGCACCTGGATGTTGCGCTGGGCGCGGAAGAACTCCGGCGAGTAGACGCGCAAGGCGTCCGCGTCCGCCACCTGCCCGCCGATGAAGTAGGGCAGCCCGCAGGCGGAGTAGGAGATGTCGGGGCCTTTCTCGTAGACGATGATTTCGAGGTACGGGTCGATGCGGCGCGCGCGGCTCGCCGCGCTCAGTCCTGCCGCCACTCCGCCTACGACGATGAGTCGTTCCGCGCGCATGAAGTTTGATTGGCCGCGAATGGCCGCGGGTTATCGATTGCCTGAGCTCCGAAGCCAGTAGGGGCCAGTGGGGCATTCTAGCAGTTTGTTGAAAAACGTTCCTAGCGGTGTCATTCCGAGCCCTTCGCTGTCATCCTGAGCGCAGCGAAGGATCTCACTCTGTCGCTCAGGATAAGACTGCGCGAGTGACTGTCCCGAGTAACGCGAAGGAAATCTCGCTCTGAACATAGATGACTCATGCCATCGGATACATTCCGTAATGCGGGACGCATGCGCCACCCGCGCGGCTTGGACGCGCGAGCCTGAGTAACGGTAGCGCAGACTTGTCTTTCAAGTCTGCGGCTCTTCTGTGATGATATGCAAAGAACCGCAGAGTTACAAAACAACTCTGCCCTACCCGGCTCGAACACGGACACCGTCATTCCCGCGTAGCCTGTTCTCGCGTAGGCGGGAAGCGGGAATCCACTACAATGATAATCCCGCGCCTCGATTCCCGCCTTTCGCGGGAATGACGACGATGGTGATCATCGTTCTCGCCGCGGCGCTTGCCATCGCATACAATCCATAATGGGGAACGTATACACCACCGGCGTTGCCAGCCATCATGATATGATTTACAGAGAATGAGTCTCGAGTTTGAATGGGACGCGAAAAAGGCGAAAGCCAATCAGGCCATTCACGGGATTGATTTTGGAGAAGCGCTGACCGTCTTTCGAGACCCACTCGCTCGTATTTTCGAGGATGAAGAGCACTCTGAAGACGAGCGGCGCGAGCTGATCATTGGACACTCGGTGAAACGCGGCTCATTGTGGCCTGTTTCACCGTTCGCGGAGCAAGAATTCGAGTGATCAGCGCCCGCAAAGCCACGCGCCTGGAGCGCCAAGACTATGAAGAAGATGTCCGCCCGTAAGAAACATCAGGCCCCACGCGACACAATGCGGAAGGAATATCGGTTCGATTACCGCCGTGCCAAGCCAAATCGCTTTGCCCAAGAGATGTCAAAAGGCGTTGTAGCCGTTGTCCTCGAGCCGGACGTTGCCGCGGTATTCAAGTCGTCAGCGGCGGTCAATGCTCTCCTGCGTTCTGTCATCGCCGCCATGCCCGAGCCTAAGCAGCCACTGGGCTAATCCACCGAGTGCCGCAGTCGTGGCACGGCGCGCCGTGTCTGCGAGGCCGGACCCGAAGGGCCGCCCAACGGAGTCGCTGCCGCCGCGGGCTTGCTATCGCCTACATTCCATAATGCGGAACGTATGCGCCGCCCGCGTGGCCAGCGAATTGTTGGCGCAAACGGCCGAATCGAACCGGCCGGAGCTGGCAATGATAAAATGCAGGTGGTTCAAACCGTGGAAATGCCGCTGCGGAGGCATGCCGGGATTGTAACCCAAAGCGTCAGACGCCCTAATCACACATGACCAAGATCCGGTGCAAAGCAACGACCTCCCAGGGAAGGCCCTGCGGCCTGGAAGCGAGAGAGTCTGGATACTGCCACCTTCACGATCCAGAACTTCTCGAAGCTAAGCGGCGAGATGCCAAAGCGGCGGAGGCCAAATCAAAACCGCTTAACCAAGTGCTGGAGGTTCTGAGAGCAACATGCGAAGCACGGGGTTGGTCTTGGGAAATCGATTCCATCGATAAGACAGAGTATCATCACGCGTCATTTATCGTGAAGCGTGACGTTGACACCAGGCTTTTGAGCGAACAGATAACTGGGCTGTGCGAGGTGACTCTAGATGGCGGTGTTAAGTTCTCTCTTGAGAAAACATCTTTTTATCCTTACGGCATCACAGAGCTCCGCGCAGCATTGGTAGATTCGCTTGGCAAGATCTCGTGGCTGGCCAAGCGTCAGATAAAGGGTTCCGGTGGTTCCTCGGACGCCCGAACCACTGTGCTCTTGGAGCCCGTTCTCCGACGATTTCACGTGGTTGCTCGGCAGCTTAGCCGGCGACGCGATGATCGTACTACACTCACAATCGAAGACGAATACGACGTTCAGGATTTGCTTCACGCAATACTGCGCGGCTTGTTTGATGATGTTAGACCTGAGGAAGCTACTCCCAGCTACGCGGGTGGCTCCTCTCGAATGGACTTCTTGCTGAAGAGCGAGAAGACCGTTGTTGAGACGAAGATGGCCAGCGTTAAGCTCCGAGACAAATCGATCGGTGAGCAGTTGATCATTGACATAAAACGTTATCAAACGCATCCGGACTGCCGACGACTCGTGTGTTTCGTCTACGATCCCAACGGCGACATTAAGAACCCCGAAGGTCTTGAAAAGGATCTCTCCGGAAAGCACGGCGACCTTGAAGTCAGAGTAATCGTTGCTCCCCGATGAGAACCCGGCGGGCTAGCGCGGGCCTTCCCAGATCGCTGCGCGCCTAAGGGGCAATAAGTACTAAGATCGCGCGCTCCGAGGGCCTGCGCCACCTGTGCAATTGCTAATGAATCAGCAAAATGGCACACTATGCTTGAAGGGCTAGAAGGAGCCTCCGAGAAGGGTTGGAATTGTGATAACTCGCCTGCGTGCTGAGAATTTTAAGTCGTGGAAGGATACGGGGGACCTGCGCCTAGGCCGACTCACCGGACTCTTTGGAACAAATAGTTCCGGGAAGACAAGCATTCTGCAACTCTTGCCATTGCTCAAGCAGACCGCCCAGTCCCCGGATCGAAATAGAGTTCTTGACACTGGCAACCAAGAGTCAGCCATATACCTAGGCACATTCCTTGACATTATCCATGGGCATGACAAGGATGCCGCCCTTGAACTGTCGGTCGGTTGGACCCTTCCGCGAAACAAATCCGCGGAACCCTCACCAGCCTATGATCAGCTTTTCGGAGCGCAGGAAGTGTCCTTCCGGACGTCGATTGTCTGGGAGACGGAGCGGCCGACTGTAGGTCTTTTCGAGTATGATTTTGAAAGGCAGCGCGTTGGAATGCACCGGATTGCTGGGCCGGAGGAAAGGTATGAGTTGGTCCACGGGGGTGACCGGCTTGAGAAAATAGTATTAAGGGGCCACAAATACCTAAGGTCACCCATTAAGTGCTACGGTTTCCCTTCGAACGCGCTAGGGTACTTCAAGAACAGCTCCTTTCTGCCCTCTCTTCAACTTGCCTTCGAAGACGTTTTTGCCAAGGTCCACTACGTCGGCCCCATTCGTCCCTATCCGTTTCGTGTTTATGAGTGGGGAGGTGAAAAGCCAGAGGATGCAGGATGGGACGGAGAGCAAGCAATTGCGGCCCTCCTGGCTTCCAAGAAAGTAAGGCGGGTCGCGGAATGGTTGAAAGACATGGGCCTGATTTACTCCTTCAGGGTGCAGCCCGTAGGCGAATCGCGAACAATCTACCAGTGCCACGTCAAAATAACACCGAGCGCGACGGAGGTGCTTCTTCCCGACGTCGGTTTCGGTGTGTCACAAATACTCCCGGTTCTCGTCAATTGCGCGATGCTTCCGGACGGCTCAACGCTTCTTCTCGAGCAGCCGGAGATACATCTGCATCCTTTTGCTCAAGCCGCTTTGGCGGACGTGCTGATCGACGCGATCACGAACCGGAATATTCAGATCATTGTGGAGAGCCATAGTGAGCACCTCCTGCGAAGAATTCAACGACGGATCGCGAGAGGAGTTCTCGAAGCAGAGGACACCGCCCTCTATTTCTGTCACCTTAAGAATGGAACCTCTGCCATCGAGAAACTGGACGTGGATTCTTACGGCAACATCAGGAATTGGCCGGAAGATTTCTTCGGTGACGAAATGGGCGAGCTTGCCGACATGACGCTTGCTGCTATGGAGCGGCAGAAGGCGGAGCACAAATAGCGGTCATTGTAGATACCAACGTGGGGGCGGTGGCAAATGGACGCGGCAAGAGTCCCCAGGCATCTGAGGATTGTGTTATCTCCTGTGTACTGCGCCTGCAAGGTATCATGGCGACAGGCACGATCGTCTTGGATGAAGGCAATTGGATACTTTCGGAGTACCAAGACCAGTTACGCTCCGATGGGCAGCCGGGCGTAGGCGATGCTTTTCTCAAATGGGTGTACAACTATCAGTGGAATCCCCAGCGGTGTGACCGAGTAACTATCACCCGACTGAGGACGGCTGCACCTTTGCTGAGTTTCCCAATGACCGCGATTTGGCGGGCTTCGACCCGAAGGACCGGAAGTTTGTTGCCGTCGCACTCGCTCACCCCGCGCACCCTCCCATTCTTAACGCCGTTGACACGGACTGGTGGATTTTCAGAGAGGCTCTCGAGCGTAATGGCGTTACGGTAGAGTTCCTGTGCGAAAGAGATGTAACAGAAATGGCCGAGCGTAGAGGCCATCGTCAGCCGTAGCTCGCTGGCTGGCGCAGACCTTCCCTGGGGTCTGCGCGCCTGAGGCGCAACAACTACAAAGTGGGTAGGCACGGCACCGCTCTAGTGCCGTGGGCTTCTGTGCCGAAGCAGTTGAAAGGGCGAAAACCGTTCGCTACCGTGGCGGCGTGTCCAAGGTACAAAGGCCGCTCATGACCGACCGAATCTTCTTTGTCACCGTCAATCTTCGCCGCGACCTTCCTTTCCTCGGGCAAGAGGAATTCCTCTCTTTGATCCATGCGCCGGCCGCGTGCGGATGCCCGCATAACTCGCCGGAAAAAAGCCCACGGCACAAAACCGGTGCCGTGGCTACCACCCGCTGATGGTGTCGAGCGGGGTCCGAAACATCCAGAGCGAGATCCTTCACTGCGTTCAGGATGACACCAGGTGCGGCTTTCGGTTCGACGACGGCGCGCATAGGCTAGCGATAGGCTAGTTAGTATTACTCGGCGATGCGCCTTGGTTGTTGACACGCGGCAGGTTTCGACGATCCCGCCCGAATGAGCGCCCGAAACCCCGTTTTTCACTCGTGTGGCCGGGGGTTCGGAAAGCCTGAAAGGCGAGTGACAAAAAGTGTGAATCGGGCACTGGTGCGGCGCGGAATGCGGCTATCTTATTCATTCGGCGTGGCTTACAGCAAAATCAGAAAGTGACAATTTTTGTCAATGCAAGGCAGGGACGTTGCGAGAACGCGATCCCGTGTTTTCAAAGGGTTACACGCCTCGTTTCTCAAGAATGAGACAAATGAGACGCGTGAGACACTCTTGATCCGGGGCTCCGAGCGGACGACAATGGGTCGGGAGTCGAGCCCGCCAACGACTCGTTAGTTTCCTGGTTATTCTGAGCGGAGCCAAGGAAGAATCAGCTGTCGAGTTCAAAAAGCAGATCCTCGGCTTCACTCAGGATGACGCACGGCAGGCGGCACCGCCCTGCCAACGTTGACCGCCGCGCAGGTTTACTGTTAAATTTACGTTTAGTTCGTGTCCGAGGATCATCTGGTCCCGAGACGTTCCGGACGCCTCGGACGGTTCCCCGTAAGGAAGACCGGTCAAGCCCGGCGGCTTGCTGGTCCGTTCGTTTTGGTTCAACTTCAGAGCTCGGGTCGAAGGAGCAGCCAGCATGGGTAATGGTTCACGCGGCACTATCGGAATCCTCACCGGCGGTGGCGACTGCCCGGGACTGAACGCGGTGATTCGCGCCGTGGTGCGTCGCGCCGACATGCTCGATTATCACGTCACCGGGATCAAGAACGGCTGGGCGGGACTGGTGAAGGACATGATGGAGCCGCTTTCGCTATTTTCCGTCTCGGGTATTCTGCCGCGCGGCGGCACCATCCTCGGCACCTCGCGCACCAATCCGCTCAAGAACGACGCCGACAAGCAGGCCCTCTTCGAGAACCTGAAGAAGGTCGATTACCTGATCGCGGTGGGCGGCGAGGACACGTTGGGCGTCGCGCGCCGGCTGGCGATCGAGCACGGCGTCAAAGTGGTGGGCGTCCCCAAAACCATCGACAACGATATCGAGGGTACCGACCAGACCTTCGGGTTCGACACGGCCGTCTCCATCGTCACCGAGGCCATCGACCGCCTGCACTCGACTGCCGAATCGCACCAGCGCGTCATGGTGGTGGAAGTGATGGGCCGGCACACCGGCTGGATCGCCACCGTGGGGGGCCTGGCGGGTGGCGGCGACTGCATCCTGATCCCCGAGCAGCCCATGTCCATCGACGAGATTTGCGCCATCCTCGAAAAGCGCCACGCGCGCGGCCGGTTGTTCTCCATCGTTGTCGTGGCGGAAGGCTTCAAGTTGAAGGGCGCCGAGCACCTGATCACCAAGGACGCCAAGGTGGACGAGTTCGGCCACGTGAAACTCGGAGGGATCGGCGAGGTGATCGGCAGCCAGATCGAAAAGAAGACGGGTTACGAGACCCGGGTCACCGTGCTCGGCCACGTGCAGCGCGGCGGCTCGCCCACCGCCTTCGACCGCGTGCTCGGCACGCGCTACGGCGTGGCGGCGGTCGACCTCATCCACCAGGGCAAATATGGCTACATGGTGAGGCTACAAGGCAATCAGATCACCGATATCCCGCTCGCTCAGGCCATGACCAAGCTCAAGGTCGTCGATCCTGAGCTTATGCGCATCGCCTCCATCTTTTACGGCTAGCCCTCGGGCGCCGCAGCTTTGACCGTCGTTCGCGAACGTCGGCTTGACTTTCGAACTTCTCGACCGTATTCTCCCTCCAACACTTAGCCGTGCGTGAGCCGGACTGTTTGACGACACCGAGCCAAGCTCCGTGAACATGGCTGTGGAGGGACTATGTGGAGACGACTGGTCGCGGGCGCTATCCTCGGGTTCTGTGTCTTCGCTGAGCCGCTATCCGCTCAGGTTACCGGCAAAGTCGACTTCGGCCGCGACGTCCAACCCCTCTTCAAGACGTACTGCATCGGCTGTCACGGCCCGACACAGCAGATGAACGGTTTCCGGTTGGACCGCCGGCGTGACGCGATGAAAGGCGGCACCATCGCGGTGATCGGGCCGGGCAACAGTGCCGGAAGCCGGCTCTACCAGAGACTGATCGGAAACCAGTACGGACTGCAGATGCCCCTCACCGGCGCCCTGAAACCGGAACAAATCGCCGTCATCAGATCCTGGATCGACCAGGGAGCGGAATGGCCCGACGCTCTTTCGGGTGAGACGCCAGTCCCGCCGCCCGATCCCCGGGCCACGCGCCTGATGGAGGCGCTGCGCGAGGGCGACCACCGCGCGTTCCAAAAGCTGCTGAGCGCCGACCCCAAAGCCGCCAACCTCCACGGGCCGGGCGGCTCAACGCCCCTGATGTACGCCGCGCTCTACGGAGACGCTGATTCGGTTCGTCGGCTCCTCGCGAGCGGCGCGGACCCCAACGCCCACAACGACGTGGGAGCCACGGCGCTGATGTGGGCGGTGGGCGACCTGGAGAAGACCCGGTTACTCGTCGAACGCGGCGCCGACGTGAACTCGCGCTCCGACGGCGCGCGGACCCCGCTGCTCATCGCGACCGGCCGGCGCGGATCCGCTCCGGTGGTGAAGTTCCTGCTCGATCATGGCGCCAATCCGTCCGCGCAGTCGCCTTCTCTTTTTGGCCCCATGACCCCGCTAGGTGAGGCGGCCTACGTGGGTGACGATGCCGTCATCAAAATGCTGCTCGAGCGCGGCGCAGATGCCAAGGGCGCGGGGTTCAACCCACTGAGTTACGCCATGTTGTCCCACAGTACTCACTGCGTTGACCTCCTCATCGGCTCAGTCAGCCACGGCGATATGAACGTGGCGATGTTCCTTGACGCCCCTCCCTTGGGGGATGCCCAGGACCTGAGACTGCTGCTCGACCACGGGGCTGACGCCAACGCCAAGGACCCGGAGGGCCATCCCATCATCCTGCTGGCCTCAGCCTCTGACGCGCTGCCGGTGGAAGCGGTCAAAACGCTGATCGCCCGCGGCGCCGATGTGAACGCCAAGGGTCCAAAAGGTGAAACCGCCCTCGACTTTGCCAAAGCGCGAGGCCAAACCCCCCTCGTCGACCTGCTGCTTCAGGCGGGCGCCCAGCCGGGCGCCGCCTCTGCTGATCCAGTCCCGACGCCCTCGCCGGCCCACTCGGTTCGAGCCGCCGTCGAGAGGAGCCTGCCCCTGCTGCAGCGGACCGATGTGCTCTTCATGCAGAAATCGGGCTGTGTCTCCTGCCACAACAACACCTATACTGCCATGACTGTGGCGACCGCCCGCGCCCGCGGAATCCCCGTCGACGACGAGATTGCCGCCAAGCAGCGGAAGGCTATCGCGACCTACATCGAAGGTTGGCGTGAGCGCGCTTTACAAGGAGTCGGCATTCCCGGAGATTCCGATACCATGAGCGCCCTGCTGGTTGGACTGGTTGCCGAGCATCACCCGCCCGATCCCGCCACCGACGCTTTCGCGCGTTTCTTGAAGAACCACCAGTCGCCCAGCGGACAATGGTTCAGCGTGGCGCACCGGCCGCCGCTCGAATCGAGTGACATTCAGGTGACCGCCACCTCCATGCGCGCGCTGCAAGTTTACGGCCCCGAGACCGAGCGGACCGAGTACGAGAGAGCCGTTCAGCTTGCCGCCCGCTGGCTGGCCAACGCTCAGCCCAAGACCACTGAGGACCGCGCGTTTCAGCTCCTGGGTCTGGGCTGGGCCGCAGCCAATCAGGCCATCATTCGCCAAGCCGGACGCGAACTCGCGGCCGAGCAACGGCCTGACGGCGGGTGGTCGCCGATTCCATCACTCACGAGTGACGCCTACGCCACGGGTTTGGCGCTGGTGGCCTTGAAGCAGTCTGGGGCGCTCGCGGTGACGGACCCCGCTTATCAGCGCGGCACGCAGTTTCTATTGAATACTCAGCTTGCTGACGGGTCCTGGCTGGTGAAAACTCGCGCACTACCGATACAGCCGTTCTTCGAGAGCGGTTTCCCTCACGGACGCGACCAGTTCATTTCTGTCGCTGCCACCAATTGGGCTACCACGGCGCTGGCGCTCGCGACCCAATGACACTAGAGCACCCAGACGCCGATCATCGCCACCAGCAGGACTGCTGACAGCGCGCCCAGGCCGCGGATCGGCCAGCGCAGCTTCCCGGTCTTCTGCTCGACCATCGTTATCGTCTGCGCCGCGCGCTGCTCGTCCTCCGCGTTGAGATTGATCCAGTCGCCTTCCTGGGCAATGAGGCGGGAGCGGAAAACGAGCAGGGCGACCAGGGCACAGGTGACAAGAACCCAGGCTACAAAGAGCACCTCGTTGACGGTCATGATTCACCTCGCTTGAATCGTCTTGGGTAGGAGCTCGAGACCCGCATAGGGAAACCTCAAGCCTCGGTGCACGCGGCACCGGGATATCTAAAAGTCTGGCAAAACGCCGTAGGGGTGTCTGTGACGGCGGTCACAGGGCCGATTGCGCGGATAGCGGTGTCCCAACTGATTGTGGTGTGGCCAATTAACGCATCGCGGGGCGGGCGGCCAGTTCGACTTCCTCCATCGAGAATAGGAAAATCGGAAAGCCGGAAAGTCGGACATCGATGGGTAAGCCCAGATCAGTTCTCGAGGAGTGGGTTCCTCACTTGTTATCCCTTCGGTTTCCACTGCTTGAAGAACGCCTGGAATGCTGCGGCGTCCATCTGGCGGGCGTTCGCGAACTCGCCTTGCTCCTGGGCGTGGAGCAGCTTGCCGCGCGAGTCGAGGACGGCGACGGCCGGGATGCCCTGCTCGAGCGGGACGTGATACTTCTCGGCCAGCGCGACATTCTTGTCAAAGCGGCCCACGTCGATCTTGACCACCACGTAGTTTTTGGCGATCAGCGAGGCGAGTTCAGGCCGGTGCATTTGCTCGTCGAGCGCGTGGCAGTCGCCACACCAGTTGGCGCCAAACACCAGCACGACGTTCTTGTGCTGACGGCTGGCCTGGCCGACGGCGCCGCGAATGTCGCTGGCGGCGTCGGCCTTCCCATCGTAGATCGACTGGCTCGCCGGCGTCGCGTGCGTGGCCGCGCCACCCACGATGAGCGCGAGGAACAAAAATCCGAGGATCATCGCTCGAACCCCCGTGAGTCCATCTTACATCAGCTCCGCTGCGCTTGTGATAGCATGAGGGCCATGCGAGGCGTATTCATCCTCAGCGCCGTCCGTACACCTATCGGCAAGTACGGCGGCACGCTGCGCGGGTTCACGGCGCCCGACCTGGGCGTGATCGCGGCGCGCGCCGCGCTCCAGCGCTCGGGAGTCGCGGGCGACGAGCTCGGCGAGGTCATCTTCGGGCACGCGCGCCAGGCGGGCAACGGTCCCAACCCGGCGCGGCAGATTGCAGTGCGCGCCGGCGTCCCCGAGCGGGTCCCGGCTTACACGGTCAACCAGGCTTGCGCCTCAGGACACAAGGCTATCGTGCTCGGCTACCAGGAAATCATGCTGGGCAATGCCGAGGCGGTGCTGGTGGGAGGCACCGAGTCGATGAGCCGTGTCCCTTACTTCCTCGAGTCAGCGCGCTGGGGCGCCCGGCTTGGCCACCAGGAACTGGTCGATGGCATGTATCGCGACGGCTTCTTCTGCCCGCTAGCGAAACTCGTGATGGGCGAGACGGCGGACGTCCTCGCCCGCGAGTACAAGATCTCGCGCGCCGAGCAGGACGCCTACGCGCTTGAGAGCCAGCAGCGCGCGCACCGCACCATCGAAGCCGCCGGGTTCGCGGGTGAGATCGCGCCCGTTGCCATCCGGGAGAAGACCGGCGAGCGCGACTTCGCGCACGACGAACACCCGCGGCCGGAGACCACGCTCGAGTCGCTCGCCAAGCTGCCGCCCGTCTTCGACCAGAACGGCACGATCACCGCCGGCAACTCCTCGGGGATCACTGACGGCGCTGCCGCGCTCGTCCTCACCTCCGAGGAGCGCGCCCGGAACGCGCCGTTCCGCCCGCTCGCGCGCATTGTGGACTACGCATCCGCCGGCGTCGACCCGCGCCGCATGGGGATCGGCCCGGTCCCCGCCATCCGCCGGCTGTTCGAGAAGACCGGGCGCCGCTTGGAGGATTTCGACCTTATCGAGCTCAACGAGGCCTTCGCGGCGCAGGTGCTCGCCTGCGACCGCGAACTCCACTTCGACCGCACGCGGCTGAACGTGAGCGGCGGCGCGATCGCGCTCGGCCATCCCATCGGTTGCACGGGAGCGCGCATCACGGTGACCCTGATACACGCCATGCGCCAGCGGCGGGCGCATCGAGGTCTTGCCACGCTCTGCGTCTCCGGCGGCCTGGGCATGGCACTCGAAGTCGAGTCAGCGCAGTAGGTGGTCGGAGCGAGCTTCAACCCCCGGAAGAGAATAGAAAGCGGAAGGCGGTTGGCAGAAAGCCGAAGGAGCAGAACATTGAACAAAGCGTACCTGGCCGTCGCGACCGTGCTCGCCGGAGTTGTGGCTGCCTCGACCGTTCAAGCCCAGACGCCCGAGGACATCAACTTTCTCGCGGGCCTGCCCGATTTCGAGCGCGTGGGAGAAATGCTGCCGGATTATCTCAACCGGCAGGCCTTTGCACTTCTCGATCAGCGGCAGCGCACCGTGGCGGCGATTTCCACTCCCGAGGACCTCGCCAAGCGCCGAGCCTACGTGCGGGAGCGGATGCTCGCCGAGTTGGGCGGCTTGCCGGAGCGCACGCCGCTCGACGCCCGGGTGGTGGGCGCGCTCGACCGCGACGGCTATCGGGTGGAGAAGGTCGTCTTCCAAAGCCAGCCGCGATTCTATGTGACCGGCAACCTCTACCTGCCGACGCGAGGACAGCCGCCCTACCCCGCGGTACTTTTCCCGCTGGGACACGAGATCGGCGGGAAATCGAACGCGGATTGGCAGCACGTGCTGGTGACGGTCGCGCGGCGCGGATTCGTCGCCTTCACCTGGGATCCCCTCGGACAAGGCGAGCGCTCGCAGTTTTACAACACCGATTTTGAGACCTCCGAGCTCGGCGAGACGGCGTACACGACCGAGCACACCATGGTCGGCGCGCAGTGCCTGCTGGCCGGCGACAATCTGGCCCGCTACACCATCTGGGACGGTATTCGCGCGCTCGATTACCTGCTCTCGCGGAAAGAAGTGGACCCCACGCGTGTCGCGTGCACCGGCAACTCCGGTGGCGGCACGCATACGGCGTACCTTTCGGCGCTCGACGACCGCATCCAGGTGGCGGCGCCCTCGTGCTATATCACGTCGTGGCGGCGGCTGCTTGAAAGCATCGGGCCGCAGGACGCCGAGCAGTGCCTCCCGCCCTTTCTCAAGGACGGCCTGGATCACGCCGACTTCATCGCGGCCTTTGCGCCCAAGCCTTACCTGATACTGTCCGCCATCCGCGATTTCTTCTCGATTAGGGGCGCGCGCCAGAGCTTCGCGGAGGCGAGCCGTTACTATGCCGTCGCGGGCGCACCCGAGAAACTCAGGATGTTCGAGGCGGACAACACTCACGGCTACCGGCTGCCCCGCCGCGAGGCCGCGTACAACTGGCTCAGCTTGTGGCTGGAAGGCCATGAGGACCACGCTCCTGAGGAGGCAGTCGAGGTCGAACCCGACGAGGCATTGCGCTGCACGGACTCAGGACAAGTCAGCATTTCACTCGGGGGAGAGTCGGTCTACTCGCTGAACATGAAGCGAGTGGCCGAAATCCGTCCGCGGCGCGCACCCATCACTACGCGAGCGGTGGCGGAAGCGAACCGAACCGAGATGGAGCGGCAAGCGCGGAAGCTGGCCGCTTTTGAGGAGCCGAGCGGTCCGGTGAACGTCAAGCCGTTCGGACGTGTGACTGCGAAGGGCTATACGCTCGACAAGATGGTTTATGAAAGCGAGCCGGGAATCACCGTGCCCGCCTTATTGTTCATCCCCGAGAGCAGTGGCGCCAAGAAGCCCGCCGTCATCTACGTCAACGAGCGTGGGAAGTCGGCCGGCTGGGGTCCGGGCGGCGACATCGAAGCGCTGATTGGGCGCGGATTCATCGTACTCGCCATCGACGCGGCCGGCTGGGGCGAAACGCGGCCGGCTCAGAATCCCGACGAGGACAACGCCACCTACCGGATGTTCGGCAACTACCCCGACGCGATGCGCGCCCTGCTGATCGGCAAGACACTGGTTGGGATGCGCGCCCAGGATATCTTCCGCGGTGTCGACCTGCTCGCGTCCCGCCCGGAGGTGGACGCGGCAAGAGTCTACGGTTTCGGCGTGGGTGCGGGCGCGCTCGCCTTGCTGCACGAAGCGGTGCTCGACCGGCGCGTCGCCGCCGTTGCCCTCGACCACATGCTGGTGTCGTATCAGTCGGTAGTCACGCACCGGATGAACCAGGACGTTTGGGAAAGCGTGATCCCGGGGGTTCTCAAGTCCTACGACCTGCCCGACCTCACGGCAGCACTCGCGCCTCGGCCGGTTTGGCTGGTGGACGCAGTCGATCCGCTGGGGCACGAAGTGAAGCTTGAGGAAACGGAGAAGGAGTACGCGCGAGCCGTCGAGGCGTTCCACGCTCTGGACGCTGGACGGTCAATTCATCTCGCGACCACGCGGCCCGAACAGCGCATCAAGGTTTTTGAGTAGAGATTGTGCCGGTTCACACCCAGCGGTCGAACCACGCCAACATGGTCTGCTGCGCTTGGAGTGGGAACTTATGTGGGCCGTCGAAGACCAGCGTCTTGAAGCGCTCCGGTTTGCCGATCGCTTCGTAGCATCGCGCCAGGCTCTGAAATGCCGCCTGGACGCCGTCGGGCGGAAACAGCGTATCCTCGGAGCCGTGCACCACCATCAGCGGATTGGGCATGGTGAGCGAGCCCACGTCGGGGTAATCCAAATCGTCCAGCAGACCCGGCGGCCAGCCCGCCGGCACCGTGTACGACTCGTAGCGCGGCAGCAAGTAACGAAACGAAGTCATCCAGCCCGCGACGCAGGCCGCCTTGATGCGCGGGTCGAGTCCGGCGAGGAAATCGGCGCGGAAGCCACCCACCGAGAGTCCGGTGCAAGCCATGCGTTTGGGGTCAACCTCGGGCCGCGTCTCGAGATAGTCGAGGCTGCGAATGTCGTCCCAAGCCAGCACACCGGCCCAGGTGAAGCCCGCGTCGATCATGTTCTTGTAGATGATGTGCTCGGCTTTGCCATTGCGGTCGTTGATCTGCTCGATCGTCTCGCGCGATTCGACCTTCGCGTGGTCGTTGATGCCGCGCTCCAAATCCTCATCGAGGACCAGGCGGCGGTCGCCGAAATAGAACATGTCGATGGTCAGGACGACGTAGCCATGCGCGGCGAGCGTCGCCGGGTAGCTCACGCCGTCGTAGCGCGCGCGACGGAATTCCGTAAGCATGGGGTGCTCGTTCTCGGTCTCGATAATGTGCTCCTTACCCCAATAGTAGAAGCCGCTGTGGTCGTGCAACGCGAGCACTGCGGGCGCCGGCAGCTTGGCGCGCTTGGGGATGAGGAGGTAGGCGGGGACTTCGACGTCCGGAGCGGAGTGGAACGTCAGGCGCTCGCGGATATAGTCGCCCTTGTCGACGCGTTCGAGAATTGTGGCACGCGGCGGGCACGGCTCGGGGTGATAAGACAGCGCGGCGAAAACTTTGGCTCGCGCTTCGGCCTTCCACGCTTCGAGGTCGCGCGGGCGCCGGTTGAGATAGGCCAGGCGCTGGCGCGTGCGCTGCTGCTCTTGTTTGATGAACGGATAGAAACAGCCGAGCGTGGAGCCTTTCCATTGCTTGCCTTGGTCGGCAGGCTTTCCGCCGGCCTGCGCGGGACCTCCGCTGACGGCCGCAGGCAAGGCCCGGCCCGGCGCTGCCAAAGCATGACCCGGCGACAAGGCGAGCGTCCCCGCTGTGCCGAACAGGTTCAGCGCGTCGCGGCGGCTAAGACGAGTCTTCATTGAGATCTCAACTCCACTGGGTGTGGCGAAAGTCACGTTCGCGCGTCGGAAGGGCGGGGCTTGAAGCCCCGCCCTTCCCAAGCGGCGTCAAGCACGGACGGTAAACGACGCTTCGACCGTGCGGCCTGTCATGACGTCCAATGCGTGCACTTTCCACGGTCCTGCGGGATCGTTACGCGCGAGCGGCACGCGCTCCACATACGGCGTAGCCTCAACGCGGAGGTTTCGCGCATACAGTTCGTACGCACGTCCGCCGGGCGCAACGAATTCGAGCCGCACCACTCGCACGGTTCCTTCGGGCAAGGGCGATTCGTCCCGCAGCGTGACCGCGAGCACGTCACCGGCGCGAACCTGCTCGGGGACCTCGACGCGCAACGCGGGAATCGCCTTCGGACTGCGCGTCAGCACGATAGGACTCCACGGGTCCAGCACAATCTCGACCTTCGCGGTTTCGCCCAGCTCGCGCTGGGCGCGCACGTCGTAGGTCGGCAGAGCGGCAGGCCATGCGATGGTGACAGGAGCTTCCTTTTCAAGAAACGAATTGTCGATGGCGCCCGCCCAGCCGCGCTCGGGCAGCGTCGGGAGATCGTCCCACCCGCCGTCATCGAGCTGCGGATTGCGGAAGATGGCGACATGCTCGCAGGCGCCGTTCGAGAAGCGGACGACTTCCGTCCCCGGCAAGCGCGCTCCGGCGCGGTCGTGGACGCGAACCTGCGGCTCGATTCCCGCCAGGCGAACCACTCCCTCCGCGACTTCCGGCAGACTGGTCGTCGAGTTGGCTTGCAACCGGTCGTAGGCATAGCTCGCGATTTCCAGATTCAGGAAGACCGCGCGCCCCTGCCCGAAACCGTTCACGATGACCAGTGGCACGTCGCCGCTGCGCACCAGCGCTTTTCCGGTCGTGACGCTGACCGTCTCGTCTCCGGCCGTCAGGTTCAGTTCCTTGCCCTCGAGCGGCAGCGAGCCTTGACTCGCGACGCCGACGGCCTTCTTGCTTCTCGTCCGGCCCTTGGCGCGGCCGATGCCGAAGACTTCGTCGAGCTGACCGCGCCCCAAATCCCGCCCGTGCTCGTTCATGGACGCGGCGCGATAGTCGGCGACGAGCAGTCCGCCGGAGCGCACAAACTCGCGGACCTGGTCCACCTCGCGGCTGCTCATGGCGAGGGACTGCGGGAGCACCAGCGCCCGGTACCGGCTTCCCTGCAGCCTGCCCTCCTCAATCTGCCGCCCGCCCACAAATTCGTATTGCAGGCCCAGGTCCTCCACCAACTTCGTCCAACTGTTGCGAACGCCGGTAAAGTGGCTGTGGCGATCCTCGCCACTATGCGACATCCAACGGCGCGCGTTGCCCGCGTTGTCGAGCAGCCAATGGACTTGCATCGATGGCTGGGAGTAGTGAATGGCGATGCCGTCGTGGAGGCGGCGGCTATTGAGGATCAGCTTTCCGATGCCGCGGTGCAGCTCGTTGAAGAGGGCGGCAAAGGTCTGGGCGGATGGCGTCAGCGCTCGCGTCTGCTCATCGACGAAAGCATATTCGGGCAAATTGTCGTCCCAGATCAGTGACCCGCGGTGCCCGTGGAACAGTCCTATCCAGATGGGCTGCGGCGCGCGCTTTTGGTAGAGACGGTCCTGGTCGGTCAGGGGCTTGCCCGGCGGATGCTCGAAGCCGTGCGTCGAAACCATGATCACGGCGGGATTGAGCGAACGGATCACCTCCACGTTGTTGCCGATGTTGTAGGGCTCAATGACGTCGACCACCTTCACCACGTTCTCGTAGTTGTACCAGCCGAACGGGAAAGGACACTGCCCGCCCTCCGTCGCGCCGCGCGCGTCGGGATCCTCCTCGCGACAGACAGCGCGCGCGCGGCCAATCGCATCGGCGAAAGTCAGGTCCATGAAATTCCGAAAGTCGCACCAGGGCGAAACGTTCCATCGCTCGGTCGAGCGGACTTCGGCGAGCTCGTGATAGAACCGGTTGACGCAAGCGGCGACGTCCGCCCACGATTTGAATCCTGCCGGCTTGTCGGGTGCGCCCCAGCCCGTGTGCGTTCCCCAGCGCTCGTTGGCTCGCTCGAGCGATCCCAGTTTCTCGGCCAACGCTTTCTCAGTGGGCTCGGGGACCGAGCGCGTCTCGCTGATGAGCGCCAGCAAGGGACCCCATTGTTCGTGGTCGGACGAGGCGGACCGGGGCGAGGGGAAGCTCGTGCCCCACGCCTGATTCACGCCGGCGAGGCCACCGTATTTCACCTGCAAGGCCGCGACCCCCACCGAGTCGAACGCCCGGTCGGTCGTGGTGTAGTGGATGTGCAGATCTCCCGGCGCGAGGTCGGGGCCGTTCTTCAGGACCTCGTCGTCCCAGTGAGTCAGTTCGGCCACCTGCCATTCGCCGCCGAGTGTCCCGGTCGTCCTATAGACGCCGCGCAGGTACTCGGCGAACTTGATCGTGCAAAACGTCGAGTGGCAGAAATCGTTGGGACGAATTTGATCGCCCTGCCCAAGCTCATCGGCGATGTTGTAGAAGAGCGGCCGGAAGGCGCGATGCATCCTCACGTACTTGCGGAGGTGGCTGGCGACGTATTCGTCGGTCTTGGGATCGTTAACGCAGGGCCGGCGCACCCAAAGGTCGAGATTGTTGCGGTCATGCTCGATCTGGTCGAGCAGTCCGCGCCAGAGCGGCTGGTTCTTGTGGTAGATGGCGAACACTTCCCACGCCATCTGCTCGACGTAGAAATTGAAGTTGTTGTCGAGAACCTGCTCCCAGTTGCCGTCGCGGTAAGCGATGGTGCCGTCCACTCCCGACTGCCGCAGTAGGTCGTAGAATCCGTCCGGATAATGAGCCCAACTGATGACGTGCAAGTCATCCCAGGGATTAGGCGGCGGGGAGACCAGAAATGCCGCGCCTTCCGCTTGCTCTACGCCGGCGACCGAAGCGCGAATCCAGTTCCGGCAAGTCAACCCGCGTGTCAAATCGAAGGAGAAGCTCTGGGGCGCGACGCCCGAAGCGGAAGCAGGAAGCTGGACTTCCTGGACCACGCGGCCGAAGCTGTCCATCCAGCGCACGAGCACCGGACCCGTGGCGGGAAGGCGGAAGTGGATCTGACCCGTCAAAGCTGCGCCGTGGTCGTAAACCTTGCGGTCAAGGGTAAGTCGCGCGACGATCAGCGCGTCAGCGCCCGAGGAGCTGGCGGTGGGAGCCGCGCTAGTCGCACTCTCCTGTGCGGCACGGGTGCTCAGTGCGGCGCCGAGCGCCGGAGTCGCGAGCGCCGCACGCAGAAACGCTCGCCGCGAGGAATCGTCCCGACGCGTGGGATCGTGAGGTTTCATCGTTTTTCCTCTGGTAATCCGGTGGGCGGGGCTAACGCCCCTTCTCCCAACCATGCGTTACGGCGGGCCTAAAGCCCTTCCGCCACGCTCTTCCTCGGCTACTGACCCTTCACAAACTCCACATACCCGTGATCGCGCAGAAAGCGGAAATAGCCGACGAAGTCGAAGTCCGTCGGACCTTGTTCCAGACGAGTCAAGTGGATCACCTCGGCGAGCGTGCGCTGCCCGTCGCACCAATAGAGTGCGGTGATGGGAATCAGGTCCCAGGCGCCCGAAGGATACCCCTGCCACTGGTCGTGAGGAAGATCGTCAAGGGGAATCGTCCCGAAGCGCCCGCGCTTGACGACGATGGTCGAGGCGATTGCACGTATGCCACTCGGCTGGCGCGCGGGCTTGATCGCGCTGTTGATGCCGAGCCGCTTGGCCTTCTCGTCTATCGCCGCTCGAATCCGTTCCGACTGGGCGTCGCCGAACTCGGTGAGTTGCTTCGCCAAGGGAGCCAGCGAGGCACGCGCGGCTTCGCGCGGACTTTCGGGCAGCAGCCGCAACACCGAATACACCGCGTGCGTCTGCCGCGTAGTAGAGTAGGCGATCCTGTCCAGCGCCTCGCCCAGCAGCTTGCTGAGCTCAGCTTCGTCACCGGCTCCGGCGATTTCGTTGAGAAACGGCGAAGCAGCATCGAGAATCTGTTGATATCCGCGCGTCTGGCTGACGGTCGATAGCCAGCGGGCTTCCGGCGCTTCGGCGTTTGCCAGGTAGTACAGATACGCCGCGCTGACAATCGAGAGGTCGCGCAGGGATCGCGCGTCAACGCGGTCGGGCGTGTCGGCGCTGCTGTGATGCGGCGTGTTGACGTCGTTGCCGCTGTAGGCCCAGACGGTGGGAACATCGATGGTGGGCTCGCCGAGGAAGCTGTCGGTGCCAGTCCCGAAGACATGCCAGCGCCAGTCGCGCCGAATCTTCGAAAAGTAATCGTCGGCCACCTTCAGGATAAAGGCGTCGGTATAGGAACTGGCCACGTCGGGATTCAGGTAGAAGGTGTAGACGGAGCCCGCGAGGTCATAGCCGCCGGCCGGTGTGTCAAGACAAAGCGCGGCGACGGTGCGCTTGATGCGCTCCGGGTTTTGCGCAATGTAGTGCATCGAGTCGTACATCTCGGGCATCGTGAGGATGCGGATCGCGCGCTTCGGTCGCGGCAGGACGCCGGAGGAGATCAGACGATTGAGCGTAGCCATTGCCTCGACCAGCGCCGCCACCCCCGATGCATTATCGCCCGCGCCTTCCTCACCCGTGTGCCCGAGCGCGAGCACTTCCTCGTCCGTCGTGCCCGGAATCACGCCCGTCGTGTAATCGTAAGTGCCGGGATACAGCCGCGCGTCGACGGTGGCCTTGAGGCGCACCCGGCCGTGCTCGGCGATCAGTCGGCGAATCAGGCGCGCCGCGCGCGGCGTGATGGAGAGGCAGGGAAGGGGAGTGCTGGTCTTGATGAAGGCCCAGCCGTTGTCGCCCCACGCGTTTACCCACTGGCGCGCGTCTTCGAGCGTCGGTTCCTCGCTGTACGCGTTCACCACGACCGCGGCGCCCGACTTCACTAGCGCCGACTTAAGGTCCTGGGGACTGGCGTCAGTCATGGCGATCTTGCCTCGCAAGTCCGTGGCCGCGATCTTGGCCGCCGGCCACGCCGGTACTTCGACCACGTCCGCCGTAATGCCACCGGGCGGCGTGGGTCCGCTCCACTCGCACACCGAGGTCGGAATCTTCTCGTAGTCTGCAATCACGCGAGTCTCAGCCGGGAGTGGTGGATCGACGATTTCAAGCCGGCCCGACTTCACGTCCCAGGCCATCGGCATAGTCCAGAAACCGACTTGTGTAACGCCGTCGGCGGGCGCGTGCACGACTTCCGCGTTCTCGAGTCCGATTTGGCGCATCTCGCGCTCGAGGTATTGAGCCGTCTCCGTAAACTTCGGAAAGTTGAACCACCGGTCTGTGGAGTATACCGCGCGCATCACGTCCATCGCTTCTTCAGGACGCAGGTCTGCCTGGATCGAGGCAATCAGCCGGTCGAGCGCGATGGCAGGCGATGCGTCGGAAGGACGTGCAGAGTCGGACGCTCGCACCCCTCGAGGGGGGGACACGCAGAGTCCAAGAACCAGCACAACCAAAAGCGCAAGTGCGAATCGATGCCTAGGCATGAATTCCGAGAGGTCCGATCGCCGTATCGAGAGGCACAAGATACGCCGAGGACGCATCCAAGTCAAATCTTTGCGAGTCGAGGGTTACCGTTGCTCAGGAGGAGGGCACGATGAGGAGTCAAGGTGGCAAGCGGCCTCGAATTCGGACTGAGCCGCAGCGTCGTTACCCGATTTCGCGTAAGCCAGTGCCAGATTGTGGTGGGCCGATGCGTTTTGTGGGTCCAGCTCGACGACTTTCTTGAACTGCACAATAGCGTCCGGGAATCTGCCGCTCTTCGCCAAGAGAAATCCCGCTTTGTAAACGGCCACTTCAAAGTCGGGATCAAGGGCCGCGCACTTTTGGTACTCCGCCAGCGCCTGCTCCGCCGCGCCCCGCTGTTCGTAGATCAGGCCAAGGTAGAAGTGGACGTAGGGTTCATCGGGCAGAGATTTCGTAATCGCCTGCAGGCTGGACAAAGCGTTGTCGAGCCGGCCCTGCTGAAACTCGCAGATGCCCTTGTAGAACTGCGCTTCGAGATTGTCGGGACGCAGGCGGATGGCGGAGTCGAGAGCGGTCTCGGCAGGTTGGTACTGGCCGGTGGCCAACTCGCACTTGGCGAGAGTGAGATGTCCCATGAAGAGCGACGGCTGCTCGTCGGTCAAGCGAGCCAGGAGCGGTATTGCCCGGTCGCACCGGCGTTCCGAGGCCATCCGCATGGCCGAGGACAGGACCTTAAATGTGCCCAGCTCGTCTTTAGGATCCAGTAACGGCTGTCCCGGACTCCCGTCGGGCGCAGGGTTCGTCGTTCCCACGTAGCCGAGCGAGGCCAAAAGCTCCACGTCGGCGGGAGAGGTAGCCGCCCGCCGAGGAGGCGCTTTCGGCGTGACTCTCGCCACCAGGCTCTCGAATTGCGATTTGAGTTCAAGAGCGATCGGCCGCTTGGTCTCGTAGAGGTTGTGAACTTCCTTCGGATCATCCACCAGGTCATAGAGCTCCGGCTTCGGAGCGTCGATATACTTGAAACGCCCGCTGCGCAGCGCCCGCAGCACGCTCCAGCCGAATTCGTTCGGGTAGTAAGTCTCGCAATAGGCGGAGGTGGTTCCTGAGGTTGTGGTTTTACCCATCATCAAGGAAAGCAAGCCAGTGCCCTGCATGCTCGGCGCAGGCGGCATACCCAGGAACTGAAGTACGGTCGGAGCGATATCAATCGTTCGGACTGGCACGTCGACGCGGCGAGGGGGAACGTGTGAGCCCAGGGGCGGTTTGATGATGAGCGGCACGAGCAGAGTCGTGTCGTAGATGAAGAACCCGTGCATGTACTCGCCGTGCTCGCCGAAGCTTTCGCCGTGGTCGGAAGCGACGACAATCAACGTTGGGTCGTAGAGGCCGTGCTGCTGGAGATAGTCAAAGAACTTTCCCACGGCGTAATCGGCGTAAGCGATCTCTCCGTCGTAGGGATCGCGAACCATGGCGCGGAAGCGCGGCGGAGGATCGTAAGGCGTGTGCGGATCGTAGAGGTGGATCCAAACGAAGAAAGGCTTCTTTGAACCAGGCGGCTGAGTGGACATCCAGCCCAGCGCATCACGGACCACCTCTTCCGCCCGGCGTTGCAGCTCTTGAAGATTAAAGACCAGGGGATTGTCCCTTCCCATCTTTCGTCGAAACGGGCTCGAGTAAACGTCAAAGCCGCGGTTCAGTCCCCGCCGCGCGTCGAGAACGTCGGCGCCTACGAACGCCGCCGTCACATAGCCCTTCTGTTTGAGGATCGTGGCGAGCGTTGGAGGCGAATCACCCAGCGTGTATCCCAAGTTGTCGCGCACGCCGTGGACCGTCGGGTAGGTTCCGGTCAGAATCGAGCAATGCGACGGCAGAGTCAGCGGCACCGCGGTGACGACGGTTTGAAACAGGACTCCCTGGCGCGCCAACGCATCGAGGTTGGGCGTGTGGGCCTGCCGGTCGCCGTAGCATCCCACGTGATCGGCGCGCACCGTATCGATGGTGATCAGAACGACGTTCGGGGACTTTGCCCAGGCTTGCGGCGCGAGCGCCAATCCCCAAAGCACGACGCAGCCGAGAGCCAAGAGCCTTGGCGCCCGCTCCATGAGTATTCGAGCCACATGGCCCTGGAATCCGGGTTCAGCCCTCTTATCGCCAAGGCGTGCCGTCGGGACCACAATCGGCGCGATCATGGTTGCGGGCTCTCATCGGGCTGGGCGTCTCCCCCAGCCTTACGCAGGAGTTCGCGCCAATCGGCGCGTTCAGGAGCCAAATGGACTGCCGCCGCGTATTCCTCGCGAGCCTTCTGCTTCTGGCCGAGTTCCAGGTAAATATGGCCGAGCAGAACTCGCAGCTCGGAATTGTCGGGCCGGCTCAACCTCACTTTCTCGGCGTGCACGCGCGCTTGCTCGTAGTTCTTCAGCTCGAACCAATACTGCGCCATCAAATAGTTTCCCACCGCCGAGTCGGGGTCGATCTCCTGCAATTTCCCGAGGAGTGGATAAGCCTTTTGAAGATCCCCGGAAGAAAGATACATCTCTGCCAGGTAGGCGTTCGGCTCCCATCGATTCGGATCAATCGACAGCGCCTTCTCAAAGAGAGCCTGCGCTTCAGCGGCGTGGCCCTGGTCGAGTTGCCTCTGTGCCTGAGCGACGGGCCGATCGGCTGCCAAGCGCTGCGCGTCGCGGTTGCGCTGGGCTTCCGTCACCTGCTCGAACTTCTTCGTATACTCCGCGCTGAGACTCGAGTCGCCCTTCTTGCGATAGGCCCGCGCCAGAACATAGTAGATCTCCGGCACTGCGGAGCCGGAAGCTTCCACGCGTTTCAGGTACTCAATCGCCTCGTCCGCATCACCCATCGCCAGGCAGACCGAGGCGAGCTTGGAGAAGTATTCCGGCTTACCGGGGTCCTGGCGGACGGCATTCAGCAATGCGTTCTTGGCCGGCAGGAGTTGATTCTTCTGATAAAGAATCGACCCCATCTCGAAATAAGCCTGCGGGTTCTGGGTTGATTTTTCCAGGCTCCGCTCGAAGGACGCCAGGGCCAGGTCCGGCTGCCCTTTGACCACGTACACTTGGCCGCGATAGAGATCGATGCGTGCGTCGGTGGGGTCCCGCTTGGCGCAGAGATCGAGGATTTTGAGGGCGGGGTCCGTCAGCTCGAGGCGGTAATAAACGTCAGCCAGCAAGCGCAGCCACGCGGGGTCGAGCCCCTCGGCCGTTCCTTCTTTTTGAAACACAGCCAGAGCGTCCAGGGCGGCGGACTTCTGCTTGAGCTGCTCGAGTACGTGGGCCTGGAAGACCCGGTAATGAAGCTGGTCGGGCGCCAGATGAACGGCTTCTCCCAGCTCGTAGGCGGCATCGCGCATACGCCCGGCCTGGGCCAAGGCCATGCCGCAGTAGAAATAAGGTCTTGCGTCCTGGGGGGAGATCTGCTTCGCGCCATCGAGGATTCTCACTGATTCGAGAAGTTGTCCCTCGCCCAACAGCTTGATTCCCTCCGCAAGCTGGGTCGAGAACGGATCCGCGGCTGCCTGCGTGGCGCCCCGAAGTGGCGGTGGCCCGATGAGGCTGGCGAGCAAGGCCACGCCCGCCACGATGCGGAAGGATCCCCAGCGGTTCTTGTTCCGGAAAACCGAACACGCCGACAGCGGCGCTTGCCGAAGCTGAGCGCCATCGCAAGCGAGATTGTCCGCGCGCCGGGCCGTGGTTAGAAGGAAGTGCCGCAACACTCTTGCTCCGCACTCTTGAGGCACAAGCAGTGTTCGAGGATAAATTTTAGCGCTGCAGGTTGGTAAAGGCAAGATTGTGACGGAGGTCATGCACATTTGCACGACCTCCGTCGAGGCAAAAGGCGAGTGCTAGAACTCTATGCGCAGCGAAAGCTGGACAACGCGCGGGCTGTTCGCTTGGAATGCCAAGTCTTGCAAGCCGGTGCTCGTGCTCGGCGGAGTGTCGTTTGGGTGGTTAAAGGCGTTGAAGAAGTCGCCCGAAAAACGCAGGTCGATACGCTCTTTGATCTTGAAGTGTTTGTAAAGGGAGAGGTCGTCATTCCACCCGCCCGGACCGATGATGTTGTCCCGAGGATTAGGGTTGTAGAACCCGCTGAACGGGGCGTTGTAGCACGTGCCATTCGCCAACGTCACGGCAAGCTGGCCCTTGAACGCTCCCGAGCAGTTCGGACCTGCCTGCCGCACAGTGGGTTGAACGAGATTGCCCGTAACGACCGTTGCGGTCGCAGGGTTGAAGTTGCCGGAGAACCATTCCCGATAGAGATCGCTGCTGCCCGGGATGTGCAGCGTGGGCCGGCTGCCGGCAGGAATCCGGACATTGCCCGTCTGGACGAGACCGGGATTCACCCCCATCCACGGGCCGCTGTTCCATGTGCCAATGGTAGCGAGCTCCCAGCCGCCGATCACGTAGTCGAGCGGTGTGGAGATATGGCTGGCAAAATGTCTGCCCCGTCCGACGGGAAGGTCGTAGATGCCGTCGAACGTAATGCGGTGAGGCGGGATGGTCGTGTTGTTGAAATAGACGAGCCTCAACCGCTGGTTGTAGCTGAGGCTGGGCTCGCCGAGCAGTTGGATGTTCTCGGGCACGCTTGCTCCTCCGCTTCCGCCCAGCTTGCCATTCCCGTTGCCACCGGTGGGCGAGGTGTTTCCGTCACTAAAGCCGCCGGGGTCCGTCGTGGTGAGGGCGCGCACGTAGGTGTAAAACCACTGGAAGCTTACGCCGCTCGAAAACCGCCGGTGGAATTCAAGTTGCGCTGAATTGTCGTGGGAGAAACCGGTATGGTTGAGGCCGATCAACCCCCATCCCGGTTGCGGCGCGAGAAGAGCGGACTGGCCGGGGGGCTTAAGCCCGGTGCGCAGCGCGTAGCTGAATTTCGGCTCCTGGGCGTCGACGGCGAACTGCTGCTCGAGGTTCTGGCCATACGCCCCGATGTAGCTCATGCGCATTCCTACTTGCCACGGCAGTTCGTGCTCGAGTGTGATGTTCCAGGTTTGCTGGCGCTCATCATTCCAGTTGGGGCCGTCCCAGTAGGTCGCCGCGTTGCCGAAGGGATTAAGGCCCTGCGGGGTGTTGATGTCCACCGTGGCCGTGGGGAGGTAATCGGTGGACGCGGGATTCGCGATCAGCGGGTAGGTCCCGTAAAGTGCACCGTTTGCACCTCCTGGAACGTTGGGGTTGTTGAACGGGTTGTTCTGGAACCGGAGATTCAAAGGCGGATTGTTACGCGTCGACTGCAGCAAGAGGGACAGCGGCATGGAAACGTAATAGATGCCGTACGAGCCCCGGATCACCGTGTTGTGGTTGAGCTGGTAGGCCACGCCCAGGCGCGGAGCGAAGTCGTGCCAAACCGAGCGAAACAGGTTCGATGGATAGCCAACCGAGTTTGCCGTCGCCCAGGTCAATCCCAGGTTCGCCCACGAGGTCAGCACCGCAGGCGGGATCCCGCCGATCTGATTAACGTTGATATTGCCGGGGGAAATCACCTCAAACGTACTCGGACTCTCGGGATTGTACGGCACCACCAGCCGGTTCCGAGCTTCGCTGTATGGAGTCCAGTGGTCCCAACGAAGGCCCAGGCTCAGCGTCAGGCGAGGGGTGACTTTCAACCGGTCGTTGACATACAGTCCCTCGTCTTTCTGCCGGAAGTAGAAATAGCCGCGGTTGTACTGGTTCGACAGATAATTGGGCAGGCCCAAAAGCAGTTCGGCAAATCCACTGCCCGTGTCCGGAGTGGCCCCAAAGGCCGAGGGAGACCAAAGCGTGGTGTACGAGGGCCCCCAGTTATGACTTCCCTGCGCTTGCTGGTTCTCGCGGACGTTGTTCTGTTCGGCCCGGCCCCTGCCTCCGAACTGGACAGTGTGCTTGCCGTGGCTCCAGGTAACGTTGTCCTCGATGGTCTCGCTGGTCAGGTTCTGATTGTGGACGTTGTCAGAGTCCCAACCAAACATACCGTAGTTGTAATACGCGCCGCCCGCCTCTTCGCTGTAGAGCGTCGGCCACCCCGTCACGCTGAAGGGATTGGGCAGGCCTAACTTGGAGTCCCAGTTGGTGAAGTCGGCGCTGGTACCGTAGTGGACGGCCGACCGGTTAACCCCGATCAGCAGTTCGTTGAGCCAGGCGGGCGAGATGCTGCGATTGTAATTGATGCCGACATTGGTAACGTAATAATCGCGAGCACTCGTTCCCATGCCGGACGAGGTGTCTTTGGGATTGGCAAAGTAGCCTCCCTCGATGGCCCCTCTCTGCCACCCCCGCGTGTAGCGTACCGAAAGCCGGTCCTTGTCAGAAAGGTTCAGGTCCACTTTACCCGTAAATGTGTTGTTTCTTTGAACGCTGGGATAAGTGGCGGTGAAATTCGGCGCGACATAGGGATTGTTGCTGTTGGTGGGAAGGGCGGTCAAGGCTTGTAGGGCCATGGCGGTCTGGTTGAAAGGCCCCGGAATTTGATTGTTGGGGAACGGTGTCCGCTGGAACGTGTTGGGGTCCGTGCTCTTCGGGTCGTAGATGGCTATGGGCGCGAACCCGGTGGGGCAATTTGGACCGACCGCGCACGAAATACTGGGGTCAACGGCGTTGCTGAGGTCCCCATTCCACATGGCCGCCGTGGGGACGTATGGGTAAATCGTGTCAGAGCGCTCGAGGTCGCGCAAGCCCTCGTAGTCAAAGAACCAGAACGCCTTATCACGCTTGATGGGTCCGCCGGCGTAGGCTCCGAATTCATTGCGGATGAGCAGCGGGACCTGCACGTTTCCAGGATCGGAGCGCAGGCGTGTGGGAGCGATCACGGAATTGTCACGGTTATATTCGTAGGCGCCACCGTGCAGGCTGTTGGTGCCGCTGCGGGAGGCCATGATGACCGTGGCGGGCTGGTCGAACTTGGCATCGGAGCCCACCGTCTCGATGCGAAACTCCTGGATGGTTTCAAGCCCCGGCTGCACGCGAACGATCCCGCCGCCGAAGCGGTCGATCTGCGTGACGCCGTCCAGGTTTATGTCGAGGGAGCCCACTTTCATCCCGTTCACTCGGGCGCCGCCCGCGCCGCTCTCGACCCCGGCCGTAAGACCGAACAACAAACCAATCTGGCGTCCGTTCAGGGGAAGAGCGCGAATCTGGTCTGATTCCTTGACGTCGGCGACCTCAGCGCTGGCCGTCGTAATCAGGGGAGCCGCAGACTTGACCTCAACGACGGTTTGAACGCTGCCGACCGCCAGGACCGGGTCGACCTGAGAGGTCTGCCCGACCTCCAGGGTCAGCTTCCCCTCCCACCGGTTGAACCCTTGCTTCTCGACCGCCAGCGAATAAGGGCCGCGGGGAATGTCGCCGAAGTAGTAGGTCCCTACCGAGGAAGTCTTGGTCTTGTAGGAGACATTAGTTTCCGAGTTGGTGAGCGTGACAGAGGCTTCGGGGATAACAGCTTGCCTCGCGTCCCGCACTGTGCCGCTCACTGAACCCGCGCCGGTTTGCGAAAACGCCACTCGAGTTAACAAGGTGCATGCCGCAAAACCAGCGACCAACAAGAAAGCCGTCTTCAAGCTACGGCGCTTCATAGGTTCCCTCCCGGTGTTGTTACACGTCTAGGAATCGTTATGCGGAGCTTCCTCCGTCAGTTGAAGCAAGATGGCATCACCCGACGCGACGCGAAACCTACCACCAACTCTAGCCCGATGCAAGCGGAAAGTCGGTGAGTCCAACCGAGCCGTGGGGTTAAAATAGTCGCTTCTACGGGTCGTTTTAATACCTTACTGGCTACTGGCCTTCAGGTTGTTCTCGAAGACGCCGGAGCCAGACAACCTGCACATCGACTGGTTCGGACGGCTCTTATGGGACGTGCTCCAGCTAGCATGAGCGAGCGGACTCACTGCTTTACTCCTTCAGGCACCGCGGGCGCGATCAGCTTGCGGCACAAGCGAATCAGCCGGGCGTGGGGAATCTCATTGCTCGCCGGCAGCATGATCAACTCCCCTTCGCGGAAGCTGCTGTAATACCAGCGCGCCAGCAGGCTGAGATGTTCCCAGGAGGGAGAGGAGTTCGGTGCCGACGGCCGGCCCGCACCGCCGGACGGAGTTTCCGTCGCAGGCCCGATCGAGTCAAGCAGCTTGCGGATTTGCTCGTCCAGCGGGACGGGAGAAGAGACGCGCTCGTCGAGCGAGAGGGTTACAGGACCGCGCATCACGCCCGCGCTCACGCGAAAGAAGGCGACGGATTTTGGCTCAGCGCCGCGCTGGACGACGATCGAATGAAACTCGGCCAGGTTGCGGACCAGACCCGGCCTCAGCCGCAGCACCTCCTCGACTTTCTCAAGCCTCCTGTGGAGGCGCGCGGCCTGCTCGAAGTCGAGCGCTTCGGATGACTGCGCGCGTTCGCGCTCGAGTGCGCGGGAGAGGCTCTGGCCCTCGGTATCGAGGAAAGCGATCACGCGCCCCACTTCCTCCTGATACTCGCCGTCCGTGCACCCCTGAAAGCAGGGCGCGAGGCACATGCGCATCTGGGAATAAATGCAGCCGGGATGCGCGGGATCGGGATTCAGATCCTCCACGCAGCGCCGGATCTTGAACAGGTCGAGGAACTCGGCGGCAAAGCGCTCGGCGGCCAGGCGCGTGGGAAACGGTCCGTAGTAGCGTGCGCCTCCACGGGCGATGCGCCGCGTGGGATAGCAGCGCGGGAAGCGATTCTCAAGGTTCAGCTTGAGCAGCGCCGGGGGCTTCAGTCGCAGGCGCTGGCGGTAGGTGCGTGGATAGTGAAGCTGGTTGAGCAGGTAAAGCGTCCAGCGCGCCTCGAAGTTCGAGCCGACCACCTGGTAGTCGACGCGCCGGGCAATAGCACGCAAGCTGAGCCGCCGGGATGAAGCCGGCAAGGAGGGCGCCCGGCTCGCGTCCGCCACGGGGGGCCTCAAGCCGAGCAGCCGCTTGAGCCGGCGGGCGAGGTTGGTCGAGCGGCTGAGGTACGGTGGTGCTCCGGCATCTTGCGCGGCGGAGCTAGCGAGGGAGATCGTGAAGACGGCCGCCTGGGACGGGAAGCTGTCGAAGAAGGAGGATTCCCCGGCGGATGGATCGAACGGGACCGAGTGCTGAAGTTGCATGTCCTGCTCAGTTTCGGATTCTAGCTATCCCGCCAGAATCGTGCAATCGGAAATAGGAAATATGTATCGCCAAGCGACTGGTTTCAGGGGACATTCCGGCTTTGAATTTCCGCCCCCGAGCCGGCGCCTTCCTAATCCAATCCCACCCGGTGGGGCTGCGGCGTTTCCGCCTCCTGGATGACTGTCCGCGCCGGGTCCCGGCAAACCCCCCGCGTTGGAGTCGAACTCAGGCCGCGTGGTCATCCCTGGCGATAGAGCCTGCCACGTCGGAAAGACCCCGTGGAGACGGATGAGACCCATGAGACTGATTATTTTTCGGATTCTGGATGAAACGAAGCAGGGTTGGGTCGCCGTGACTTGCCCAGAGCTGCGCGCCCCTTCCGCCGTCAACGGCGAAACACACCGAGCAGCTTGTCATACGTCGTGAGCAGGTCCTCGGGGTGGACGCGGGTTTCGCCGACGACGGTCATAAAGTTGGTATCGCCCGCCCAGCGCGGAAGGACGTGCAGGTGAAGGTGATCGGCAACGCCCGCGCCCGCCACTTTGCCGAGATTCATCCCCAGGTTGTAGCCGTCAGGATGGTAAGCCTTAGCAAGCGCCGCTTCGAGATCGCGGGCCAGATCCATCATCTCCGCCAGCGTGTCGCGATCGACCGCGCCGAGATCGGCCACGTGGGCGTAAGGCACGATCATGGAGTGGCCGGTGGTATAAGGATAGAGATTGAGGATGACGAAATTGAAGCGGGCGCGGCAGAGGATCAGCTCGTCGCGGTTGCGGGCAGGGGGCGCCGCTGCCTTGTGGCAGAAGATACAGCCCTCGTCCTTGACCCCCTGGGTGACGTAGGTGAACCGCCAGGGCGTCCACAATTGATCCATAGGCGGGGGCCCGTTGACTTGGCTTGCGGGACTGAGCTACGAGCCTGAAGGAGCGCCCGAGACCGGGGGCGTCACCGTCCCCGTGGCGGGCGCGGCGGGCGCTGGAGCGGCCGTGGCCTGAGTCGTGTTGACAAGATCCTTCAGTTCCTTGCTGGGCTTGAAATAAGGAATCTTTTTCGGAGGCACCTCAACGCGCGCTCCGGTCTTGGGATTGCGGCCCACCCGGGCGTCGCGCTGGCGAGTGCGGAAGCTGCCAAAGCCCCGGATCTCGATCTTGTCGCCGGAGCGCAGCGATTTCACGATGCTCTCGAAGATGGTCTCGACAATGACCTCGGAGTCCTTGCGGCTCATCTCCACTGCGCGCGAGACATCCTCGATCAGCTCAGCCTTCGTCATGGTCAACTCCTTGGCCGTTTTCGATTTCCTCTTCTCGTGACGCTTACGAATTGCTGGCAACCCGCAACTGATTATCGCCCTCTGCCGCTTCCGCCGGCGCGTCCGGAGCCGGAGCAGCCTGTTCCTCCACCGGCGTCGCTGTGACGGCGGGCTCCGCCTTCACCGTGCCATTGCCGGCACCCGCCGGCTCTTCCGGCTCCACGTTGTTCAGACTCAACCCGATCCTCTTCTCGCCCGGGCTCAGCCGGATGACCCGAAATCGGAACTCTCGCCCGACTTCGAGTTCCCGCTTGCCGGCCTCGCCGTGGTTCGGACCCATCTCCGAGATGTGGCACAGACCCTCAATCCCTTCCTCGAGCTCGACGAAAGCCCCAAAGGGCGCCATGCGCGCCACCTTGCCGAGCAGGATATCACCCACGCGCGTTTTTTCAAAAAAAGTCTCCCAGACGTCAGGCTGGAGCTGCTTCAGCCCGAGCGACAGCCGGCGATGCTCGACGTCCAGTCCCAAAATCACCGCCTCGATCTTCTGGCCCTTCTTCAGGATTTCCGAGGGATGCTTGACACGCTTGGTCCAGGAGAGGTCCGAGAGGTGGATGAGGCCTTCCACTCCCTCTTCGATCTCGACAAAGGCGCCGAAGTCCGTCAGGTTGCGCACCCGACCTTCGACCACCCCGCCCACCGCCAGCCGTTCGCTCAAAGTCGTCCAGGGATCGGGCAGCGTCTGCCGGAGGCTGAGTGAAATACGGCGCTGCGCGGGATTCACGTCGAGTACGGCCACGTCCACCCGCTCGCCGACCTTGACGATTTTGGACGGATGCTTGAGCCGCTTGCTCCAGGTCATCTCCGAGATGTGGATCAGACCCTCGATGCCGGGTAAGAGTTCGACGAAAGCTCCGTAGTCAGTGAGGCTGACCACGCGTCCGACCGCGCGATCGCCCACCTTGTATTCCCCGGCGACCTGCTCCCAAGGGTCGGGCTGAAGCTGCTTGAGTCCCAGCGAGACGCGTTCTTTCTCCGGCGTGTACTTCAACACCTTCACCCGGATTTCCTGGCCGACCTGGATCACCTCGGAGGGATGCGCAATGCGCCCCCAGGAGAGGTCGGTAATGTGGAGCAGCCCATCCATGCCTCCCAGGTCGACGAACGCGCCGTAGTCGACGAGGTTCTTGACGCGTCCGGTGAGGATTCCGCCCTCCGCGAGCTGATCGAGCAGCTCTTTCTTGCGGCGGTTCAACTCCTCTTCCAGGGCCGCCTTGCGGCTAACCACCACGTTGCTTCTCTTGCGATCCAGCTTCGCAACCTTGCAGATGATTTCCTTGCCAATCAGCGACTCGAGGTTGCGCAGCGGACGGATGTCCGCCTGCGAGGCCGGAAGGAACGCGCGGACGCCGTCCAGATCAACTTCGAGTCCTCCCTTGGTGCGTTCGCGCACCCGGCCGGGGAGACTCGCCTGCTCGCGGAAAGCGCGCTCGATCGAATCCCAGGCGCGCCGGCGCAGCGCCTTCTGATAGGAGGCGGTGACGGTGCCTTCCTCCTCGTCGTAGCTCTCGATGAGCAGCTCGACGACGTCGTTGCGATTCACGGCTACCGTGCCGTCCTCAGTGAGAAACTCGCTGCGCGAGAGAGCGGCTTCGGACTTCAGCCCGATGTCGACGATGACCTCGGTATCCGTCACCTTCAAAACCGTGCAGCGTACGACTTCGCCCGGCGTCAAGGGAGAGAGTTTCTCCATGTCGGCAAAGAGACTGCTGATGTCTGCGGACTCGATGGACTCCGCGCTCTCGGCGTCGACGGCCGCTTCCACTTCTACCGCCTCGCTCGCGAGCGCGGGCGGCGTCTCTTCGAGGGTTTCGGGGACTACACTCACACCTGACACACCGGGGTCAGCGGCCGCAACGGACTCGGTGGTCTCGTCGCGGGTAGGTACAGCCGGCGCCTCCGGAGCAGTCTTCGGCACCCCCGAGGAACTACGGGTCTCCTCTACGAACATTCTTGCAACTCCTTCCTTTCCGCGGACCCGACGCAACTAGCTTGGGAGTTCTTATTCTACTGTCCCCGGAAAAGGGAGTCAAATCGAGGTCAGGAATGAAATTTGGGGGCCGGCCGGGGCCGCGGCGGGGGCTTTTTCGCGGTGAGCGCAGCGCAGAATTCAGCTTGACTCCGGGACACTTCGCCCGAGCGGGCCGGCAGCCGAGTAGAGAGGGCGAATCGCGCTGGATGGCGATGTCCGCGCTACTCGGCCATCTTGGCGAGATGAATCTCAAAGCCGGTCGAGGGCAGCAGCGCGGTCAGCTCGAAAACGGTGAAGCCGTCCCCGCTGATTTCGGTGTTGCGATACACTCCCGGCTCACTCTCGATGTTCTCGCGGCGCCCTTGGAGCCTCTCGAGGAATTCGCGCGCGGACCGGCTATCCGGCGGACTGAGCTTGACGTTTTCGGCGCGCGCCGTCATCGCTTCCGCCGCATACGACCGGATCAACTTGGGCCAGTACTTCTCAAGCAGCGATGGGTTGGCGAACAAGTCGGCCCAGACCAACTCATCGTTCACCGCCACCACGACTCCGACCGCGTTGCGGGAGCGCAGTTCGCGGATCAGGTTCTGATAGGAGCGCTCGAGCGGAGCGGCCACCGCGTCCACGTGAGCCTGGACTGCGGGGGTCGCCATGATGCGGGCGTAAGACGAAGTGGACTCGAGCGCACGTGCGCCCGCACTTGGCCCACCAGCCGCCGGGGACGGTGGCGGCATGGCGGCAATGATGCTTTCTTTGGACCTGCTCACCTCGTTCCACACCGCCTGCTGGTTCTGCTCGGCCATGGCCCGCCGGCGGACGCTCGGTTGCGCCATCTGGGAGTGGAACGACTTGAACTCGGCGGTTTGTTCCACCCAGCGCCCGGGCTCGACGCAGAAGACGTCGAGCGCGATGGGGTCGCTCTCGGGCGGGACGATGCGGTCCTTGCCCACCACGCGGTCCTGCTTGCCGCCGGTAACAATCTCGCCTGCGAGCAGGATCAGCGGCCGGTCGGAATTGTTGATGAGGACCAGTTGATTCACTCGCGCGCCCCCGCCGGGTATCGGACGAATGGGACGCTCCGTCCACGGAACGTGGGGACGCCGGCGCGCCAGACCCCGCGTTCCGCCCGCCTCGGTGACCACCACTTCGCCTGAGCGCACGCCCTCGTCGAGCGTGATGAACTTACTCGTGTCGCGTATCGCGCCGCGCGCGACCACGGGAAAGATGGTCAGGTTATCGTGGGTGATGGGTGCGAGGACTTCGTAGCCGGAGGCTTGGCCCGCGTCGCCGCGGCCCGCTCCCAGTGCAAGGCCCAGCGTGACGGCTGCGGCACCTGCCAATCCTAACCATGACTTCTGTGTGCTTGAGATCATACCGCCCTCCTTCGATCCTTCCTCCCAACCCGCCTTCGACCCTTCTTCGAGAAGAGAACGGCCTGTCACGCATTTCTTGCATCGAAAATTAACGCCGGCGGTATCCCCGGCAGCAAGGATGGAAGGCAGGTCCAAATTGGGCGATAATCGGCGATAATCAGGGGGCCGCAAGCCCAGGGCCAGAAGGCCGGCGCCCGGAACTTTTATGGAAGCAGGGGGCCCATCACTCCAAGGCGAGCCGGTGAGCGTCGCGGACTCGGGACTTTCGAGCGAGGCGCCGAGGGACTTCTTTCGGGATCTCTACCGGAAGGCCGCCGCCGAGAAGTTCGGACTGAGCATCGAGGACTTCGCCTCGATTCTGCGCGAGGTTGCGGCCAAGTATCGCGGCGCGGCGACCGCATCCGGTTCAGACGGACAGCCGTCCTGGTGGGTCGAGACTTCGCAGTTTTGCGCCGGCTTGCATCTCGAAGAGCTGGCGCTGGCGCGAGCGTGTTCCAGGGGCTCGGAACAGGCCTGGGAAGCCTTCCTGACGCGCTACCGGACGAAACTCTATGACGCGGCACGCGCGATCGCCCAGGAGGAATCCCAGGCGCGCGAACTGGCGGATTCGCTCTACGCCGATCTGTTCGGCTTGAGCAAGGACGGAGCGCCGCGCGTTTCGAAGCTCAGCTACTACACGGGACGAGGATCACTCGAGGGCTGGCTTCGGACGGTGCTGGCGCAGGAGTACGTCAACCGTTATCGCAGCCAGCGCCGCCTGGTGAGTCTTGAAGAACAGGCGGAAGCGGGCGCCCAGTTTCGCGCTCCGGCTTCCGATCCCGCGCCGGCGCTCGACACGCGCCTCGAAGCGGCGACTGACGAGGCGCTTGAAGCGCTGCCTGCCGAGGACCGGTTCATCCTCGCTTCCTATTTCCTCGACGGACGCACGCTGGCCGAGACGGCGCGAATCCTCGGCGTTCATGAATCAACCATCAGCCGCCGAGTCGAGAAGATCACGGCGACGCTCCGCAAGCAGATTGTTGCCGGTCTGATGCGGCGCGGAATGAACCGCGCGCAGGCCGTCGAAGCGCTCGAGGCCGACGTCCGCGATCTGTCGCTCGACGTGGCCGCGCGACTCCGGGAAGGAATCGCGCAAGATAAGGACGGGTGAATCGTTCATCATATATAGGGAGGGTTGTCTCCCAAGGGCGTGTTTGAGGCGCCTCAACATCGGGATGGAAGAACTACCCAAAATCGTGCGTCACCGGCTGGCGCATCCGGCAAAGCAGGACGCGGCGAATGCGCCCGACACGTTTCGCGGCGCCGCGCACCCTGACGCCAACTTGCTTTCGTCGTTTGTCGAGCGGTCGCTCAGTAAGGATGAACGGACGGCGGTGCTGGGTCATCTCGCTGATTGCGCCGAATGCCGCGAGCTGGTGAGCCTGGCGTTCCCGGCCCCCGAAGTTCAGGCGGCGCTGAGTGAAGTCCCGGCTACAACGAGGACTGGACGGCGTTGGCCCGGCTGGCCCTTATGGCTTGGCTGGCGAACTCTGCGATGGGGCGTGCTGGCGGCGAGCGTCGCCGTGGTGATGGCCGGAGCGTTTCACAGCGGTATCCTTAAGTGGCCGGCGGCGCCCAATACAGCTCGAAACACGGTAGCGGAGAACCGGCCCGCGCCAAACCTGGTCGGGCCACCGCCTGCCGCGTCGCCTGCTGCGTCGCCCGCGCCTTCAACCGAATCCTATGCGGTTAGCGGAGCGCCGTCCGCGCACGCCCAAGGCGCGCGATCTCTTCAAAACAAACTTGCAGACCAAGAGAAGGCGCGATCCGAATCTCTGCTAGAGCGTAGTGACGTGGGCGGCTTGGCGAAGCAGAAATGGGTCGCGGCGCCCGGTGGTCCGGCCTCGCAACCCCCCAAGGAGGAGATGGAGAAATCGCTCGCCCGGCTCGGTCTTCCACCTCCACGACCTGCCGACGAGCGGCAGTACAGCGCAGAGCGCGCCCTTAAGGCAGCGCCCAATCAGGCCAGTAAGGATCATTCCGCACTGGTCGCGAACTCCGTCACTCCGAACCCAAGAGCGGCGGCGCCGGTTTCCGCTAACGAACCTGCTGCGACTTCTCGCCGCGCGGCGGCAATCGGTGGTGTCGCCAAGACTGCGCCGATGGAGCGCGACCTCGACCAGAAGTCCCCCCGTGTGTCTGAGGCAATCCAAGTTCAAGCCCAAGCGGTCACTCCGGAGAAGAAGGCCGAACAGTTGAGGGATCAATTGAGGGCCCAGAATCCGGCGGCTTCCGCAGGTCAGGCGATGGCGCCTCCACCTCAGGCCCCGGTCGCCCGTGAACAGAGCCAGCAGGGCGTTGCGTCAGGATTGGTCCCGCAAGCGACGCAGGAAGCGACGGTAACGCGGCAGCGAGCAGGCGCGGCCGCGGCGCGCAAGGCAGCGAAAGTCCGACGCGCCCGGCTCTCTGCCTACTGGAGTATCTCGGCAGCAGGCAGGATCGAGCGCTCGCAGGCGGAGGGCGGCCCCTGGAGCGAACTCCACGTCGACGATAGCGTCAAGTTCCAATCAGTCAGCGCGGAAGGTAACGACGTGTGGGCGGGCGGGTCAGGCGGCGCGCTCTATCACTCGACCGACGGCGGTGCGCATTGGGTCCGCGTCAGGGTCGGCCCGAACCAGACCGACGACCAGGCCGCCGTGACCGATACCATCGTCAGCCTACGGTTTTCCGATTCCGAGCACGGCGAGATCGTAACGGACGCCCACGAGAAGTGGTCCACCGCGGACGGCGGCGCGCACTGGACGCTCGTTCAATAGCCGGCGGTCATAGACGTCACAGACCGCCGCGACAGAAGAGAAGATTAGACCTGAACGGTGAAGGTCGTCTCGGTGCGGGTGACCGGGCGATAGAGGGTATCGCGCTCGACGGGCTCGCGGCCGGCCTCGCGAATCAGCCGGACGATCTCCTGGCGCGTCATCACCTGCGGCGTGGTGGCGCCGGCGTCGTGATAAATCTTCTCCTCGACCACTGTCCCATCGATATCGTCGGCTCCGAAGCGCAACGCCACTTGCGCCACACGCGGCGTCATCATGATCCAATAGGCTTTGATGTGAGGGAAATTGTCGAGCAGGAGCCGCGCGATAGCGACGTTCTTGAGGTCCATGAAGCCTGAGGTCTCATCGTGCTTGATCATCTTCCCTAGCTCGGTGTTGGCGGGATGAAACGCCAGCGGAATGAAGGTCTGGAAGCCGTGCGTCTCGTCCTGTAGCTTGCGCAATTGGAGGAGATGATCCGTCGCATCCTCGGGAGACTCGATGTGGCCGTAAAGCATCGTAGCGTTCGAGTGCAGACCCAACTGATGCGCCGTGCGGTGGACTTTCAGCCAGATGTGCGCGCCGATCTTGTGGTCGCAGATGATGTGGCGCACCTTGGGAGCGAAGATTTCAGCGCCGCCGCCGGGCAGCGATCCGAGTCCTGCCTCCTTGAACCGCTCGAGGATTTCGCGGATCGAGAGCCGCGTGATGTGCGAGTAGTAGCCGATCTCGACCGCCGTGAAAGCCTTGAGGTGAACGGAGGGGAAACGCTCCTTGAGCCCGCGCAGCAGGTCGACGTAATACTGGAAAGGCAGGTCGGGATGTAGGCCGCCTACGATGTGGAATTCCGTGACCGCTTCCGTCCAGCCCTCACCGGCAATCCGGTAGGCCTCTTCAAGCGCCATGGTATAGGCGCCGGGTGCGTCGGGCTTGCGTCCGAAGGCGCACAGCTTGCAACTGGCCACGCACACGTTGGTCGGGTTGATGTGGCGGTTGACGTTGAAGTAAGTGCGGTTGCCGTGCAACTGCTCGCGGAGGCGGTTCGCGAGGTAGCCGATGGCGAGCAGGTCGTTCGAACGGTAAAGTGCGACGCCATCCTCGAAGGACAACCGCTCCCCGGCCAAGACCTTATCCGCAATCGGCCGCAGTCTCTCGTCTTCCACGTGCAAGTGTTGCGGTGACAAAGAGTTGGCTCCCTAGTGCCCACGCCCGTCAAGATGACAAGTCACAGCGTGATACACCGTGCAGGCATTCTACAGTCTACCGCCGCCCTCGCCCGTTTTGCAACCTTCGGCGTTACCCAGTCATCCATAGGTGCTGAGTTGTTGCGCCTCGAGGGCCGTGAACCACTGAGTGTGGCATGAATCGTGCTCATACGTGCTTATCCCAGGCGCGTAAAATCAGGGTAAGTCCGTATTCGAGGGTCTTGACAGCGGGTTTAAGATAGCTTTTCTGTGCTTGACGAAGTAATCGGGAGTCTCTCCTGCGGACCCGGAATGTGGTGGTAGAGTGTGTTAAACAGCATTCAGCAGGACTACACTACGACGGTCGGTCCGAACCTGAGCGAGCCGCGCTACGAGGCTGCGTTCTTCTACGGACTCTTCCTGCGCGGTTACCCGCTACAGAAACTGCGCGAAGATATCGACGTGCCACCGCAAGTTCTCGAGCGCTGGAAGCGCCAGGCGCTGCGTGATCCCTGGTATCAGTCCACTCTCCAGCGCATCCTCGATTACCGCAAGAACGTCCTCGCTATTTTTGACACGCTGGTTTTCCGCGGAGTGGAACGGCCCCACCGCCTCCAGTAGTTGACAATTCAAGGCCCGAAGCTCGCGGAGTGAAGTAGCCACGGTCAGCGCCGTTCTGACCGTGGGTGGGTCACCACGGCGAGAGGTCCACGGTCGATCACAGCACCATTGACCTTGGCTACCGCCGCAGCAGAAGGATATCGCCTGCCCAGGTGAGGAAGAAGAGCACGCTGATGTAGCCGTTGACGGTGAAGAAGGCGGCATTGACGCGTGAGAGGTCGGAAGGTCTCACCAGAGCGTGTTCATAAGCAAGCAGCGCTCCGACCGCCACGAGGCCCGCCATCGCCAACCAACCGAGATGCTCCATCCGCGCCACCTCGACCAGCAGACCCAGCATCGTGACGTGCAGCGCTCCCGAGATATAAAGCGCGGTACGAATCCCGTAGCGCCGGGGGATCGAATCGAGCTGCTGGCGGCGATCGAAGTCGACGTCCTGGCAGGCGTAAATGATGTCGAACCCCGCCACCCATAAGGCGACGGCCGCGCCGAGTACCACCACCCCTGGCCGCAAGTCGCCGCGCAAGGCGATCCACGCCGCAACCGGTGACATGCCCAGACAAATCCCCAGCACGAAGTGCGAGAGCCAGGTGAAGCGCTTGGTGTAAGAGTAGCCGAGCAGGATGGCGAGGGCAGCGGGAGAAAGCTTGAACGCCACCGGATTGAGTTCGTAAGCCGCGAGGACCAGCAGACCGCAGGAGACGATGGTGAAGCCCGTAGTAAAGCCGAGGCTGAGCTCGCCCGCCGGCAGGGCGCGCATCTTCGTCCGCGGATTGAGCGCATCGAGCCGGCGGTCGGCGATACGGTTGAAGGTCATCGCCGCGCTACGCGCCCCGACCATCGCCACGGTGAGCCAGACTATCTGGCGCCAGGCCGGCCAGCCGCGTACCGCGAGCAAAGCCCCAGTCAGGGCAAACGGCAGCGCAAAGATCGAGTGCTCGAACTTGATCATCTCGAGCGTGGTCCGAGTTTTGGCCGCAAGACCGCGTTTGGGCGGCGGCGCGCCGCCCATGGGCCGTCCTGCCATCTCGCCTCGCACAGGTTCAGAGACCATTCCGCTTGGGATCTTCTCGCCCATCAGAACCATCTTGGCGGAACCGCATCACGCGGCCAAATCTCGGGCAGTTTGAGGTACAGGCGTCATGCCGCCACATGGCGAGGTAAACTCGCCTCTACAAGGGCCCAACTAACCTGCTATCGAAATTCTCGCACTCGATTCGCTGGCGGCGCCGGCCCTCACCGGCTTAGACCGAGAATCAGCAGCACGAACAGGACAACGTTGATAGCGTGCGCCGCGTAGCAGAGCGGACAATCCACGTTCAGCTTGCGCTTCAGAGCGTAAATCAGGTAGAAGCCCAGAACCACGGTCAGCGCGCTGGCGCTGATCAGCAGCCAGCCCATTCGGATCACGTGATACTTCTCACCCACCGTTGCCTCGAACCCTACCGGCATGCCGGACTCGGCCCAGTACATCAGAACCACGTAATAGATGACGCCCAAGAGCGAGTTGGGAACGCCAAAGACCCGTGCATAGGGCGTCTTCACCACCGTGACGCAGCTCGATCCGTCGCGCGCGCAAAGCACCGCCGGAATCCACTTCAATTTGCGCACGCGCCCGTAATAGGCAAAGGTGAAGTAGAGCGCGTCGGCGAGTCCGGCAATCGAGAGCAGGAAGATCAAGTCGGCGATGACGGGTGCGTGGTCGGCAGGCGGCATGGCTGGTCAGCGGCTCGGCCCCGGTTTGGCGGGCGTCGCCGTCCCCGTCCAATGGAACTGCTGCGGCTGGTCGAGGCCGAGGTGCGCGAGCAGCCGGCAGCAGAACTGAGTCACCAGATCCTCGATGGTGCTCGGTCGGTGGTAGAACGACACGTTAATGGGAAAGATCTCGGCTCCGGCATCGTGGGCGCGCAGCATGTTCTCCAGGTGAACGCGGCTGAGCGGCGTGTCGCGCAGCGCGAGAATGAGCTTGCGGCGCTCCTTCAAGCAGACGTCGGCGGCGCGTTCGATGAGCGTAGAGGCGACGCCGTGCGCAACCTGCGCGAGACAGCCCATGCTGCAAGGAATCACCACCATCCCGTCGACGGGATACGAACCGCTGGCAATGCTCGCGCCGATATCAGAGTCGAGCAGGTAGACGGTCTTTCGTGTCCGCCCGCCGGCGAGTAACGCAGGAATCGCCGCGCTATTCGAAACGTCGAGGTTCAGCTCCTCGCGCAAGACCTTAAGCCCGCTGCCCGAAATCACCAGATGGATCTTCCCCAGTCGCGCGTCCGCTTCGAGCATCTGGAGGGTCCGCCGTGCAAAAACTGCGCCACTCGCGCCCGTAACGCCCAGAACAAGACTTTTCCCGGCAGCTTGGTTCTTCACGGCTCTCGGTTTCTTGCGGCCCTCGGTTGTTCGCGGAACGATACTCGCGGGTACCGAAAGCGATGGTAGCCAGCGTTCCGAGTGAAGTCAAGGAAACGAACTCCCTGTCCATTCGAGCGACCCGCCTGCTATACTCGATTATCGCGAAAGTGAAACTGGCGGAGTCTCTGGGCTACACGCGCTCGGCCGGCGAGCATCGACGACTCCTGGGGAGAGGCGAACACACTGTGACGGTGGAAGACATTTCCAAGATGTTGCGGCAAGTGCGCCGCGGGCGGTTGAGCGTCGAGGACGCGGTGGACTGCCTGCGCGATCTTCCCTATCAGGACCTGGGCTACGCTAAGATCGACCATCACCGGCCGCTGCGGCACGGGCTGCCGGAGGTGATTTTCGCGCGCGGCAAACAGCCCGCGCAGGTCGAAGGCATCGTGCGCGGGATGCTGCGCAACCGGCACAACATCCTGATTACGCGCGGTGACGAGCCGCTGTTCGCACGCGTCCAGAAGCTCGCGCCGCAGGCGGAGTTTCACCGGCTCTCCGGAGCGATTACGATCCGCCGCGACCGCAAGATCCGCGGCAAGGGCAAAGTGCTGGTGGTGTCCGCCGGAACTTCGGACATTCCGGTCGCCGAGGAGGCCCTCGTGACCGCCGAGATCATGGGCAACCGCGTCGAGTCGCTTTACGACGTGGGCGTGGCGGGGCTGCATCGTCTGCTGGGCGAGAGCCACCACTTGCGCGGCGCCCGGGTGGTGATTGTGGCGGCTGGTATGGAAGGCGCGCTGCCCAGCGTGGTCGGCGGTATGGTGGGCGCGCCGGTGATTGCCGTTCCTACCAGCGTAGGCTATGGCGCGAGTTTTCGCGGACTGGCGGGGTTGCTCGGGATGCTGAACAGTTGCTCGCCCAACGTCGCAGTGGTCAACATCGACAACGGCTTCGGCGCCGGCTACATCGCCAGCATGATCAACCGGCTGTGAGAATCAACGAGCGCGCCTGCGGTGTCGGAGCTGAAGCTTCGACTTCCTTGGAGCGATGCAAGTGAGAGTTGTCTTGGTTTCGACCTACGAATTGGGACGCCAGCCGTTTGGCTTGGCTTCGCCCGCCGCCTGGCTGCGCCGTGCCGGGCACGCGGTCACCTGCCTTGACCTCTCGCGTGAAGCGTTGCGCGAGGAGCCGGTGCGGCAGGCGGATTTCATCGCCTTCTATGTTCCCATGCATACCGCGACACGGCTCGCCGTGGAGCTGCTTCCCACTATACGAGGTCTGAATCCGGATGCCCATCTTTGCTTTTACGGACTCTACGCGCCTGTCAACGAAAGCTACCTGCGCAAGCTCGGCGCGGAGACGATCCTCGGCGGCGAGTTTGAGGACGGCTTGATGGCCGCGGTCGCACGGGTTGGACAGAAGGACGCGTCCGTCCCAGCGAACCCCCAATCCGAGCCCGTCGTCTCACTCGGCCCGCAACAGTTTCTGGTCCCCGAGCGCGACGGGCTTCCGCCGCTTGAGCGCTACGCTCACCTCAATCATCCGGACGGCAATCCGCGCATCGTGGGCTATACGGAAGCGAGCCGCGGGTGCAAGCACCTCTGCCGGCACTGCCCGATTGTTCCCGTTTACCATGGTCGCTTCCGGATCGTGCGGCGCGAGATCGTCCTCGAGGACATCCGGCGGCAGGTCGAGGCGGGCGCCGAGCACATCACCTTCGGCGATCCCGACTTCTTCAACGGCATCCGCCACGCGGTCGGTGTCGCGACCGCGATGCATGCCAAACATCCGCGCCTCACTTACGACGTCACCATCAAGATCGAGCACCTGCTCAAGCATGCCGAGCACCTTCGCACGCTCCGCGATACTGGCTGTCTTTTTGTAACCAGCGCGGTCGAAGCGGTTGACGATCGGGTTCTGGCCCGTCTTGAGAAAGGACACTCCGTCGCCGACTTCGTCGCCACGGTCGAACTCTTCCGCGAGATCGGGCTCACTCTCTCCCCTACCTTCGTCGCATTCACACCTTGGACGACGCTCGAAAGTTACCTGGAACTGCTGCGGCGCATTGCCGAGCTCGATCTCATCGAGAATGTCTCGCCGATTCAGCTTGCCATTCGGCTCCTGATTCCGGCCGGCTCGCGGCTGCTCGAGCTTGACGAGGTGCGGCAGATGGTGGGCGGCTTTGATGATGCGAGTCTCGCCTATCCGTGGGCCAATCCCGACCCGCGCGTCGACGCGCTATCCGACCAGATCCAGCGGCTGGTCGAGCGCACGCAGAAAAACGGCGACCCGCGCGAGGCGGTCTTCGAGCGCATCTGGAAGCTCGCGCATCGGGAGGCGCGCCTGCCAGTCGAAGCCATCCCACAGGAGGAGGTCGGCGTGGCGCGCGCTGCCATCCCCTACCTGACGGAACCGTGGTACTGCTGAGCCGAGCCGACGAGGGACCAGTTGGTCCCTGCGAACGCCGCTGAGGCCCACGTTTAGCTGCGATGACTCGAGGCCGGGAATTGACGGGCTCGAAAGATAGGTCAGAAAGGCGAGAAGCGAAACGTATGAGAAGACTCGCAATCTGGTTGACTCTGGTAACCCTGGCTGGCGTCACGAGTCAGCCTCTGCTGAGCGAGGATAGTGCGGCGATTCGCAAGCAGATTGAAGCCAACTACGAAAAAGTGAAGAAGGCGACGCTGGCCCACAGCGTCGAAGCAGTCAACGAGTGCCGCAAGGAAATCGAAACCGCTGATGCCATCTTCATCGACAGTAAAGGGGACATTTACCCCATTCGACCGGTTGGCCAGGAGTACCTCTCTTTCGCGAAGAGTATCGTCTCCTACGAACATACGATCAAGAAGTTCACCGTCTCGGGGAACACAGCGGACGTTTGGGTCGACATAAAAGAAACGCGCACGGAGGCTGCCAAACGAGACGCTCGCGACACCAGGGTTCAGGAGCGTCGCGTGACGTCGATCGAACATACCAAGGACACGTGGATTAAGACGCCGGCGGGTTGGAGGCGCAGCATGCGCGAAGAAGTGGCGCCGCGTGACATAAAGGAGGAAGAGGAGTCAGCCGCGCCGCCCACCACCAAGTAGCGCCTGCATCGATCTTCATGCTTCCAGAAACCTCAAGCCGCCGGTCCGGCGTCGAAGCCCGGCGCCTCCTTCTGCTGGCGACGACGACAGGCTACCAGACGCACGCCTTCGTCGAAGCGGCCGAGAAGCTTGGCCTCGACGTGGTCTTCGGAACCGACCGCTGTCACGTCCTCGAGGATCCCTGGCGCGATGGCGCGCTGCCTCTGCGCTTTGAGGATCCCCAGAACTCCGCGGCGCGCATCCTCGAGTACGCGCGCACCAATCGTGTGGACGCGGTCGTGGCCCTCGGCGATCGCCCCACTCCGACGGCGGCGCGCGCCAGCCGCGCGCTTGGATTGCTCCATCACCCCGCCGAGGCCGCCGATGTCTGCCGCGATAAATACCTCTCGCGTGAGCGCCTCCGGGCGGCGGGGCTGAGCGTTCCCGGATTCCAGCGCTTTCGGCTCACCGCTAACCCGTACGCCATCGCTTCCGGGTTCGGCCGCGGATTCCCTTGCGTCCTGAAGCCGCTGGCGCTCTCGGCCAGCCGCGGCGTAATCCGCGCTGACGATCCCGAGCAGTTCGTCGCAGCCTTTGAACGCATCCGCAACCTCCTGCGGTCCCCGGAGGTGCGAGTCCTGCGCGAAGAGACGAGCGATTTCATCCAGGTGGAAACCTACGTCGCCGGCGAAGAAATCGCCGTCGAGGGTCTGATGGATCGAGGACGGCTCAAGGTGCTGGCCATCTTCGACAAGCCCGATCCGCTGACCGGTCCGTTCTTTGAGGAAACGATCTACGTCACGCCCTCCAGACTGCCCGCCGCGGTCGAAGCCGCCGTCGATGAAACGCTCGAACAAGCGACCCGAGCGCTCGGCCTCTATCATGGACCGCTGCATGCGGAGCTTCGACTCGATCCCGTGGGCAGCCTCTCGCCGAGCAATATCTGGGTGATGGAAGTTGCGGCGCGCTCCATCGGCGGACTCTGCTCGCGCGCCCTCAGGTCTTCTTCGCCGTCGCACGGAGAAGGCATGGGGCTCGAGGAACTCCTGATCCGTCTGGCGCTAGGCGAAGATCTTCATGAGGTTCAGCGCGAGCCAATGGCCTCGGGAGTGATGATGATTCCCGTGCCGGAAGCGGGTATCTACATCGAAGCCAACGGGGTCGAGGCCGCTCGCGCGACGCCTGGGGTCGAGGACGTGGTGATTACGGCGAAGCCTGCCGAAAAACTGGTGCCGCTGCCGGAAGGCGCGAGTTATCTGGGTTTCATTTTTGCTCGAGGGCCATCCCCAGAGTTTGTCGAAGACGCGCTGCGGCAAGCGCACGCGAAACTAAGATTCGAAATCGCGGCGGCGCTGCCGGTCGTCAGGTGAAATCGGCGCCGCCCTGATTCCGGGAGGTCGAGCTTATGCGTCAACTTCGTTACGCAGGACAGCGGAAAAGTTCGGCGGCCATCTTCGTTCTGATGCTGGTCGCGTGCCTCGGCGCGTGGAGCGGCCCCGCAGCGACGACCGCCGTCGAAGCTCCGAGCGCGGGCAAGGGGTTTTATCTCAAGGACGGCGACCGTGTGGTCTTCTACGGCGACAGCATCACCGACCAGCGGCTCTACACCACCTTTGTCGAGAGCTACGTGGTGGCGCGCTTTCCCCGGCTCAACGTAAGCTTCGTGCACTCCGGCTGGGGCGGTGACCGCGTGACGGGTGGCGGCGGCGGACCCATCGACGTGCGCCTGCGCCGCGACGTGATCGCTTACAAGCCCACGGTGATGACCATCATGCTGGGGATGAATGACGGGAGCTATCGCGCCTATGACCAGCAAATCTTCACTACTTACGCCGAGGGTTACCAGCACATCCTCGACGTGGTGAAAAGCGCGCTGCCCGGCCTTCGCATCACGGTGATCGAGCCCTCACCGTTTGACGATGTGACTCGCGCGCCGCAATTTCCCGGCGGCTACAACGCCGTGCTCGTCCGCTACTCGGAGTTCGTCAAGCAGTTGGGCGGGCGCGAGGGCTTGACCGTGGCTGACATGAATACACCGCTCGTGGCCGCGCTCGAAAAGGCCAAGGCGGCCGACGCTGAACTCGCCGCGAAAATTCTGCCCGATCGCGTCCATCCCGGGCCGGGCGGTCACCTCATCATGGCGGAGGCCCTGCTGCGCGCCTGGAACGCGCCCGCCACGGTGAGTGCGGTCGAAATCGACGCGGCCGCGAAGCGCGTGGTCCACGCCGAGAACGCCACGATCACCGAGCTTCAGGAAGACAACAGCGTCAAGTGGACTGAGCTCGATCAGGCACTGCCCATGCCTGTCGACCTCAAGGATCCGGTGGTCGAGCTTGCGCTCCGCAGCTCAGACTTCGTCCGGGCGCTGGATCAGGAAGCGCTCAAGGTGACCGGGCTTACCGCGCCCAGCTACCAGCTCAAGATTGATGGCGAGGACGCCGGGCGATTCAGCAAGCAGCAGTGGGCGGAGGGTATCAATCTTGCCTTGCTCGCGACTCCCATGGCCCGGCAAGCGATGGCCGTCCACGAGCTGACAGTCAAGCATAACAACGTCCACTTCGCGCGCTGGCGCAATGTGGAGGTCCCACTCAACGACGTGCCGTCGCCGGACAAGCAAGCGGCGCTCGCCGCGCTCGACAAGGTCGAAGCAGACCTGATCGTCGAGCAACACGCCGCGGCGCAGCCCAAGCCGCGACACTTCGAGCTCGTGCCCGCGCCGTGATCGAGTCCTCGAAGCGTCCTTATCCTTTTTTCTTGGGGGGAACGTAGCCGGGCGGGAGCGCCGCGCCTTCACCGAAGAAGAACTGCTCCATCTGCTGCGCGATGATTTCCTGGGCCTCCTTGGTGGCAGGACTGAGGCGGTACTCGTTGATGATCATCTTGAGGTGCTCGAGCCACAGGTCCCACGCCTGCTGGGAAACGTTGTCGTAGATGCGCTGGCCGAGCTCGCCGCTCCAGGGCGCCTCGTCGAGACCGGGCAATTCCTTCTGAAACTTCACACACTTGACCATTCGTTCGGCCATCAACCCGCCTCCCGTTTCTGACGAAGTGACTTTCACCAGCATTATACCGGAAAAGCCGGGCGGGCGCGTTGATGCGTCCTGAAAAGGTGTGCTACGATGCCGGTTTGCTTCAGCGGTGGTTTTCCTGGCAGAGCCGCATCCCTGGGGTTCTCGGCCATTAAACGTCGGCGTCGGCGTTCACATTCCACTCTCTGAGGAGTACCCGGTGAAAATTTACGACGGACCAAACCTCCGCAATGTGGCGCTGATTGGACACGGCGACACCGGCAAGACCCAGCTTGTCTCCGCGCTGCTCTACACGGCGGGCATGGTCAACCGGCTGGGCAGAGTGGACGACGGCACATCGGTCACCGACTACGACGAAGAGGAAATCCAGCGGAAGTTTTCCATCAGCGCGGCGCTCGCCTACGCCGAATGGGGGAAGACCAAGATCAACTTCATCGACACGCCGGGCTTCAATATTTTCCTGCATGAGACGGAGGCCGCGCTCGTAGCCGCAGACGCGGCACTGCTACTCGTGCACGGCGTGGCGGGCGTTGAAGTACAGACGGAAAAGACCTGGGGCTTCGCGGAGAAGTACAGCCTGCCGCGCGTCCTGGTAGTCAATCAGATGGACCGCGATCGCGCCAGCTTCGAGCGCACGCTGGGCGCGCTGCGCGAGGCGTTCGGGCGCACCGTGGTCCCTATCGAGCTTCCGATCGGTGAGGAAAAGAGTTTCCGCGGCGTCGTTGACCTGGTGCGCATGAAAGGCTCGACTTACGAGTCGAATGGATCGGGCAAGGGGACGGAGGCAGCGATTCCCGCCGAGCTTGCCGACGCAGCGGGCAAGGCTCACGAAGCCCTGGTCGAGATGGTGGCCGAGGGCAACGACAAGCTGATGGAGGAGTTTTTCGACAAAGGAACGATTCCCGTGGAAGACCTGGTACCGGGATTGAAGCAGGCGATTAGCGAGCGGCGGCTCACGCCGGTGGTGGTGAGCGCCGGGCTGCCGAACATCGCGAGCGACGCGCTGCTCAACTTCATCGTCGACTGCCTGCCCGCGGCGGCCGAGCGCGGCGAGGTGGAGGGTCTGGACCACGAGGGTGGGAAGTCCGTGAAGCGCAAGATGGCCGACGACCAGCCCGCCTCCGCCTATATCTTCAAGACCGTGGCCGATCCCTTCGCGGGGCGCGTCAGCTACTTCAAGGTGATGTCGGGCGTGGTGAAGAACGAGGCCAACCTGGCGAACTTCACGCGCGGCGGCGGCGAGCGCCTGTCACACATCGCGGTGATTCAAGGCAAGACGCAGAATCCGGTGGCCGAACTGCGCTCGGGCGACCTGGGCGTGGTGGCCAAGCTCAAGGATACGCTCACCGGCGATACGCTGGGCGACAAGTCGGCGCCCATCGTGTACCCCAAGGTCAAGCTCGCCGAGCCCGCCATCTCGTTTGCCGTCGAAGCCAAGTCACGCGGCGACGAGGACAAGCTCTCGAGCGCCATCCACCGCATGCTGGAAGAGGACCTGCTGCTGCGCTTTACCCGCGATCCGCAAACCAAGGAGTTCCTGATCTCGGGCGCCGGACAGCAGCACGTGGAAGTGGCAGTCTCGAAGCTCAAGCGGCGGTTCAACATCGAAGTGGCGCTGAAGGCCCCGAAGGTGCCCTACCGCGAGACGGTTCGCGGCAAGGCGGACGCCCAGGGCAAGCACAAAAAGCAGACCGGCGGACACGGGCAGTACGGCGACTGCAAGATCAAGATGGAGCCGCTCCAACGCGGCGCGGGCTTCGAATTCGTCAACGACATCTTTGGCGGCGCCATCCCCAAGAATTTCATTCCCGCGGTCGAGAAGGGCATCATCGAGGCGGCGTCGAAAGGGTATCTGGCCGGATACCCGGTGGTGGACTTCCGCGTCATCCTCTATGACGGCTCCTACCACGATGTCGACTCTTCGGAAATTGCCTTCAAGCTCGCCGGCTCGAAAGCCTTCAAGAAGTGCATGGAGCAGGCCAAACCCTGCCTGCTCGAACCTATCATGAACGTTGAGATCACCATTCCCGAGAACTACGCGGGTGACATCATGGGCAACCTCAACGGACGCCGCGGCCGCGTCCAGGGGATGGACTCGAAGAGCGGCTCGACGATCGTCAAGGCACAGGTGCCGCTCTCGGAAATGCTCACTTACGCCTCCGACCTCACCTCCATGACTCAGGGGCGCGGCACCTACTCGATGGAGTTCTCCCACTACGACGTGGTCCCACAGCCCATCGCCGACAAGATCGTCGCCGCGCACAAGCCGGCGGCCGCGGAGGAAGAGGAAGAGTAAGGTGAAAGCACACCCACTGTATCGAACTCGGCTCCCTCACCCGTGACAAGGCTTGGACTGCTTGAACAGTCGTTTCGTGCTATCATCGTCACATGGTAGCGATCCGATTCACTTCGCCAGAGCAAGCGGCCGACGGGCTGATGGTCCTCGTTCACCAAGGGGCTGTCCGCGCCCTTCGAGGCGAGATTTACCTTTGCAAAGAGAGTGCCCTAGCCGCCCTGGACACGCAGCAGATACCTTACGAAAGGGTACCCTTGCCGGTGGCTCTGAACGAAGTGAATACGCTACGAAATACTCCTACCACTGTGCTATAACGACGGTCGCCCTATCGAATCTGAAAAGTTCCGGCAGACGACTCGGGAGCTTTTGGAAAGCTTTGCTGCCACAACGCTCGACCTCCTGGCCGCAATGGGATCGTGGAAGTATGGGGGAACAATTCACCGGGACACGCTTTTTCGCCTGATCGTCGATGTTCCGGCGTCGGCTCCTGCCGACGATTTTTTCCGGGATTACAAGGAAACTCTCAAAGCTCGCTTTCAGCAGATCGATATATGGATCAGCAGCCACGAAATCCAAATCATCTAGTGTGATAGACTGCGCACGGTTTTGGGCCGATCATCCGCGGCCTGAGGTGCGCATGTTCATCCCCCAGGTTTACGCCGTCGCGCTGCTCATGATGTTCATCAGCATGACGTGCTGGGGCAGTTGGGCGAATACCCAGAAGCTAGTGGGGAGTTGGCGGTTTGAGCTGTTCTACTGGGACTACGTCTGGGGGATTCTGCTCTGCTCGGTCATCATCGGGCTGACGTTCGGATACACGGACGCCTCGAGCCCCGACAGCTTCTTCACCAATCTCCGCCAGGCGAGCGCCGGCAACCTGATTTACGCCTTCGTGGGCGGCGCTGTTTTCAACCTCGCCAACCTGCTGCTGGTGGCGGCCATCGCGCTGGCCGGACTCGCGGTCGCCTTCCCCATCGGCATCGGACTCGCGCTGGTGATCGGCTCGATTCTGAATTACATCATCACGCCCAAAGGGAATCCACTGCTGCTGTTTGGCGGGATCGCGCTGGTGGTCGCGGCCATCGTCGTCGACGCCCTGGCCTATCGCAAGCTCCAAGGCGGCGGACAGGTCACGACCAAGGGCATCGTGCTGAGCCTGCTCTGTGGCGTCTTCATGGGGCTGTTCTATCCCTTCGTCGCCAAGACGCTGACGGGCGAGCGGCACCTCGGACCCTACACGGTGGCCTTCGTCTTTGCGCTGGGCGTCCTGGTGTCGAATGTCCCGCTCAATTACGCTTTCATGCGCAAGCCAGTCTCAGGGCCGCCGGTTGCAATGAGCGATTACCTCGCCGGCCGCGGCAACCTGCATTTCTGGGGCGTGGTAGGCGGTCTGATCTGGGGCGTTGGGACCATCTCGAACTTCGTCGCCTCCTACGCCAAGATGGTCGGACCGGCCACGTCCTACGCTCTCGGCCAGGGCGCGACCATGGTGTCGGCGATTTGGGGCGTCTTCGTCTGGCACGAGTTCAAAGGCGCGGGCCCTGAAGTGAAGCGGCTGCTGGCGCTGATGTTCGTCCTGTTCATCCTCGGTCTCGCCTGCGTGGCGCTGGCCCCGGTCCTGGTATAAAGCCGCGTGCGGAGGAGGAGAGGTCGATTCCCGAGGGCCCTCCCCGAGCAAATCCGGAGCAAAAAATAGTTTGACACCCATAATTGCTTGGTGCTATTGTACTTCCTTATTAGTTGGGTAACTAACTAAATAGTCGGAACTAGGGTTTGATCAATATGCGGGCGCGGACTGCTACTAAAGAGCGAGTTGTAGAGACGGCGCGAGTCCTCTTTTGGGAGAAAGGTTATGAGACCACGACCCTTCAGGACGTCACGCAAAAGGCCAACGTTAAGTCCGGCAGCCTGTACTACCTCTTCCGCACCAAGGAGGATCTGCTCCTCGCAGTCCTCGACCGTTACGTGGACTTGCTTTGGCCCGCGGTTATTGAGCCCGCCTTTTCCCGGGAGCACGACCCGATCGAGCGAATCTTTGCCATCCTCGGGGGCTATCGCCAGGGGCTGATTTACACCGGCTTCGCCCATGGATGTCCGATCGGCAACTTGGCGCTCGAGGTCAGCGACGAACACCCCAGAGCCCGGGAGAAGATCGCCAAGAATTTCGAAGGCTGGAGAAGTTGGATTCGAAAGTGTCTCGAAGAGGCAGGCGACCATCTTCCGGTGGGTGTTGACCGGGAGAGGCTGGCGATTTTTGTCCTCACGGTGATGGAAGGCGCCGTCATGCAAGCTCGCGCCCACCACGCCTTGGAGCAATTCGACGCTTCCGTGGCGGAGTTGCGCGATTACTTCAACCGGCTGCTGACTGAAGCAACCCGCGAGCGAAGGCCGTCAATACAGTGAAGCCGGCTGCCGAGGCCGGAAGAAAATCCTGGAAAGGTGGATTCCCATCATGACGTTTCGTAGAGGGGTTCGATGGTTTTGCGCGGCGATGATGGCAGTCGCTGCGAGTTCGGCGTCGATGCAGGCCCAGGCGCCGCCCGCCAATCCGCTCGATCAGCTCGCCTGGATGGTGGGCGGCAAGTGGGTGGCCGATGGAGACAAGGGTCCGGATGGCAAGCCGTTTCACGTGGAGTCGACGATTCGTTGGGGCGATAACGGCCGGGTGATCCAGTTCACGACCAGATTCAAAGAGGAAGGAAGGTTGGTGCCGGTCTATAGCGGCATCTACGCCTGGCATCCCGCGAAAAAGAAAATAGTCTTTCTCTACACTGACAACAGCGGCGCCTTGACCGAGGGCGACGCAGTGATGGACGGGGATCGGCTAGAGCAGGAGTTCAGCATCGTCGGGTCCGACGGTGTGGCACGGCCTTTCCGCTCGAGCATCGTTCGCCGTGGGCCCGATGACTATGACTGGGCGGTGCTTCGCGAAAAAGATGGCGCCTGGACGGTGATGTTCGCCCTCAAGTACAAGCGTATCCGGGATTGAACCGTCGATTATGTTGGTTACGGGAACGTCGGAGGCCCCGCCAGAAAGGAACTCCGCCTGCCCGAATCCGGTTGCGCTCTCCAAACCGCGAGTGGTAGCCTGCCTTGGCGGGGAAAGAGGGGACAGCGGCATGAATCGACACGAGGGCAAAACGTTCGAGAACCAGCACCTGGTGCTCGACGACGGCGTCTTCATCAATTGCGTGTTCAAGAATTGCAGCCTGGAGTACTCGGGCGGCGACGTCTACGTCCAGAACTGCCAGGGCGAAGGCTGCCAGCTCGTGTGGCGCGGCGCCGCCCAACGCACCGTTTTCCTGCTGCAAGGCCTCGGCTTGATGGCTCCCCCCGCGCCGCCCGTCACGCCCGCGCCAGTCTCGAATCGCGTGCAGTGAGCTGACTACCGAGTTCGCAGGCCCCGAGGGCCTGCGCCAGCCGCCGGCTACTCAAGGGTGGCCCCTATCGGGGCCTCTAGCGGCACAGCAATCCGATATGGCCCCGGTCGAGTTGTCGGAGCCGAAGCTCCGACCCCCTAAGCAGCCTCAAAGTCCAGAAAGCCCTTGCGACCCGGCCCGCTTGGGAGCACAATGAGTATGTCGGTCGCTGCTCAGGTCCTGCTGACACCAAGGTTTCTTGCACCTGGCAGAGAGCGCGCCTGAAGAGCGGAGCAGAACTAAACTCGCCTGGAGAAGATTCTTTGCAGCCAGCCTCCCAACGCTTCGCCGCCGTCCCTCTCCCTGACGACAAGTTCCACGACCATTGCGGTGTATTTGCCATCTACGGGCATCCGGAAGCTTCGAAGCTTGCCTACCTGGGCCTTTACGCGCTCCAGCATCGCGGCCAGGAGAGCGCCGGAATCGTCGCCTCGGACGGCCACACCCTGGTGAGCCACAAGGGCATGGGTCATGTTGCCGAGGTGTTCACCCACGAGGCGCTCAACGGACTCCCGGGCCACTCGGCCATCGGCCATACGCGCTACTCGACCGCCGGCGATACCGACCTCAAGAACGCCCAGCCGCTCATGGTGAGCTGCCAGAAAGGCCAGGTGGCGCTGGCCCACAACGGCAACCTGGTGAATGCCACCACGCTGCGCAAGGAACTGGAAGCCCGCGGAGACATTTTCCAGACCACCAGCGATAGTGAAGTGATCCTGCACTATCTCGCGCGCTCGAAGCACACCGGCATCCCCGAGTCGCTGGCCGACGCACTCGACCGGGTGGTGGGCGCTTATTCGCTGGTGATGCTCTTCAAGGACTCGGTCATCGCGCTGCGCGATCCGCGCGGCTTCCGGCCGCTGTGCCTGGGGAAGCTTGACGGCGCGTACGTGGTGGCGTCAGAAACCTGCGCCTTCGACCTCATCAATGCCACTTACCTGCGCGACATCGAGCCCGGCGAGATGGTGATCCTCGAGGGCCACGGCATGACGGCGCTGCACTTCGCCCCGCCCGTTCAGCCCACGCAGTGCATTTTCGAGCACGTCTACTTCTCGCGTCCCGACAGCGTGGTCTTCGGGCGCTCCGTACAGGAGAGCCGGGAGATGCTCGGACGGCGGCTGGCGCGCGAACACCCGGTGGACGCGGACCTCGTGGTGCCGGTGCCCGACTCGGGCGTCTCGGCCGCCATCGGCTTCTCCGAGGAGTCTGGCGTGCCGCTCAAGTTCGGGTTGATTCGCAACCACTACGTGGGCCGCACCTTCATCGAACCCAGCCAGGCCATCCGCGATTTCGGCGTCAAGCTGAAGCTGAACCCGGTGCGCAGCCTGCTCGAAGGCAAGCGGGTGATCCTGGTGGATGACTCGATTATCCGCGGTACAACCAGCCGCAAGATCGTGCGCATCGTACGAGAGGCCGGAGCGCGGGAGGTCCACGTGCGGATCAGTTGTCCGCCGACGATTTCCCCATGCTATTACGGCATCGATACGCCGACCAAGAAAGAGCTGATCGCCTCGACCCACTCGGTGGAGGAGATTCGCCGCTACATCGAGGCCGATACGCTCGGCTATCTTTCACTCGACGGCCTGCGGCAGGCGGTCGCCGACACCCAAGGGCGCTATTGCCTGGCCTGCTACACGGCCAGCTATCCGACCACGGTCCAGGAACCGCTTATCGCTCTACGCAACCGGGAATAATCATATATGGAACCGAGTGAAAGGTCCGCTGAGACACCCGCTGAATTGAACGCGTCATCCGGAACCTCGGCGCCGGAAGCGCACGATCCCGAGGTTTCGCAAAACGCGCCTCCTGAGGTTCCGCCGACCCCGCCCGAGGAGTCTCCTGAGCAGTCCAAGGGATCGGTCGGCGAGACGGCCTGGGAAACGCTGCGCTCGTTGCTCATCGTCCTGATTGGCGTATTTTGTATCCGGACGTTTGTCGCCGAAGCCACCGTCATCCCCACGGGTTCGATGGAGAAGACGATTCTGGTGGGCGACCACGTTTTCCTCAACAAGCTGCTTTACGGCCCGCGCCTCCCTTATACCTCGTGGAGGCTGCCCGCACTCAAGGCGGTGCATCGCGGCGACATCGTGGCGTTCCATTACCCGCGCAATCCCTCGCTGATGTACGTCAAGCGAGTCATCGCGGTGGGCGGCGACGTGGTGAAGATCGTCAACAAGCGCGTCTACGTGAACGGCAAACTCCGCACCGAGCCTTACGTCGAGTTCCAGAGCTCGTACATGCTTCCCTTACGCGACAACTTTCCGCCCTCCATCTCGCAGATTGACACGCTGCCGGCCGCCTGGGGACTCGATCCCGGCTGGGCGCGCGAAATGCCCAACTACATCCAGGACGATGGCTTACATGTCCCGGAGGGGTATCTCTTCACTATGGGCGATAACCGCGACAATTCGCAGGACAGCCGCTTTTGGGGGTTTGTGCCCATCGACAACGTGGTCGGCGAGCCGCTGTTCGTCTACTGGTCTTATGACGCGCCCACCCGGGAATGGACGGCGGATGACATTCCTGCCCGGCTCAAGTTTGATTGGGAGATCCTGGCGAACTTCGTTGGCAAGACGCGCTGGTCAAGGACGGGGAAGGGCTTCTGAAGAGCGAAAGGCGGAAGGCAAAGCCTGAAGGCTGAGAACTGAAGGCTGATCTCGAGGAACGAACCGAAGAAGTGGTTTAGAATCAATACAGGCTATTTTGCAAGATATGAGTTTCTCGGGCCCATCTTCTTAATCTATTGAAACAAATATACTTAGCAGACGACAGAGTAGTGGACCGCTAACGTTCCTTCTTTCAGCATGATAGCGGGATTCAGCCGCTCGCGCCCGGTTATCGTTCAGTTCCTGACCCCAACCCCTGATCCAGGTCTCCTCGCTATGCGCTATCAGGACGCTGGCGTCGACATTGACGCCGCTACACGCGCCAAAACCCAAATCAAGCGGCTCGCCCGTCAGACGTTCGGCCCGAGCGTCCTCAAGGACGTGGGCGCTTTCGGAGGATTCTTCGCGCTTGATGGCCTGCCGCGCGACACGGTCCTCGTGGCCAGTACCGACGGCGTCGGCACCAAGCTCAAGATCGCCTTCGCACTCGGTCGACACTCGACGGTCGGCGCCGACCTCGTCAACCACTGCGTCAACGACATCGCGGTCCACGGCGCCGTGCCGCTCTTCTTTCTCGACTATCTCGCCACCGGCAAGCTCGAGCCGAGCGTGGTGACGGAAGTAGTCAGGGGACTGGCGCGAGCCTGTCGCGCCGCCAGGTGCGCGCTGATTGGTGGGGAGACGGCAGAGATGCCGGGGTTCTACCCGCCGGGTGAGTACGACCTCGCGGGCACCATCGTCGGCTGGGTACGCCGGCGTGCCATCATTGACGGCAGCGGCATTCGTCCCGGCGACGTGATCCTCGGGCTCGCCTCGCTTGGGCTGCATACCAACGGCTATTCGCTGGCGCGCAAAGTCCTGCTCGACGAGGCTGGCATGAAACTCAGCGCGCACGTGCCGGAACTCGGCCGGACGCTGGGCGATGAATTGCTTGCGCCGCACCGTTGCTACGCGAGCGTCATCCAGCCGCTGCTCCGGAAGGGCTGGCTGAAAGGACTGGTTCACATCACGGGCGGCGGGCTGACCGACAATCCGCCCCGCATTCTGCCCGCCGGTTGTTGCGCCGAGATTCGAATCGGCTCCTGGCCGGTGCTGCCCATCTTCGAGCTCATTCAGCGTTTGGGGAATGTCCCCTTAGACGACATGCTGCGCACCTTCAACATGGGCATCGGCATGATGCTTGTGGTGCGCGAGCGGAGCTTCGCCCACGTTGCGGCGATGCTCAAGAAGAAACGCGAGAAGTTCTGGACCATTGGCCGCATCGTGCGCGGAAGGCGCGGTGTGAAGTACGTCAGCGCTTAGGCGCCAGTCATGAAGAACCTGGGCATCCTGCTTTCCGGCCGCGGCTCGAACTTCGAGGCCATCGCCCGCAACGTCGAGGCAGGCAAGATTCCGGCGCGCATCGCTCTAGTCATCAGCAATCGCGAGGAAGCTCCTGGCCTCGCTCGGGCCCACGCCCTGGGCCTCCCGACGCGCTTCATGCCCTCGAAAGGCAAAGAGCGCGAGGCCTACGATCGCGAAGTGGTGGCGGCGCTGCGGGAATCCCAGGTGGACGTGGTGTGTCTCGCCGGATTCATGCGCGTGCTCAGCCCGTATTTTGCGCGCGAGTTTCACCATCGCATTCTGAACATTCACCCGGCGCTCTTGCCTGCCTTCCCCGGCATCGACGCCCAGAAGCAGGCTCTCGAGGCCGGGGTGAAGTTCACCGGCTGCACGGTGCATCTGGTCGACGAGGGTGTGGACACGGGGCCTATCGTTTGCCAGGCCGTTGTCCCGGTGCTCGACAGCGATACGGTCGAGACGCTTTCCGCCCGCATTCTCGAGCAGGAACACCGCATTTATTCCGAGGCGATTGGCCTGCTCGTCGAGGACCGAATTCGCGTCGAAGGGCGTCGCGTGGTGTTGGCGAAATGAGCGTGGTTTGCGTACTATGAAGTATTGCGTGTCACATGACCCTGAATGAACAACTCGCCTATCTCACCAAAGGCGCGGAGGAGACGATTCGCGTCGACGAGCTGCGCTCCAAACTCGCGCGCGCCGCGCGTACCGGCAAGCCGTTGCGCGTGAAGGCCGGGTTCGATCCCACCGCGCCTGACATTCACCTCGGCCACACCGTCCTCATCCGCAGGATGAAACACTTCCAGGACCTTGGCCACGCGGTCATCTTCCTGATCGGCGACTTCACGGGACTCATCGGCGACCCCTCGGGGCGCACCGTCACTCGTCCTCCGATGACGCCGGAAGAGGTGGCGGCCAACGCCGAAACGTATAAAACCCAGGTGTTCAAAATCCTCGATCCGCGTAAAACCGTGATCGACTTCAACAACCGGTGGCTGGGCAAGCTGAGCAGCCAGGAGTGGATGACGCTCTTCTCCAAGTACACCGTGGCGCGACTGCTCGAGCGCGACGACTTCTCGAAGCGCATGAAGGAGCAGCGGCCGCTGGCTTTGAACGAACTTGTATATCCTCTGGCCATGGCCTACGACTCCGTAGTCCTCGAAGCCGACGTTGAACTCGGCGGCACCGACCAGAAGTTCAATCTGCTGGCCGGCCGTGACATCCAGCAAGCCTATGGCCAGGAGCCCCAGGTGGTCATGACCATGCCGTTGCTCGAAGGCCTGGACGGCGTGCAGAAAATGTCGAAGTCGCTCAGCAACTACGTCGGGATCAATGAGCCGCCGGCGGAAATGTTCGGCAAGATCATGTCGATTTCAGACGAATTGATGTGGCGCTACTACTTGTTATTAACCGATATGACGCCCGCCCAGATCGAGGAGAAGAAGCGGGCGGTCGCTTCCAACGCGCTCCATCCGCTCGAGGTCAAGAAGGCGCTGGCCCGCCGCATCGTCAGCGACTTTCATAACGAGTCGGCAGCCGTGCAGGCGCAAAAGGATTTTGAAGCCCAGTTCCGCGAGAAGGCGCTGCCTTCGACGATCCCAACCCAGACTCTCAAGAACGTCTGGAACCGCAAGCTACCCGCGCTCCTCGTCGATCTTGGTTTTTTCACTTCGAACTCCGAGGCGCAGCGCAAGGTCAAGGAAGGCGCAGTGTACATCGGCATCGCTGACTCGGCCGAGCCCGACTGGCAGCGCATCACCGATCCTGCCTGGAAGTTCGACGCGGTGACTTATCGGGGCAAGAAGGTGTTCTTCCGCTTCGGTCACCGCCTGGTTGGAGCCGAACTCGCGGATTAGGGCTAGTGATAATCTGCTGGAGTGGATTTCAGGGAGGAGCTAGGTCGGACCCTGAGATCCGACAATCGCCGTGACTTCGAGCGGCCTCATAATCATAACTGGCCGGGGTTTGTCGGAGCTACAAAGCTCCGACCCCTAAGTAACCATCGCGGACGATATCCTGTGAGATTGACTATCCTCCTCAATCCTGCTGCCGGACGGCGTCGCGCCCGCAACCGGTTTGCCCAGGCGCTCGAAGTACTGCGCGAGGCGGGCGTTCATCCCGAGATTCAAGAAAGCCAAAGCCGGGAACACCTCGTCGAGCTGGCACGCCGCGCCGTGGATGCCCGGCCGGACGTGATCGTTTCGGCGGGCGGCGACGGGACGCATCACTACGTGATCAACGGTCTTGCCGCGAGTGACGTTCCGCTGGGGATTCTCTCGCTCGGCTCGGGCAACGACTTCGCCGAGGGACTGGGGATTCCCCTCGATCCTCGCCAGGCTGCCAAGGTCCTGCTCGAGGGCGCGCCGCGCACCATCGACCTCGCCAAGGTGGGGACGACGGTCTACGGATGCATCGCCGGCGTGGGCTTTGATTCGGTGGTGACGCGGTTTGCCAACGAGGAAGTCCACTGGGTACATGGCTCACCTGCCTACGCCTGGGCCATCCTGCGCTGCCTGAAGTTCTTTCGGCCGCACGCGCTTAAAATCCGCTCGAACGGACACAACCTTTCCCGCGACGTGATCTTTGTCACCATCGGGAACAGCGTGTCGTATGGCGGAGGCGTGAAGATGGCGCCGCATGCGCGGCTGGACGACGGCCTGCTCGACGTGTGCATTGTGCCGGCGATGAGCAAGTTCGAACTGCTGCGCTGGGTGCCCAGCGCCTATCGCGGCAAGCACCTCGCGCATCCCCGCATCGAGTACTTCCAAACGAAGTCGGTGTCGCTCGCTTCACCCTCCCGGCTCGAGCTTTTTGGCGATGGCGAGTTTATTCAGGAACTGCCCGCCACCATCGAAGTCGAGCCTCAGGCCCTGCGCGTCATGGTACGCGCGGACACGAGCGCTCGGAACCGGATCCCTTGAGTGAAACGCTGCGAGCTATTCGTCTTTGGGTGGCGGGATGTGCAGGTTGAGCACGAGCTGGCGTTCTTCGAGCGAACTCGCCTTGCGAGTTTCTGACGCCACGCCCTGGTAACTCGCCCGCACCTGGTAATCGTGGGTAAGGTCGAGGTCGGAGAACTGATAGCGTCCATCGGAGCCGGTGTAGATAGCGACAGTCTTCGAGGTCTGTAGATCGGTCAGTTCGACGGTCGCGCCTGAAATCCCGGTGTCGTTCCGGTCGAAAACGCGCCCGGAGATCATACGCGGCACGGGCGGCTTTTTCTTTGCCGCCGCGGGACTCGCCCCGAGCAGCGCGACGAGCGTGACGGCAGCGAGCAGCCACACCGAAGCCGCAACGCTCGGCCGGCCGTCCTGCCCAAAATGCGGCGCCAAGCGCCGATCACCACTGTCCATCATTCCCCTCTTCCTCTTCTTCGTGCTCGAGAACGTCCAGCTCCAAGGGATTGGTGTTGACGACTTCGAGCTCGGTGTCGCACTCGGGGCAGTTCATCCTCTGACCTTCCTCGAACTCATCGTCTTCCAAGTCGAGGACCGCCTCGCATGCCGGACAGGTCGCCATGTCTCACCCCCGAAAAAACAATTCTCCCCCGACGGCAAAAGTCTAGTCATTTCGCGGTTTGATGTCCAGCCCATCACCGGGCCCCACAGATTGGCCCAATCGCACGGCTTGACAACTGGCTCTTCCCCTCGCGTCCCGAAACCGCTACGCTGGAGAGGTCTCACCAACGAGGTGCATCATGAGAAACGGATATCAACTGGCCACGCTGGCCGTTCACGCCGGCGAATCTCCGTGCCCGGTGACCGGCGCACTCGATACGCCCATCTACCAGTCGACAACCTTCGCCTCCCCCAACTCGGAAGAGATGGCTGCTGTCTATGGCGAGCAGAAATTCGGATACATGTACACGCGCTACGGCAATCCCACAATCCACGCTTTGGAGGAGAAGGTTGCCACGCTCGAGGGAGGCGAAGCGGCGCTCGCCACTTCCACGGGGATGGCCGCGATCTCCTCGGCCATTCTCGGATACGTCAAAGCCGGCGACCACGTGGTGGCGGCGCGCTCGCTCTACGGCGGCGCCTACAATTTCATCAACCGCGTTTTGCCACGCTACGGCGTCGCGACAACGTTCGTCGAGAGCCCGTGTATGGACGACTTTGAAAAGACGATCCAGCCGAGCACCCGTCTGATTTATTTCGAGACGCCCAGCAATCCCGTGCTGGGGATCGTGGATATCGCCGCAGTCGCGGCGCTCGGCCGCAAGCACGGCATCCCCACCATGATCGACAATACGTTCGCCAGCCCCGTGCTGCAACAGCCCATCCGCTCCGGCGTGACGGTCGTGGTCCATTCCGCCACCAAGTATTTGTGCGGGCACGGCGACGCGATGGGCGGCATCATCGTCGGACCCAAGGACTACCTCGGCGAGCTTAATCGCGAGATCATCCGCGACTTCGGCGGCGTCATCAGCCCGTTTAACGCCTGGTTGATCCTGCGCGGAACGCATACGCTGCACCTCCGCATGCCCGCGCATTGCGCGAACGCGCAGCGAATCGCGGAGTTCCTCGTCCAGCACCCCAAGGTCGAGCACGTCAACTATCCCGGCCTCCCCAAGCATCCCGGGCACGAATTGGCGAAAAAGCAGATGAAAGCCTTCGGCGCCATGCTGAGCTTCGAAGTGAAGGGTGGCTACGAGGGCGGCAAGAAGGTGATGGACGGCGTCAAGATTTTTGCCCGCGCCGCCAGCCTGGGCGATACGCGCTCGCTGATCGTGCACTCTGCATCGACCAGCCACGCGGCAGTACCGCGCGACAAGCGCCTAGCGATGGGCGTGACCGACGGCTTGGTGCGATTGTCAGTCGGCGTCGAGGCCGCGGACGACCTGGTCCAAGACCTCGAACAGGCTCTGAACTTTTGATCTGTCCCCGGGACTCGGCGACCGCCTCTAGAGATCCTTGACGCGATCAATGACGGCGGATGCGAATTCCGCCGTCGTCGCTCGACCGCCCAGGTCAGGAGTCCGAACCCTTCGCTCGCCCGTGACCACTTTGAGCGCCGCGAGGATGCGATTCCCCGTGGCCGACTCGCCCAGATGTTCCATCATGAGTGCGGCGGCCCAGATGGCAGCGATGGGATTCGCGATGCCGCGACCCGCAATGTCCGGCGCGCTGCCATGCACGGGCTCGAACAGAGGCGGGCCCAGGCGAGCAGCCCGATGGGGCGGATCGGGGTCAGGATTCAGGTTGGCGCTGGCGGCGAGTCCCAGGCTCCCCTGCAAGGCTCCACCCAGGTCGGTGAGGATGTCAGCAAACAGATTGGACGCTACCACCACGTCGAGGCTCTCGGGCTGAGTAATCATGCGGGCGGCAAGCGCGTCCACGTGGTAGTTGGAAATGCTGACGTCCGGGTAGTCAGCGGCGACTTCGCGCAGGACTTCATCCCACAGCACCATTGTGTACTGCATGGCGTTCGACTTGGTAGCGCTCGCCAGGCGCTTCCGGGGACGTTTCCGCGCTTGCTCGAAGGCGTAGCGCATCACGCGCTCGACGCCCTTGCGCGTGAAGATCGACTGCTGCACGGCAAACTCGTCGGGAGTTCCGCGCTTGAACCTGCCGCCCATGCCGCAGTATTCACCTTCTGTGTTCTCGCGCACGAAGAGCATCCGAAGGTCGTCGCCGGTCTTACCGCGCAGCGGCGATTCAAGTCCCGGCAGGATTTCAATCGGACGCAGGTTCACGTAGAGGTCGAACCCAAAGCGGATGCGCAACAGCAGGTCGCGGAGGGAGACGTGGTCGGGCACGGTCGCTGCGCCCGCGGGACCCGTCGCGATGGAACCCGCCCCAATCGCGCCCAGCAGAATCGCGTCGAACGGCCGGAGCTGCTCGAGTCCGTCCACGGCCATCATGCACCCGGTGCGCTGGTAGTAGTCACAGCCCCAGTCGAATTGCTGGAAGGAGAGGCTGCAGTCGTGGGCTGCCGCGTTCAGCACCTCGACCGCCGCGGGCACGACCTCGCGGCCGATGCCGTCACCGGGAAGCAAAGCGATGCGATAGTTCTTCATATCCCCGGCAGGGTAAACCGGAAGAGGGAGCGCGGTCTATCTCTTCTCGACCGCCTCGTGGCCGGGTGCAGGAGCGCGTTGCGCGGTCGTTCTGTTCCAGAGCAAGAACAGTCCTTCCAAGATGAATCCCGCCACGAAGCCGTAGGTCAAGTTGGTCTTCACGAGAGAAACCAGACCGACACACACCGCGATCACGAGCGCCCGCTTGCGGGTGGCGATGTCGCGTATCAAGGCCCCGTGCTGCACGCCGACGTACACCAAGAAAACACCCAGAATCGCCGTGGGGATCAAACTCAGCAGCCCAACAGCGCCCCGGCCGAAGAGCGCGAGGAGCAAGCAGGTGGCGCCAATGACGTAGCTTGACTTCTGGGTTCGCGCTCCGAACCGGTAGTGTGCGGTGATTCCTCCTGAGCCGTGACAGGTGGGCGCCGAGGTCAGCATACCGCTCACCAAATTCGTCAGACCGATGCTGAGGCTCAAGGCTCGCGCCGTGACGCGTCGCGCCTGCTCGCCATAGAGCACCTGCGCCGTGTTTTCCGTCGCCACGATGGAATTTCCGAAGGTGAGCGCGAACTGGGGCAGGACCAACGCCACCAGAACCGCCCGCATCTCGTGCGCCTGCGGATGGAGCAAGTCGATGGGGACGGGTCCCCAGCCGAGCGATCCCAGCACTTGCCACCGGGTGAGCGCTCCCACCAGGACGCCGGCGGTAAGCAGCACCAGCGCCGCCGGAAAACGCCGAGAGCGCAGGAACAAGAGAAGGATCGCCGCTCCGCCCAGAGCAATCGGCCAAGCGGAGAGCGTCAGGCCGCCCAATATCAGGGGGCTAGACCTCCCGCCCAGCGCCAAGCGAATTCCCTCGCGCACCAGAATCAGCCCGAGACCGAGTTGAATCCCGCGCACGATGGGCAGGGTGAACAGCCTGGCCAGCGGAGTGACCAGGTTCGTGAGTCCGATGAAGGCCAGCAAGAGTCCCATCAGCAGTCCGGCGCTGGCGATGGACGACGGCGGAAGTTGTAGCGCCAGCGCAATCGCGGCCACGGCTTTGAAGGGTTGCACTGCCATGGGAATGCGGAAGTAGGCGCCTGCCAGGACATAAGCGAGGCCCGCCGTCAGGAACACGGCAGTGGGATTCATGTGGTTGAGCGAAATGAGCGCGATGGCAATCGGAAAGAGGATTCCAATGTCGCCGAAGGCGCCTGCCACATCCCAGCGGGTCAACGGCCCGTGGATCGCTCGCTTCTCAACGGCTGCGGCAGTCTGCGCCATAGTCTGCTGTTCTTCGACAACTGTTCTTCGATGGTCAGGCGGCGAACGGCTGGTATTATCTCGGTAACTTCTCACCCACCGGCCGAATGACCATCACTTCGGTCGCTTTGATGAGGGCGGCCGCGGTGTCGCCGACCTTCAAGCCGAGGTCGCGAACGGCGTCGCGAGTGATGACGGCGGTAACCGTCTGGCCGCCAATGTCGAGGGAAACTTTGCTCAGCAACCCGATCGTCTTCACTTGAGTGATTCGGCCCACAAGCTGGTTCCGGCCGCTGATGAAGTGTTCGAGCCCGGACTCTGCCGCTCGCACTGAAACCCGACGTTCCGCCGATCCGGCCCTTTTACTTGCGGGCGGAGCGCCCACGGCCGCGGCCTTGTTCTGGCGGAACAAAAGGCCGTCAATCTCGGCGCGCGGAATGCGGTGATGTCCTCCCGCCGTCTTCACAGACCGGATGCGGCCGCGATAGATCCACTGCTTGAGGGTGGGATAACTCACTCCCAGCTCCTTGGCGGCTTCACGCAAGTGCAGAAGTTCCATAGGAGGTTGCCTGTTTCATACGCTTCGACCCTTATAACCTACACGATTTGCGCCGTACACTCAACTTTCATGACATGCCACGCCCTAACTGCACGCAGCTCAGTCGAGGCTTGACCTTCAGTCATCAAAGCGCTACCGCCGGTTCAAGCTTCTTCTATAATGAGACTCGACCGTATCGATATTTCGCGAGGTGCCCCTTCATGCGACGGACTTTCGCTCGCCGCCATTTTTCTTCGGGACTCCTGGGTCTCGGGCTGGGACTCCTGGCCCGCAGCATTGCGGGCCGCGCGTCTCCCTCCGCCCGCAAGCTTGAATCGACAGCTCGAAACGTCAGTGGCCAATTCAAACTTGGAATCATCACCGACGAGATCACGGAGAACTTCGAGCAGGCGCTCGACTTCATTTCCAGCTACTCGCTCGGGTGGTGTGAATTGCGCGAACTGTGGCGTAAGAACATCATGAATCTTTCCCGCGAGGAGCTTCGGCGGGCGCGCGAGTTGATCCAGCAGCATCACCTCGAAGTCAGCGATATCGGCTCGCCGGTTTTCAAATACAACTTGCCTGAGATGCCGGCGCGTCCCGAGAAGCGCGATACCTTTCGCGCCGACTTCACCGACCAGGACAGCGACCGGCTGATCGAGCAATCGTTTGAACTGGCCAGGTTTTTCGGCACGCCTAAGGTTCGCATCTTCAGTTTCTGGCGTGTGGAGGATCCCGAGAAGGCATACCCCTACGTCCGCGCCCGGCTCGCGAAAGCTGCCGAGCGCGCCGCCCAGAGCCACATCACTTTGGTTCTCGAAAATGAGCATGAATGTAACATCGGCACGGGAAAGGAACTAGGACGGCTTCTCCGCGATATCAATTCACCGGCCCTGCGCGGCAACTGGGACCCGGGCAACGCGGCGATGCTTCACGAAGTACCTTATCCTGACGGCTACCGCGAGGTGCGAGGCTTGTTCGCCCACATGCACGTCAAGGATGTGCGAAAAGACCCGCGCACTGGCAAGCTGACGTGGGCGCCGGTGGGCGGCGGATTCATCGACTGGCGCGGACAGCTTCAAGCGGTCGTCGACGACGGTTACGACGGCACGATGTCGCTCGAGACGCATTATCGCCGCCCGGACGGAAACACGGTGGAGAGTTCCCGCGAATCACTCGAGGGTCTGCTGAAGGTCCTGAGCGGGATCAAGAAGCCCACGACCGCCCGACAACTGCCAGGTGACAGGTCGTCCGGAGCCTGCCGACTTTGACCCGGTCCCCTTACTTGACAGCATCGGGCGGACGACTATAATCCCCTCTAGCCCATTTTGATCTAAACCATTCACTTATGTTCGGCGCGAATCACTTTCGCAGGGGGCGCCGATTAAGGGTTCGCCAGTTTAGTGTCACTCCCGCCTTGCCCGAAGATGAGTCTCCCCAAGGAGATCGTCATGAAGGTTTCTCTCGTCCAGCCACTGCACGCTGATCATAAGGTCGTCAAGAAAGGCAACGGCGGCGTCTTCAAGCCGGCCCAGTTGACCATGCCTTACATCGCCGCCTGCACGCCTCCGGAATGGGAGGTCGAGATCCACGACGAAATCGTGAATCCGCTGGACGTCGATCAGATCGATGGCGAGGTGGTCGGCATCACCGCCGTCACGCCGTTTGCGCCGCGCGCCTACGAACTCGCGCGCCTCTTCCGTGCTCGTGGCCAGGCGGTGATCATGGGCGGTCCGCATGCGACGGCTCTGCCCGAGGAAGTGGCAAGCGTATGTGACGCGGCGATTGTCGGCGAAGGCGATTTGCTGTGGCCCGAGGCGCTGAACGACTGGAAGCGAGGAAAGCTCCGCAAGATTTACCGCAATACGAGATCGGTGCCGCTCGAGAACCTGCCGCGCCCGCGCTGGGATTTGCTCAACCCTGACCACTACATCGTGCCGCAGGTCGTACAAGCCAGTCGCGGCTGTCCGTTCACCTGCGATTTCTGCTCCCTGCGCAACGTCTTTCCCGGCTATCGCACGCGGCCCATCAAAGATGTGATCCGGGAAGTGGAGCAGATTCCCTACAAAGACGTGGTCTTCTGGGACGACAACATCATCGGCAATACCGTCTGGGCCAAGCAGTTGTTTCGTGAACTGAAGCCGCTCGGCAAGCGTTGGTACAGCCAAGCGACGATCACCATCGCCGCTTCGCGAGAGTTGGTCCAACTCGCGGGTAAGAGCGGCTGCGCCGGACTCTTCGTTGGACTCGAAAGCTTCTCGACGGCGAGCCTCAAGGAAACCCACAAGCAGTTCAACAAGGTGACGCGTTACCGCGAGGACATCAAGCTGCTCGCTGACAACGGCATCGTGGTGATGAGCGGGCTGATCTTCGGTTTCGACGAAGACACCGTGGACACCTTCCCGCGTACGCTCGAAGGCGCGATCGAGATCGGGCTCACCGGCATCGCCTGCAGCATCCTGACGCCCTATCCCGGTACGGGTCTTTTTGAGCGCATGCGCAGCCAGCGCCGCCTGACCACCTTCGATTGGGACCACTACAGCTCTGACGAGGTTGTCTTCACCCCCAAGAATCTCACTCCGCAGCAGATCATTCAAGGTCACAACTGGGTGGGCCAGCAGTTCCACCGGTATTCCAACATGGTGCGACGCTGGTGGCGCACTGGTCTTGCTCAGCCCAAGGTTTTTTGGCTCGCCAACCTTGCGGATCGCCGCTATTTCAATTTCTTCGACAAGGTTGCCGAACCGCCCCGCGCCCAGGCTCAGGCCGCCTGACGGCCCGCATGACGCAGTCAGTTCTTCTCAACCCTTGGTTGCGGACTCGCCAGGAAGCCGCCACCAATGCGGATCCCAGCCGGTTCCACACCCGAGCCTGCGCACCTGAAAGAATTGGGGGTGATACACTATCAGCCGAAGTTGATGGAGCGGAGGCAGAATTCCCGAGGACTTTAGCGTCGAGCCGGCAACTGAAGCAACGTCAGCCGTCCGGTGATTACCTCGGACCGCATTCATTCTTCCATGATCATTCCGGGTACAGAAGAATTCCGAGGTACGGAGCGCTTCGAGATTCAGCGACGCTTGGGCGCCGGCGGCTTTGGAGTGGTGTACCGCGCCTACGACCGCAGGAGTGACGCGGTGGTGGCGCTCAAGAACCTGCGCGAGATCGACGCTTCGTCGCTCTATCGCTTCAAGCAGGAGTTTCGCGCCCTTGCCGACCTGCGGCACACGAACCTGGTCGAGCTTTATGAACTGCTTTCGGAAGGCGAGCAGTGGTTCATCGTCATGGAGCTCATTGAGGGCACCTCAATCCTCAACTACGTGCGAGGAGGAGGCTACTCAAACGAGCCGACCTCTGATTTCTCGGATCTCCCCACCCTGGAGAGCGGACCCCCGCTTGCCGGAGTAGAGAATCTGCCCGTCGCGGAAGTCGCATCGGCCTCCCCAGTCATTCTTCCCTTCCATCTGGATCATCTGCGCGCCGCGTTTTCGCAACTGGCGGAAGGAGTGGTGGCGCTGCACGAGGCGGGGATTCTGCACCGCGACCTCAAGCCGTCGAATGTCCTCGTGACCCGGACAGGCCGGGTCGTCCTGCTCGATTTCGGCCTAGCCGAAGAAGTGGCGTCGCTCGACCGAACCGAAGCTCAGCGGCGGACGATTCTCGGCACGCCCCTGTACATGGCGCCGGAGCAGGCGGCAGGGCTCGGGGCCTCCAATGCAAGCGACTGGTACAGCGTGGGTGTCATGCTCTACGAGGCGCTGACGGGCCGCGCCCCGTTCTCCGGCACGATCCTCGAGATGCTGAAGAGCAAACAGCAGTGGGAACCCCCGCCACCCGCCAAGTTCATATCAGGCTTGCCCGAAGAACTGAACGCGCTTTGTCAGGCGCTTCTCCACGCCGATCCCGGCGCCCGGCCTTCGGCAAGCGACGTCCTCCGCCACTTGGGCGCCGGTAGCGGTGAGGCGCGGCGCAAGATCGCCGCGGAGCCCGAGCCTTCCCGAACTCCGCGGCTGGTGGGACGCGAGCCGCATCTCGACACCCTCTGGGCGGCGTTCGGCGCAGCCAGAGAAGGCCGGGCCGTGACCATCCACCTCTATGGAAAGTCCGGCATGGGCAAGAGCACGCTGGTCCGGCATTTTCTGCGTGAGGTGCGCCAGCGTGAACATGATGCGGTGGTGCTCGCCGGCCGCTGCTACGAGCGCGAGTCCGTGCCGTACAAAGCGCTCGACAGCTTGGTGGACGCGCTGAGCCAGTATCTCCGGCGTCTTCCCCTCGCCGACGCCGAACGGCTGATGCCGCGCGACGCCCTGGCCCTCGGGCGCCTTTTCCCCGTGCTGCGCGCCGTCGAATCCGTGGCGGCGGCACGCGGCAAGATGCCTGAGATTGTCGACTCGCAGGAGCTGCGACGCCGCGGGTTTTCCGCCCTGAGAGAATTGCTGACTCGGCTCGCCGACCAGAAATCCGTGGTCCTCTTTATCGACGACCTCCAATGGGGCGACCTCGACAGCGGTGCGCTGCTCGTCGAGTTGATGAGTCCACCGGAGCCGCCTCCGCTCGCGCTCATCCTTTCCTATCGCAGCGAGGAGGCGGAGAGTAATCCGCTCTTGCGCCTGCTACGCCCTTCCGCCGGACCGACCACGGCGAGCGAGGTGCGCGACCTGCCGGTGGATGAATTACGTCCGGAGGAGGCGCAGGCGCTGGCCACGTCGCTGCTGGAAGGCCAGCGTGCCTTGCCGGCCCGCTCGCAGGTCCTGGCACGCGAGTCGGGCGGAAGTCCGCTGTTTCTCGGCGAGCTCGTGCGCTACGCCGCTGCCGCCCATGACCACGTTGAGAGCCCGAACGCGGGTGAAGTCACGTTGGAGGAGATGATCCTCGCGCGCGCCTCGCGCCTCGAGGGAGCTTCGCGCCGGCTGCTCGAGGTCGTCGCCGTGGCCGGCCAGCCTCTGCGGCTTGACGTCGCCCGGCAGGTCGCTGAACTTGCGCCGGGGGAGGAACACACCGTGCTCGGCCAGCTCCGCGCCGAGCATCTGGCGCGGACCCGGGCCACGCCCGAGCCCGCCAGAATCGAGCCGTATCACGACCGCATTCGAGAGGCTGTACTCTCGAGCATCCCGTCGGAGATCCTTACCTTCTATCACCACCGTTTGGCGAGTGCGCTGGAAGCCTCGGGCGACGCCGATGCCGAAACCCTGGCCGTACACTTCCAGGCTGCCGGGGTCCCGGACAAGGCGGCAGGGTACGCCGTCCAGGCGGCGGAGCGCGCCGCTCAGGCGCTGGCGTTCGACCGCGCCGCGCGCCTCTTCCGGCTGGCGCTCGACCTCGATCCGCCCCAGGGCGACGCGGCTTGCGTGCTGAAATCCAAGCTCGGTGACGCACTCGCCAATGCCGGGCGCGGTCCGGAGGCGGCAGAGGCTTATCTCGCCGCGGCCGGTGATGCTGGGAGCGCCGAAGCTTTGGACCTCAAGCGGCGCGCGGCCGAGCAGTTGCTGGTCTGCGGCCACATCGACGAAGGCCTGGGCGTATTGCGCACGGTTCTCAACTCCGTGGGCATCAAGATGACGGAGACGCCGCGTCGAGCGCTTCTCTCCCTTCTTCTCCGCCGCGCCCGGCTCCAACTGCGCGGCCTTCACTTCCGGGAACGTCCTGCCAGCCAGATCCCGAGCGATACGCTGATGCGTATCGATACCTGCTGGTCGGGCGTCATCGGATTCTCGATGGTCGACACCATCCGCGGCGCGGACTTTCAGGCGCGTCATCTGCTGCTGGCGCTCCAGGCCGGAGAGCCTTATCGCGTGGCCCGCGCGCTGGGGATGGAGATCGGCTACGCTTCGCAGCCCGGGGCTCACACCGTCGCCCGTACACAAAAGATCATCCAGACGACGCTGGCCTTGGCGGAAAGGGTTAGGAATCCGCACGCCCTTGGCGTGGCCATGGCCAACATGGGGGCTGCCGCATTCCTCCAGGGCGATTACCCAAAGGGTTTGGAGCTCTCGCGGCGCGCGGAGGCGATCCTGCGCGAGCGCTGTACGGGAGTGACTTGGGAACTCGATACGTCGCAGACTTTTCTGCTCGACAGCCTGTACTGGACCGGCGCGTGGGACGAGATGTTTCACCTCATGCCGATCTTCGCCAAGGAAGCGCAGGAACGGGGCGACCTGCTCTTTGGCAGTTACCAGCGCCGGTTGCACCTCATCAATCTCGCGGCCGACAATCCCGCGCAGGCGCGCGAGGAAGCCTACCGCAGGACGTGGTCGCAGCGTGGCTTTCACATCCAGCATTACATGGACCTCATTACGCGCACGGAAATCGACCTCTACGCGGGCGACGCCGGGCAGGCGTGGAAGCGGGTCACGGAACAGTGGCCGGGCCTGACCCGGTCGCTACTGACACGCGTCCAGTTCATCCGGGTCGAGACACGCCACTTGCACGCGCGCGCTGTGCTCGCGTTGGCGGCGCAGAAGACGACCGCCGAGGCCGGTGAATGCGAGCGGCACTTGGCCATCGCGGAGAAGGACGCCGGCCGGCTCGAACGAGAGAAGACCGCATGGGCAATGGGCCTCGGGGCGCTGATCCGTGCAGGAGTTGCGGCAACACGACGAAACACGGTGCCCGCCTTGGCGCTCGCCGCGCTGGCTGAGAAGGAGTGCGAGGCTGCTCATATGGCCCACTATGCGGCGGTCGCTCGGCGACGGCAGGGAGAACTGCGGGGCGGCGCCGAGGGCCAGGCGTTGATTGAAGCCTCTGATGCCTGGATGGCCCAGCATCGAATTGCCAATCGAGAGCGTATGAGCGCCATGCTGGCGCCGGGTGAGTGGACGCGCTCTTCTTGACATCTTTCAGAGCGAGATTCCTCGTCGCCCGGCTCCTCGGAATGACACACTAAGCGAGGATCACACCAGTTTCGCGTCAGGCTTGATGCCGGTGATGCTTTCGCCCACCATCTCCGACAGGGCGGAGATCGTAGCAGTAGGGTTGGCGCCCACGGCGGTGGGGACGATCGCGCCATCCGCGACGTAGAGTCCCTTATAACCGAAGACCTGCCCAAAGCTGCTGCGGTCGGAGCTCGTCACGCCTCTCGTAGGATCGTCACCCAGGACGCAGCCGCCCAGTGGATGTACGGTGATGTTGTTGCGAATCGGCCAGTCCCAGTTCGCGAGCGGCATGAAAATTTCGCCCCGCACGGCATCGCGGAACTGCTTGCCGGCCTCGAGAATTGCCGTGTAGAGCAGCAGGCTGTCCTGGTAGGGCCACTCGACCGCAAGATTCGCGTTCTCATCGAGGCGCATGACGCCGTTTGACTTGTCGAGTCCCATGCACAGCAGGACGCAAGTGTTAAACGAGATGTCGTCGCTTAGGATGTCCTCCAAGGCGTAACCGATCCGGCCGAGCGACTTCCCGGTGGTCACGCGCGCCCAGAGATCGCGCAGGAACCGCCACACGGCCGGCAGCCAGAACGCGCGCGGCTTGAATCCTTCCACGAACCAGGCCAGCAACGCAGGGTAGCTCGCGTCCTCGATGACGAAAGCATGATTGCGTTGGAAGTCCTGGAACAGATTGTGATCGATCCGCTGGGTGATGGTCGGGCCATAGTTCGGATCGGGCTCCGCGCTGCCCAGCACAAACTCGAGGAAGTCGCCGTTGCCGGAGAAGGAGTGTCCAAGCCGGTCACTGATGCGCGGTAAGGTCTTGTCCCGGAGCTTGGCGCGCAGAAGCAGTTCGGTCGAGCCCAGGGTGCCGGCGGAGACGACCACGCGCTTCGTCAGAATCGCATCCACGCTCCCCGAGGCACGCAGGTCCTTGTAGTAGACCCGATAGCCGTGCTCGCCATCGGCGCTCGGATCTTCGTCGGCGCGAGCGTTCACCGGCACGATCTTCACCGCCAGACACTTGGTGCGGATGTCGGCCTGATGAACGTTCTCGGCCATGTAGAGGTAATTGAGGTCGAGGGTGTTCTTCGAGTGATAGTTGCAGCCGATGATGCACTCGGCGCAGTAAACGCAAGAGGTCTGGAGCGCGCCATAACGATTCACGTCCTGCTGGCCGATGGGCAGCGGGTTCTGGAAGTCATTCCCGAAGAACACGTTGATGTCGAGCCGCGAGGAATTTCTGCCGGTCCTCTTCGCGACTTCTTCAAATAAGTGGGTCCGGATGATGCGCCGGCGCGGGTCGTTATCGGGCGGGATGGGCCGCGAACCCAGCACGTCCTTCGCGACCTGATAATAGGGCACGAGGTCAGACTTCTTACAGGTGCCCGGCCAGCGTGAGTCGAAGACTTCGTCGGGCGGGATGAGAAAAACGTTGGCGTAGATGAGCGAGCCGCCGCCGAGACCAGCGGCAAGCACAACGTCCATGTGGTCGTAATTCCGTGCGTCGATCATGCCGAGCTGATGCTGCCGGGTGGTCCTGACCAGCCTGCTGACGTGTGGGGGGCGGCGAGTTTTGTCCTCGGTAAGACACCAGAAGTTGCGCGCCAGATCGTGTGGGGCCCTGGGAAACGATCCCATCGGGTAACGCTTGCCGCGCTCGAGCACCACGACCTTGCCCGGCCATTTTCTCGCGAGGCGGCAAGCGGTAATGGCTCCCCCGAAGCCACTGCCGATGATGACCGCTTCAACTGCTTCACTCATGGCTGCCGTCCTAACTGGCCAATGAAACACCAACCAACATGCCATTCCGAGGAGCCGCAAGCGACGAGGAATCTCGCAGTGCTTTCCTTTCAGAGCGAGAGTCCTCGATTCACTCGGGATGACAACTTCCGGACACGTTTTTCATCAGCCTGCTAAGCTTGCGAGAAGCTCCATTGGTTTCTCGCAAGCTTCTGTCCGCCGGAACCGCTACGTCCCGCTCTTCGAGTCCCGTTCGAGCCGCAGGTAGGCTCGAATCAGGAGCCATCCGAAGATGACGTTGGCCGGGGGTGAGATCATGAGGCCCAACCGGCCGAAGGTCGTGATGCTGGCTGCGAAATAGAGATAGGTCCAGTCGGAGAAAATCTCCGTCAGGCGAACCCCAGCGACCAGGACCAACCAGTAGGGCTTCTTCCGCCAGCGGACGAGCGCCACGAGCTGGAGCAGGGTGAACGCCGCCCAGACGGCGCCGGTCCGCCGCAGCAGGCCCTCCGGGTCGACATAAGGCGCGCCGTGCATGATCTTGAACCACGTGGCGGGAGCGAAGAGGCATAAGCTCGACAAAGCGAGGTCCAGAATCACCAGGAAAACCAGGAGCAGATTCACGCCCGTGCGGAACTTGGAGGTCATGGCAGGCGCTCCGTTTGCCGTGGATTGGGGCCGCGCGAAGGGTTCGGTTCTGGAACGATTAACGCATGCTTGATAACGCCCTGAGGCGACGCTGTCAAGCGAAAACTGAACGGCGGGTGCGACCCCGCGGCCGTGAGCCCCAACCGGGGCGAGCTACCACGGCCCAGGCCAACGGCCTGGGATTATCTAGCTTAGAACGCGGTCGAGGATCTGGCCGACGGCGCGATGCGCCTCGAGCACGGCGGTTTTGTGGTCGGGCGTGCCGGAGAGGTCGGTGTTGGCGAAGGCGATCCTGCCGAAGGGCGCGGCGCGCAGGATTTCGCGCGGCGCCGGCTTGCCGTCCTTACCGAAGAAGAAGCCGGGCTGAGGATTCACATAGGCGTGCCCCCAGCGGTTGAGGATGATCCCGGCAATGTCGCGCCGTGGATCGAATCCGGAGCGCGCAAACATTTCCGTCAGTTGCTCGCGAATCTTTCGCTCGTAGTCGCGGAAGGAAGTGGAGAGAAGCTCGGCTCGGCCACGATTCCCCTGTTCTTCGAGGGGCAAGCCGGGGTAGCAGTAGAGCACCTTGAGCGTCAGTACGGTGGGCGAATCCGGCCCGATGGTCTTCACGTCCGTCGAGAACGTCGGCACCTTGCGCACGGAAGTGAAGCTGCCGAGCCCCTCGAACCAGCTTGCGCTCGAGAACCCCAGCTTGTAGAGGAACCGCCAGTTGCGCACGGCGACGTTCGCGAGCATGCAGGGGGAGCGGTAGAACTGTTTGTAAGCCTCGCGGCGCGCGGTGTCGAGGTCGCGGACCACGCGTTTGCTCGTCCAGCATCCGCCCGCCATCACGACGGAGCGCGCTTTCAGGCGGTACACCTTTCCGCCCCGCGCGTAGGTGATCCGGACGAAGCGGGATTTCTCCGGCGCCCCCTCGTGCTCGACGCGCGCCACTGTCGCGCTCAGGCGGACCCGCGCCGCCTGCCCGGGCCGGTCGAGCGCGGCAAAGTTGACGTTGTTGCGGCAGACCGCCTCGAGCGTGCGCGGCCCGGGAATGGATTCGGGAATGAGGGTTTTGACGATATGGCGCGCGATGCCGGCATTGCCGCCGGGAAACGATTGCCAGCCGGTTTCCGCGCTGTCGTCGAGGCAATCGAGCGCGTCGAAGGCGTAGGCGCAATAGGCGGAGAGCACGTCCGGGCCGAGGCCGAACCCGCCGCCTTCGCCCGGCGTCATCAGAGTCCGGACGGTCTCGCGGCTCAGGCCAAACTCCATCAAGTGCTGCTCGATGGTCATGCCGTCGAGACGTCGCGATTTCTCATCGCCGGGATAGTCAAACGGCCGTCCGGCGCCTGCCTGCTTCTCGTGATACGCGAGAAGCTCCGAGCGCATGGAAACAGGAATCGGCGCGCCCGCGAATTGCTTGGGCCCGGCGTCGATCACCCACTTCCCCGGCCGTTGCCCGAACTTGGCGCCGAAGTAGACGCCCTGCGGCGACGGCATCTGCTCGAAGGTTCGACCGAGCGCCATCTCGGGTTCAGAGCCCGCCCAGGTCTGATACTTGAACTCGCGCCAGTCGACGCCGATCAAGTCATAAAAGCGCGCGATGAAGCTGTAGGGATACGGAATCTGGAAGTGGTCGGACCCCTGGGGTGCCATCAGCCGCTGCCCATCCACGACCATCTCGTTGCGTTTCGCTTCGCCGCCGAAGATGGGATGATTCTCGAGGACAAGTGAGGTTAGCCGCGGGCCGCCCTGCTGGTGGAAGAAGAGTGCCGCCGCCAGTCCACTGATGCCGCCGCCCACCACCACGCAGTCAAAGACCTCTCCGGTGTCGATGGCATCGGCAGGGTTCGCATCAAACGCATGGTCGCGGATCTGGTGCGCGGCGTTCATCACCGCGGCCGTGTTGCCGTTCGAGTCAGCGTAGTCACCCACACCGCCGTATCCCGTCCAGTCATCCCAGGCCCAAAGTTGCTTCGGCATAATGGGGGAGAGCAGCAGGCTGCCGGAAGCGAGCAGGGTGGAGTTCAAAAAGTCGCGCCGGCAGATGTGGCTGTCCATGCCCAACGGCCTGTCGTGCGAATCCTTGCGCCTGGAACTGGACATCCCGCTGAACCCTCCCGTCGATTCGATCCCCTTACCGAGTGGACGGTAGCATCACTCATCCTATTCTACTTCTTCTACTTAGGTCGCACAGGATGGGTTGGATCGAAAGCGTCGCTAATCTGTTCGGGTCGTTCGTGCAGGCCAGGAGCACCGGACCCCGCTTTCGCGCTTGACATCGGGCTTTTGTGCTATACTTTGAACTGGGAAGCCTGGAGCCGCTTTCCTTTGCTGGGTGGCACCCAGTCAAACTCAGGGGCCCTCGAGTTCGAGATTCCTCCCTGTTTGATTTCACCCTATAGATCCGTTGCCGAGGACCTGTGGAGTCAGAGAACTGCAGGAGAGAGCTGATGATCGAGATTCCCGCTGACGTGGTCGAGCGCGAGGCCGAAACCGTCACTAAGGAGTATGCGCGGGTGGCCCGCATTCCGGGCTTCCGCCCGGGGCATGCGCCTACCAGTCTGGTGCGCCGGCGCTACCGCGACGAGATCAAAAGCGAGATCGTGCAGTCATTAGTGCCCAAGTTCTTCCGCGACAAGGTCAAGGACGAGAAGTGGTCGGTGGTGGGCCAGCCGAGCTTCGAGGATTTGAAGTTCGAGGAGGCCCAGCCGCTGACCGTCAAGGCGACCTTCGAGGTTTACCCGCAGTTCGAGCTCGGCCAGTACAAAGGCCTGGAGATCCAGAAGGAACCGCCCACCGTCACCGAGGCTGACGTGGACCAAGCCATCGAACTGTTGCGGCGGCGCCTGTCGACGTTCGAGGTGGTTGCCGACCGTGCCGCTCAGGACGACGACTACCTGACCGTGAGCTACCAGGGGCATGACTTGAGCGATCCTGCCAAGCCGCCGGTCGAGGTGCGCGAAGGCTTAGTCCATCTGGGCGCTGAGGGAACGCTCGCGGCTTTCACGGAGAACCTGCGCGGCGCAAAGCCGGGCGAGGTGCGGGAGTTCGATGTGAATTATCCGGACGATTATCCTCGCGCCAGCCTAAAAGGAAAGAGGCTCCACTACCGCGTGGAAGTCCAGGCCATCAAGCACCAAGTGCTGCCGTCCCTGGACGACGACCTCGCAAAAACCGCCAATGACTACTCCGTCTCCACCCTCGCCGAACTGCGAGCCAAAATCCACGAGGACCTGGAGAAGCGGCAACAAGAGAAGGTGGAAGCAGCAGCACGCCGCAAGCTGCTTGAAAAGCTGGTGGAGGTCCACCCGTTTCCCGTGCCACAAAGGTTAGTGGATGCCCAGCTCGAGCACAAGCTTGAAAGCGCCGTGGGCCAGCTCATGGCGCAAGGGATCGATCCCCGCCGGGAGGAGTTCGACTGGCGCAAGCTCCGCGAAGAGATGAGGCCGGAAGCGGAGCGGGCGGTGCGAAGCTCGCTCATTCTCGAGAAGATCGCCGAGGCGGAGAAGATCGAAGTTACGGAAGAGGAAGTGGATGAGGCGATCCGCGAGATCGCCGCGGAGACTCACGAGCCCGCGGCAGCGCTCAAGACGCGCTTGACACGCGATGACGGACTGGATAGACTTAGGTTTACTCGCCGCACGCAGAAAGCCCTTGATTTCGTCTACCGAAGCGCAGTAATCATTCAGCAGAGTGACTCGGTTCGAAGCGGATCGTCGGAGCTGGGTTCAGGGTCGAAGGAGAACCGGTCGAGTCACTAATCTATGAGCGAGCACCAACCTTATTCGACGCTGATACCCATGGTGGTCGAGCAGACCAACCGGGGCGAGCGAGCCTACGACATTTATTCGCGTCTCCTCCGCGACAATATTATCTTTATTGGGACACCCATTGACGACAATGTGGCGAACCTGGTAACGGCCCAACTGCTGTTTCTGGCTGCCGAAGACCCTGAAAAAGACGTGGCGCTTTACATCAATTCCCCGGGCGGGGTTGTGACGGCCGGACTCGCGATTTACGACACCATGCAGTTCATCAAGCCCGATGTCTCGACCATCTGCATCGGGCAGGCGGCGTCGATTGCGGCGTTGCTCCTGGCGGCGGGCGCGCCGAGCAAGCGGTTTGCCCTGCCCAACTCCCGCGTGCTGATCCACCAGCCGACCATGGGCGGACTCTCCGGCCAGGCGACGGACATCGATATCCACGCCCGCGAAATCCTCCGCATCCGCGCCAACATCAACGAAATCATGGCCAAGCACACCGGTCAGTCGCTCGAGAAGGTCGAGCACGACGTGGAGCGCGACTTCTGGATGAGCGCGCAGCAGGCGCGAGAATACGGAATGCTCGATGAAATTATTTTCAAGCACAGGTAGCTCGGTCTTGGGGAGAGGGAGAATCCGGTGAGGCGCACTGGTTCAGAAGAAGCGTTGCGCTGTTCGTTTTGCCAGAAGGCCCAGGACACGGTGGGCAAGCTGATCTCCTCGCCCGGCGATCATCCCCGCGCCTACATCTGCGACGAATGCGTGGCTGTCTGCAATACCATCCTCGAGGAAGACCACGTCGAGCGCCTGTCGGCAACTCAGACCAAGCTCTCGCGGCCGGTCGAGGTCAAGGCTTTTCTCGACCAGTACGTGATCGGGCAGGACCGGACCAAGAAGAAACTGGCGGTGGCGGTCTACAACCACTACAAGCGGATTCTGCTGGCGCGCACGCGTTCCGACGTGGAGCTGACCAAGTCCAATATCCTGCTGATCGGGCCAACCGGGACGGGGAAGACGCTGCTCGCCCAGACGCTGGCGCGGCAACTCGACGTGCCCTTCGCGATCGTCGATGCCACGACGCTGACCGAGGCGGGCTACGTCGGCGAAGACGTCGAGAACATCATCCTGAAGCTGCTGCAGAACGCCGGCGGCGACGTGCAGCGCTCCCAGCAAGGTATCATCTATATCGACGAGATTGACAAGATCTCGAAGAAGGACGAGAACCCGTCGATCACGCGCGACGTCTCGGGCGAAGGCGTCCAGCAGGCGCTGCTCAAGATTCTGGAAGGGACTATCGCCAACGTTCCGCCCCAGGGCGGGCGCAAGCATCCGCACCAGGAGTTCACCCCGGTTGACACCACGAACATTCTGTTTATTTGTGGTGGCGCCTTTGTCGGCCTCGAGCGCATCATCGAGCGGCGGATCGGCCACCGCTCCATGGGATTCCAGACCGACGCCCCTCCCACTCCCCCCGTATCGGCCGGCAAAAGAAATATCGAAGTTCTCGAGCAGGTTCAGCCGATAGATCTTATTAAGTACGGCCTGATTCCGGAGTTCGTGGGCCGCTTGCCGGTGGTCGGCGTGTTGAACGATTTGGACGCCGGCGCGCTGGTCGAGATCCTGACCAAGCCCAAGAACTCGCTGATCCGGCAGTACCAGCGATTGTTCGACTTCGAGGGAGTGAAACTGCGGTTTGCCGATGAAGCGCTGAATGCCATCGCCAACCAGGCGCTCGAACGGAAGCTTGGCGCGCGGGGCTTGCGCATGATTCTCGAGGACCTGATGCTGGACCTGATGTACCATCTACCCAGCCAGCGGAAGCTCCGCGAGTTCGTGGTCACGGACGAAATGGTCCGGAATCACGAGATCAACTTCAGCTCGACCCTGCTCGAAAAGGCAGGTTAAGAACCTTTTGCTCCCGGCCCGCATCACAAGGGCAGGGGGAGCCACTAAGCGTTCCGGGAGTGGTCAGAAAGTAGATCGGTGAATCCATAATGTTCGCAGGACACGAAAAAAACGAAACGCGTGCTCTTCCGATGATGCCTGTCCGGGACGTGGTGATCTTTCCCCACATGATGACCCCCTTCGTGGTGGGACGCGAGAGCTCGATTCGCGCCTTGGAAGACGCGCTCGCCGGCGACAAAAAGATCTTCCTCGCCGCCCAGCACGACGCCTCGGTGGATGATCCCAAGCCGAACGAGATCTATACCGTCGGAACCATTTCGAACATCGTCCAAAGCCTCAAGCTTCCGGATGGGAATATCAAGGTCTTGGTCGAGGGCGTGGAACGCGGCAAAGTGGTGAAGGTGACCAGCGAGGAAGGGTATTTCCGGGTGACGGTGAAGACCTTCGTCCACCGGGCGGTCTCGACTCCCAGCCTCGAACAGCTCGTGCAGCGGGTCACTTCGCTCTTCGAGCAGTACGTGAAGCTTTCGCAGAATCTCAACTACGAGACCATGATCGCGGCGGTGAAAGTCGATGAGGTCGGCAAGTTCACCGATACCGTGGCCGCCAACCTGAACGTCGCGCTGGAGGAGAAGCAGGAGCTGCTCGAGATCCTGGATCCCGTCGATCGCCTGACTCGCCTCGCCGACATTCTCGACATCGAGATCGAGAAGCTCAACGTTGATCGTACCATTCAGGGACGCGTCAAGCGCCAGATGGAGCGGGCGCAACGCGAGTATTACCTGAACGAGAAGATCAAGGCCATCCAGAAGGAGCTGGGTCGAAACGAGAAGAGCGAAATCGACGAGTTGAAGAAGAAGATCGAAACCGCAGGGATGACGAAGGATGCTTACGAGAAGGCAACCGCCGAGCTCAAGCGCCTGGAGATGATGCCACCCATGTCGGCGGAGTCGACCGTCTCCCGGAACTATCTCGATTGGCTGCTGGCCGTTCCCTGGAAGACCAAGTCCCGGGAAATCCGCGATATCCAGCGCGCCGAACAGATTCTGGAAGAGGATCACTATGGTCTGGAGAAGATCAAGGAACGGATCCTTGAGTTCCTGGCGGTGCGGCAACTGGTGAAGACCCCCAAAGGGTCGATCCTTTGTTTCGTCGGGCCTCCGGGTGTGGGCAAGACGTCGCTCGGACGGTCGATCGCCCGTGCTACCGGACGTAAGTTTGTCCGCCTGTCGCTTGGCGGCGTGCGCGACGAAGCGGAAATCCGCGGTCACCGGCGCACGTATATCGGCGCGCTGCCCGGCCAGATCATACAGATGATGAAGAAGGCCGGCACCATGAACCCCATCTTCCTGCTCGACGAAGTCGACAAGATGAGCATGGACTTCCGCGGCGACCCCTCCGCCGCTCTACTCGAAGTGCTCGATCCGGAACAGAACCACATGTTCATGGATCATTATCTGGACGTCGAGTACGACCTCTCGAAGGTCTTCTTCATTACCACCGCGAATGTGACCCATACCATACCGCAGCCCCTCCAGGACCGCATGGAAATCCTCCGCCTCTCGGGTTACACCGAGCCCGAGAAGGTGGAAATCGCCAAACGCTTCCTGGCTTTGAAGCAGCGCGAAGCGGCCGGGCTGAAGCCGGAGAACCTGACGCTCACGGACGACGCCATCACCGGCATCATTCGCGGCTACACGCGCGAGGCCGGCGTGCGCAACCTCGAGCGGGAGATCGCCAACATCTGCCGCAAGGTGGCTCGCAAGGTCGTCAAGGAAGGCAAGGGGCTTCAGGTGACGGCGAAAGAGGCGGATCTGAAAGATTACCTGGGCGTGATCAAGTTCCGGGATACACGCTCGGAGGAGAAGAACGAAGTGGGCTTGGCCGTCGGCCTGGCCTGGACGGAAGTGGGTGGGCAGATACTGCACATTGAGGCGACGATCATGCCGGGCAAGGGCAAGCTGACGCTCACCGGCAAGCTGGGCGAAGTCATGCAGGAATCGGGACAGGCGGCGTTAAGTTACGTGCGCTCGCGCGCAGCGCGGCTCGGACTCGATGCGGACTTCTACCGGCGCGTTGATATCCACATCCACCTCCCGGAAGGCTCCATTCCCAAGGACGGCCCGTCCGCCGGGATCACCCTGGCGACCGCCATGATCAGCGCGCTGACCAAGATTCCCGTGCGGCGCGACGTCGCCATGACGGGCGAGATTACGCTGCGGGGCAAGATATTGCCCATCGGCGGCGTCAAGGAAAAGGTTCTGGCCGCGCATCGCGCCGGAAGCCAGACGGTGATTCTGCCACGTGATAACGAGAAGGATCTGCCGGAAATCCCGGACAACGTTCAGCGCGAGGTGACTCTGCGCTTCGTGGATACGATGGACGAGGTGCTCGAGCTGGCCCTGGAAGGAAAGCTGGAGTCCCGGCCGGCGCTGACGGTGGGCGACGAGTCCCTGCAGCCTGCGGCGCCGCCGGCGGCCGATGAAAACCGTACGCCGCTGGCGAATTGAACGAATCGAACCATTCGCCGGAGCTTGAAACCTATTCCGAGGAAGCCGCATCCAAGGAAAACGTGCGGCAGGAGGTTGCTCGCACGAAGCAGAGGTGATGGCGGTGCCCGCTACGGGCCCGCAGAAGTGGCTCACGATTCTCAAGACGGGTACACGTCGCGTGACCCGGCCTTTCCTGAACAATCCTGGACGAAGGAAACACAGAATCCGCGAAACGCGTTCACCGCTCCCTCATCGCCGCCGAGTACTCAGTTTGGAACCTCAAAGTGTCGTCAGCCTTGATTGATCAACCGGACGAGAACGAGAAACCGCAGGACCCTCGACCCGCCTCGCGCGACGAGCCTCCCAGGGCCGGAGCGCGCGGTCAGCGTTCCAAGGACGAGGAGAACGGAGCATCCGTTCAACGCTCCGCTCCCGAAGAAGGCGCTAAGAGTGCGCCTCGAAGTCAACGTTTGAAGAGAGATGCCAATATGCCTGCAAAGAAACAGGAAGAAGTACAAGAAGAGAAGATGCTCGTCGAGCTTAAGGAAGGCGAGATTCTCGACATTGCCAAGTTGAAAGACATGAACATCGCCCCGCTCGTGCAGATCGCCAAGGATCTGGGGGTGGTGGGCGCGAGCGGCATGCGCAAGCAGGAGTTGATCTTCAAGATCCTCCAGGCGCAGACCGAAAAGAGCGGACTTATCTTCTCCGAGGGCGTGCTCGAATGCCTGCCCGACGGGTTCGGGTTCCTGCGCGCCCCCGACTACAACTACCTGCCGGGGCCGGACGATATCTACGTCTCACCGTCCCAGATCCGCAAGTTCGACTTGCGTACCGGCGATACGATTTCCGGGCAGATCCGCCCGCCCAAGGAAGGCGAGCGCTACTTCGCCCTCATCAAGGTCGAGGCGATCAATTTCGAGCCTCCCGATGAGTCGCGTAACAAGATCTTCTTCGACAACCTCACGCCCCTTTATCCGCAGGAGCGGATCCGGCTCGAGACCGCCAAGGACAACATTTCGGCGCGGGTGCTCGACCTGCTGACACCCATCGGCAAGGGCCAGCGCGGATTGATCGTGGCTCCGCCGCGCACCGGCAAGACGATGCTGCTCCAGACCATCGCCAACTCGGTCTCGACCAACCATCCCGAGATAACTCTGATCGTCCTGCTCATCGACGAGCGCCCGGAAGAAGTCACCGACATGCAGCGCACCGTCAAGGGCGAGGTCATCAGCTCGACGTTTGACGAGCCGGCGGCCCGCCACGTGCAAGTCGCCGAGATGGTCATCGAAAAGGCCAAGCGCCTGGTCGAGCAGAAGCGCGACGTGGTGATCCTGCTCGACTCGATCACCCGTCTGGCGCGCGCCTACAACACCGTCGTACCGCCCTCGGGCAAGGTGCTCTCGGGCGGCGTCGACTCGAACGCTCTTCAGCGGCCCAAGCGCTTCTTCGGCGCGGCGCGCAACATCGAAGAGGGTGGCAGCCTCACCATCATCGCCACCGCGCTCATCGACACCGGCAGCCGCATGGACGACGTGATCTTCGAAGAGTTCAAGGGCACCGGCAACATGGAAATCAACTTGGACCGCAAGCTGGTCGACAAGCGCGTCTTCCCGGCCATCGACATCAACCGCTCCGCCACCCGCAAGGAAGAGTTGCTGGTTACCAAGGACGAACTGAACCGCATCTGGGTGCTGCGCAAGGTGCTCTCGCCGCTGTCGCCGGTCGAGAGTATGGAGCTCATTATCGACAAGCTCTCGAAGACCCCCACCAACTCGCAGTTCCTCGCCTCGATGAGCAACGGAGCGCGATAAGAAAAGGGTGAGGATAAAGGGCAAAGGTTAAGGGCGAAGTGGAAAGCCCGATTAGCCTTTAACCCTTAGCCTTCACCCCGTTTCGATCAGCTTCCTCTCTTTCGCCAAGTCGATGATGCGCTCGACCACCCGGTCCGCGGTGAGCGCGGTCGAGTCGATCTCGACGGCGTCTGCCGCCGGGACAAGGGGCGAGATGCTGCGTTCGGTGTCGAGCCGGTCGCGGCGCGCGATCGCTTTCGCGGTCTCGGCGAGCGTGCGGTTAATTCCCTCCCCCTGCTCCTGTCCGAGCCGTCGCCGCGCGCGCTCTTCCGCTCGAGCTTTGAGAAAAATCTTGAGGGGCGCCCCCGGCAGGACGACGGTTCCGATGTCGCGGCCTTCCATCACGACATCGCGGTCCGTGGCGACACTTCGCTGGAGCGTCACGAGCTTCTGCCGCACTTGGGGAAGGCGGGAAACCTTGGACGCGGCGAGCGTCACCTCTGGCGTGCGAATCCAGCTCTCGACGTCCTCGCCGTCGAGCAGTACGCGGCACTCCCCCCCGCGGATTTCGAGCCGGATGTCCGCCGCCGCGACGATCTCGACGACGCGCTCCGGGTCGTCGGGCGAGACGCCGCTTTCGAGCACCTTGAGCGCCGCCGCGCGATAGGTCGCGCCGCTGTCCACGTAGGCGAAACCCAGCCGGCGTGCGACAGCCTTAGCGACGGTGCTCTTCCCCACACCCGCTGGGCCGTCAATCGCGATCGTGAACAGCTTCGCCATGGCCGCCATTATAGAGGCGTTTCACAGAGAAGCGGAATGGTTGTCGGTTTCGAATTACAACAGGATCAGGCCGCGACGTACTCCGAGCGCCACGGCTTCGGTGCGGCTGGCGGCGCCCAGCTTGCTGAGGATCGAAGCCACGTGGAACTTGACGGTGTGCTCGGAAATGCGCAGACGCGCCGCGATCTCCTTGTTGCCTGCTCCCTCGGCGACAAGGTTGAGGACCTCGAGCTCGCGCGGTGTGAGGGCTTCGTCCCCAAAGCCGTCGGCCGAGCCTGGATGCGCAGCGTGGAAGGCGGGCCGTTGCGATCCATTCTCGATGACCAGTTCGGCGGTCTCCGGGCGCAATGCGACCAGCCCGGCGGCCGCTGCGAACACCGCCGCCACGATCTCCTCGGGCGCGCTCTCGCGTGGCAGCACCGAACGCGCTCCCCGGTCGAAGGCTTCGCGCGCCAGGGCGTCGTCAGCCAGGACCACTATCGCGGGCGCTCCCGACGCGGCCTCGCCGCTTCGGCCTAGCGCCGCCGACGCGTCGCGGCCGATGAGCGTCGAGATGACGGACAACTGCCGGTCGTCGTCGAGCGCCAGCAACACGACGCCGGGCTCGCGCTCGGCGGCCTCGCGAGCGACGGTACTGAGAACCGCCGCAGGGCCTGCGAGCCGCAGTATCGCACCCGCCTCCCTGACGACGGCCTCGAGACCCGCGCGCGCCAGCGCCGAGTCCGCCGCAACGAGGACCTGTGTCCGATGGGCATCAGCTTCGCGCATCTCTGAGACCTGCTGGTCGACTTCCCCGTCAACTTACCGTCCTGGCGTCGGCCGCTCACCGACCGTGATCGCGAGTTCCAGGGCCGCACCGCCACGCACCACCTGCGCGCGAACTGCCTGGCCGACCCGCTCGCCGCCCAGCGCCGCCTGGATGTCGTCAAGATCGCTCACCGGCTTGCCGTCGAGCGCGACCAGGATGTCGCCAATGAGCGCGCCTGCCGCACCCGCGGGGCCGTCCGGCTCGACGCTCAAAACCATCATGCCGCTCGCCGCCGGCAGGTGAAGCTGGCTCACCAGTCGATCGGGCAGGTGAAGCGGCATCATGCCGAGGCCCAGGTATCCGCGCGAAACGCGGCCCTTCTCGAGCAACTGGGCGGCGACGCGATTCACCGTCGAAGCAGGAATTGAGAGTCCCTGTCCCCGCGCGAGACCCGTTGTGTTTAGGCCGAGAATGCGGCCCTCCGCATTCGCCAGCGGTCCGCCCGAGAAGCCGAGGAAGATTGCGAGGTCGAGCCGCAGGAACCGGTCGATCTCCCCGCCGCGCCAGGTGCGCCACGGCCCGCCCGCCAAACTCACCATGCCGAGCCCGGCCGGAAAGCCCTCCTCGCCGTTCCCTTCCCGGCGCCCGACCGCGAGCACCAAGTGGCCGACCTTGAGCGCGGCGGCGTCACCCGTGTCGGCGACGGCGAGATCCGCAGCTTCGTGCCGCAGGACGGCGAGGTCGGTGCCCGGATCGCGGCCCGCGAGTTTCGCGGGCAGGTTGCGGCCGTCCGCGGTGGTCAACGTGATCTCCTCGTCGCGCTTCACGGTGTGGTTTGCCGTCACCACCACGCCTTGCTGCCACGAGACTCCGCTCGACGGAGTGCGCGGACGCGCGTGGACGGCCACAACCACGGGGCCGGTGCGCTCGACGGCGGCGGCAAGGTCGTTCGAGAGCGCCAGCCAGGTGTTGGATTTCTCCAATGCTTTGGTTGCCATTTCCATTCCCTCTCTTGGATGTGCGGGACATCGTGCTCGTCCCGCCTCTCGCAACATAATCGAGGACGGAAGGCGCGCGCATCCGCCAAACGGCCAGGTTGCGCCTGGAAGATCGGCTAGTGTCGAATCGTGTCATTCCGAGCGAAGCGAGGAATCTCGCTCTGAAGACAAGGGACACTAAAGGCGCTTGAAGGCTTTCTGGATGTCGCGCATCGAGTAGCGCAGGACGATGGGACGGCCGTGCGGGCAGGTCATGGGGCACTCGGTGCGGCTGAGCTCGCGGAGGAGCCATTCCATCTTGCGCGGCTCGAGCGCCATGTTGATCTTGATGGCGGCGTGGCACGCGACGGAGGCGGCGATTTTCGAGCGCAACTCATCGAGCGAGACGGCCCGCGCCTCGGGCCCGACGCCGTCCAGGATCTCGAGCAGCAACCGCTGGGCGTCGTCGGAGCGGATGTCGGCGGGCGCCGTCTTGATCGCGACGGTGCGCTGGCCGAAGGGCTCCACCTCGAAGCCGTTCGCGGCGAGTTCCTCGGCAATGTCCTGGAAAGTGGCCTGCTGCTCGAGCTTGAGCTCAACGATGATGGGCAGCAACAGCCGCTGGCCTTCGACTTTCTTTTCGTGGCGCAGGCGCAGGTGGCGCTCAAAGAGGACGCGCTCGTGCGCCACGTGCTGGTCGATAATCCACAACCCTTCCGCGTTGGTGGCCACGATGAAACTTTCCTCCACCTGTCCGAGCGGACGCAGATCGACGGGGAACTCGTCGAGGCGGACAGCACCGCGGAACGCATCGTCCGAGGTGGCCGATGCCACAGTGTCCGCCACGGGCGGAGTCAGCACGCTAGCTGCGACGGAGGTCGGCCAAACGGGAAGCGGCGGCGGCGCCGTTTCCGCTTCACCGAGGGCGAGCCGTCCAGTCCGAGGTGGAGGTTCGAGTGGGGACAGCTTGAACTCCGCCGCTGCGGCGCCTCCCAGCGAGGATGGGCGCACGGGCGGCGTCCCACCCGGAGGACGTGCCACTTTAGTAGCCTCTCCTGCTAGCCTCTCTGCGAGCTCGGCGTCCTCTTCGGCGCGCGCCAGGCGATCGCGGCGGGAGAGCGGAAACGTTGCGACCGGACGCGTCTCCACGAGCGCCTGCCGGATCGAGTCACGCACGAAGTCGTGGATGAAGGAAGTATGGCGGAAGCGCACCTCAATCTTCGAGGGATGCACGTTGACGTCGACCTCGGCAGCCGGCAGCTCGAGAAAGATCAGCGCCACGGGAAAAACGCCGGCGGGCAGGATGTTGCGATACGCCTCGGTGATGGCGTGCAGGATCAGCCGGTCGCGCACCAGCCGGCGATTCACGAAGAAATAGATGCTGTTGCGGTTGAGCTTCTCGACTTCGGGACGCGAGACGAATCCCGAGACGCGAACCCGCAGGAGCGTTTCAGGCTCAGCGCTCTCGCCCGATTCCGCCTCCGAACCATAGACAGGCGCTGCAGACATCAGAATCTCGCGCTCGCGCGGCGCGATTTCCACGAGCTGTTCGAGCAACTGATTGCCCATCACTTGGTAGACGCGCTCGCGGCTGGTTGAGACCGGAGCCACGTTGAGGATTTCGTTGGTCAGCGAGGTGAGTCGAAAGCTCCTCTCGGGATGCGCCAGCGCATAGTGTGTCGCGAGCGTCGCGAGGTGACCAAGCTCGGTCGACTCCGACTTCAGGAATTTGCGGCGCGCTGGCGTGTTGAAGAAAAGGTCGCGAACTTCGATGCTCGTGCCGCCCGGCCAAGCCACTTCCTTCACGTCACGCAGCCGTCCTCCGGCGATCTCGATGCGGGTGCCCGCCGCTTCCGAGGCGTGGCGCGTCTCAAGCGCCAGGCGCGAGACCGCCGCAATCGAGGGCAGCGCTTCACCGCGAAACCCCAGCGTCGAAATCTCGAACAGATCCTCGGCCGAGCGGATCTTGCTGGTGGCATGACGCTCGAAGGCGAGCAGCGCGTCATCGTGGCTCATGCCACAGCCGTCGTCGACGACCCGGATGAGGCGCTTACCCCCCGATTCGACCGCCACGTCCACGCGCCTGGCGCCCGCATCGAGCGAGTTCTCGACCAGCTCCTTGACCACCGAGGCGGGCCGCTCGACCACTTCGCCTGCCGCGATTTTGTTGGCGACGGCTTCGGGGAGGATGTGGATAACAGACATGGTGCCACTTGCCAGTGCTTAGGAGCTAAGCTCCGACCCCTGGGATCACTCAGTCCTCTTGATCTCAATTCCCAGTTCCTTGAGCTGCTCTTCCTCCACCGTGGCGGGCGCGTCGCACATCAAATCGACGGCGCTCGCCGTCTTGGGGAAGGCAATGACCTCGCGGATGTTCGACTCGCCGCACATCAGCGCGACAATGCGGTCCCAGCCGAGCGCGATGCCGCCGTGGGGCGGCGTGCCGTATTCGAGCGCGTCGAGGAAAAACCCGAAGCGCTCGCGCGCCTTTTCGGGCGTCAGACCCAGGATGCCAAACACCCGCTGTTGGATGTCGCGCCGGTGGGTACGGATGGAGCCGCCGCCGATCTCCGAGCCGTTCAGCACCAGGTCATAGGCGCGCGCCTTCACCAGGGCAGGATCGGACTCGAGCGTCTCGAAGTCCTCTTCGCGCGGCGACGTGAAGGGATGGTGCATGGCGCCGAAGCGCTTCGTCTTGGCGTCGTAATCGAACATGGGGAATTCGGTGATCCAGGCGAAGCTCCAAGTGGCCGGCTTGATGAGTTCGAGTTTACGCGCGATGTCGAGACGCACTTCGCCCGAGGCTTCGTCGAGGTGCCGCATGTCGTAAAGCAGCGGCACGCCGTGCAGCACACTCTCGGATTTCCGTCCCAGCAGCACCACGAGGTCGCCCGCGGCGGCGCCGGCAGAATTCGCGAGCTCCTGCACCGGCGCGTCTCCCACCACCTTCGAGAGCGGCGACTGGACGCCGGCGTCGGCGAGCTTGAGGTATGAGAACCAGTCGGCGCCTGCGGCTTTCGCGGCGTCCTGAAGCTTATCGAGCTGGCTGCGCGACGCGCTGGCCCAGCCCGGTACGCGCAGGGCCTTGAGGTGTGCCACATGGACCTTCTCTTTCAGGCTGGCGGGCGCCTCGACGCGCCGCCACGCGAGCTCAAAGCCCAGATGCGGCTTGTCCGACCCGTACTTCTCCATCGCCTCGTCGTAGGGCAGCAGCGGGAACGGTCGCTTGACCCTGAAGCCAATCACCGCGAAGAGCTCTTCCATCAGGCGCTCAATGATGTCAAACAGCACGCGCTGCTGCGGAAAGGCCATCTCCATGTCGATCTGGGTGAACTCCGCCTGTCGGTCGGCGCGGAAGTCCTCGTCGCGGAAGCAGCGCACGATCTGGAAGTAGCGGTCGAGCCCGCCGATCATCAGGATCTGCTTGAAGAGCTGGGGCGACTGCGGCAGGGCGTAAAAGCGCCCGGGCTGGACGCGGCTCGGCACGAGGTAGTCGCGCGCACCCTCGGGCGTCGAACGGGTCATGAAGGGCGTCTCGACCTCGACGAAGCCGTGCGCGCTCATATGCTGCCGGACAACCTGCGCCGCTTCGTGGCGCAGCCGGAGGTGATGCTGAAGGCGCGGACGCCGCAGGTCCAGGTAACGGTAGCGCAGGCGCGTCTCCTCGGCGGTGCGGGTGTCATCGAGCGGGAAAGGGGGCGTCCTAGCCTCGTTAAGTAGCAGTAACGTCCTAGCCTTGACCTCCACGTCGCCGGTCGCAAGCTGCGCGTTGACGGTTTCGGGCGGCCTCGCCTCGACTTCGCCCTCGACCCCGACCACATACTCCGAGCGCACCTCCTCGGCCTTGGCGTGCGCCTGGGCGCTGAGCGCGGGATTCAGCACCACCTGGGTGACGCCGGTATGGTCGCGCAGGTCGAGAAAGATCAGGTTGCCGAGGTCGCGCCGGCGGTCCACCCATCCGGCCAGGAAGACTGTCTGCCCGGCGTGTTCCTTGCGCAATTCCCCGCAGTAGTGCGTTCTTTGCCGATCACCCAACAGGTCGAGTTTCAAGTCGCTGCCCTTTCTGCCCTCAAGGTTCACGCACGGATTTACTGATTCTAAAGCACTTCTTCGGTTCGTTCCCTAGAAACGGTGAAGTTAGAAGCTGGCAGGTTGCTGAAAAACGGTCCGGGCTGCCATCCGAGGTGCCGGAGGCGACGAGGAATCTCGCCAGTGCTTTTCCTTTCGGAGCGAGATTCCTCACTACCCTCGAGATTTTTCAGTAACCTGCTTCTGACTCCTGACTTCTGCGTGTTCGGATTCTTGCTTTCACTGATTCTAAACAACTTCTTCGGTCCGTTCCTGCGTTTGTGATTGTCAAGCTAGCTCCGGTCTGGCGACTAACTCCTTGTAAGTAATCGTGGTGGTTCTCAGACACGCATGCGCCAGCCGCTCAAATAAACTCCCTTCTTGCCACCGCCGGTTCAGCCGGTAGGTGAACTCCGC